>NZ_JBVIYZ010000026.1:0-78446 GCF_055592085.1 Streptomyces sp. NPDC041135
GATGACCACGGAACAAGAACCTAGACCCGTTCCAGCGGGCGGTGAGGGGGTGGCGGGTGCTCGACCTGGATGGAATCGTCGGGGCGGACGGTTCCGCCACGGCGGACCACAGCCATGACGCCACACTTGAACGTGAACTCGCCGGACAAGGGGTCCATGGCGAAGACCTCGCCGAGCAGCCCCTTGCGGAAGTCGTTGATCTTCGAGCATGGGTTGCGCAGTCCGGTCACCTCAAGTACCGCCTGCTCCCCGAGATGGAGCAGGGCGCCGGTGGGCAGCCCCAACAGGTCCACCCCGCGCGTGGTGATGTTTTCGCCGAGCTGGCCCGCAGAGACCCTATAGCCCCTGAGCGCGAGTTCGTCGAAGAGTTCCTCGTGCATCAGGTGGACCTGGCGCAGGTTGGGCAGGTTCGGCTCGTAGGTCATGCGGAACTGGTGGCGGATCGTCTCACCTGCGTGAACGTCTCCTTCCACTCCGAGTTCCCCACGGATGCTCCGCTGCCCCATCTGACCGTCCGCCGGGTCACCGACTGGATCATGCGCCGACCCGAACACCTCACCGAGACCGAGCGCAAGTGCCTCGGCGAGCTGTGCGAACGCAGTCCCGCCCTGACCACGACCACCGAATACGCCCGGCGCCTGGCCGCGATGGTGCGCGAACGCCGCAGCGAGCATCTCGCCCTCGACGTCTGGCTCGCCGACGTCCACCTCGACGGACAACGAGAACTCCGCACCCTGGCCGCCGGCATACGGCGCGACCACGCAGCAGTACTCGCCGCCCTGACCACCACCTTCACCTCGGGAGCGGTCGAGGGCAACGTCACCAGAATCAAGCTGCTGAAGAGACAGATGTACGGCCGGGCCAACTTCGACCTCCTATGACGCCGCATTCTTCTCTCACCTTGATCAACCGGCTGACACCCCCAAATCTGAGACAGAGCCCAGAAGCTGAGCCAGAACCCGTTCTCGTGAACAAAGCCAGGTGGTCGACCCCCGCCTCGACGCCCTGCGGGAGCCCGTACTGCTCGGCAACGGTGCCAAGGACGGGTGTGCCGTCCTCGCACCGCTGGCAGGCGGCCCAGCACTGCTCGTCACCGCCGTCGCACCCACCACCTCGGCGGTGCGGGAACTGCTCGACGAGGCGCACGCACACGCCCTCGCCCTATAGCACGGACGGGTCGCCGCCCCCGGCAGGCGACGGCCCACAGCGTTGGACCAGTCCCCGCAGTCCACTGCTTCCACCACTCCACCGATAACTGCCCGGTCGCAACGACGGGCGGCTCAGCTGCCGCGGCGTCCCTAAATAACGGCCGCAGCGCGCTGGCGCTTGATGGGGCCGGTGTCCGGGGCGGCCCGGTGAGGAAGCCAGGGCGCGGCGACCAGGGCAGGATCCCGCAAACGTCCCGGGGAAGGTGTGAGCACTCGATCAAGGGCCAAGGAGATCCCGCATCGGGCTGCGCCGCCAGTTGTGCTGGTCTCCTTCGGCGTCACGAAGGGCCGGCAGGACGCGCAGCGCCACTTCGCGACGGACGTCTCCAGTCGCCCGCCTACGGCGTCCCCTCCCCGGCCCTGCTGAGACTCTGGCATAAGCGCTGGTCCGGGGGCATATACGGGGATTGTCAGGCGGTGACCTTGCCGAAGATGTGGTTGGCGGGAGCGTCGGGGTCGTTGCCGTAGAAGAACTCTTCGAGTGCCTGGTGGAACTCCTCACGGCTCAGTCCGCCGGAACCATCGAGGTCCAGAGCGGTGAAGACGGCGGCGCAGTCCTCGCCGGGGACGGCGGCGACCGAGCTGAACATCTGCTGGAACTCGGCCTGGTCGATCTTGCCGTCTCCGTTGAGGTCGACGAGGTCGAAGAAGCAGTTGGTGACCGGCGCAATCTGCTGCGGGTAGAACGCGCGGTCGGTCAGGACACTCTTGAAGCCTTCGGTCATCTCCCGCACATCGACCTTCCCGTCACCGTCCTGATCCATCGGGGCGATGACGTTCGACCAGAACTGGTCCATCCCCTCGATGAGCCGGCGGACGGT
Source organism: Streptomyces sp. NPDC041135 (assembly GCF_055592085.1). Classification (NCBI taxonomy): domain Bacteria; kingdom Bacillati; phylum Actinomycetota; class Actinomycetes; order Kitasatosporales; family Streptomycetaceae; genus Streptomyces; species Streptomyces sp. NPDC041135. Next base: position 2,030 of record NZ_JBVIYZ010000026.1, read on the forward strand.
CTCGGCATCAGGCGTGGTCTCGCGGGCGCTGATGTAGCGCTCGCTCATCTTGCGGACGTCGCACTGGGTGATGAACCCGTCGCCATCGACATCGGCACCCCTGAACCACTGGCCGTATTTGAGTTCTTGAAGTGCAGTCATGACTGCGTACCGTATTGACGCAGTTACGGCGACGCAAACGTCTGAGTGGAGGCTGGGCACCGGTCGGACCTGCCGACCGGGCGCCCGACGAGGGTGAACACGGCAAACCGTTGAGTTGGCGTTTTAATGTTCGAGGTGTGGTGGTGTGAAGGCGAGTACCTCCTCGACCGGCCCGTCGTAGACCTCGACATCGACGAGAGCACTGTGCGCACTGGGTCCCTGGGACAGACGCGAGCACCCGCGATCCCCGGTGAGGGTGTTGGGGTTGCCGTGGCGGTCCAAGGTTCCGCTCCGGCCTGGCTGGGCTGGGTCCCACCACGCTCCGGTGGACAGCTGGATGACGCCGGGCATGACGGCGTCCGACAGGATCGCGCCCGCCAGACAGCTGCCTCGGTCGTTGAAGACACGCACGATCATGCCGTTCTCGATACCGCGTGATGCCGCATCTTGCGGGTTGATCGTTACGGGCTCACGGCCGTGGATCTTTGACGTGAGGCTGTGGCTACCGTTGTCGTACTGGCTGTGCAGGCGCGAGGCAGGCTGATTCTAGATCAGGTGCAGCGGGAAGCGGTCCGCCAGGTCGGCGCGAAGCCATTCCACGGGTTCGAACCACGCTGGATGTCCGGTGCAGTCGTCGTAGCCGAAGGAGTCGATCTCCTCGGAGAAGATCTCGATCCGGCCCGATGGCGTTGTCAGGGGGAAGCGCTGCGGATCGGAGCGCAGTGCTTCGAAGCTGCCAGGAAACGGACCGCTGAGTGCCGGCAGTTCGACACCGCAGGCGCGTTGCCAGAAGTCGTCGAAGTTTGGCAGGGCCGCGTCGGCGCCGAGGTTCGCCCGTGTCTGGTCGTAGAGGTGCCGGACCCATTCGATCTCGGAACGCGACTGGGTGAACTCGCGCTCATAGCCGAGCCGGGCGGCCAAAGCGGCGAAGATCTGGTGGTCGGTGCGTGCCTCGCCGGCCGGCTCGCGGGCCTTCGGCATCGCGACCAGGTGAGGGTCGGAGAACCCCGCGGCGAAGTCGTCGCGCTCCAGACTGGTCGCGACGGGGAGCACGATGTCGGCGAACTTCGCCGTGGTATTCCACCAGGCTTCATGGACCACCACCGTGTCCGGGCGCTGCCAGGCTCGGGTGAGGCGGTGGAGGTCCTGGTGGTGGTGGAAGGGGTTTCCTCCGCACCAGTAGATCAGGCGCAGGTCCGGCAGGGTCAGGCGCTGACCGTCGTAGTCGATGATCGCGCCCGGTTCCAGCAGGGTGTCTGCGATCCGGGCGACCGGAATGAAGTCCGCAACAGGGTTCGCCACCCGCGGCATCGACGCCACAGACGGGCGGCCCGGGGCAACACCGGTCGCGTCCATTGTCGCGTAGCCGGCGCCCCAGCCGCAGCCGGGCCGGCCCAGCGAACCCGCCATGGCGGCCAGCACGACCGACATCCAGATCGGCTGTTCACCGTGGTCCGCCCGCTGTATGGCGTAGTTGACCATGATGAGGGAACGCTGTGTGGACAGGCGGCGGGTGAGATCGGTGATCGTGTCGCGGCTGATGCCCGTGATCCTCGCGGCCCAGTCGGCGTCCTTGACGACGCCGTCCACGTCGCCGGTCAGGTAGGAGGCGAAGCGGTCGAACCCCTCGCAGCAGCGGGTGAGGAAGTCCTCGTCGTGCCAGTCGTTGACCAGCATCGTGTGCGCGATGCCGAGCATCAAGGCGGTGTCGGTGTTGGGGATGACCGGCAGCCATTCGGCGTCGAGGAAGTCGGCGGTGTCACTACGGATCGGGCTGACGTTCACGAACCGCACCCCGGCCTCGCGGCACTTCCGCTGCAGGTCCCGCGTCTGGTGCCGGGCCAGCCCGCCAGGGTTGACCTGGCTGTTCTTCAGAGCCAGCCCTCCGAACGCCACCACGAGCTCACAGCTCTCGGCGATCTCGTCCCACATCGGCATCCGGGACTGGTAGCTCCACGGAGCCCCGCCGATCACATGCGGAAGGATGACCTCAAGAGCGGCGGTGCTGTACGTGTTGCGCGAGTCGGTGTAGCCCCCGCCCAGCGCCAGGAACCGCTGGAGCTGACCCTGCGCATGGTGGAAGCCGCCCGCACTGGCCCAGCCGTACGAGCCGCCGAACACCGCGCTGTCCCCGTGCTGTGCGCGCACGCGGCGTAATTCCTCGCTCACCAGCGTGAGCGCGTCGTCCCAGCTGACCTCTACGAAAGTGTCCGCACCTCTGGCCGTTTCATCGGCGCGCGGCAAGCCGTTGAGCCACCCTTTGCGTACCGCGGGCCGCAGCACACGCGCACTGTCCTCAGCAGCCGTCACCATGCCCGGACCGATCGGCGACGGCGCGGGGTCATCACCCCGGGGCTCAATGCGCACCAGCTGACCCGAATCGACCACGGCTACGAAACTGCCCCAGTGCGTTGCCACTGGCATGCGTCGTTCCACCGTGCACCAACTCCATCCCTGAAGTCTCTCCGGCTCTCGAACAACGGCCGCTACACCAGGGTTCGGCGTCAGTCAGCGGCCCGCGGGACACAGGCTCCCCCTGGCGGATGCTGCCCAACCCTGACGGTGTGCACGACTCCCACCGCCGCCACTCAACCGGAGCCCGGAGCGCCTCTGTCGACCGCGACCTGAGTCGTACGGATGCCGGACTCGGGCTCCAAGGGCCGGGGACGGTCAGTCTTCGGGCCGGAGCGGAACGGCCGCGGGTGCGATCTCGAGGCGGCGGGCACCGCGACGGCGTACGGCCGGGGGCGAGAGCCCCGGCGCTCCGCTCACCGCGCGGCGCGGACCCGGGCGGCCAGAGCGCCGGCAGCGAGGCGCGCCCGCTCGTAGGGCGCGGGCCGCTTGCGGGTCAGCGGGCGCAGCACGGCCCGGTCCTTGGTATCGCCCGGGTACAGGGCGCGCAGGTCGGCGGTCATCCTCCGGCCCCGGGCGACGGGTCGGGTGAAGTCGTCGACGGCCGCCTGCACGCGAGGAACCACCACTGCCGTCAGCATGGGACCAACCTCAACGGCAATCGACTCAACTTCGCTGTCACAAGACAGCGGTGCATAGCTCCGAGACGATCGTGAACGAGGTCGTCACCATCGGCACCGCCATGGCCGGCGGCACTACCGCGTGCGTGGTCTGGCCGTGCGCCATGCCGTTGCGAATCTGTTGGCCGTAGTCGAGGTACTCCGCCTGCCGTGTCGTCAGGATCCCGTCGCAGGCGCCATCTGGTTCAGCGGCTTGTGCCCGCGTCCGGGATCCGGTCGCGCAGGCACGATCTCCACCGCGGTGGACGATGCCCGGCATCGTCACCACAGCCAGGCGGTGGAGTGCCGCACCCGGGACAGGGCACGGGCATCGCGGCGCGTGGCAGCGTTGCCGATCCGGTTCTGCCGGGACCGGGACCGGGGCCGGCGCGACTGCGCGGCGGCGAGGCGGCGCCGCCCGGCTTCCTGGAGTCGCCGCCGCTGCTTGCGCAGCTCCTGCTTCTTCTGCTTCTTCGCCGCCTTCGACTTTGGCTTCCGGGGGCGCTTCCAGATCGGCTGCCACCCCGGGGGCTCATCGGACTCGGGCTCCTGGTTCTCATCGGGCGCGGCGGATATGTCCTTGGTTGCTGCGCGGGCGCGGGCGAGGGCGTCGTCAAGGCTGGGTTGTTCTTCCGGGGTGCTCACGCGACTCCTCCTGTGGTCCCGCCCGGCGCGTGCTGGGTGCGGGGCTGCTGGGTGTGCGGCAGGGCCGGCGCCGGGGCGGGCTGTGGTCGGGGGCCGTGGGCGGCGGCGCGCTCCCGGGTGCCGTCCTGGAGCTTGGCGGCGGCGGTCTCAAGGGTCCGGCGGGTCTGCTCCACCGTGTCGACGCCGGTCTCCTGCTCCAGGACGCGGTCGGCCTCCCGGTCGGAGTGGGACGGCCGCGGGTGCGACCTCGAGGCGGCGGGCACGGCGACGGCGCGCGGCCGGGTGCGGGAGATCAGGCGCTCCGCGCGCCGCGCTGCATGGACCCGGGTGGCAAGGGCGCCGGCGGCGAGGCGGGGCCGCTCTGGTCGCGAAGTTCGGCGTGCCCATCTGCCCACACGCGGGCGGCGTCGGCTCTGCGAGGCCGTGCAGCACCTCGCGATGTTCGACTACGTGGGCGTGTCGAACACGATGGACAGCCGCATGATCGAGTATGTCGCCCCCCAAGCACTTCATTGCCCCCGCCTAGGCCCTGTCTGACAAAGGATCTTGGGCAGGTTCGCGGAGCCAGAGGATCAGTGAGGCGAGCTGGAGTCCGGCCTTGTAGTGGTTGGACAGTTTGTCGAAGCGGGTGGCGATCGCGCGGAACTGTTTGAGGCGAGCGAAGCAGCGCTCGACCACGTTGCGGTCTTTGTAGAGCTCGCGATCGAAAGTCGGTGGTCTGCCGCCGTCCTGTCCGCGCCGTGCGCGGTTGGCCTTTTGGTCCGTGCGTTCCGGGATTACTGCCCGGATACCCCGGCCTCGCAGGGCTTGTCGGATGGCGCGGGACGAGTACGCCTTGTCCGCGATGACCGCGTCAGGTCGGCATCGTGGTCGTCCGGCGCCTGCCCGGGGCACTCTCAAGGTGTCCATGACGGTGTCGAAGACGGTGGAGTCGTTGACGTTGCCGGGTGTGACGACGAGGGCTAGGGGGAGGCCCCGGCCGTCGCAGGCGAGGTGGACCTTCGTGGTCAGCCCGCCGCGGGACCGGCCGAGCGCCTGGTCGTTGCCTACGGTGCGTGTCGGGTTGTTCGATTCGTTCCCCGCTGGGGTCTTCTCTCTGCGGGCCCCGGAGGCGTGCTGGTGCGTGCGGGCGATGGTGGAGTCCACCGACACCGTCCACTTCACCGTGCCGGTTGCGTCTTCGCGTATCTGGACGTGTTCGAGCAGCTTTGCCCAGGTGCGGTCCGTCTCCCAGCGGGCGAAGCGCTCGTAGATGGTCTGCCATGGGCCGTAGCGTTCGGGCACGTCCCGCCAGGGCGCGCCGGTCCGCAGGCGCCACAGCACGCCGTTGATCACCTGCCGGTGGTCCCGCCACGGCCGTCCCCGCCCGTCAGCTCTCGGCAGCAGGGGCGCTATGCGCTCCCACGCGGTTTGAGTCAGCTCGCCCCGGCAGGCGGCAGGTTCCATGCTCGGGCACGTCCTCGTCCGTCCGGCGGGCCATACGCGTGCTCACTGGTCGGCGTGGGTCTACGCGTCTTGTCGTGCGGATGCGGGCGCGAGTGCGGCGGTCCGGGTGGGGGCGGTGGGTTCGGGCAGGGCGCGGAAGAGGAGCGAGCTCAGGGCGGGCATGCCGATCAGGGGGGCGAGGGCTGTCTGGAGGTTGGTGGTGTCGGCGAGGTGTCCCAGCAGCGGGCTGATGAGGCCGCCGATGCTGACGGTGAGGCCGAGGGTGACGCCGCTGGCGGTGCCGATGCGGGAGGGCAGGTAGTCCTGGCCGAGGGTGACCTGGAGGGAGAAGGGGACGTACAGGCCGGCGGAGGTGAGGGCCACGAAGAGGAACATGGCCGGGCCGGGTGTGTAGATCACTCCGGTGACGGCGGCGATCGAGAGCAGGTAGGACCAGCGGGAGACGCGGACGCGGTCGTAGCGGTTGGCCAGGGATCCGCCCAGGACAGAGCCAACGGCGCCGCCCAGGAACAGCAGGAACAGGGCGACGGTCCCTGCGGTGGTGCTGCCTTGCATGCGCTGCTGGGCGTAGAGGGAGATGAAGGTGCTCAGGCCGGTGAAGACGATGGAGCGGAAGACGACCGCCAGGGACAGCTTCACGAACGAGGCCACGTCGTCCGCGCTGCGGGGCGCCTGTGTCTTGGCCGTGCCGGTCTGCGGCCGGGCGAGCATCCGCTGGACGGGCACACACAGGGCGGCGCCGGCGAGCGCGGGCAGAACGAGGACGGGTGTCCAGCGCAGGGAGCCGTGTCCGATCGCGGCCGACACCATGAGCGGGGCGAGCGCAAAGCCGATGTTGCCGCCGAGGGAGAACCAGCTCATCGCACTGTGGCTGCCTTCACTGGCCAGCCGGGCCACGCGGGCGGACTCCGGGTGGTAGGCGGCCACGCCGATGCCGGAGACGGCGACGAAGAACAGGGTGAGCCCGTAGGAGCCGCTCAGGCCACTGACCGCGATGCCCACCCCGCCCAGCAGGGTGCTGACCGGCAGCAGCCACGGCATTGCCCACCGGTCGGTGAGTACCCCGAACACCGGCTGGGCCACCGACGACAGCAGGGACGCGGCCAGCACGATGCCGGACGCGACCGCGTAGGTGTAGTCCCGTTCGGCCACGAAGAACGGGATCAGCGCCGCGACGGCGCCCTGGTAGATGTCGACGCAGGCATGTCCCACGGCCAGCAGCAAGATCGATGTATTCCTTCGCACCCCTCCCATGCTGGGAGAACCACCACGTGTCGTGCTTTCGATAGATTGACAGGTGATGCAGAAAATCCGCCACGAATCCGTTGCGCCGACCCGAACCCAGCGCCTGGCGTCCGGCGGCGAGATCGACGCGCACCGCCACGACGACCACCAGATCGCCTACGCCAGCCGGGGCACCATCGCCGTGACCACCGACGCCGGCTCCTGGGTCGCCCCCGCCACCCGGGCGCTCTGGATCCCCGCCGGCACCGTCCACCAGCACCAGGCCCACGGCGAGCTCGACCTCCACCTCGTCGGCCTGCCCGCCACCGACAACCCCCTCGGCCTGGACAAACCCGCCGTCCTCGCCGTCAGCCCCCTCCTGCGCGAACTCATCGTCGCCTACACCCGCGACCCCGACAACGACAGCCCACCCCACCACCGCCTGCGCGCCGTCATGCTCGACCAGCTCACCATCTCCCCCGAACGCCCCCTGCACCTGCCGGCCCCCACCGACCCCCTGCTCCGTGAACTGCACGACGTCCTGCGCGCCGACCCGGCCGACAATCGTTCCCTCGACGACCTCGGACGCCAGATCGGTGCCAGCGCCCGCACCCTCTCCCGCCGCCTCCGCGACAACCTCGGCCTCACCTATCCGCAGTGGCGCACCCAGATCAGGCTCCACCACGCCCTGATCCTCCTGGCCGACGACACCCCCGTCACCGCAGTCGCCCACCACTGCGGCTGGTCATCTGCAAGCACCTTCATCGACGTCTTCCGCCGCACCTTCGGCCACACCCCCGGCACCCGCCCCACCTCCTGACCACACGACCCGGCCAGCGCACGAGCCGCCAAGATCCTTTGTCAGACAAGCCCTAGCTAGGGTCCGTCTTCTGAGGTGGTTGAAGCAGCGTTCGACGGTGTTGCGACGGCGGTAGGCATCGCGGTCGATGCCCGGTGGTCGGCCGCCTCGCCGACCGCGGTTTGCGGCGGTGCTCGCGCTGGTCTTCCTTCTCGGGAATCGTGTGCGCGATCCCGCGATCCCGCGATCCCGCGTTGCCGCAGGTAGCCGCGGACGCCGCCTGGCCGGTGAACGGGCCGCCAGGTTGGGCACGTAGCCCAGCTCGGCGATGGCCTGCTGCACGGCACGCCGGGTCGATTCCTTGACACCGGTCGCGTTGTCGATGACGCGGGAGACCGTGCCCCGCCCCACCTCGGCAAGCGCGGCCGCTTACTCCAGCGTCGGCGTGGTGCCGGGGCGCCGCTTCACCATATTCACCCCACCCCCAGGGCACCCGATCCTACGGTCCCGGGCGGGCGCCTGATCGGCGGGTCGGCGTCGGTCGGCGGCCCGTTCGCCTGCCGTACGTCTGGCGCGGTTCCTCCTTGCGCACCCCGTGTCCCGTTCTCCTCGACCGACCCGGCCCAGGCCGCGACGGAGCGGGAGGCGGTGAGGGTGGCAGGGTCGGGGCGGGGGTCAGCGGCGCAGGGTGAGGGGCAGCGCCTCCAAGCCGCGCAGCATCATCGTGTTGCGCCAGCGCAGGTCGCGCTCCTGGCAGGCCAGGGTCGTTCCGGGGAAGCGGGCGAGGAGCGCGGTGAGCGCGATCTCGGTCTCCAGCTTGCCGAGCAGGGCCCCGAGGCAGCGGTGGATGCCACCGCCGAAGGCGAGATGGCCGGCGTCCTGGCGGTCGAGGATGAGGCGGTCGGGGTCCTGGAAGCGCGCCGGGTCGCGGTTGGCCGCGCCGAGGGACAGCAGCACGAACTCGTCCTGCGGGATCTCCACCCCGCCGACATTCACCGGCTCGGTGGTGAAGCGGGTGGTGGCCATACAGATGGGGGAGTCGTAGCGCAGGAACTCCTCGACGGCCCTGGGCATCCGGGTGAGATCGGCGCGCAGCCAGGCGGCCTGGCCGGGATCGCGCAGCAGCGCGAGGAAGGAGGTGCCCAGCAGGTTCACGGTGGTCTCATGCCCGCCGATCAGCAGCAGGGCGACCATGCCCACGATCTCGTCGTCCGTCAGCTCCCCACGCTCGCGGGCCGCCAGCAGCTCGGTGAGCAGATCGGCGGGACGGTCATTGCGGCGGATACGCCGGTCGGCGATGGCCAGGACGTACGAGCCCATCTCCTGGACGGCTCGCCGGAACGCCTCGTGGTCGCCCTCCTGGGTGACGATGGCGGTCGACCACTTCCGGTAGAGGTCGCGGTCCTCGGGCGGGAAGCCGAGCAGTTCGCAGACGACGAGGATCGGCAGCGGGAAGGCGAAGTCACGTATCAGGTCCACCGTGGCGGTGGTGGTGCGGGTCGTGTGGCGCGCGGCTGCCGCGTCCAGCCCGTCGAGGAGTTCGAGGGTGATGCGCTCGACCATCGGCCGCATCGCCTCGACCCGCTTGCGGCTGAACGCCGCCTGGACCACGCGGCGGAGGCGGGTGTGGTCGGGCGGATCGCTGCTGAGCATATGGGTGACCTCGGTGCCCAGTGTGACGCCCTCGACCCGGCTGTCGGCCAGGGCCTGGGCGCGCCGGACATCCTGCGCGAAGCAGCGGTCGAAGAGCGCGGCCCGGACATCGACGTAGCGCGGGATGATCCACAGCCGCAGGCCGCCGTCGCTGTGCAGCACGGAGACCGGGGCCGATTGCCGCATCCTGGCCAGGGTCGGGTACGGGTCGCTGAGGAACGTCGGCGGGTTCTGGCGCGGTTCCGTCGTCTCGGGCTTGTCCGGCCGGTGCTTCTCCGGCCGGGGACTGTTCGTCCGGGGTGCTGCCGTCGCTGCCGTAGTTGTGGTCATGATGTTTTCCTGTCCTCACCGGCACGGCCGGCGCCGCGGCGGGGTGCCGGGCGTGGCACCCCGCTACGGCGCTGCTTGGGCTCACTGCAGAGGCGACTTCTTCTCCGTGTTCTTCTTCGTGCGGGTGGTGCAGGTCCGCGCCGGGCCGTTCGGCCGGACCGGGACCGCCTTGTCCAGGGCGGCCTGGGTGTGCGGCGGAATGATGAGCCCGCGCTCCCGCTCGGTGGCGCTGATGGGGTCGACGCGCAGTCCGTGACGCTTCATAGGGTTGACCTTTCTTCGGTGTGGTGGACGGGGTGGTGCGAGCCGGTCCGCCCGCTGCTGCGGCGGTCGGCGGTTCTGGGGGAGGCGCGCAGCGCGTCGTCGGCGTAGCGCACCATGGCGGCCCAGGCGGCGGCGTGTCCGGCTGGGTCACGGCCCACGTCGTGTCCGCCGCCGAGCCACCGGACGCGATGCGGGACGTCGCGTCGCCGCAGCGCGGCGAGATAGCGCTCGATCTGTTCCGGAGGGCACTTCTCGTCGTCCGCCGAGGCGGCGAGGAAGATGGGGCCGCGTACACGGCCCACATAGGTCATCGGGCAGGCCGCGCGATAGCGGTGTGGCACCTGCTCGGGGGTGCCGCCGAAGAGGCGGTCGTCGACCTCCCGCAGCGCTGGCGTCGTCGCCCGGTACGCCGCCGTGTAGTCGGCCACCGGGGCGACGGCCAGCCCCACGTCCCAGAGCCGGGGCTGGACGCCCATCGCCAGCAGCGTCAGATAGCCGCCCCAGGAGTAGCCGCACAGGCCGGTACGGCCCGGCTCCGATACTCCCGCGTCGATGAGGTGGCCGCGCACCGCGGCGAGGTCTTCGAGCTGGGCGAGACCGACCCGGTGGCTGAAGTCGTCCCGCCAGCGGGGGCCGTAGCCCGTCGAGCCGCGGTAGTTGGTGCGCACCACGGCGAATCCGGCCCGGACCAGGGCCTCGGTCCGGGCGTCATAGGCGTCCCGGTCGTGGGTGTGGGGCCCGCCGTGGACGAGGAAGACCGTCGGCCAGGGGCGGTGGCCCGCCCTGCGGCCGGGCGGGGTGGCCACAAAGCTGTGGATCTGCCCGTACGGCCGACGTGTCCACAGCTCGCGGCGCCCGGATCCGGTCGTTCCGCCGGGCGCCGTGCCGCGTGACGCCGTCGTGGAGCGGCCGGAGTGGCCGGAGCGGTCGGGACGTTCCGGGGGTTCCGGGTGCGCCGCACTTTCCGAGCCTTCCGGCCTTTCCGGGTGGCAGATCAGCGGCCGGGGCAGTTCGCCGTCGCGGCTCCACAGGCAGTGGACCGTGCGGTCGGGTGCGCAGGAGAAGTCGATGATCGTGCCCTCGGGCGTGGGAAGCACCGTCGTCGTACCGCGGTCGAGGTCGGCGCGCAGCAGGCGGCTGCGTCCCGCCCGGTCCTGCTGGACCAGCGCCGTGCGGCCGGGCCCGTACCAGCAGGCGGTGATCTCCGTGTCGAAGTCGAGGGCGGAGCCGGGACCGTGCGTACGGATCCCCTCGCCCTGCCGCCAGAAGGCCAGGGTGTAGCGGCCCGCGCGTTCGAGGACGAGCAGCAGTTCCGGCCGTGCGGTGGTGAGGTCCGGGCGGAAGCCCAGCGCCCACACCGCGCCACCGTCGCCGTCCCCCGCTTCGCCGGGGATGGCGTCCACGAGGACGCCGGAGGCCGGTGACCACAGCCGGACCGCGGCCGGTCCGGCCGGGCACCCCGCGGTGGCCAGCAGCCGGCCGCCGGGGGCCAGGCCCACCACTGCCGCATAGCCGGGCTCCTCGGCCACCAGGCGGGCGCGCTCGCCCGGTCGGCCGAGGTAGTGCCGCGAGCGGTCCGCGACCCCGACGCCGACGGCGGCGAGGCCACTGCGGGGGTCGAAGGCCAGGCCGTGCATCCGCCCGGCGGGTACGCCGTCGAGCGCCGGGCGCGGGTGCCCGCCCTCGAACGGCCCGCGCAGCCAGCGGCCTTGACCGCCGGGAGCGGCGTCGAACCACCACAGGCCGTGGCCGTCCGGCTCGATGGCGGCGGTCTCCACACCCAGCGGTGCGGTGGTCGCCTGGCGGCGCTGACCCGTCGTCAGATCCCAGGCCACGATCTGCGGGAGACCGTCCACATACCGGGTCTCGACCGCTCGCCGTCCGTCGCGGGCGGCGAAGGACGGGACGTGCACCGCCGTTCCGATACCGCCGCTCATCGCCGTCCCTCCCTTCGTTGGTGTCCGCTTCCGCCGCCGGTGGCCTTGGCTGTGGTGGGCTCCGACGGCCATCACACTGCCGGACGGGCGGGCTGCGTGGCAGGGAAGAAAGCGCAGCGGCACCGGCAGTGAGCTACTGCCGGTCCTTCCCTGGCACCGGACGGTGGGCGGGCGACAGGGTGCGGGGGCGACCACATGGTCAGGACCCACCGAGGAGAAAGGGGTGACCCGATGACGATCGCGGCGACCCGGCCCGGCACAGCCCCCGTCCCACCCGGCGGAGCGCCGAACGGCACAGCGGGTGGCAGGCCGAGCCGTGCGCTGACGACGGTCTATGTCGCGGGCGCGGTGACGGCGTTGGGCACCCAGATGACCATGCTCGCGCTGCCCTGGCTGGTGCTGGAGACCACCGGCTCGGCCACCCGGGCGGGCCTGGTCTTCGCGGCCCAGGTGCTGCCCATGGCGCTGCTCGGCTTCGCGGGCGGAGAGGTCATCCAGCGCCTGGGTGCCCGCCGGACCATGGTCGTCTCCGATCTCGCCCGCGCTCCGGTGGTGGCGCTGATCCCGCTGCTGCAGACCCTGGGCGCGCTCAATCTGGCCGTCCTCGTGGCGATCGTCGCGGTGCTCGGGGCGCTGGCCGTTCCGTACCACGCGGCACAGCGGGTGCTGGCGATGGAACTGCTGAGCCCGCACGCCCGCTCTCTGGCCCGCGCCAACAGCGCGCTGGCGGGTGTGCAGAACGGCTCGGCGTTCGCCGGACCGGCGCTCGCGGGCGCGCTGATCCCGCTGGTGGGGACCACATCGGTGGTGTGGCTGGACGCGGCCTCGTTCGCCTTTTCCGGGTTGCTGCTGCTGCGCCGCGTCCCGGCAGGGGGTGGCGGGGCCGGAGGATCCGCGGCCGGGCCCCGCGGCCTGTGGGCGGGGGTGCGGCATCTGTGCGGCGACTGGTTCCTGAGCCGGGCGATGCTGTCCACCGTGGTGTTCGGGCTGATGCTGCGAACCCTGATGATCACCCTGCCGGTGCTGGCGTTCGCCCGGTTCGAGGGGGACGCCAGGGTCGGCGGCCTGCTGATCGCCGCCGATGGCGCCGGTGGCCTGGTGGGCTCGGTGGCCGCCTATGTGCTGGCCGCACGGGTCGCCCCCGTACGACTCGCCTGTACGGCCCTGGTCTGCGTCGCTCTGCCCCTGTGGACGCTCCTGGTGCCCGTGCCGGCCAGCGTGCTCGTCGTCGCCGTCGGCCTGTCATCGGCCGCCGCGCCCCTGGCGAACGCGCCGCTGATGGGCCTGCTCTCCGCCCGGCTGCCGGACGGCTTCGGGCCCAAGGTGTTGCAGGCCGTGGTCACGATCAGCACCCTGGCCGGGCCGCTGGGCTTCCTGGCCGCGGGCGCCCTGCTGGACCGGGCCGGTGTCGCGGCGACCCTGTGGGGCGTCGCCGCGCTCGCGACGTTCGGCAGCGGCAATCTGATCCTGGCCCTGCGCCGCCTCCAGGCCACCGGGGACCCGAACTGACCTGAGCGCCCCCGATCCCCGACGGCGGCCGCGCAACCCGACCAGTACGCGGGTGAACTCCTTCACCCCCGGGACTGACCCACCCGCCGATCCGGCACCACCGCTCCCTCGCCCTCTGCGCCACCACCGCCACCGCACCGGCCCACGCCGCACCGGTCTCTGCCGTGGCGGCCGCTGATGAGTTCGCTGGTGGGCGGGTGCGGGGGCCGGGATCGGCAGTGTGGACTGCCGGGGCGTCGTGGTCGCGCACCCGCTTCAGATCTGGTTGAGGCCGCCGTCGACGAAGAGTTCCGTACCGGTGACGAAGCTGCTCTGGTCACTGGCGAGGAAGAGCGCCGCGGCGGCCGCCTCGTCAGGGCGGCCCATGCGCCCCAGGGGCACCTGGCTCGCGAAGTGGCTCCACAGCTTGGCCGCCTCGTCCGCGCCGGGGGCGAGGGCGGCGTTCCCGGGTGTCTCGATGGGGCCGGGGACAAGGGTGTTGACACGGATCCCCCGGTGCTTGAGTTCGTTGGCCCAGGTACGGGAGAACGAGCGGATGGCGGCCTTGGATGCGGCGTAGACGCCGAACGCCTCGCCACCGGAGGTCGCCGCGGTGGAGCCGGTGAGGATCACCGAGGCACCGTCGTTCAACAGCGGCAACGCCTTCTGGACGGTGAAGAGCGTGCCCCGCACATTGATGCCGAAGGTGGTGTCGAAGTGCTGCTCGGTGACCTGCTCCAAGGTGGAGAACGCACCGCCGCCCGCGTTGGCGAACAGGACGTCCACGCGTCGTCCCTGGTCGGCGACGGCGGCGTAGAGCCGGTCGAGCTCGGCCGGATCGGAGACGTCGCTCCGGACGGCGGTGGCGTTCCGTCCGATCTCGGCCAGTGCGGTGTCCAGCGCCTCCTGCCGTCGCCCGGTGATGAAGACATGCGCGCCCTCGGCGGCGAAACGCTTGGCACTGGCCAGTCCGATCCCGCTGTTACCGCCGGTTACCACGGCGGTCTTGCCGTCAAGCTGTCCCATGATGAGAACTCCAGTTCTATAAGGGCTGCGACCGGCCCTCAAGGTCAATGGTGTCGCCCCCCGGCGGAATCGCACGGAGGGAGGGGGCGCCGGCGGCATGCCGATCCGGCCCCGGAGGTATGCATGAGGCGATACGGGCGTTACCGCGAGCATGAGGCGATACGGGCGTTACCGCGAGGCCAGGACGTCCCGCAGCACGTCGGCCAGCGTGATCCGGTCCAACTCGGAGCGAACGGCTTCCTCGACACGGGCGTACACCGGACGCATCGCGGGCTGGATACCGGAACCGACCGGACAGCCGAGGTTGGGTTCCGAGCGGTGCATGGCGAACAGTGGCGACTGCTCGATCGCCTCGTACACGTCCCGCAGGGTGATGTCCTCCAGCGGTCTGGCGAGTACCCACCCGGCGTTGGCGCCGCGTCTCGAGTGCACCAGTCCGGCATCGCGCATCCGGCCGAGCAGCCGCCGGATCACGACGGGATTGGTGTTGACGCTGCCCGCGACCCCCTCGGATGTCGCGGTTCCGTCCCCGATCCGACCGTGCAGTTCTATCCACGTCAGCGCGTGCGCCGCCACGGTGAGCTGGCTGTTGCCCGCCACGTGACCACCTCCTCAGAAGTAACCGTAATGGTTACATTGGAGGTCGTCAAACGCGCGTCGGCACGGGCCGCGGCGTCCACGGTCTCGGCGGTCCGCGGCTCGCGCACCCGCCTGCGGAGTTGCCGCTCCTCGTGGGCGGACGCACCCTGAATGGGGAGCCCGGCACGGCCGGCCGGTGCGCACGCGAGCCTGTGCGGAGGGGCCCAGCGTCGCCCACCGCCGGTCCTGCCGCTCACATCGGGCCGATCTGCGCCAAGCACTCCTCCTCCGCATGCGGACCTCGCCGACTCGACGCGATCGCTGCGCGGCGACGGGGTCGCGATCGCGTCGAGCGAGCGGGACTTGGGGGACGGCGGTCCCCCGCCATTCGCGACAACGACGGCGACTTCCTCCAGAAGGGCCCGAGTCCGGCCGGCTGCCCGCCGACCGGCAGAGCACGGCGAACGGCGGTCGCGGGGCGCCGCAAGGCGCCTGCCGGAACCGCACTCACCACCCGCGTGAGGAGTCAAGCGCGGGAGGGACCGGACCAACCACCCGGAAGGAACACCCCATGAGCACAGTCACCACCGCGGACGGCACGAGCATCTTCTACGTGGACTGGGGGCCGAGGGACGCCACACCGCTCGTCTTCCACCACGGCTGGCCCCTGAGCCACGTGGACTGGGACAACCAACTGCTGTACTTCCTCTCCAAGGGCTACCGGGTCATCGCGCACGACCGTCGCGGTCACGGGCGCTCCGGCCAGCCGTCGTCGGGTCACGAGATGGACACCTACGCCGCGGACGTGGCCGCGGTGACCGACGCGCTGGATCTGCGGGACGCCGTGCACATCGGCCACTCCACCGGAGGCGGTGAAGTGGTCCACTACGTCGCGCGTGCCGAGCCCGGGCGCGTCTCCAAGGCGGTGATCGTGTCGGCGGTGCCGCCCGTCATGGTCAAGAAGGAGAGCAACCCCGAGGGTACCCCGGTCGAGGCGTTCGACGAGCTGCGCGCCGGACTCGCCGCCAACCGCGCCCAGTTCTACATCGACGTGGCATCCGGGCCCTTCTACGGCTACAACCGGCCCGGCGCCGAAATGAACCAGGGGCTCGTCGACCGGTGGTGGGCGCAGGGGATGACGGGCGCCGCGAACGCGCACTACGAGTGCATCAAGGCATTCTCCGAGACGGACTTCACCGAAGACCTGGAGAAGATCGACGTCCCGGTGCTCGTCATGCACGGCACCGACGACCAGGTCGTGCCCTACGAGGACGCGGCACCAAGAAGCGCCGAGATCCTGCGGAACGCGACCCTGAAGACCTACGAGGGGTACCCGCACGGCATGCTGTCCGTCTACCCGGATGTACTCAACCCCGTAATCCTCGACTTTCTCAAGGCATAGCCGGGCCGCTGGCCGCAGCGGGGACGGTGCGGTCGCATGGTCGGGCAGCTCCTCGGGTGCGGGGGACCCGGGCCCTGCCCCTCCCGCGATCCCGGAGGCACCAGTGACGCTCACGCCCTCCGCGGGCCAGCTCCTCGGCGATGAATCTCAACATCAGCGGGGACATCAAGGAGAGCAAGGGCTGGAGCAACGAGACCCGGATCACCCAGGGCACCACCACCCGCACCAGTAAGGTGAGCCTGTCCGGATACTGGGAGCCCGACGACGCCAAGAAGCAGGTCAACCCCACCGTCGGCCGCCGCTGGGTCCCCGCCAACACCGGCTTCGCCTTCGTCCAGTCCGACACCGCGGACCAGTACGCGCTGCGGCTCAAGCACAACGGATCCCTGGTCGCCTACCGGATGGTCCCCAACCCCGACATCCCCACCGACTGGAACATCATCCCGTTCCAGATCAACCCCCGCTACACCAAGCAGGGCACCCTCGACGGCCTGATCGGCTACTCCGCCGGCCCCGCCACCGGCGCCCCCCAGCCCTTCTGCGACCCCGACTTCCCCAAGGCCGGCAGCGGCGACGCGTTCAGCTACTACCGGCCCCGCGAGGCCTACGCCCTCAAGCGCCGCATCCAGCGCGAAGAACAGCAACTCCAGGGCTTCTACGAGACCGTCGGCACCGACCCCAAGAGCCCCGACCCGATCGCCGCCGCCGACCGAGTCCTCAAGGGCATGATGGGCGGCACAGGCACCAGCACCGGTCTGACCGCAGCCGCCACCGGAGACACCGCCGCCGCCCGCTCCGCCCAACGCTCCGCCGGCCAAGCGCAACATCGCCAACACCTACGTGTGGACCGCCGCCGGCGGCCTGTTCTCCGAAGTCACCAGCACCACCGACCAAGTCGTGCACACCACCGCCGGCGAGTACAGCTTCTCCGGCAGCTCCACCTACACCAACGACTACTCCTTCGAAGCCATGGGTGTGGGCTTCAAGGCCGGATTCGAGATCACCCTCGGCGGCGGCTACAGCCTCACCCGCCGCAAGAACAAGGACTCCCAGCGCACCTTCAACCTGGAAGTCACTGCCAAACCCGGCGCGAACCTGCAGAAACAGGACGCCGGAAACCCCGTCTTCGACACCAAGAACCAGCCCGTGCTCGTCCCGGGCCGCGTCGACGCCTACCGCTTCATGACCTTCTACCTCGACACCTCCAGCGACAACTTCGAGGACTTCTACGGCAAGGGCGTCGACCCCGAATGGCTGGAGACCGGCACCACCGCCCACGCCCGCGAACTCGCCCGCGCCCGGCAGACCGACCGCAAGCCGCCCTGCTGGCGCGTCCTGCACCGCGTCACCTACGTCAGCCGCGTCCTCGACACCACCTCCGGCGGCGCCACCGGCTACGTCAAGGCACTCGGCGCACTCGGCCTCACCAGCGATCACCAGCTCTTCCAGAAACTCGACCCCTACCTCACCGGTGCCACCAGCCGCCTCGCCGACCTGACCGCCGCCACAGCAACAGCCCCCGCAGCCCACTTCCCCACCCTCACCCCGCACGCCGCGACCATCACCGAGCGCCTCGCCGCCTACCACCAGGTCACCGACGCCGCGGGCCCGCTCGCCCACTACACCCCCATCGGCGCCCCCAGCTCGCCTGCACCGACCGCCCCGCCTGCCCAGACTCCGCGCGCCGCGCTCATCCTGCCCTCCGCCTCCATCGCCCGCGGCACCCGGATCACCATCGGCTACACCATCCCGCCGGAGCAGGCCATGCCCAACAACTGGGCCGGTGTCCTCCCCGCCGGCGCGGCCGTCGACTCCGGCTCCAAGGGATGGCAGTACACGCCGGACACCACGGGCAACGTCACCATCCCGAACTGCGAGAACCTCCCCGCCGGCCGCTACCAGATCTGGCTGCTCGCCAACGACGGCTACCTCCCCCTCGCAGGCCCATACGACCTGACCCTCGCCTGACACCTGACGACGCCCGAACGGCCCCCGGTCAGGGGGCCGTTCCGGCCAATAAAGCATGACCGGCCTCGACGAGCGCGCTGCGGTTCACGCGGCCCCCTGGGCGAAGCTGCCCACGTCATCACCATCAACCCCTTCCCCAAGCAGACGCCTGAGCAGGTCTACGACTTCCTCGATGTCATGGCTCACCACGAGCGATTCACCAACCACTACCTGAGTGACTGGCGCTACAGCGGCCCTGGCCGCGGTATCGGTGCGTACGCCACGGTCACAGCCGCGCTGGGCGGCACCAGGACCGACGTCACCATCGAGGTCGTCGAAGCCGACCCGCCACGGCGCATCGTCGAACGGAACATCAGCGCGGCCGGCCGACGCCTGGCCCAGGGCACCTACACCATCGAACCGCTGCGGACCGGCGGGAGCCACGTGGCGTTCACATACGTCTGGGTGCGCGCCCCGGTCGCCGACCGTCTGCTGGCACCCGTCATCCGGGCCACGATGCGGCGCGCCAACCGCACGGTCATGCGACGTCTGGCCGCCGAGTTGGCTCGCCATGTGTCCGTTGCCGGATCTTGAGGTCGGTATGAGGTCGGTACGTGTCGGCTCTTCCGCCCGACGCAGGACCCGAGGCCCACGGCGTCTCTGCCCAGGCTGGGCCCGGACTTCACGGGCCGTTCGCTTCGTCCCCAACCGGGTACACATGCCTGGGTTCCTGACGCAGCAGCCGCGTGGCGTACCCGCCTCCCCCACCCCCGGAGCAATACACCCACCGGCACACCGGAAGCACCGAGCAAGGGGCAGAACGCATTCCGACGAAAGGCGCGCGCAGATGTCTCATGAGACATAGCTCAGTCTGGAGAAGGACGGATTCAGGGCAGGTCTGTCCGTCGACGGCGGCCAGGTCGTGCTGCGCTCGAGTCAGGGCACCGACAGGGGCCCGGCGTTCCCGGAGATCGTGGCAGCAGCCGCGCAGCTGCCGGACGCCTCCGTGTTGGACGGCGAGCTGGTCGTATGGGATGCCGCGGAGCGGCTGGCGTTCGAGCGGTTGCATAACCGCCTCGCCAGGCGCGGCGCCCGAGCGGCGTAGGCCGCGCGCGAGTGCCCGGCCCATTTGGTGGCGTTCGACCTGCTGCGGCTGTCGGGACAGACACCACCGGCTGGTCCTACCGGCGTCGGCGTGCCTCGCTGGAGGAGTTGTTCACCGACCGTCCGCTGGTGGCGCCGTTCACGCTGTGCCCGTCGACCACCGACCCGGCCACCGTGCGGGTGTGGCTGAGTTGGGCATCGGTCGGAATGGATTGGAAGGCACGTGATTCGGGCCGGAGTCGGTGTTCATGAGATCGGGAGGCACCTGGCCGCGGCTCAGTCGTGACGGGCAAGCTTGACGGCTGAGACGAGCAGGATCACGGCCAGCGCGGGAATAAGCACCCGGTCCGGGAACACACCCAGGAACAGCCCGCCCAACACCGCCCCGGCGACCGAGCCAGCGGCCATGATCGCGGTGAAGCGGAGGTTCGCGCCGAGGACGGCAAAGCTGCCGTCGCGGCTGTACCGGGCGAACGCGACCAGCATGGTGGGCAGGGAAACCAGCAGAGACAGACTCCCGGCGGTCTTGATGTCCTCCCCGAACAGCAACACGATCGTCGGGATCAGTAGCTCACCACCGGCAACGCCCATGATCGCGGCGACGACACCGATACCGAACCCGGCGACGACACCGGCGGGAACCTGGGCCCCCAGCGGCAGGTCGAGGGTCCCCGGGGTGGTCGTGTGGGTGAGCACCAGGGCGGCCGCCATGACGACCATCAAGGCGGCTAGGACCCTGTACAGCGTGGCGCTGCGCATGCGGACCGCCCAGGATGCGCCGGCCCAGGCGCCGAGGAGACTGCCTGCCAGCAGATTGACCGCGACAGGCCAGCGGGCGGCAACCTCGCCGGCCGGGACTGCG
The DNA here is from genome assembly GCF_055592085.1 of Streptomyces sp. NPDC041135. Classification (NCBI taxonomy): domain Bacteria; kingdom Bacillati; phylum Actinomycetota; class Actinomycetes; order Kitasatosporales; family Streptomycetaceae; genus Streptomyces; species Streptomyces sp. NPDC041135. The sequence goes on from NZ_JBVIYZ010000026.1 coordinate 21,888, forward strand.
GCCAGGCGGGCGGGCAGCGCGACCAGGACCACAACAAGGCTCATCGCCTTGTTCAGGATGACCGCCGAGAGCGCAGCGAACCCGAAGACGCTGATCAGCAGCGGCAGGCGGAACTCGGCACCACCAAGCCCGATCATCCCTCCCACAACGCCGATGGCCGCTCCCGCACCGAACACCGCCGGTGCTGCGTGTGCCGGCCGGATGGGATGAAGGGTCTCGTCCGTGCTCATGACGGGCATCCTCCCTGGTGGCCAGCCTCCGCTGCTACGGCGCACTCCCACCTTCGAGACAAGACACCGAAGTCCCCCCATCTGTGCGGACCTCCGAGAACCGGCTACGACGCCCCCACAGGCTCCGCCGCACCGGCGAGGCCCAGTGCTGTCGAAACCGTGAACCGGCTACCCCCGACCGCCTCCCAAACCGCCGCCGAAGTGGCGTCCATTCTCGTGGACAGAACCACGGAGGCCATCGACCGGGGAGTCTGTGCCCCCTAACAGGTCGTATGCGTGGACGTCACCGACACCGCGCTCCAGGCCGCGCAACTCCTGGACACGGAGGGCCGGTCGGCAGAGGTCCGCGGGACGCGGCTCGCCGCTCTGCAGACCGCCCTGGTGAAGGCGTCGGCCGAGGAGGGCTTCCGCCGCACGCTGGTCTTCCACCACTAGCTCCGCGCGGAGAAGTGCTTCCTGTGCTCGGTGAAGGTCCCGGGCGAGGGCGTCGACACCAAAAATGTGACGCCGTGCACTGGGCGGACGTACGCGGCTCGATGCCCGATCTGGTCCAGGCCGTTGAAATGCCGGCACAGCGTCTGCAGGGCGCGGGGTCCGCGAGCAGCTTCACCTCGGCCGGCTTCAGGTGAGGAGTTCACCCCGCGGTCCGGCGGCGCCGGGACGCGGGGACGCGGGGACGTCGAGCGTCAACGGGGGGGCCAGGCGTGCCTCGGTCTCCCCGATGGGCACGTCATGCCCGGCCTCGCACCGCACCGCGGGCACCAGCGGGGCCCCGCAGCCGGCATGGACGAGCTCGACCCCCCCGTGCACACCTTCCTCCGTGGGCCTCCCCCACCGCATCAGCGCGACGAGCAGCGGAAACAGAGCCCGGCCCCGGTCGGTCAGGACGTACTCGTAGCGAGTGCGCGCGCCCGGCTCGCGATACGGGCTTCGCTCCATGAGCCCGTCGGCCACCAGCTGGCGCAGCCGCTTGGAGGCCACTGTCTCGGCGAGACCGGTGCGCCGCACCAGATCGTCGAACCGGCGCCCGCCGTAGAACGCCTCTCTGACCAGCATCATCGCCGAGCGGGTGCCGACCACCTCCAGCGACCGTTCCATGGCGCACCAGCCGGCCACCGTGAAGGCATCCCGGTCGGCGAACTCGCCCGTGCGCGTGAACACCATGTCTTCGCCCTGCGGGTCAACGCGTTCCATGCCCCCATTCTAGCCTGACTGGCCTTTTCAGCAGTCAGACTGCTACCTTCCTGGCTATGCAAAACAGCAGTCAGCCGTCCGCGGCGCCCGCCGCACGTCCGCCTGTCCCAACCACCCCGGTCCCCACCGCTCCTGCCGCCGGGCACGGCGGCATACCCGCCCATCCCTGGCGGGGCGTACTCACCGTGTGCCTCGGCGTGATGATGGCCTTCGTCGACGTCTCGTCCACGATCGGCGCGCTCGGCGCCATTCAGCAGGACCTGCGTCCCTCGGCCAGCGCGCTGGTCTGGGTGACCAGCGCCTACTCACTCGTCGTGGCCAGCCTGGTGATGTCCGCCGGCACTCTCGCCGACCTGATCGGCCGCCGCACGGTCTTCCTCGGCGGGGCGATGATCTTCACCGCCGGCAGCGTGCTCGCATTCACCGCCGACAGCACCGGGCTGCTGATCACCGCACAGGCAGTCATGGGCCTGGGCGGCGCGTCCGTCCTCCCCGCCAGCCTGTCGATCGTCAGCCATTCCTTCACCGACCCCCACCAGCGGACCAAGGCCATCGGCGCCTGGGCCAGCTGCTCGGGCCTCGGACTCGCCGTCGGCCCGCTCGGCGCCGGCCTGCTCCTGAACCACTTCACCTGGCACGCGGTATACCTGATCGACGTCGGCATCGGCGCACTCACCATCGCCCTCACACCGTTGCTGGTGACCGAGTCCAAGCACCCGACCCGCCGGCCGGACCTCCCCGGAGTCCTCCTGGGCACCATCGCGATCGCCTCAGCCACCTACGCGATCATTCAGGGCGGTTCCTCCGGTTACACCTCCGGCCGCGTCATGACCATGTACGCCGTCTTCGCCGGCTCCCTCGCACTGTTTCTGACCGTCGAGGCACGCCACCATGACCCCATGCTCGACCTGCGCCTGTTCCGCAGCCCCTCCTACACCGCGGTGATGGGCGTGGCCGCGGTCTCCATGTTCGGCTTCGTCGGCACCTCACTGCTCGCCGTCCTGTACATGGAACGCGTCCAGCAGCTGTCCGCACTGACCACAGGTGTCCACTTGCTGGCCATGTTCGCCACGTACATCGTGGTCAGCGCGCTCGCCGGACGCCTCGTGCAACGGGTCGGTTTCACCCTCATGCTGACCACGGGCCTCGTCGTCATGGGCGCAGGAGCCCTCGCCCTGTTGGCCATCGGTCCCTTCACCGGCTACGACGCCCTGTGGCCCGGACTGCTGATCGCAGGCGCCGGATCCGCTCTCCTGACCGCCCCCTCGACCGCCGCCGCGGTCAACAGCGTGCCGCGACCGCAGGCCGGCATGGCAAGCGCCTCAGTCAACATGTTCCGCCAGATCGGCTCCGTCCTCGGCCCCAGCATCCTCGGCACCATCGTCACCACGCGGTACCCCCACTACTTCCGGGACCGCCTGATCTCCGCAGGCATCCCGGCCCCGGAGGCCACCCGCATCACCGCCGGTGCCGTCCACGGCGACGCGACCGGCGAACTGCCCGCCGCTCTCGCCCACACCCTCGCCGACTCCGCCGCCCGCGCCTTCACCGACGCCGTCCACCTCGGACTTCTCATCGCAGGCATCACCCTGCTCGTCATCGCCGTCCCCACCGCGATCTTCGTACGGCACCGCGACATGGCGACCTGACACAGCCAGGACGCGCGCCGCCGGGCCGGACGCCCTGCCGCAGGAGGGCCAGGGCCAGGCCTTCGGTCTGCCCGGCTCCGGCAGCCTGACGCTGCAGGGCGTCCGGTGACGAGGTCTGTCCTAGCCCGCGTGCAGGTGGATCTTGTCATCGACCGGCATGAAGGCGGCGGTGCCGTAACGGACGTCGGTCGCACCCGCGGGCGGGATGACCTTCAGGGTCAGCGGGAACCTCCGGGCCTCGAGGAAGGCGTGGATGCCCGAGCTCAGCCGTATCGCGCCCGAGTCGTCCCGGGCGCTCACCAACCCGTTGTAACCGCCGTAGGCCCCGATCGGTGCCCCGCACGCTGCCGTCGAGCGTCACCGACACCTCGGCGGAGCCGCCCGCGGGGACGACCACCTCGTCCGTGCTGACGGTGAACAGGCCGGGCGCGGCGGGCCGGCCGTCGGCGAAGGAGACCGGCATCGTGAGATGCAACGTGGTCGCCTCGTCGTCCCGGTCGGTGTACGTGATCTTCTTCGTCACCTGCGAGTGCAGGTAGGCCTCGCGGCCGACGTCCAGTTCCCCTTCGGGACGATCCGCGGATTCGCGGATTGGTCGCGGTCGCCAGGTTCCCTGGCCGGTGCCATGGGCGTACAGGTGGTGCCCCAGGTCGTCGGCGGTGTCCGTCAGCAGCGCCTTGATCTGCTCACCGGAGAACTCGGCGCCGGACCGGACGGTGGCCGGACCTCTGATCAGCGTCTCCGACGGACACCTCCCGGGCCCGGTGACACCACCCCCCAGGTGAGCCGATCGACAGGGGGCCAAAGTCACGCCGGACCCGGAGGCCGGCGGCCCCAGCGCAGGACCGCGAAGAAGATAGCGCGGGTCGGGGGGCGTTTTGCCGTGCCCCCGCCCCGGTGAGGCGACCGTGGGCGGTTCGAGGACCCACCCCGCCCCGACCTTGTCCCCACCCCGGTCACGATTCGGTTTCGGGTCACATAGACCCTTGCGCTCCATCCGTGTAATCGTTTCCAATCCCTCGTGTAATCGATTCCACGAGGAGATGGGCCGACGATGGCGAGTATCAAGGATGTCGCCGCCGAGGCGGGGCTGTCCGTGGCGACCGTGTCGCGGGTGCTGAACGGGCATCCGTCGGTCAGCGCCGACGCGCGAGACCGGGTGCTGGCGGCCGTCGAGACGCTGGGGTACCGGCCCAACGCCGTGGCCCGGTCGCTGCGCACGGATCAGACCCGCACCCTCGGTCTGGTCATCAGCGACGTGATGAACCCGTACTTCACCGAGCTGGCCCGTTCCGTCGAGGAGGAGGCCCGCGCGCTCGGCTACAGCGTCATCATCGGCAACGCCGACGAGCGGCCCGATCTCCAGGACCATCACGTGACGACCCTCCTGGACCGCCGCATCGACGGCCTCCTCGTCTCCCCCACCGACGGCGGCTCCCCCCGGATGCTGGACGCAGCGCGGGCCGGGACGCCGATGGTCTTCGTCGACCGGTGGATACCTCGCGTGGACGTGCCCGTGGTGCGGTCGGACGGGCGGGCGGCGGTCCAAGATCTCGTCGCTCACCTGCACGGACTCGGGCACCGCCGGCTCGCGATCATCGCCGGGCCCGCCGCGACCACGACCGGCCGCGAGCGCGTCGAGGCGTTCCGCGAGGCGCTGGGCGCGTATGGGCTCGACCTCCCCGACAGCTACATCGGCCAGGGCGACTTCCAGGCCGGGAGCGGGCGCAGGGTCACCGAGGGCTTCCTCGACCTGCCCGAGCCGCCCGAGGTGGTCTTCGCCGCCGACAACCTGATGGCGCTCGGCGCGCTGGACGCCGTACGGGCGCGTGGGCTGCGCGTCCCGGAGGACATCGCGCTCGCCGCGTTCGACGACATCCCCTGGTTCGTGCACACCGACCCGCCCATCACGGCCATCGCCCAGCCCACCGGCGACCTCGGCCGGGCGGCCGTACGCGCGCTGGTCGACCGGATCGAGGGGCGGGCCGGGGAGTCCGTCACCCTTCCGGCGCGGCTGGTCGTGCGCCGGTCCTGCGGCGAGGCCGCCGACGGCCCGCGAGAACCTCCGTCCACGTTCCCCGTACATCCCTCCCCGTCCCCGTCCACGACCCCCGTACGAAGGAGTACGCCGTGAGCAGCCGCAGTCCGGACGAGTTGCTGCGTATCGAGGGCATCCGCAAGACCTTCCCCGGTGTGGTGGCGCTCGACAGCGTCGACTTCGACCTCCGCCGGGGCGAGGTGCATGTGCTCCTCGGTGAGAACGGCGCCGGCAAGAGCACCCTCATCAAGATGCTCTCCGGTGCCTACACGCCCGACGCAGGAAGGATCCTGGCCGATGGCGAGGAGGTGCGCATCCACGGTGCGCAGGACTCCGAGCGTCTCGGGATCGCCACCATCTACCAGGAATTCAACCTCGTCCCCGACCTGACGGTCGCTGAGAACATCTTCCTGGGGCGCCAGCCGCGCCGCCTCGGCATGATCGACCGGAAGAAGATGGAGGCCGACGCCGAAGTGCTGCTGGAGCGCGTCGGCGTGCACGTCTCGCCCCGGGCGCGGGTGCGTGAACTCGGCATCGCGCGGCTCCAGATGGTCGAGATCGCCAAGGCCCTCAGCCTCGACGCGCGCGTGCTGATCATGGACGAGCCGACCGCCGTACTGACCTCCGAGGAGGTCGAGAAGCTGTTCGCGATCGTGCGGCGGCTGCGCGAGGACGGCGTCGGGATCGTGTTCATCACGCATCACCTGGAGGAGATCGCTGCCCTCGGCGACCGCGTCACCGTCATACGGGACGGGCGCAGCGTCGGGCAGGTGCCCGCGTCCACCCCCGAGGACGAACTCGTCCGGCTCATGGTCGGGCGGTCGATCGAGCAGCAGTACCCGCGCGAGCGCACCGACGCCGGTGAGGCACTGCTCACGGTCGAGGGGCTGACCCGGGACGGGGTCTTCCACGACGTCGGCTTCGAGGTGCGGGCCGGTGAGGTCGTCGGCATCGCGGGGCTGGTCGGCGCCGGGCGGACCGAGGTCGCGCGGGCGGTGTTCGGCGCCGACCCGTACGACGCCGGGTCCGTGCGCGTTGCGGGCGCGCCGGTGCGGCGGCATGACGTGAACGCCGCGATGGCGGCCGGGATCGGGCTCGTCCCCGAGGACCGCAAGGGGCAGGGGCTGGTCCTTGACGCCTCCGTCGAGGAGAACCTCGGGCTGGTCACCCTCCACTCGGCCTCCCGCGCGGGGATCGTCGACCTCAAGGGGCAGCACGCGGCGGCGGAGCGCATCGCCGGGCGGCTCGGGGTGCGGATGGCCGGGCTCGGGCAGCACGTGCGGACCCTGTCCGGCGGCAACCAGCAGAAGGTCGTCATCGGCAAGTGGCTGCTGGCGGACACCAAGGTGCTGATCCTCGATGAGCCGACGCGCGGCATCGACGTCGGCGCCAAGGTCGAGATCTACCAGCTCATCAACGAACTCACCGCGGCCGGTGCCGCCGTACTCATGATCTCCAGCGATCTGCCCGAGGTGCTCGGCATGAGCGACCGGGTGGTCGTGATGGCACAGGGGCGGGTCGCGGGCGAACTGCCCGTCGAAGACGCCACCCAGGACGCCGTGATGGCGCTCGCCGTCACCACCCCCAGCACCACCAGCAAGGGAACGGAGGCCCCCCGTGGCCACTGACACGCTCAAGAGGAAGCCGGGCACGCAGGGCGCCACGGGCGGTGTGCGCCGCCTGCTCCTCGACAACGGCGCGCTGACCGCGCTGATCGTCCTCGTCATCGCCATGTCGGCGCTGTCCGGGGACTTCCTGACCACCGACAACCTGCTGAACGTCGGCGTCCAGGCCGCCGTCACCGCGATCCTCGCGTTCGGTGTCACCTTCGTCATCGTCTCAGCGGGCATCGACCTGTCGGTCGGCTCGGTCGCCGCACTGTCGGCCACCGTGCTGGCGTGGAGCGCGACGGAGGCCGGGATACCGGTCGTCCTCGCGGTCCTGCTGTCCATCGCGACGGGCATCGCCTGCGGCCTGGTGAACGGTTTCCTCATCTCGTACGGGAAGCTCCCGCCGTTCATCGCGACGCTCGCCATGCTGTCGGTCGGGCGCGGTCTGTCGCTGGTGATCTCACAGGGCTCGCCGATCGCCTTCCCCGACTCGGTCTCGCACCTCGGTGACACGCTGGGCGGCTGGCTGCCCGTGCCGGTGCTCGTGATGATCGTGATGGGCCTGATCACGGCTTTCGTCCTCGGCCGCACCTACATCGGCCGCGCCATGTACGCCATCGGCGGCAACGAGGAGGCCGCGCGCCTGTCCGGACTGCGGGTGAAGCGGCAGAAGCTCGCCATCTACGCCTTCTCCGGGCTGTTCGCCGCCGCCGCGGGCATCGTGCTCGCCTCCCGGCTCTCTTCCGCGCAACCGCAGGCCGCGCAGGGCTACGAGCTGGACGCCATCGCCGCCGTCGTCATCGGCGGTGCCTCGCTGGCGGGCGGCACCGGCAAGGCGTCGGGCACGCTGATCGGCGCGCTGATCCTCGCGGTACTGCGCAACGGCCTCAACCTGCTGTCCGTCTCCGCGTTCTGGCAGCAGGTCGTCATCGGTGTCGTCATCGCGCTGGCCGTGCTCTTCGACACGCTGCGCCGCAAGGCGGGCGCGATCACCCCGGCGGCCGGGGCCGGCGGGGGCGGCGGGGGCAAGCAAGCGTTGACGTATCTGATCGCGGCGGTCGTCGCGGTGGCCGTGGTCGGCGCGACCTCGCTGCTGCACGACGGCTCCTCGGACAGGAAGTCGCAGAAGGTCGGCCTGTCGCTGTCGACGCTCAACAACCCGTTCTTCGTGCAGATCCGGGCGGGCGCCCAGGAGGAGGCGAAGAAGCTGGGCGTGGACCTCACGGTCACGGACGCCCAGAACGACGCCTCCCAGCAGGCCAACCAGCTCCAGAACTTCACCAGCGAGGGCCTGTCCTCGATTATCGTCAACCCGGTGGACTCCGACGCGGCGGGCCCCTCGGTGCGCGCGGCGAACAAGGACGGCATCCCCGTCATCGCCGTGGACCGCGGCGTCAACAAGGCGGACACGTCCGCCCTGGTCGCCTCCGACAACGTCGAGGGCGGTGAGCTGGGCGCCAAGGCCCTCGCGGAGAAGCTCGGCGGCACGGGCACGATCGTCATCCTCCAGGGCCAGGCGGGCACCTCCGCCAGCCGGGAGCGCGGGGCGGGCTTCGCGACGGGCCTCAAGGCGTACCCGGGCATCAAGGTCGTCGCCAAGCAGCCCGCGGACTTCGACCGCACCAAGGGCCTTGACGTGATGACCAACCTGCTCCAGGCGCACCCCGACATCAGGGGTGTCTTCGCGGAGAACGACGAGATGGCGCTCGGCGCGATCAAGGCACTGGGTCCCAAGGCCGGGAAGTCGGTCCAGGTCGTCGGCTTCGACGGCACCCCGGACGGGCTGAAGGCGGTCGGCGCCGGAACGCTGTACGCGTCCGTGGCTCAGCAGCCGAAGGAACTGGGCAGGATCGCCGTACGGAACGCCCTGAAGGCGGCCGAGGACAAGAAGGTGGAGCAGACGGTGAAGGTGCCGGTGAAGGTGGTCACCGAGGAGAACGTGGCCGGCTTCGAGGGCTGACGCAGGCGCACGGGCGGGCGGTCGCCTCGGCCGCCCGCTGCCCTCACCGGTTTCACCGGACGCATGTCATCGGACCCACTCCGGATCGGAGAACGACTCATGTACGACTACGACCTCCTGGTCGTGGGATCGGCCAACGCCGACCTCGTGATCGGCGTCGAGCGGCGGCCCGGAGCCGGCGAGACGGTGCTCGGCTCCGACCTGACCGTCCATCCGGGCGGCAAGGGCGCCAACCAGGCGGTCGCCGCCGCGCGACTGGGCGCCCGTACAGCGCTGCTGGCCCGGATCGGCGACGACGACCACGGCCGTCTGCTGCTGGACTCGCAGCGGGCGGCCGGGGCCGACACGGTCGGCGTGCTGGTGGGCGGCGCCCCGACCGGCGTCGCGCTGATCACCGTCGACCCGTCCGGTGACAACAGCATCGTGGTCTCGCCGGGCGCCAACGGTCGGCTGACGCCGGGGGACGTACGGGCCGCCGTGAGACTGATCCACACCTCCCGGGTGGTCTCGGCCCAGTTGGAGATCCCCCTGGAGACGGTCGTGGAGGTGGTCCGGAACCTGGCGCCGGGCAGCCGCTTCGTGCTGAACCCGTCGCCGCCGCGGCCCCTGCCCGCAGAGGTGCTGGCGGTCTGTGACCCGCTGATCGTCAACGAGCACGAGGCGAAGGTCCTCCTCGGCGACGCCCGCGCCGGCGACCGCCCCGAGGACTGGGCCCGCGTGCTGCTGGCCAAGGGGCCGCGCTCGGTGGTCGTCACCTTGGGCTCGGAGGGCGCGCTGGTGGCGTCCGCCGCCGAGGGGGTCTCGCGGGTGCCGTCCGTCAGGGTCGACGCCGTGGACACCACGGGCGCCGGTGACGCGTTCACGGCGGCGCTGGCCTGGCGGCTCGGCACCGGCGCGTCGCTCGCCGAGGCGGCGGCGTACGCGGCCCGGGTGGGCGCGGCGGCGGTGACGAAGGCGGGGGCGCAGGAGTCGTACCCGACGGCGGCGGAGGCCGAGGCGCTCTGCCGTGCTGACCCGGGGGACAACCCCCGCACCCCCGGCCCACCCTCCGGCAGGGCTCGTGACACGACGACGCGGAGTGGGGCCGCGTGAAACGCGCGGGCATACTCAACCGCCACCTCGCGGGCGCTCTGGCCGGACTCGGGCACGGGGACGGGGTACTGGTGTGCGACGCCGGGATGCCGATCCCGGACGGTCCGCGCGTCGTCGACCTGGCCTTCCGTGCCGGGGTGCCGTCGTTCGCGGAGGTGCTGGACGGGTTGCTCGCCGAGCTGGTGATCGAGGGGGCGACGGCGGCTTCGGAGGTCCGGGACGCGAATCCGGGGGCGGCCGCGCTGCTCGACGGGCACTTCCCCGGCCTCGCCCTCGTGCCGCACGAGCGGCTCAAGGAGCTGTCGGCGGGGGCACGGCTGGTGGTGCGGACGGGAGAGGCACGGCCGTACGCGAACGTGCTGCTGCGGTGCGGGGTGTTCTTCTGAGGGAGGTCCAAGAAGGGCCGAAAGGCTTCGAGGGGCCCGGTCCCGTCCCTGACGATCAGGCGGGCGAGATCGCGGCCAGGTTCCCCGACCTCACCCTCCGCACCGAGCCCGCGCACCAGGAGGCATTCGTCCGTCAGGAGGCGCCCGGACGGTGGGGCAGCGGGACCCAGGTCGAGATCGCCGTCGAGGCCCTCTTCGCCTGGGCTTCAGAGCAGCGACGCCAGCCGTCCGGGGGCGTGCGCAGCGTGTTGATCCCGAACCTGGCCAGCAGGGGTGCCGGGCCGGACTGCGCATTCGCCGTGTCGCTGCGCTGAACCGGGGCGTGAAGCGACAACGCCCACGACGAAGCCATCGATGGCCCACCGCGCTAGGTGCATCGAGCAACGGCCAGGCCGTCGGCCCGCCGCGGCATGGGCGCGGCCTGGCTCGCCCGTGTCTACCCCGGAAGGATCGGCGGCCCGCCTTCGATGTCAGTGTGCCTCGCCGTGCCGGTGTTGCTGAGCGCCGCGGAACGCCATCGGCTGAAGAAGATGGCTTACGGCCACAAGACTCCCCATCAGCCCGGCAACGTGCCACGGTCGTGCTGTTGGCGGCACGCGGCCCAGCAACGCCCGGATAGCTGCCGAGACCCGCCTGCACGTGGACACCGTGCGGACTTGGCGTGACCGCTTCGCCGTGGGCCGACTGCCGGCCCTTGCCGACCGCGAACCCTCAGGGCGGCCACCGCGCTTCATTCGGTGCAGGTCGCCGAGGCAAAGGCGCTGACCTGCCAGTTACCCGCCGAAAGTGGCGCGCCTCTGTCACGTTGGTCGTGCCCGGAGCTGGCTGCCGAACTGACCGCGCGCGGGATCACCGACACCATATCCGCCTCCACGGTGCGCCGTTGGCTGCACCAGGACGCGCTCAAGCCCTGGCAGTACCGGTCCTGGATCTTCATCCGTGACGCGAACTTCCGTGCCAAGGCCGGGCGTGTCCTGGAGCTGTATGCCCACACCTGGCAAGGCCAGGAGCTGGGCGAGGACGAGTACGCCATCAGCGCGGACGAGAAGACCTCCATCCGGGCACGCTGCCGCTGCCGTCCCACCCTCGCGCCCGGTCAGGCCCGGGCGGTGCGCGTCAACCACACCTACGGCCGCGGCGGTGCGTTGGCCTATCTGGCTGCCTACGACGTCCACCAGGCGAAGGTGTTCGGCCGCACCGAGCCCAAGACCGGCATTGGCCCATTCATGAGTCTGGTCGCCCAGGTCATGAGGCAGGAGCTGTACGCCAGCGCCAAGCGGGTGTTCTGGGTCGTCGACAACGGCTCCTCCCACCGCGGCAGGAAGGCCACCAACCGGCTGACCGCGGCGTTCCCGAACGCGGTGATGGCGCACCCCGGTGCACGCCTCCGGGTTGAACCAGGTGGAGGTCTGCTTCTCCGTCGTCCAGCGCAAGGTCGTCTCGCCCAACCACTTGACCGACCTGACCCAGGTCGGGGAGCGACTCCGAGCCTTCGACGACCGCTACAACGCCACGGCACAGCCGTTCCAGTGGAAGTTCACCACCTCCGACCTGGACGATGTGCTGGCCAGGCTCGACCGGTACACCACCGGGCGGCATGATCAACCCTCGAAGGACTTCCGGAGCCGGCCACTTAGGTCGAGAGCACACCTACGGTCAACGGGAAGAGTCCCTCGGCCTGTGATCCACGAGGTCTGCATCCGGGAAAGCCGGCTCCGGAGCAGAAGTCACTCGCGTACGCCCGCCAGCTCCACCGCCCTGTGGCGCAGGGAGAGGCCGGCCGAAGCGACCGCCGAGATCACGGCGAGCACCGCGCAGGCACCCAGGGCCGCGGCGAGCGTCGCCCACGGGATCTCGATGGACGTGCACACCGAGAGCAGGCCCAGCGCGCTCCACATGCCCATCAGGTTGAGCCCGGCGACCAGTGCTCCCAGCAGTCCGCCGACCATGACCACCATCAGTGCCTCGGCGCTCACCAGCCGCAGCACCTGCCACCTGGTGGCGCCGGCCAGCCGCAGCACAGCCAGCTCTCCGACCCGGTCGGAGGTTGCCATGACCATCGTGTTGGCCAACGAGATGCCGGTGTAGAGGAGGGCGATCCCGAGGACCAGGAAGAAACCCATCCGGGTCGTCCGGTTGGTCTCCGGATACGTTGCCCGCACCCAGGCGTCCTTGGTGAGGACCTCCCCGCCCGACGCCCGTACCGCCTGACTCAGACCGGCGGCCACTGTGGCCGTGTCGGCACCGTCCGCGAGGCGTACGTCGACCCGGTCGACGGGCGCCGCGGGGGCGTTGCGCGGGGTGACGTAGACGCCGTTGTTGCCGGTGCCGATGGTCATGACCGCAGCGATCTTCAGGGACTTCCTCGTACCGTCACCGAGCCACACGTCCACCCGCTCCCCCACGGTGTGCTTCTCCCACTCCTCGTTGACGATGATCGAGTCGTCGTCCAGATCGCCCGCCTTCCCCGCGGCGAGCGGGAGACGGGCCGTTGCCGCGAGCGGTTCCGGCTCGGCGGCCCTGGCATCGGACCTGATGAGCGCCACACCGTCCTCCAGGACGTACACGGCGCTCGACGAGCTCGCCGAGACCTCGGCACCGGCCACGGCCCGAAGCCGCTGCAGCGTCGCCTCGTCGAAGCCGACGTTGCCCGCCGGAGCGACCACAAGGTCGGCGGCCGTCTGCTCGCGAACCTCGGTGGCGTTGGCCTCGTTGAGGGTCGCAGTGGCGCCCAGCAGTGAACCCGCCAGCGCGACCGTGACCAGCACGGGCGCCGCGACGGCGGCGGTGCGGCGCACCCCGGAGGCCGCGTTCTCCCGCACCAGCATTCCGCCCGCGCCCGGCAGTTGGGCCGGCAGCCAGGCGATCAGCCGGGCCAGTGGCCGCACCAGCACCGGCGCGAGCAGCGCGACCGCTGTGATCAGCAGCATCGGCCGACTCACATAGGTCTTGCGCTGCGGCAGGTCGCCCGGGTTCGTCACCAGGGCCAGGGCCAGCGTCACCGCGGCGGTGATCAGCAGTGCCGCGCCGAACAGCCAGCGACCCCATGTCATCGGCCGGGTGTCGACGGACGCCTCGCGCAGTGCCTCGATGGGACCGATGCGCCCCGCCCGCCAGGACGCGGCCAGCACGCCGCACAGAGCCACGAACAGGCCCGTCCAGAACGCCATGTGGTAGGGCCAGGTGTAGTCGCCGATGGTGAACCAGCGGGGCGCGAGGCTCTCGTCGACTGCCCACTCGGCGAGCTTCGGAGCCCCGTAGGAACCGAGCACGCAGCCGGCCGCCGAGGCGAGCACACCGACCGCGAGCGCCTCGCAGACGACCATGCGGCGGATCTGGCCCGGGGTCGCCCCGGCGGTGCGCAGCAGCCCGAACTCGCGGCGCCGCTGGGCCACCGCAAACGCGAAGGTCGAGGCCACCACGAACACCGACACGAACCGGGTGACGCCGCCGGCCGTGCCGAACATGGCGTTCATCGCGGTAAGGGCCTCGCTGTCCCGGTCGGGGTCGGCGTCGGCGTACCGGCGCGCGTTGCCGGTGAGGACCTGGACGCCTTCGCTGCCGCGTACCGCCTCGCGCACGGCCGCCGCATCGGCGTCGACCACGAGCTGGAGGCTGCGCGGCGACAGTTCGGCGGCACGGGCATCGGTGTAGAACAGGGCGTTCTCGAAGCCGAGCCCGGCCACGGTGCCGACGACGCGCACCGTGCCGCCGCCGGCGGTCCGCACCCGGGTGCCCGGACGGGCCCAGTCACCGCTGACGACGACCTCGTCAGCGGCCTCGGGCGCGCGTCCCGCGTCGAGGTGGTACGGCGCGAAGGCCGCCGTGGACCAGGGGTGGCCGATCAGATCGGCGGGCCACCCCTCGGCCCGCACGGCGAACGACCGGTCCTCGACCACGGTCCCGAGGTCCCGCAGCTTCGCGACGGTGTCGTCGGGCACCGCACGCGGCTGAGCGAGCTTCTGGGTGCGGTCGCCGACCGAGGTGGGCACCTCAAGGGTGTCTTGGCCCCTGACGACGACCGGCGCGGCGGCGAACCGCTCCGGCCCCCGGTCAGGCGCGTCCAGCGAGGACGCCAGGGCCAGCCCCATCACGGCGATCAGCGCCACGCCCAGGGAGAGGGCGACGAAACTGCCGAGGAAGGTGACCCAGCGGGTGCGCAGGGTGCGCAGCGCGGTGCTCAGCACGGCGCCGCCTCGAGCTTGGTCATGCGCGCCGCAATGTCCTCGGCGGAGGCGCCGATCAACTCACCGTTGACATGGCCGTCGACGAGGAGGACGACGCGGTCGGCGTAGGAGGCCGCGACGGGATCGTGGCTGACCATGATGATCGTCTGGCCGTCCCGGTCGACCATGCCGCGCAGCAGGCTCAGCACCTCGCGGCTGGTCCGCGAGTCGAGCGCGCCGGTCGGCTCGTCGCCGAACAGCACGTCGGGGCGGGTGATCAGGGCGCGGGCCAGGGCAACCCGCTGCTGCTGGCCGCCGGACATCTCCGTCGGGCGGTGGTGCGCACGGTCGCCGATTCCGACCTGTTCGAGCACCTCGCGCACCTGGGCCTTCTTCGGGCGGCGGCCGGCCAGCCGCAGCGGCAGGGCCACGTTCTGCTCGGCGGTCAGCGAGGGCAGCAGGTTGAACGCCTGGAACACAAAGCCGATGCGCTCGCGGCGCAGCAGGGTCAGCTTGGTCTCGCTCAGGCCGGTCAGCTCGGTGTCGCCCACGGTGACCGAGCCCGACGTGGGCCGGTCCAGGCCCGCGGCGCACTGCAGCAGGGTCGACTTGCCGGACCCGGACGGGCCCATCACGGCGGTGAAGGTACCCCTCGGGAAGGCAAGCGATACCTCGTCGAGGGCGGTGACGGACGTGCCGCCCGAGTCGTACCGCCGGGTCACGGAGCGCAATCGGACCGCGTCGTTGCTCATGTGTTCCCCCACCAGTACCTGTTCCTTGGCTCGTTGGTTCCTCCACGAAACCGCAGAAGCCCCGGGTGACGCAGTACGGCCCGAACGAGACTTGGGGTAGTGCCAGGCATACCGCCGATACGGACCCTCGACCGATGGCACCGGACCGGTGGGGCCGCTTACGGTCATGCCCATGCATCCTCGGAATGTGTGGCAGGCCACGTCCCGGCCGGGATTCCTGCGCTCCGCCGCGTATCTCCTCATAAGCCCTGCGGGGCGGCCCGTCGCGCTGCTCGCGTACGGCGGCGAGCATCGCGCGGAACTGGTCGACGACGGCCGGGTCCTCGGGGGTCAGGGTGCCGGGGGCGTGGCCGCAGCGGCGGAAACGACGGATCATCGGGCGGTCTCCCGCTCAGTGCGGGCGCCGGCGGGCGTTTTGAGGACGCGCGGCAGATGGACGTGCAGGAGCTCAACTGCGACCCCGCGGCCGCGGGCGCGGAGTTCGCGGGCCAGGAGTTCGGTGAGTCCGGACGCCCTTTTCCGGACCAAGGAAACGATCACGGTTGAGGCTCCTTCGACAAGAGAGCGGTCCCGTCTGACGGCGCGACAGCTCGGTGGGGTTGGATCCGCGAACCGTCACAGCGCGCTCGGCAGATCGACGCCAGACTGACGACGGCCCGCGCTGGGGGGTTATCCCCCGTTCTGGTCTTGGGGTGCGCCGGATCGCGCCCCGGTGGGGGGCGAAACTAGCGTCCAGCCATGACTTCGACTCTGCGAAAGCACCTGGTCATGGCCCTCGGTGTCGCTACGCTGCTCGCCGCCGAGGTGGTCCCCGCCATCGCTCAGCCCGCCGGTCCCTCCCCTGTGGAGCAGTTACGCCGGGACACCAAGGCGATCCACGCCCTCGGTGTGAGCGGTGTGCAGGCCCGCGTGATCGCGCCTGACGGTCGGCAGTCAGTCGCCACCAGCGGTACCTCCGACCTGAACACCGGCCGCCCGGTCTCTTCCGGGGGCTACTTCCGCATGGCCAGCACGTCCAAGACGTTGGTCGCCACCGTGGTCCTCCAGCTGGAGGCCGAGGGCAGCCTGTCCCTGGACGACACGGTCGACCACTGGCTGCCCGGAGTGGTGCGGGGCAACGGCAACGACGGTAGCCAGATCACCATCCGCCACCTGCTCCAGCACACCAGCGGCATCCAGGACGCCCTGCCGGGATACACCACGCCGAAGGAGTACTACCAGCAGCGCCACAACGTCTACGAACCCGAGCAACTGGTCGACCTCGCCATGGCCCATGAGCCGGAGGACTTCCTGCCCGGCACGGGCTGGGCGTACTCCAACACCGGCTATGTCGTGCTCGACATGATCATCCAGAAGGCCACCGGTCACCCCGCACACGAAGAGATCAAAAAGCGCATCCTGCGCCCGCTGGGCCTTGACCAGACCCGGTGGATGGGCACCTCGCCCACCCTGCCCCGGCCCCACGCCCAGGCTTACCAGCTCTTCGGCCCCGGTTCCCGGGTGAATGTCACCGACCAGGTACCGGTGGACTACGCGAACCTTTCGTGGGTCACGACCACTCGGGATGAGAACCGCTTCATCCGCGCGCTGCTCGACGGCCGCCTACTACCGGCACGGCAGCTGGCCAAGATGAAACAGACCGTCGCCGTGAGCGCGGAGGTCCAACAGCTGTGGCCCAAGGGCCGATACGGGCTCGGCCTGGTCGAACGCCCCCTAAGATGCGGAGGAACCTACTGGAGCCATGAGGGCGGGGACGGCGGCTACATCACCCTCAACGGCGTCACCGATGACGGGCGTCGAAGCGCTGTGGTCTCCATGTCCGAGGCCCGCGGCGACACCAAGGTTCACATACTGGAGCAGGAGAACGCGGCCAGCGCCCTGATCGAGAACGCACTGTGCGCCAGGGACCCCAGCACCCCGTGACCCCGTGAGGGGGAATGTCGTCGCTGTGGGCGGTGAGCTCAGCGTGGCGCTCCGCTGGTGCCGCAGACCAACGCTGCCCACCCCCTTGCCTCGCATGGCCCCTATTCGGCTTACCCCGGCGAAGGCCCGTCTTCGCCGTCCTCCACGCTGCCCCTGTCAGTCCATAAAACAAGCGGTGTTACCGGGGTGTTGGGGCTACTGGCAGGCTGCTGAGAGTCGGCCGTCGAAGGTGATGCCGAAGGCGTTCAGGGCGGTCTTCCAGCGCAGGGTCCAGCGGGCCTAACCGTTGCCGGTGGGATCGAGCGACATGATGGCCATGTAGACGCATTGCAAGGCGGCGGTCTCGTACTGGAGCAGCCCGCCCTCGCCGGTCAGCTGCAGGCCCTCGGCCTGGGCCCAGCCGACCAACTCGTCGATGAGCTGGTCGTCCACCGCCTTCGCCGGCTGCGGCTCAACGACCTTGACAGACTCGGCCTCGGTCACGGTGTCGCTGTTCATCGATGCATCTTCCTTGATCAGGAGTTACACCGATCGTTTTACAGACCCGGCATCCGCCGCACGGGACAGCACGGCTTCCTCCCGGGGCACCGGAAGCACCGTCTCTGCTGAATGCAGGTCGGTGATGGGTCAGATGCGGCCTGCGCGGTAGACGGTGAGGGCGATCTGCACGCGGTTGTTGAGTTCGAGTTTGGCCAGGATGTGGGAGATGTGAGACTTGACGGTGGGGATGCTCATGTAGAGCTCGTGGGAGATCTCCGCGTTGCTGAGGCCGCGGGCGACGGCGAGGGCCACGTCCTGTTCGCGTGTGCCGAGGAGGCTCAGCTGTGCTTCGGCAGGGTCCGTCGTGCGCTGCTGTTGTTGCTGCGCGGGTTGCGTGCCGGCGGCGGCAATGAGGTGGCGCAGGGCGTCGGGCGACATCACCGGTTCGCCGGTCGCGGCCGAGCGGATCGCCTCGATGATGCGGTCCGGGCGGGTGTGCTTGAGCAGGAATCCGGCTGCGCCGGCCTGGAGGGCTTGCAGTACGTAGGCGTCGGTCGAGAACGTCGTGAGCATGACGACCTCGGGGGCGTTTGGCCGGGCTCGTAGCCGGCGGGTGGCTTCGAGACCGTCCGTGCCTGGCATGCGGATGTCCATGAGGACGAGATCGGGCCGGTGCTCCTCGACGAGCGCTTCGACCTCCGCGCCGTCGGCGGCCTCGGCCACCACCAGGAGGTCGTCGGCGGAGGCGAGCATGAGGCGCAGGCCGACGCGGACGAGAGCGTCGTCGTCGACGAGCATGACCCGGACGGGGGTGAGGGGGATGGTGTTCATGCGGGCCAGGGCAGTTCGGCGCGCAGACGGTGGGTGTCGGGGGTGCGGGTGTGGGTGAGGCGGCCGCCGATCAGCGCGGCGCGCTCGCGCAGGCCGTCGAGCCCCGAGCCGCCGCCGGGCAGAGGCTGCGCGGGCGGGTCTGGAAGGGGGTTGGAGACGTCCAGGGTCAGGCCTCGGCCGCGGGTTCCGGCCAGGCGGATGTCCACGGGCTGTCCCGGGGCATGCTTGTGGGCGTTGGTCAGGGCCTCCTGCACGATCCGGTAGGCGGTGCGCTGGCTGGTGACCGGGGCCGCAGATGGATCGGTGAGATTCTGGGTGAGCTTGATCGTCATGCCGGTCTTTCGTGATTCCTCGATCAGCTGCGGCAGGTCTGCCAGGGTGGGCTGCGGTGGCTCGACCCGGGCGCCTTCGGTCTGCAAGGGGGTGCGAAGCACGCCGAGCACCTGCTGGAGGTCCTCCATCGCCTGGTGTGCGGTGGCGCGGACGAGGCCGGCCGCCTCGGTGATCTGGGTGCGGGACGCCAGCTGGTTCACCTCCAGGGCGCCTGCATGCACGGCGAGCAGGGACAGCCGGTGGGCCAGTACGTCGTGCATCTCGCGTGCCAGCGCGTCCCGCTCCTGCCGCCGCACCTCTTCCGTCCGCAGGGCGGCGCGGATCCGGGTCTGCTCCGCGGCCTCGCGCATGCTCCGCAGGTACAGCCCCCATCCCACCGCACCGGCGACCAGAACGCCGCCCGTGACCGCGGTCGCCAGCACACCGGCCGCGATCGACTCCTGCTCGGCCACGTAGAGCGGGAGCGGCATCAGCGCCAGCGCGGCGACCAGCCGGGTTGTACGGAGCGGCCGTGTCGCTGCCACCGTGGCCAGCGCGATCAGCGCGGCGGGGATCAGCGGCAGAGCGGCGGCCGCCACGATGAGGAGCGCGGCGACCGCGACGGGCCACCGCCTGCGCCCGAGCAGCAGCGCGCTGCCGGCCACCGGGACGATCCCGTGGGCCCACAGGGCCCCGACGGCGAACGGCAGGTGCGCCGCGAACGGAGCACCGGCCACGGGAACCGGGACGAGCTGCGGATAGACCAACAGACCACTGCCGGTCGCGAACTCCACCGTCACGCACAGCACCGCACTCGCGGCTGCCACCAGCAGGTCGGTGACCCTGCTGCCGAGGCGCGTTCTTTCCCACTGCATAGCGCCCAAGTCTACGAGGACCTCTTCCCCGGTCGCGCCGCACAGCGTCATTCACCGACCAAAGGATGACTCCCGCTCCGGAACTCATCCTTTCGATTCCCAACGCCCCGTTCTTTCGCTCCTAAGGCTGTCGACTTTTCACCGAAGACGATCGGTGGCCCGAATTCCTAGCGTGTTTCCCATCGGATTGCTGAAAGGAAACACCATGACATCCCGTAACTCCACCGTCCGGCGCCCTGCCCTCCTGGCGCTCGCCGCCGTACTCGGCGTCCTCGCTGTCGCGGTGGGCCTGCCGCTCGCTGACCGCGCCATCACCGTCCTGTCCGAGGCCGTTTTCGGTGGCGCGTACTTCGGTCCGGCGCTGGCCCGACTGGTCCTGTTCGCTTGCGGGCTCGCCGGCGCGGTCGCCCTGCTGAGCCGCGGTCTGCGGTCCGGTCGTGGCGATGCGGACCAGCGATGACAACGACCTTGCTCCGCTCTGGGCTTGTCCGGCCCCGCCCGTGCCGCCGCCTGGCCGTGGCCGTCGTGTCGTGCTGCGCCGCCTGGGCCCTCACCGGGTGCAGCACGCTCACCGGCGTGACCTCCCCGGCCGACGCCCGCGCCGGCGCCGCTGCCGACCAGCCCGCCTCCGGGCCCGTCGACTGCCGCGTCGCGCGGTGCGTCGCCCTGACCTTCGACGGCGGCCCCAGCGCACCCACACCGAAACTGCTCGACCTACTGAAACGGAAGAACGTGAGATCCACCTTCTTCCTGCAAGGAAAAGGTCACACCGACACCTTTCCCGAAACCATACGCCGCATGGCAGGCGAAGGTCACGAGATAGGGAATCACACATGGTCCCACAAAGACCTCACGAAATTGGACCGGCGGGGAATCCTGGCAGAAATACAGCCCGTGCAGCGGGACATAGAAGAGATCACCGGCCATGCGCCGACACTCATGCGCCCGCCACAGGGCCGTACTAGCGATGACGTGTCCGCCGTCCTCAAGGAGCTCGGTCTGGCCCAGATCCTGTGGAGCGTCACCGCCAGCGACTACGCCACCAACGACAGCGCGCTCATCGAGAAGCGCGTCCTCGAAGGGACGAAACGCGACGGCATCATCCTGCTCCACGAGCGGTATGCCGGAACGATCCCCGCGGTGGAGAAGATCATCCCGGCTCTCAGAGAGCGCGGCTACACCTTCGTCACGGTCTCCGGGCTGATGTCCCCGGCAAAGCCCCGCCCCGGCGCGGTCTACAGGCCCTGAACCGGGCCGCCTGGGACGCGTTACGAGCCCCACGTCAAGGATCTACCCGCTCGTGAAAGAGCTGGCCGTGGACGGGGTGCCCGTCACGGTGACGTGCCGGGTGCTGAAGCTCGCCAGACAGCCCTACTACCGCTGGCTCGACAAGCCGGTGGCCGACGCCGTACTGGAGGAGTCGTATCGCGCGAACGCACTGTTCGACGCTCACCGCGACGACCCTGAATTCGGCTACCGCTTCCTGGCCGATGAAGCGCGTGGTGCCGGGGCTCGGACGGCGGACCGGACCGCATGGCGGATCTCCCGGGACAACCGCTGGTGGAGCGTGCTCGGCAAGAAGCGCGGCAGGGGCAAGAAGGCCGGCCCACCTGGCACGACGACCTCGTGAGCCGAAACCTCACCGCGACCGGCCCGAACCGGCTGTAACTTGCCGACATCACCGAACACGCCACCGGCGAAGGCAAGCTGTACCTCTGCGCGATCAAGGATAAGTTCAGCAACAGGATCGTGGGTTACTCCATCGACGCGCAGATGCCGCACGTCGCCACCGTCAGCGGGGCGGAACTCCGCTTCGAACCGGAGGTCATGGGCGACGAGTTCATGGACGCGTTCGGGGAGCTGCGCGACGCGCAGAAGGCAGCCCAAGGCATCGACATGGAAGCATTGCCGCGGGGGTGGGAAGGCTGGACAGGCGCGCTCGCGCTCGAAAGCGTAGACGCCCACGCGTGGCGGCTGCGCACCCGTCCTCGACTGTTCTGACCGCAAATCGCTCGGTGAAATGAAACAGGCATCTGCGCGCTTGCCGAATTCCCTCTCGGCGTCGGCCGTCCACCCCGAACGCGTCGCCCAGGGGATGGACCTGTCCTCCTTCGACCCCCGCGACCCGGCCGTCTGTCGTACCCGCCGCCTCGGGCTCGCCGCCGCCCGCTCCTACCGCGACCAGTACGGCCACCTCCACGTCCCCGCCGACCACATCGGCTACCGGCTCGGCACCTTGCTTGGGGGTCGGCGGACAGTGAGCAGCAACAACTCCTCGACGCCGGACGCCCGAGATCCGGCCGGGCGAGACCGGGGCGGGCGCGGCGGCCAGGCCGGCGAAGACACCAGCAGGACCCCGGCGGCACGCGGCCCGGGGCGAGGCAGCCACGGCCGGCGCCAGGACCGTAGCAGGGCGGGGCCCGCACGGTAGCGCCGGCACGGGACGGTGAGGCTCCCGGGACGGCCTGGTGGGCCGGGCAGCAGGCGGACGGTTGCTCGGGAGAGCAGCAGGTCGGCACTTACCCGGCCTGGGGCTCAGCCCTCCGGGATGACCTCGTCCGCCTCCATGCCCTTCTGGCCCTGCACCGCGACGAAGGTCACCTTCTGGCCTTCCTTGAGACTCTTGAAACCGTTCCCCTGGATCGCCCGGAAGTGCACAAAGAGGTCCGGGCCGATTTCGGCGGTGATGAAGCCGAACCCCTTCTCATCGTTGAACCACTTCACGGTGCCGGACTGCCGCTCCGCCATATCCACTCCCTTCAGTCACTGATCAGGTCGGACGTGCACGACGCCCGATGAGCTGATCATTCCTGATGGCAGGACGATGGTTGCGGTGTTCGAGGCGTCTGACTGGTAAAAGTGACTCCTTCTGGGTGACGCCGAGTGGAACGCCCGTCAGGCACTCGGCGATCCCCGCCGCCCACGCCCGGCGGTAGCCGCCCGGCCGGGTCAGCTGCCCGCACAGCACCTCGGCCGCCTGACGCAGCCGCTGCAAGGGCGCCCGCAAGACAGAACCGGCGCACGCCCCGCCAGTTGACGGCTCGTCGACCGGTGCCACCACGCCCGCCCACCGCAATCTGCTCACACCGGTACATCCCCTCGCCCCCGGCCCCGGCCGGCGGGGGCGCGGCCGTTCATGCCGGCCAGCCACCACCGAGCACCCCTGGTTGCCCAGCATCCACTTGGTTTTGCCCGCGCCGCCGACGAAAGCGGGAGAACCAGCCGCCGGCCCTGTGCAGGGTGGCCTGCTCCTCCGTCTCCTGGCGCAGGCGCTCCTGCTCCTGCCGCTCGCGGTCGTCCGTTTCGGCCTGCTGCTCGGCTGCGACGGCCCCGTCCTGGCAGTCCTCGCACAGATGTGGGTGCCACGGACGCCTTGCTCGAGTCCCAGGTGTAGCCAACCGCCTGCCACCGGGCGTCGGTGAGCCTGTGCCCGCAGTTCGCGCCGACAGTGTGCGGCCGGGCCCCGGTCAGCGAGCCAGCGTGACGGTGACGGGGACGTTGGGGCAGCGGCCGAGCACCTCTGCGAGCGTGGCGTGCTCGTCGGTGTCAAGGCCCAGTCACCAGCGGGTCTTGTCGGCCACCCAGTCGTTGACGTACTGGCAGCGGTCGGCGGCAGCCGGGTGCTGGGGTCCTGTTCGGCCTTGGACCGGTTCGAGGCAGCCGAGACCGCGATCAGCGCGCGGTCGTCACCGAGGTCGTTGGCGTAGGCCTCCCGCTCCTTTCGCCTTCCAGGCGGAGGCGCCGGAGTCCCGGGCCTCGGCGAGCGGGTCCAGGTGGTCGATGTCCACACCACTGCGCCCCTGGATGTAGCGGTCGTCGTAGGGCGAGTACCACTCTCCCCCGCTCAGGGCGAGCAGCGCGGGCCCTGCGTCGGGACGATGACAGCTTCGGCCTTGAGTACTTCGGCGCGGGTGTTGCAGCCGTCCCGTCGGCGTCGACCCAGTGCCGGAACTTGGTGCGCTCATAGCCGGTGGGGTCCTCGGTGCGCACCGACAATTGGGCCAGGGCGTCCCCTACGGGCAGGGTGACGGAGTCGGCGGGCGCGGCGGCAGCCAGCACGGCGTGGGCGGACGTCGGGAGGAGGAGGGCGGCGAGCACGGCGACCGCGGCGGCGGCGCGGGCGAAGCGCACGAGCGGGAGCCCTCTCGAAGAACACAGGCAGGCCGTGATCTTCGTAGCGGCTCCCGCGCGCGACCCGGCCGGAATCCGGCAGCGGCTCTACCCGACCTGCACCAATGGGGCCGTGCCTTGCACGCGTGGGCTTCACCACCACTGCTGTATCCGTTGGCCGTCCGCGTCGAGGCCGAACGGCCAACGTTCCCGCACAGCCTCTGACGGCACATCTCCGTGGTCGGCAGCCCGGCGGTACAGGCCCTCGGCGCCCTCGTCGTCTCCGTCCTCTTTCAGCATTCGGGCCAGACACCCCAGCGGCCACAGGTCTCCCTGATCGACGAGCCGACGATACAGACGCCTGGCGCCGTCCCGGTCCCCGTCCCCCTCCCGCTGGAGGGCCAGAAGGTGCACGTCCCAGCTGCCTCCCAGGTCGGCGGCCTGGCAGTACAGGCGGTCGGCGCCCTCCTGGTCCCCGGCCGCCTCATGCAGCCGGCCCAGAGCCAACACTGCGCCGGCGTCTCCCCGGTCGGCGCCTTGGTGGTACAGGTGCTCCGCCCCGTCGCAGTCACCGGCCTCCTCCCTCGACCGGGCCAGGCTCACCACAGGTGCGGTGTCTCCACGGTCCGCTGCATTGTGCGCAATGCGCTCGGCCCCAGCGAGGTCCCCGGCCGCTTGCCGGAACTGAAACAGGTGCCAAAACGCCTTGCCGTGTCCCCGGTCGGCGGCTTCGCAGGTGTAGCCCTCCGAGCCCTTGTGGTCCCCGGTGATCTCCCGCAGCCGAGCCAGGCCCAGCAATGCATCCACCTCGCCATCGGAGGCGAGGCGACGGTACAACCGCTCCGCGTCCTCCCGGGATTTCCTCGCGGTGCACACGCCGTGCCCCATCGGCCGGATGGGGTCGAGGCGCTCTTGCGGACCGGTCCTACGCTGGAGGCATGGCCACCGAACCCTTGCTGAGACAAGGCCCCGACTCGACGGATCTGGTCCTGCGCGGCGGCTCACCAGCCGGGCCGGCGCGGATCGCGCTGACCTCGGCGGGACCCGCGCTGCTCACTCCGCTCGTCCTGGGCGTGCCGACCCTGCTCGTCGCCTTTTGGATGACGCTTGCCGGGGCGCGGGCATCAACCGTGTTCGTGGTGGTGGGGGTGATCGTCGGGCTGGAGTACCTGCTCGGCTGGCCGGGGCTGGCCTTTTCTCGGGCTCGGCGCATCCTGCGGGTCGAGTTCGCGCCGGCCGGATTACCCGCGTCCCTGCGGTTGGTCCGGGCCACGGGGCCGGACGACTGGCTGCCCGTCGACACCCTGCGCGAGGTGCAGCTGACGCACGAGGTGGTGGAGCCGTACCAGGGGGACCCCAAGCCGGCCGTCTCCACGCTCGCGCTGGAACTCGTCCTGCAGGGCGGCCGGGAGCGGCTCGCCCCGCTCCCGTTCGACGGTGACCCGCAGCGGCTCGCCGACACGCTGGAGGCCCTGCTCGGCCCGGCTGAGGTCGTGGTGGAGCTGCGCACCGAGCGCAGCACACGCCATCGGCCGCGACCCAACTCCAACTGGACCTCCGGCGGTTCGGCCTCGGCCGGCTCGGGTGGCGGCTGACCCCGGGCTGCCCGTGGCGCTCCCCGGCCGACAAGCGCCCGTCGGTGCAGCCCGCGGTCAGGCGGTGCAGGGCAGCGTGCCGCTACTTGGGCGCGTTGAGCCGCCGGGTGGTGAATTCGAGGATCGTTGCAACACGCGGTGACTGCACCTATGAGGAAGCTGGCCAGCGCCCGAGTCCGGGGCAGCTGTTGTCCTCCCCGGACGACGACAGCCCCCTTGTGTTCGGCCTGTCGGACAGCCTGGTCGAGACCCTCGCGGCGGCAACGCAGGCTGACCTCGGGCGCGCTGCCGAGCCGTGGTCCATGACGGCTGAACTGGAGCAGAGCCGAGTCGACGCCCAGAATGCGCTCGGCGTCCTTGAGGTTCTGGCTGGCCTGGAACAGCTCGCTCAGGCTGCCGGCCTGCGCGTGTATTGCTGGTGGTCCTTGTAACCCGTGGGAGGTCTTCCACCGCCACATCCAGGAGATCGAACGCTGCGGTCACCGTCCGGGACAGGAAGTCCCTGCCACGGTCCACCCGCACCTTCTCCGGCAGGCCACCGAACGGGCCGTAAGGGTCCTCGCGCAGGACCGCTGAGAGCAGTGCGGCCAGCACCGACTCCCGCGACGGATGCACTGGCGTGACCGCCACACCGGTGATCGCGCTGGTGGCGCAGTCGGTGAACCAAGTGATCCACGGCCTGCGAGGCTTGCCGCCGACATCGACCAGCACCGGAACCTGCATGTGGTCGGTCTACACCCGGTTGCGCCAATCCCGCGGCCGGGCCAGGAACACATCATGCCTGCGCGCCGCCCGCTCCCCTTCCGCGAGCCCTGCCCGCTCCCCCGGCGTCAGATCACGGCGGATCGCCCGGTGCAGCCTCGGGATCGATGGAGGCGGCTGCCCCTCGCCCCTGGCCGCGCGAGCGGTCGGCTCGCGATGCACCGCCGCGACGTTCCCCTTCCACAGCCCCAGCAGAGCCCGGACCTCATCAGTAACCGTGCACCGCCCGGGATACACGGCCCGCTCCCCCGGTGCCTGGGCCGCAGCCTCGTCCCGCTCGGCGGCCGACAGCCACCGCCACACCGCACGCTCCCGCACCCCCAGCACGTCCGCCGCCGACCTCACCTGCCCAGTGGTGAGCTTCCCCTCCCGCCGTAAGGCCGGCAGACGGCGCACCACAGGCTCCCGATGGCTGACGGTTTAGCCGTCTTTGTACACGATGAAGTAGTCCCTGGAGGGGAAGGTGAGCTTGAACACCATGCCGTACTTGCGGCGCAGGTTTGTGACGCTGGTGGAGGCCGGCTCACGCAGGCATCGGTGGACAGGTGGATCGCTGGGGGAGCATGCCGGTAGTTCCTCGATCACCTCGCGCTTTCCGGTCTGGCGGACTTGGTCCCAGTTGAGCGTGACCGTAGCCGCGTTGAACAGTTCGTTCGGCTCACCAGTGCCCGGGCCCTGCGGATCGCCTGTCCTGCCCCGGTAGTAGTCAACGACCTTGGTCGCGTAGATGAAGTCGTGACCGAAGGGAATCGGGGAGCCGTCGGGGTCGCCTGCGGTGAGGATGCTGTCGATCGTTTCTGACACATGGTGTGGACTGGCGCCGAAGTAGGCGTTGAGGTACATCGTGCAACGGATTGTGTACTGGTCGTCCCCGTCTTGGAAGAACAGCTCCTTCGCCCGCCCGCCCATGCATGAGTCGTCCACGGTCACCAGGCCGAGTGTGAGCGCGGTGTGGGCATCCCAGTCGGTGATGGTGTTCCGGATCTCCTGCTCCACCTGCTCTCGGGCCTTGACCGCCTCGGCGCTTCCAGCGAGTTTGCGGACAGTCTTCTGGCTGGTGGCGCCGTCCTGCGAACAGGCGGATGCGGCCAGCAGCGCCACGCTGCTCACCACGCCCAGAATGGCTCTGGTACGACGTCGATGCCCCACGGCCGTTCGCCCCCTCTGTGTCCATGACCACTCTGGACGGCGGGAGGGAAAGGGCGCGTGAGTATGCGTACTCAGCTGTCACCGTGGCACAGCGGGCGCCAGCCTGTGGCAGGCAACGGTATCGGGCGAGGCCGTTTGCAACGGCTGAGGATACGGAGCCGTGTTACCCGGCTGTTGTGCCGGTGGCGTCTCTTCCCCATACGTAGGCGTGGCCCGTTCGCGTCTCTCTCCAGTCTGTTCCACGTTCTGACCGGAAAGCGCGGGTCCCGGTCACGCGCCTCCCTACGATGCGCTGGTGTGGTCGTGACGTGACGTACCGTCATGCGACGGCGGTGGGTGGGAGGGCACATGGACGCTGGGAACGCGCGAGCCGGCACCGTGGCAGCGGCGGAGGGGTGCGACTCCGTGACACACCCGGTGCACCGGCTCAGGGCCACCGCGATCGGTGCCGGGGCCGTACTGCTGTGGGCGTCTCTGGCCCTCTTCACCACGCTGACCGGGCGGATTCCGCCTTTCCAGCTCACCGCCATGGCGTTCGCGGTCGGCGGCGTCCTCGGACTGCCCCGAGCACTGCGCGGCGGCGGGGCACTCGTCCGCGCGGTGCCCCGCGGGGCCTGGGCGATCGGTGTCGGCGGCCTGTTCGGCTACCACTTCTTCTACTTCCTGGCCCTGCGCAACGCCCCCGCGGTCGACGCCGGCCTCATCGCCTACCTGTGGCCGCTGCTGATCGTCGTGCTCTCCGCACTGCTGCCGGGAGAACAGCTGCGCTGGCGGCACGTGGCGGGCGCCGTGCTCGGGCTCGGCGGCACGTTCCTGCTGGTCACGGGCGGGCACGGCGTGCAGTTCCGCAGGGAGTACCTGCTCGGGTACATGGCAGCCGCCGTGTGCGCGGTGGTGTGGTCGGCGTACTCGGTGGCCAACCGGCGCTATCCTCGGGTCCCGGCGGACATGGTGGCGTTCTTCTGCCTGGCCACCGCGGTGCTCGCGGCTGTCTGCCATCTGCTGTTCGAGGACACCGTGCGGCCCGGCGGCGGGCAGTGGCTGGCGGTGCTCGCACTGGGCCTCGGCCCGGTCGGCGGCGCGTTCTACATCTGGGACCACGGCACCAAGCACGGCGACATCCGCCTCCTGGGCACCCTGTCGTATGCCGCCCCGCTGCTGTCCACCGCCCTGCTGATCGCGACGGGACGGGCCGATGCGAGCTGGCCCGTCGCCGCCGCCTGCGTACTGATCACGGGCGGCGCCGTGCTCGCCTCGGCGGACGCGCTGCGCGCGGCGCGCCGCCGGGGCTGAGCAGGCCACCGCCGTCGTCCCATCCCGTCAGGCGTCCACGGGCCACGTGCCGCGGCGAACCATCTCGATCACCCTGTCGGCGCCGTTGGCGCGCACGAGGAGTTCCAGCCGCATGCGTTCGATGCCCTCCGCGCTCCATCTCTCCGTCGCCATGGTCGCCTTCTCGTGCGACCAGCCGTTGTCGTAGTGGCGCACGACATAGTCCTTCTGGAAGTCCCACATCTTGGTGCCCGGCAACGGGGTGACGATGAAGGGGTTCGCGTACGCCATCCCGTGCCCCATGAGCGTGACCGCGTAGTCGATGGTCTTCTCGATCTGCTCCAGCGACTCGACGTACGGTTCGGCTCCAGGCCGCCCGGGCGGGTTGACGAAGCCGAGCATGAATCCGCCCGTGACCTGGATGCCGTACTCCGTGAACATCTCCACGATCTCGCCCGTGGCCTTCTGGAAGGCGTTGAGACGGGGCTTGCCGGACTGCTCGAGACTGTCCTCGTTGGCGCTCTCCACGGCCAGGTAGACGCTGTAACAGCCGCCGTCGGCCATGGCCCTGATCAGGTCGCGGCAGGTCAGTCCGGAGCGCATCGCGGAGAGGATGTTGCGGAAGTTGGGGTTGCGCCGCTCGGCGTCGTCCATGCTGTTCGCGAACTTCTCGCCAAGATGCAGCAGGACGAGATTGAACAGGCTCAGGCCACCCTCCTCCACCCACGGCAGATCGTGCTTGCGGAGCAATTCGAAGACGCGCATCGCGTAGAGCGGGTCGTGCAGCAGGTGATCGTCCTCGATGAGCACCTCGGTCACACCCTGCTTGGTGATCTCGGCGAGGTGCAGGTCGAACCAGTCGAGGCCGAGGGCCCGCCAGGGGCCGTTCACCATCGGGATGTAGCAGAAGTCGCAGCCCACGTTGCAGCCGATGGTCGAGAAGATCTGCGCCCAGGCACCGTGGTCACGTACCCGCTTC
Organism: Streptomyces sp. NPDC041135; assembly: GCF_055592085.1. Lineage (NCBI taxonomy): Bacteria > Bacillati > Actinomycetota > Actinomycetes > Kitasatosporales > Streptomycetaceae > Streptomyces > Streptomyces sp. NPDC041135. The sequence continues at coordinate 51,253 of NZ_JBVIYZ010000026.1, forward strand.
CCCGACGAGTGGTACGCCTGCTGGTACTGGCTCATGTCCAGCATCCCGAAATCGGGCAGCGGCATCATGCCGAGCCGCTGGTCCAACCCCTGCCGCTTCGGCAGGATGCGCATGTACGGCGACTTGGCGGTGGTCCGCACAACGGCGAGGTCGGCCCGCCGGTAGGCGACGCCGGGCACCGCGTCGATGTCGCCGCCCTCCTCGGTCAGCGCCCGCAGCAGCGCGGTGAAGGTCTGGTCGGCCTCGTTGATGACGACGTGGTCGAAGGGCGAGTCCGGCACGGCGTACTGCCAGTCTCCGCTGGGATGGGCGCCGCCCGTGACCGTGACGATCGCCGGGTCGATGTCCTTGACCAGGTCGGCCAGGGCGCGCGCGTTACCCCACTGGACGGTGTAGATGCACTGGACGCCGACGACGTCCGGTTCGAACTCCTCGATGACCGAACGCAGTTGTGCGTCGTCGAGGCCGTAGCGGACCAGGTTGCTGCCCCCGCCGAGGTCGACGAGCCGGCGTTCCTGCTCCCAGCCGGCGAAGGGTGAGTCGACGATGCGGACGTCGAAGCCGGCGAGGCGTGCGCCGGACGCGATGCGCAGGAGACCGATGGGGGTGCCGGCCCGTTTCATGACCTCGAACGTGTCCAGGCCGAGAGCCCGGAAGCTGCTGCGCTCGGGGGAGGGCTCCACCACCCGGGTGTACGAGGGCACGACGAGCAGCACGCGGGGCGCCTCACCGCGGGCGCGCCGCCGCGTGCCGGAGACCGAGCTGCGCAGCGAGGGCCTGCCCAGATGCCGCAAGGCCGGGCGCTGCGGGGCGCTGGAGAACGTGATGACCGGATTCTCGACGACCACAGGTAAAGGGGGCACGACTTGAGTCACGAGCACTCCTTCCAACCGGTTGACCAATCAGACCGATGCGAACGGGAGTTCGCTCGCCATCGTGGCGTGCCTCACACTGTTGCAAGCGACGTTCTCCAAGAAATGGCGTGAACCGGACCTTGGCCGTGACGCGCAGTGCACCGCAGTTCAGCCGACAGGCCCGTCGGCATGCCCTTGTCGGCGGTGGCCTGCTCGGCATCGGGCGGTGGCCGGGATGGGCGCCGCGGCGGCGGGTCCGCGCACTTTCCCTGGACCTAGAACGCCACGGCCTGCGATGGGCCTGGCCCGAGGTCGACCCCGCCCACCCCGGCTCACGCACCATCGTCGAGGCCATGGCGTCGCTGCTGAGCGAACTCGGTGGCACCGTCGAGACCGGGGACGGCGGGGCACGCTGCGGTGCGATGATCCGGACGTGGCTGGTGTGTGATCACAGTATCGGCGCCGTGACCACCTCGGACCGATGCTCGCGCTCCAGCCCCTCACACCGTGCTCATCGCGGACGGCACCCTGGTGCCCACTCGCGACCACACCATCGCCGAGCAGTCGAAGAGCTGTCCAGCAACGCACCCCGGGATGAGGGCCCCTTGCGCCCGCTTGTCGCCCTCGTGTCGGCAGAGCCCGGGACACGAGCCGGAACAGGTGATCGGCGCGAGTATCCGCCGTCATGGACGCCCCGTCCCGTTCCGGGAACGAGGTCCTTCGTGAAGGTGAGGTCGTACGGGAGGACGTAGCGGACGCGGACGACGCCGGTCGTGTCGTCGACGCGGTGCACCTCGCGCACCTGCGGCCACCAGCGCGCATAGTCCTCGGCCCGCCCCAGCGCCTCGAGGACGCGGGCGGGCGGCGCGGGCAGGGCCTACAGGCTGCGGAAACGGTAACGGGTCCAATCCATGGGCAGAGTGTGCCCGCGCGCGGCCGGCCAGTGCGGCTGAGTACGTGTTCTGAGTACGCGTTCTGAGTACCGGTGCTCATGCCGCCGGAGGGGACGCCGACCACACTCCGAGGCATGACGTATTCTCCGCCTCCGGCCGAGCAGCTGCGGCTCCTCGACACCGAGCTGCGACACCTGGACGCCCGCCGTGCCCAGCTGCTGGCGCGCCGCGCCTGGTTGGTCGCCGCGCTTCAGCAGGCGACGGCGCCGGTCGCGCCGGGATGGCCCGCGCCTCCGGCCCCGCCCCGCCGCCTCGAGACCAGCGCTCCGAGCGTGCAGAACGTTCTCCTCCTGCTCGGCGGGGTCCTGCTCACCGTCGCGGCGATGGTCTTCACGCTGGTCAGCTGGGGACACCTGGGGATCACCGGGCGGTGTGCGGTGCTCGGAGCGGTCACGCTCGCGGTGCTCGGCGCGCCCGTCGCGCTGCTGCGGCGGGGGCTGCGCTCGACCGCCGAGTCGGTCGCGGGTCTCGGCCTCGCGCTGACGGTGCTGGACGCCTACGCCCTGTACGAGGTCGCGTTCTCCGCAGCGGACGGCACGATGTACGCGGCGGCCGCCGCCACGCTGCTGGCGACGGTGTGGGCCGGGTACGGCACGACGCTCGCCGCGCGGCCGGGCACGGCGGCGGTACGGCTGCCGCGCCCGGCCGCCCTGACGGCCGCTCAGTTCGCGCTGCCGCTGTGGGCGCTCGCGGCGGGCGGCGGAGCGCACACGGTCACGGCCGCGCTGCTGCTGACGGCGGCGTTCGACGCGGCGGTCGCGCTGCGGGTCGCGCAGCGGCCGGTGCGTACGGTCGCGGTGGTGTGCGCCCTCGCGACCGGCGGCTGGGGCGTCCTGGCGGCCGGCGGACTGTCGCTGGAGGCGTCTGGTCCGGGCGCGGCGACCCGTGCGGCGATGCTCCTCGTCCTCGCGGCGGTGATCGCCCTGGGCGTGGCCCGGTTCGCCCCGGACCCCGGCTTCGTCACGGGTGGGGCCGTGGTCGGCGCGCTGTGTGCGGTCGCCGCACTGGGCGGCGTCCTGCGGGCCTCGGCGCCCGGCGAGTGGGCGGCGCCCGGCTATTTCGCGTGCGGCATAGCGCTGTTGGCCATCGCCCGGGGGACGCAGCCGGTGCGCCGGGGAGTGGCCTGGGCCTCCGCCGTGGTCCAGGCGGGAGCGGTGCTGTGGGCGGTTCCGGCCGTCGGCGTCACGCTGCTGGGCCCGGTCGCGTGGCTGCGGCACATCTGGTCCGGAGCTCCGTCCGATGCCCGCGCCGCGGTGACGGTCGACGCCTTCTGGCCGCCCTACGCCGTCACGGCGCCCCTGATCCTCGCCGCCGTCGCGGTGGTCCTGGCGACGGTGGTGCGGGACGGGCAGTGGCGTCCGCAGGCGCGGACCGCCGCCCTGACGCTGGTCTGCGCCGCGCTGCTCGTCGTCCCCGCCGCGCTGGAACTGCCCTACGCCGTCGGCCTGTTCGTCATGGGCGCCACGGCGGCGGTGCTGCTGGCGCCGGCGACGCGGGCGACGACCGTGTCGGCGCTGCTCGTCTCGCTCGGTCTCGCCCTCCTCGCCCTGGCCACGGAGGCGGCGACGCTCACCGTGCTCGCGGTGCTGACCGCGATGTTCGCGGGGGCCGCGTGGCGTGGCCGGGCGGCAGCCGTGTCCGCCGCCGCTTCCCTGGCATCGGCCACGGCCCTGACCGCGGCCGTGGGCGCCGCCGCCGGCTGGCGGCCGGAGCACATCGCCCTGCTGGTGCTCGTGGTCCCCGTCGTCGCGGCCGTGGCCGCACCCCGGATCGGCGACCCGGTGACGACCGTCGTGGTGGAGGCCGTCGGCGCCGGAGCGGGCCTGCTGGCCGTCGGCCTCGCCGTGTTCGACCCGCCGCTGCTCGCGCTGGTGCTGTCCCTGTGCGCGGTGATCGCCGCCAGCACCGCCCTGCGCCCGGACCGGCGTGGCGTCGGGTACGCGGCCGTCGCCCTGTTCGTGCTGGCCTCATGGGTGCGGCTGGCATCCTGGCAGGTGGGCCTCGTGGAGGCGTACACCCTGCCGGCGACGGTCCCGGCACTGGTCGTCGGGGCCCTGCGCCGGCGCCGTGACCCGGCGGTCTCCTCCTGGACGGCGTACGGCCCCGGGCTCGCCGCCACGCTGCTGCCGAGCCTGGCCGTCGCCTGGGGCGACCCTGGGTCGACCCGCCCCCTGCTGCTGGGCGCGTCCGCGCTGCTGCTGACACTGCTGGGGGCCCGATACCGTCTGCAGGCGTCGCTCGTGCTGGGCGGCTCGGTTCTCACACTGGACGCGCTGCACGAACTCGCCCCATACCTGGTCCAGGTGACCGACACCCTCCCGCGCTGGGTGCCGCCCGCCCTCGCCGGACTGCTGCTGCTCGCACTCGGTGCGACGTACGAGCAGCGGCTGCGGGATGTCCGGCGGGTGCGGGATGTCCTGGAGAGGCTGAACTAGCTCCCTTCAACGGCATCTTGTCGCCGAGCAGCGCCAGGTTCTCGATGGCGGCGAGGCCGTGAGGCGCGGTGTCGTCGATGGACACCAAGGCGGCCTCGCTGCCCGCGACCAGGGTGGCGGGGCCGCTGAGCGGTTCCGTCTTCCACGGCGAGGACTCGCTGTAGCCGTCGGAGGCGTGGAACTTCGTCCACGCCCGCTTGGCCAGCGCCGCGTCGCCGGTCTGGACGGCGTAGGAACGCCACGAACGCTGTCGGCACGCTACCCCACCGCCAAACCAGGAGCCACACAACTCCCTTATGGGGGACTCCGGTTGGCAGCGAGCCAGTTGGCGCTCTGCCCGACCCGCGGCTGCTGGGCTCGGCCGGGGCCATGGATTGTTGGTGCACGCGGTCGACACCGTGGTGATCGAGAGTACAGCGGCACTCGCGCGGCACCTTCGGCAAGGGCGGACCGGCGGCTGGCCGTGCTTGGAGTGTTTCGCCGAGGCCGGCATGCCGGTACGCCCGAGGGGCAGCCGGGTACCCGTCAGTACTGGAGGTGCTCCGTCACATGCGGGCCGGGACGAGCACCCGGCGCAGCGGCGTCGGGGTCTGGTCGCCGGTCGCCGTGTAACGGAGTCCAGCAGCCAGCTCGAGCCGCGAGAACGTCCGCACTCCTACCTCAAGCGCACATTTTGCGCACCAATCGCGTCTAGGCCAGCGCGGCCGGGGGGCGTCTCGGGGCCGGTTCACCCGCTGAGGGCGGGGATGTAGGCGCTTGACAGGGGTCGGAGGCGGGCCGACGGATCGGCGCAGCGCGCGGTGGCCGCCTCGGAAGATGTCCGGGGCGGCCGCCGTGGCTGTATACGGGTGGTGCGGGGAATCCGGGTGATACGTCAGGAGCCGCTGCAGGCGGCGCCGTTGAGGGTGAACGCGGTGGGCTGGGCGTAGTTGCCCGAGAAGGTGCCCTGGAAGCCGAAGGACTGGGAGCCGCCGGCCGGGATCTGGGCGTTGTACGAGAGGCCGGAGGCGGTGACCACGCCCGAACTCGGGCTGATCGTCGCGTTCCAGGCGCTGGTGACCGTCTGGCCGGAGGGCAGGGTGAAGCCCAGCTTCCAGCCGTTGACCGCGCTCGAACCGGTGTTGGCCACCGTGACGTTGGCGGTGAAGCCGCCGGTCCAGGTCTGCGGGGTGACGGTCACCTTGCAGGTGGAGGTGCCGGTGCCGCCGCTCGTACCGCCTGTGGTGGTTCCGCCTGTGGTGGTACCACCTGTGGTGGTACCACCTGTGGTGGATCCGCCTGTGGTGGATCCGCCTGTGGTGGTGCCCCCGGTCGTCGTGGTACCGCCCGTGGTCGTTCCACCTGTCGTGGTTCCACCGGTCGGCGGGTCCGACGCTCCGGCGGAGGCCAGCTGGTAGGCCACGTCCGGGATGAATGTGCCCGCCGGGCCGGCGCAACCGTCCGACTCGCCGGGCGGCTTCACCCACAAGAAGGCGTCGATCGCCGGGTCCCCGGTGGTGGTCGTGGGATAGTTGCCGATCGACCGGCCTGAGGGATCGCACCACGCCCCGCCGCCGGCAGGGCCGTTGCCGTTGCGGCTGGTGTCCACCACGGCGTGCAGGCTGGAGGGGTTACCCAGCGCGGCCAGCACGTTCTTGGCGTAGTTGACCTCGTTGCCCGTGGCGTTGAAGTTGGAGACGTTGGTGAAGAAGCCGTCGGCGTTGGTCAGGATGCCGGCGCTGCGCAGCCGGTTGGCCTGCTCCGAGGCGCTGTTCCAGGTCGAGTGGCCGCCGTCCATGTAGACCTTGGCGTTGGGCGCGGCGGCGTGGATGGCGGCGCCCGCCCGGGAGAGCGAGGCGAAGCGGTCGCTCTGCTGCTGCGCGGACAGACAGGTGGTCAGGGAGACGGAGTCCGGCTCCAGGATGATGACCGACTTCCCGCTGCCGAGCCCTGCGGCGAAGTTGCGCACCCAGGAGTCGTACGACGGCAGGTCCGGCGCGCCACCGGCGGAGGCGCCGCCGCAGTCCCGGTTGGGGATCTCGTACACGGCCAGTACCGGGACCTGTCCGGCGGAGGCCGCGTCCGTGGTGATCGCTCTGACGTCGCTGGTGATGGTGGAGGGGCTGTAGTTGGCGAACCAGATCCCCTGCGGCTGGGAGGCGATCCGCCGGGCGATGACCGGCTGGCGGGAGTCACCGGGATTGGCGGCGACCCAGCGGACTACCTGGGAGTTGGGGTCCTTGTAGAACTGGGTGCCGCTGGGGAGGCTGCCCTGCGCTGCGGCGCCCGCGGTGTTCTCGCTGCTCAGCACCATGCCGACTGCCGCGAGGCCGACGGCCAGGCCGATCGCCAAGGCCTTGCACAAGCGCGGCCCGGGCGCGGTAGCCGCAGCCGCCGCTTCGTGGCGCGGGGTGCGGATGGGGGGTCTCACAGTCGTCCTCCGTGCTCTCGTGGGGAGGGAGGCCCTCTGAGGGTGAAGGCCGGCTGCGGCGGGCACCTATGGGAGCGCTCCCGCACGGCAACCGGGCTTGAGCCTAACCAGCATGAGGGAGGCGCGAAATCCCCGTGCACCACCATTTTCCACTTTACGGGAGCGCTCCCACGCGTGGGCGGCGCGCCAGCAGGCCCGGCCCCGACCAGCCGGCTCCGCGCGACCCCACTGCCCGCGTACACACCTGCAGCCGGTGCCCGGTCCTGTGGCCGCAGACCGTCTTCGGTCGAGGCGGTGACGGAGCGCGCGGTGCGCAGGATGCCAATCAGGAACCGCCCGAGATAGACGGGAAGTCGGCCGTGCCGTCGGCGCGTCCGTCACGTCCCGGGCGGCGTCGCCGCCAGTGGCCGGCCCGCCCCTCCTACCGGGGGACCGGCCAGATGGAGAGAGCTTCACCGTCGCCCTCTTCGCGGCCGGTCCGGCGGCCTTTTGGCGTCAGGGCATAGCCGGGTTCGACTGGGCCGTCTGGTGGTCCCGCCCGGACTCCCTTCGATCGCCATGGAGGCGCGCTGTGACGGCCTCAGCCGGCATGCCGGCTTCGAGGACGTGCACCCGCCTGCGGCGTCAGGTGTTCCTCACCGACTCCCCTCCCCCGACGGACCTTGGACAAGCCCGGCCACCGCGCTGGGCCTTCGCCATGCCCGAGCAGCGAAAACTCTGGCTCACCCCGACAGCTGACGATCAGCGACGTCTCATCCCCCCGATCGAAAAGCGAGGCCAGTCCAGTCGGCGAGCTGAGCATTGCGGCTGCTGAGCGAGTCGATCTCTGTTTGGCGACGGTGCGGATGTCGTTGCAGAGCGGGCGTATACGATCACCGGCATGGCACTGCGACCTGTCATGGTGAACATGAAGGCTCTTGATCCCTCGGCAGTCGGCAGGTTCTGGGCGGAGGCGCTCGGCTGGAGTGCTTATAGCCCCGGCGTGACCACCTACGTCGGACCCGCCGGCGGCCTCGTCTGGCCGGACCCGGTCTTCGTCGGCATCGACGTCGTCCCCGTCCCGGAACCCAGGACATCGGCAAAGAACCGCGTACACCTCGATCTCGCCACCACTTCCGCGGCCCATCAGGCGGAGCTGGTCGCGCGCCTGAAGTCTCTCGGTGCGACGCCCGCCGACGTGGGCCAGGGTGGGGTGCCCTGGACGGTCCTCGCCGACCCCGGGGGCAACGAGTTCTGCGTGCTGGAACCTCGCGAGATCTACCTCGACACCGGGCCGATCGCCGCGGTGGTGGTCGACTGCGCGGATCCGCGGGCCATGGCCCGGTTCTGGGACGAGGCCCTGGACTGGACCCTGCACGAGGTGAGTGACGATCAGGCGGTGTTGCGCTCCGCGAAGGGAACTGGCCCGTATCTCGAGTTCATCCGCACGCCCGACGTGAAGACCGTGCCGGACCGCGTCCATCTCGACCTGCTGCCGTACCGCGGTGACGACAAAGCAGCAGAGGTAGCCCGGCTGCGGGCCCTCGGCGCCACTGACCTCGATCTCGGCCAGGGCGACGTCCCGTGGACGTGCCTGACCGACCCGGAGGGCCACGAGTTCTGCGTCCTCGCCCCGGACTGACGCGGAGCCTTGAACTGTGTCCTACATGGTGCGGCGTCGCTGACCACGGCGCGGGGCGGGGTACGTGGAGTTGGATCGTTCCCGAGGGCTCTGGGAGATCGCCAAACCATGCCCCGACCAGGGCTGTCTGGTCCACCTGCTTCTGACCGAAGCCAACCTCGGCGTTCGCCGAGCGATGTGGGCACCATCGGGCATCGGACGTCAGTCACCAACTCCAGAGGTTGTTGCCGCTGCGGCATCCGCCGCGGCGACGACCAGCATGTCTCTCACGCAGCGGGCCGAATCAGCCCACCAGCGCAAACTCGCCGCCAGGCAACGTGCCGCCGCGGAGGGTCTCGCCGCTCGACTCAACGACTCTCAGTTGCACGCACAGGCCATCGCTTCCTCGATCCAGCAGCCGCCCTCACCGTCTACCGCGCCATCGGCGACCAGCGTGGGGAAGCCGCCGTCTTGGGGCTGCTGGCGGATGCCGCCGGCGAGCGCGCCGACCTCGACACGGCCGAGGAGCTCGCCAACCAGGCCCTCACCCTCTACCGCATCATCGGCGACCGGGGCGGAGAAGCCACCGCCCTCGGGCTCCTGGCAGACGCCGCCGCCGACACGCCGACCCCGGCCGGGCCGAGGAACTCGCCAACCAAGCCCTCACTCTTCACCGCGCCCTCGGCAACCCGAGCGGAGAAGCCACCGCCCTTCGGCCCCCGTGAGGGCACCACGTACCGCATGTCACGCGCACATTCCGCGTACTGAGCCCGTCCATCAAGCCCGTCCATCACCGCGTCGCGGCCGGGCGGATACTGCGGTGGTCCTCGGCTCCTTATGTCTTTGGTCCTGTCCAGGGCGCCTCTCGAGAGGTCCTGTTCGATGCGGGCCTGCGGGGCACTGATGCAGGAGATGCGCCCCTTCGTGATCAGAGGGCTGAAAGGGCTGGCCGACGAAGCGGAGGTGGTGGCTCACGTGGTGAGGTCCCGCCTCCGCAAGGCCGCTAGCCCGCCGGTGACCAGCACAGCAGCGAGCGCGGTCAGTGCCCCCACCGTGACCCACCGCATGACCTGACCAGGCAGCTTCGGCAGGTGCCCGAAGGGAGAGAGGTTCAGCACCGTCTGCGGCACATCCAGCGCCGGGCCCACCCAGCCGATCAGCAAGAACACGCCCGCCACACCCCACGCGGCGACCGCGCCCCGGGGCAGCACGCCGTACAGCAGCACCGCCACCCCGCCGACCACCCACACCGCCGGGATCTGCACCAGACAGGCGGCCACGACCGGGCCGGTCCGCCTGCCGTGGCCCACGGCCAGGCCGAGTCCGGCCAGGAGCAGAATCAGGGCGGAGCCGCCGAAGGCGATCACCAGGTGCCCGGCGACCCAGCGCAGCCGGCCCACCGCGGTGGCCAGGACCGGTTCCGCCCGGCCCGAGGTCTCCTCGCCGTGCAGCCGTAGCACGGACGCCACCACGTACAGTGCCGCGACCAGCCCCAGCATGCCGGCCATGGTCGCCAGGAACGCGTCCGTCAGACCTGTCTGCCCGCCCATGCGCTCGAAGAGCTGCCGGGTTCCCTCGTTGTCCCCGACCAGGTCGGCGGCGCCGTCGGCCATGCCGCCGTAGACCACCCCCGCCAGGAGGAAACCGGCGCTCCAACCGAGGACGCCGCCCCGCTGGAGCCGCCAGGCCAGGGCCGCCGCGCTACCCAGGCGGCCGGTGGCCGGCCCCGGCCGCGTCGGCAGGAAGCTCATGCCGAGGTCGCGGCGGCCCGTCAGGGCGTAGGCCGCCGCCCCCTGGAGCAGCACCGCACCGACGAACAGGGCCGTCAACCACCAGCGCTCGTCCGCGTAGGGCCGCAGGTTCTCCAGCCACCCGAGAGGGGACAGCCAGGTAACCACCGACGATCCGTCATCCGTCGCGGAGTCGCCCGCCGCGCGCAGCACGAACGCGGCGCCGAGCACCGCCGCTGTCAGCCCGCGGGCCATCCGTGCGCTCTCCGTCAGCTGGGCGAGGACCGCGGCCGTCGTGGCAAAGACCATGCCTGTACCGCCGACCCCGAGCCCGAGCGCCAGGGCCCCGGACGTCCCCTGGCCGGCCATCCCGGCGGTCAGGAGCACCACCAAGGCCGCGTTGCCGACCGCCGCCGCCAGCAGTGCCGCGGTCAGGGAGGCCCTGCGGCCCACCATCCCGAACGCCAACAGCTCCTGACGGCCGCTCTCCTCCTCGTCCCGGGTATGACGCACAACGACCAGCAGACTTGTCACGGCGGCCAGGACACCGGCGTACACACCGGCACGCCAGGCGGTCAGCGCGCCCAGGGAGTCACCGAAGACCGGGCCGACCATCGCGCGCAGCGAGGAATTCGCGGTCATCTGCCGGACGAGGTCGGCGCGTTCGGCCGTCGTGCCGTAGACGCTCTCCAGCGTGCCGGGCATCGACAGGACCATCAGCGTGGTCACGGCGACCCAGACCGGCAGCATCAGCCGGTCGCGGCGCAGCGCGAACCGCAGCAGGGTGCCGGTGCCGGCGAGCGGGCGCGTGCTGCCGGGCCGTACCGTGAAGGCCGTCACCGGACCACGTCCTGGTAGTGCCGCAGGAACAGCTCCTCCAGCGTGGGCGGGGTCGACGTCAGCGACCGCACGCCCGTCTCGCTCAGCGACTTGAGAACGCCGTCCAGCCGCTCGGTGTCGACCTGGAGCCGTACGCGGCGGCCCTGGACGTCGAGGTTGTGTACGCCCGGCAGACCGGCGAGGCCGTTCGGCGGGCCCGCCAGCTCGGCGGTGACGCTGGTGCGATGCAGGTGCCGCAGCTCGGCGAGCGAGCCGCTCTCCACCGTGCGGCCGCTGCGGATGATGCTCACCCGGTCGCACAGCTCCTCGACCTCGCTGAGGATGTGGGAGGACAGCAGGACGGTCCGGCCCCGTGCGCGCTCCTCCTCGACGCACAGCCGGAAGGCCTCCTCCATCAGCGGGTCCAGGCCCGAGGTGGGCTCGTCCAGGATCAGCAGGTCGACGTCCGAGGCGAACGCGGCGACCAGGGCGACCTTCTGCCGGTTCCCCTTGGAGTAGGTGCGGCCCTTCTTGGTGGGGTCGAGTTCGAACCGCTCGAGCAGTTCCGCGCGGCGCCGGGCGTCGAGCCCGCCGCGCAATCGGCCGTAGAGGTCGATGACCTCGCCGCCGGAGAGGTTGCGCCACAGGGTCACGTCCCCGGGCACGTAGGCGATCCGGCGGTGCACCTCGACCGCGTCTTGCCAGGGGTCGCGGCCCAGGACCTGTGCGGCGCCCGAGTCGGCGCGCAGCAGGCCGGGCAGGATCCGGATGGTAGTGGACTTGCCGGCGCCGTTGGGACCGAGGAAGCCGTGCACCTCACCGCGGGCGACCTCCAGGTCGAGCCCGGTGAGTGCGTGTGTCCGCCCGAAGGACTTGTGCAGTCCGGAGACGGTGATGGCCTTCGTCATGCTTCGGAAAGTACGCTTACTTCAGAGATTTGTGAAGTTAAGGAACCATTCGAATCCCGGCTAGACTGAGCCGCATGACCAAGTCACCCGGGACCGCGCGCGACGCGGAGGCCGTGTCGAGGTTCGTTGAGTCCTTCGCGGCACAGCTCGTGGAGGCCGGCCTGGCGCGGATGCCCGCCCGGGTCTTCGCCGCCCTCCTATCCTCCGACGAGGGTGCGATGACCTCCGCCGAGCTGGGTGAGCAGTTGCGGATCAGCCCGGCAGCGGTGTCCGGGGCGGTCCGCTACCTGGCACAGCAGCACATGGTCTCGCGGGAGCGGGAGCCGGGCTCGCGCCGGGAGCGCTACCGGGTGCACGGAAACCAGTGGTACGAGGCCCTCACCAACCGGGAAGCCGTCATCAGGCGCTGGGAAGGCGCCCTGCGCGAGGGCGTCACCAGCCTGGGCGCGGACACGGCCGCGGGCCGCCGGATGGCCGAGACACTCGCGTTCTTCGAGTTCGTCGAGGCCGAGATCACGGCGATGATGGAACGCTGGCGCGTCCACCGCGAGAAGACCTTCGGCCCGGCCTGACCAGGTCTGCCATTCGCCCCGGCAAACGGCAGATCCACCTCACTCCCCTGCCGAACCGTCACGCAGTCCCGCGCACGCACGCCTGTTTCTGAGCCTCGGCGATCTGCGCCAAGTCGTGCATCCGGCCGCCCTCGCACACGCGTCCGGTTGCCCTGGACAGCCTGGGTGCCGGGACTCGCGCACAGCCGCCCACGCAGGCCGAGTACGCCGAGCGGGCCGAACTGGCCCGCGCCGAACTCACCTGCGGCCTCGGCAGCGCGCCGAGCCCGGAGGCCGAGGGGCCGTACTGGCGGCCCTCGAGTCTGCGTATGCTCGCCTCGACAGTTGCTCAGATCGCAGGGTATCGCAGAGGCTGACGGGGGTGCGCGTGCTGAGGCTGCTCGGCTTCTTCGATGACTTCGGCTATCCGAGCGAGTTGACTGCGGGGCCGCTGAGGGCTCAGGTGCAAGCGTCCGGCGAGCCGGATGAAGCGGACATCGTAGAGTATCTCGACGTAGGCCATCACCTCACGTACTCCATGGAGGCAGGGGTCGATGTCGTCACGGGAGAGGTCCACCGGCACACGTCCGGCTGCTCGTCGCTGGTAACCGATGGCATGTGGGTATGGCGCGCGGACTTTGCGCACTATGTGGAGGCATATCACGTGCCGTTGCCCGCGGACTTCGTCGCCCGGGTTCGCGGGTTTCGCTACCGAATGCCGGATCTGGTCGGTGCGGAATTCGCACCGGTCTTCGACGAGATCGTCCTCCGGTTCGGGTGGACGGACGTCGAGCCGTGGGACGCAGAGTCGCTCCTGCGCCCGAAGCAAGACCGGGAACTCGCCCGAGAACGCGCCCCCCAGAGCGCTGTCACTATCAGCGGCAGCTGCACACGATCGAGGGGCGGTCCGGGAAAGGGAACACAGGCCGACAACCGGCCCACTGCACTCAACCAAACCGCCCCTGAGCAGGGACAACGTCAAAGTGCTGCTGGAGTACTACAACCTGTGCTCCCTGACCCTGCGCGGCTTACGTGGCGCCCTTCCCCAGGGTCCGGCAGGCCGTTCCTGCCGGACTCTTGCCACGAATTCGGCACGAGTCGAAACGGCCCGTGTGGTGAAGACGTCGACTACATGGTGGACAGCCTTGTGCAGGTCATCCGCTTCGAGGAGCGCCGGCGCGCGGGACTTCAGCAGTGTGCCGCCGTCGTAGGCGGGATCTCCCGCGTAGCCCCTGGGGTCGACAACCAGCCATGGTCCCGGTCAGCACGCTGGATGTTGCGGGCGTGGAGGTCGCCATGGATGAGGGTGTCCGGCTGGGTTCGGCCCAGCTCCCGAAAGGTTGCCACGGCGCCGTCCAGCACCTGACGCGGCAGTGCATGCGGCATCTCCTCGGCGTCCCTGCGCAGGTGTCCCTCCCAGGCTTCGGCCTGCTCGCGCAGCCGGGGCAGGCCGGACGGTGCGGGGACGGCCAGGGCGGCGATTGAGCCGCCCGGCAACCGTCGCCACCTCGTCGCCGTCCTCGACCTGGGCCAGGATCGACGGCTGAACCCGCTCCAGCAGCCTCGCGAACCGCTCGTCGTCACGCTCGGGCAGCAGCACGGCGCCGCACCCGCCCCACGCAGCGAGCGCATCCGGCTCATGGACGTTACCGGGATGCGGGAACGACACCTTCAGCACAGCGCTCTCCCCTGCGCGCCGCCGTAGCGGAACGATGACATCCGACGCCCCCGTGCATGACCTCGCCCTTCGCCGCGGGGGTGTAGGCGCTGACGAGGTAGAGCGCCTCGTCGTCGACGGCGTTGCGGCTCCAGTCGAGGGTGATGCGCACGGGGTGCCCGTCGGCGGCGTACCGCGCCTGCGCCGTCTCGGCGTGCTCCTTGCGGGCTTGTTCCAGCCGCCGCAACAGCCCGCCGAGCGTGGGCACCTCGGCGTGTTCGCGGACCTGGCGCCGGCTGTCCTCGTCCAGCCCGGCCACCTCGGTCACCTTGCCGTCGCGCACCTGGACCCGGAACCGACCGGCCAGCACGTCCGTGGCCGACGTCAACGTGTAGCCGTAGGCGGCGGGTTCCCGCCACGCGGTCGTCCCGCCTGCGGCGGTGTGCCGGGGCCCACCGGCCGCGTGGCTCCGTACGGACTCGGCGGTGCCACCGCACGCGGTCACCAGGCACAACGCGGCGCCCGTCAGCGCGGCGGCGGACAGCGGGCGGGCGGGGAAACGTCCAGCACTCATGGGACTCCTCCGGTTCGGTTACCCCAACGACGCGGAAGGTCCCCGGTTCGTTCACCGCCCGCCCCGCCCCGATCCGCGCCGTGCACGGCCCGCCGCACCCGGCGACGGCGGGCAGACAGCGGCTTGCGCGCACCTGCCGCGACGCGGGGCGTTCTCGCAAGTGGCACCGGTCAGTGCTGCCAGTAGTCGCGCTCGGGAAGTTCCACCCACCGGTCGGGGGCCCGTGAAGGGCGCGGGTCGGCGGGGAAGAGGTCCGCGTGGGCGCAGCACTCGGCGATCGCGTGGGAGCCGTAGATGTACGCGGTGAGGATCTCCTCGGGAGGCGTACCGGTGCACGGGCCGCCGCAGGGGTGCAGGTCCCAGCCCTCGATGACACCGCCGTCACAGCGTCGCGGCGCGCCATGGATTCCGACGCCTCCGGTCTGCTGTGGACCGCGCCCTCGCCGAACATCCCGACGCCCGTGACCGCCACCGTCCACCCCGGCACCTGCCTGTTCGAGGGCACCAACCTCTCGGAGGGCTGCGGGGCGACGCAGCCTTTCGAGATCGTCGGGGCGGTCGGCCGGGGTGCAGCGGCAGAAAGAAGTCCAGCAGGGAGCTTCCGCCCGATTGCCCGGCGCGTCTACGCTCAATGCCTATGGGAGCGCTCCCACGATCGTCGGAACAGCGTCATGCGCAGCATCGAAGGTCATTCAGCCAGGTAGAGGCGCATTGCCCACTGTGGAACCCGCTTTGAGGCCGGTCTCTCGCCGAGCGGTCCCATACGGAGTGATCGGTCATGTACGTGCGTTGAGGGAGAGTGCGATGAGCATGCGAAGAGCCCTTCGGGCTTTCGGCGTCGTCGGAGTGCTTATGGGAGGTTCGGTGGCCGGATTCGGCGGCACGGCCTCGGCGGTCGCCTCGCCGGCGCCCGGTCAGTCCGCCGCAGACGGCAGGGCATCGGCGGTCGCCGCGGCGCCGGCACTGCACGTTTCGGGCAACCGCCTGGTCACCGGGTCCGATTCCACGTTCCGCCCATTGGGCGTCAACCGGTCCGGCGGGGAGTTCGGCTGCGTTCAGGGCAAGGAGATATTCGACGGGCCGACGGACCAGGCGGCCGTCGACGCGATGAAGGCATGGAAGATCAACACTGTCCGGATCCCGCTGAACGAGGAGTGCTGGCTGGGCACCGGGGACTTACCTCCGACAGCGCCCAGCGCGGCAGCGTACCAGCAGGCGGTCAAGACCTACGCGGACCTCCTGGTGGCCAACGGCATCAACGTGATCCTCGACCTGCACTGGACGTGGGGCGAGTACACCGGCCCCGGCGGAGGCTGCCCGGACGTCGCGGCCACCTGTCAGAAGCCCATGCCGGACGCGCGCTACACCCCCACGTTCTGGTCCGAGGTGGCCACGATGTTCAAGGGGAACGGAGCGGTCATCTTCGACCTGTTCAACGAGCCGTACCCGGACGCGGCCAACAACTGGTCCGACGCCACGGCCGCATGGACCTGTCTGCGTGACGGCGGCACCTGCGCCGGGATCACCTACCCGGTCGCCGGCATGCAGACCCTCGTCAACGCGGTACGCACCACCGGTGCCACCAACGTGATCATGTCGGGCGGTCTGGAGTGGACGAACAACCTGAGTCGGTGGCTGGAATTCAAGCCGGCCGACCCCACCGGCAATCTGATGGCCTCATGGCACTCCTACAACTTCAACGGCTGCGTGACCACCTCGTGCTGGGACAGCACCATCGGAGCGGTCGCCGCCCAGGTGCCGGTCCAGGCCGGCGAGATCGGTCAGAACACCTGCGCCCATGACTACATCGACCAGGTGATGGCCTGGGCGGACGCCAACAAGGTCGGGTACACGGCCTGGACCTGGAACCCTTGGGGTTGCAGCGGTGGCAATGTACTCATCGAGGACTGGAACGGCACACCGACCAGCACCTACGGTGAGGGGTTCAAGGCGCACCTGCTTAGCCAGACCCCCGGTGATCCCGGCGGTGACACCGCTGCGCCCACCGCTCCGGGGACTCCGACCGCCTCCGAGGTGACGGCCACCTCCGCGACCTTGAGCTGGGCGGCCTCCACGGACAACGTGGGTGTCACCGGCTACGACGTCGTCCGTGTCACCGGCGGCACCGAGACGCAGGTGGCCGGCTCGGCGTCCAACCGGGCTACGGTCACAGGGCTGTCCGGCAACACGGCCTACACCTTCGCCGTTTACGCCAAGGACGCGGCCGGCAACCGCTCCACCCGCTCGGCCACCGTTACCGTTACCACCACCGGCACCCCGACGGGCACCTGCTCCGTCGGCTACCACTTGGTGGGCGACTGGGGAAGCGGCTTCCAGAGCGAGATCACCATCCGCAACACCGGCGCCGCCGCTGTCAGCAACTGGAAGCTCGGTTTCACCTTCTCCAACGGCCAGACCATCAACAACATGTGGGGCGGTACCCCCACCCAGACAGGCGGCTCCGTGAGCGTAATCCCCGCCTCCTACACCGACACCATCACCGCCGGCGGTTCCGTCACTCTCGGTTTCATCGCCAACAGGGGCGCCACGAACACGGCCCCGACCACCTTCACCCTCAGCGGCAGGACCTGCACCACAGCCTGACCACAGCCGCTGCCCCGCGACCGACATCAGTTGCGCCCCCGCAGTTGCCCCACCGCAACCCCCGGAAACCCAGGCCCGGCGGTATCTGACAGGAAGCACCCGCCGGCCCGGTCACAACCGCCGGGCCGGCGGCCCTGTAGGGTGCCGGAATCGCAGCACGGCCAGGACGTGCAGCGGCGCCGTCCAGCGGTGTACCGCAAGGCGCTGGACGCTGGTGACCCGACGTCCTGGCTGGGAGGCCGTCCGGTGAGGGCGGTGTTCGCCGCCGGGCGTGAGGCGCCGTCAGCTCTGCCGTCGGTCGGTCCGGCGGTCGGCCACCCGGTCGACGAGGCGGGCGGTGGGGGTGACACCGCCGCCGCGGTGCACCAGCCGCCGAGGGCGTCCGTCGGGTAGTGGGCGCCCGGGGCGACCTGGGCCCAGCCCATGGCGGCCCCGGCCACCAGTGACGTGCCGAGCACGAGAGCCGTGCCGGCCGGCCCCGCCCGGGCGGAGCCGGCCGGCCGCGACCAGCGCCACCGCGAGGGCCGCCAGCGCGGTGGCGAAGGCGGTGTGGCCCCTCGGGTAGGAGAGGTTGGCCGGGGCCATGGACGGTACGCCGCATCACGTGCTTGAGCACGGCGGCCGTCCCCACGCCCGGGCACGTGGCGGCGGCGACGAGCACGGCCCCCCGGGGCCAGCGCAGCGGCAGGCACCCGGCAACGAGCGCCCGACCAGCAGCCCGGACCCGGCGGGCTCCCCCAGGAAGTCCAGGACCCGGGCCGGGTACCGCCTGGGCGGCCGCACGCTGTCCGCCGTCGGGGCGACGAACCACCGGTCCACCCGACCGGGTTCGCCGTCGGTGCCCGGCGTACATCACCCCGACCGCTACGACCACGAGCGCGGCGAGTACGGTGACGGTCCCGGGGAGCGGGCGCAGCGGGGGCGGCAGTACGGCGTCCGCGAACCCCTCACGCGCCCCTGGTGCCGTCCTGGTGGTCGTCTCCCCCACGGAGCCCCCTCCCCTGCTCACCCCGGCCCCGGACGGGAGCCACCGGCCACCCAAGCCAACGGGCCGACCGGTGGCAGCCCTGCCGCTTGCTCAGCCGGTCGTCAGGGTGGCGTCGTCGACGACGAAGCTGGTCTGCAGGCTGGCGTCCTCGGTGGCCGTGAAGGTCAGGGTGACCTGCCGGCCGATGTACGGGGTGAGGTCCAGGCTCCGCTGCGTGTAGCCCGTGGCCGCGCCCGCGTTGGAGTACGACTGCTTCGCGGTCCCGTCGACCTTGACCTGGAAGGTGTCGTAGGCCGTGGAGCCCGACTCGGCGGTGTCGATGTGCAGCCAGTACCTCAGCGTGGCGGTGGTGCAGCCGGCCGGGATGGTCACCGTCTGACTGACCGCGTCGGTGGCCGCGTAGCCGTACCCGGCCAGCCACGCGTACCGCGAACCGGAGTGCGCCGACTGCCCGCTGAACGTGCCGATGGCGCCGGTGTCACCGGTCCACGGCGAAGTTCCGTTCTCGAAACCGCCGTTGGAGATCACCTGGGAGGCCGTGCAGCTGCCCGTACCGGTGACCGTCAGGGTGTACTGCGCGGTGTGGGTGGTGGTCCCGGTGCCGGTGACCGTGAGGGTGTACGTGCCGGGCGGGACCGCGGAGCCGACGGAGACGGTCGCCGTGGAGGAGGTGCCGGAGGTCACCGAGGCCGGGCTGAAGGAGACCGTGACACCCGACGGGGCGCCCGACGCCGACAGGTTCACCGTCTGCGCGGAGCCGTTGGTGGTGGCCGTGGACACGGTGGTGGTCAGGGAGGTGCCCGGACCGGTGCTGCCGGAGGCGGGGCTCACCGCCAGGGAGAAGTCGTCGGCGGGGACGGTCGCCGAGACCGCCTGCGTCCAGAGGGTGTAGGCGACCCCGTCGGCGCTGCGGTTCAGACCGGTGGCGTTGATGTTGGCGGTGGTGTCGCAGGACGAGTGGTAGCAGCTGTCGTACGCCGCGCCCGCCGTGCCGCCCCACTTGGCCGCCTGCGCCGAGGTCTTGCGGGCGCTGGCCCCCATCGCGTAACCGGAGGTGGGGATGCCGTAGTTCTCGAAGGAGTAGTCGTCGGAGCGGCCGGCGCCCTCGACGTTCTCCTCGGGCTGGAGGTTCAGCGAGTCCCAGTACGCCTTCATCGGCGCGGCGGCCGCCGATGTGATGTGGTTGATGAAGTAGCCGCCGTTGAGTGAGGCGACCATGTCGAAGTTGTAGTACGCCTTGATCGCCGAGCGCTGCGCGGCGGTCAGCGAACGGGCGTAGAAGTCGGAGCCGTTCAGGCCCTGCTCCTCGTCCGTCCACCAGCCGAAGCGGACGCGGGCCGCCATCGTGGGGTTGGTCTCGGCGAGTCTCAGGGCGACTTCCAGGAGGGTCGCGCTGCCGGAGCCGTTGTCGTTGATGCCGGGCCCGGCGGAGACGCTGTCCAGGTGGGAGCCGAACATGTAGACCTTCGACGCGTCGCCCTTGGGCCACTCGGCGATCAGATTGGGGCCGGCACCGCTGGTGCAGCCGGAGGTGCAGGCCTGTTCGGAGACCGTGTAACCGGCCGCCTGGAGCTTGCCCTTCACGTAGGCGACCGAGTCGCGGTACCCCTGGCCGGTCGACCTGCGGGTGCCGCCGTTGCGGCCGGCTATGGCGTTCAGCTCGGTCAGGTGCGCCTGGACCTTGGTGACGTCGATGTCGGGAGCGGCCGCGGCGAGCGCGGGTGCGGCCGACGGCGTGGCGGTGCGGTGGCCGGCGGGGGCCGGCGCGGCGCTCGCGGGGAGCGCGGCGAGGCCGAGGGTCGCGGCCAGGGTGAGGCCGGTCAGGGTCAGGCGGGCGGGGGTGCGGCCGGCCGCAGTGCTGCTGCTCGGGAGGAATCTTCGGAACACCGTGTGTCCTTCGTGAGGTGGCGGAGGGCGGGAGGCGGGGCATGGGTGGTGCCCCGCCTACCGCCCGGTGCGGTGTCAGCTGGTGGTGAGGGTGGCGTCGTCGACGACGAAGCTGGTCTGCAGGCTCGCGTCCTCGGTGGCGGTGAAGGTGAGGGTCACCTGCTGGCCGAGGTACGGGCTGAGGTCGAGGCTGCGCTCGGCGTAGCCGCCGGCCGCGTCGGCGTTGGAGTACGACTGCTTGGCCGTGCCGTTGACCTTGACCTGGAAGGTGTCGTACGCCGTGGAGCCCGACTCGGCGGTGTCGATGTGCAGCCAGTACTTCAGCGTGGCCCGGGTGCAGCCGGCCGGAACCGTCACCGTCTGGTTGATGGTGTCGGTGGCGGCGTAGCCGTAACCGGCGAGCCAGGCGTAGCGGGTGCCGGAGTGGGCGCTCTGGCCGCTGAAGGTGCCGATGGCGCCGGTGTCGCCGGTCCACGGCGAAGTGCCGCTCTCGAAGCCGCCGTTGGAGATCACCTGGGAAGCGGTGCAGCCGCCCGCGCCCTTGACGGTCAGTATGTACTGCGCGGTGTGGTGGGCCACGCCGTCACCCTGGACGGTGATCGTGTAGGTGCCGGGGACGGCCGACGAGGTCGTGGCGAGCGTCATCGTCGAGCTGTTGCCCGAGGTGACGGAGGCCGGGCTGAAGGAGACCGTGACACCCGCGGGGGCGCCGGTGGCGGTCAGGGCGACCGTCTGCGCGCTGCCGCTGGTGGTCGTGGTGGCGACCGTGGCGGTCGCGGACGCACCCGGGTCGACGCTGCCCGTGGCCGGGGTGACCGACATCGAGAAGTCCTGGCCGGGCGTGCCGCTGCAGGTGGGGTCGCCGGACTGGGCGGGGACGCTCACCGCGTCCCAGGCGGCCTTGGTCCTGGTGAACAGGGAGCAGGTGGCGTCCAGGTTCTTCGCCGCGGTCAGCGTCGCGGTGCGGTACTTCTTGTAGGTCATGCCGCTGGTCTTCAGCAGCATGCCGCCGTAGAAGACCTTGCCGGCGTTCTGGATGCCGATGCCGGTGACCGTGGAGCTGTTGCAGGTCGGGCTGGAGGGCTTGCCGCCCCCTGGGCTGGAGCCCTCGGCCAGCAGGTAGAACCAGTGGTTCAGCGGGCCCGCGGCGGCGTGCACCTCGGTGCTGGGGATGGCGGAGGACCAGCAGTTGGGGTCGCCGAGCTTGGAGGGGTCGTACATGTTGCGGATCGGGCCCTGGCCGACCAGGTTGATCATCTCGCCGACGAGGTAGTCGCCCGGAGTGTCGTACGGGGCGGGCTCGCCCGCGTAGGCCTCCGTCAGCGCGCCGAAGATGTCGCCGGTGCCCTCGCCCAGGCCCGCCTCGTTGTTGGCGCCGCCGGGCGTGTACTGGTCGATGCCGTGGCCGAACTCGTGGGCCGTGACGTCCATCGCGGCGATCCACTCGTTCGCGTTGTTGTGGCCGATCGAGATGCTGGAGCCGTCCCAGTAGGCGTTGACGTCGTTCAGGCCCACCTTGACCGGCCAGCTGCGGCCGTTGCCGTCATGGCCGTTGCGTCCGAGCCAGTCCCGGAGCATGTTCCACTCTTTTTGCGCCCCCCACATCGCGTCGACGCAACCGGTCTCCCTGCTGGTGGGGTTGCCGGTGCCCCAGGAGTCCGTCGACTTGGTGAAGACCGAGCCCGTGCTGTAGTCGGAGCAGGTCAGCCCGGGACGGTTGGGGTCGCGCAGGGAGTACGAGCCGCCCGAGGCGGTGGTGTCGATGGACAGCGGGCTGGGGCCGTTCCACTTGCTGGTGCCGGTGCCGGCCCGTACGTCGTCCTGGGTGCCCAGGACCTTGCCGGTGAGGGCGTCCACCCAGACGTGCAGGTGGCTCGGGGCGGTCCGGGTGGCGCCGGTCAGCACGGTCTCCCAGGCGAGGTGGGCCTTCTCGCCGGCCACGCGGACGACGAGGCGGGGTGCCCGCACCTCCTGGACCGTCCGGAGCTGCTGACGGCTGGTCCGTTCGGCCGCCGCCGCGCTGACGCGGGCCGTGGTCCCGACCGTGATCTTCGCCCTGGTGGCCGAGGAGGCGGCGCGGACGCGGCCCTTGCCGTCGGCCAGGACCACGGCGTCGCCGCCGACGACCGGCAGGCCGCGGTAGGTGCGTTCGTAGGCGATCGAGTAGAGGCCGTCGACCCAGGGCGTGACCTGCTTGCGGTCGTACCGCTCGGAGGGGCCC
Organism: Streptomyces sp. NPDC041135; assembly: GCF_055592085.1. Taxonomy (NCBI): domain Bacteria; kingdom Bacillati; phylum Actinomycetota; class Actinomycetes; order Kitasatosporales; family Streptomycetaceae; genus Streptomyces; species Streptomyces sp. NPDC041135. The sequence goes on from NZ_JBVIYZ010000026.1 coordinate 73,444, forward strand.
TTGGCCAGGGCGTCGAATCCGCTGGTGGCCGCCTTGTCGGCGGCGGATATGGCCAGGCTGCGCGGGCTGGGCGCCGGGTCGGTGCCGGCGGCTGCGGGTGTACCCGCCGCGAAGGCGGTGGCGGGTATGACCGCCGCGCCGAGGGTCATCGCCAGCGCGACGCCGACGAGGGTGTGTCTTCTGGGCACCGGTGCTCCTTGTGGGGTGGTGAACCAGGTGGGCGGTCCGGCGCTCTGTAGATCATGCGCATGTCAAGCGGGGAGTCGATACGCCGGCCGGCCCGAAGGTCTGCCCCCCGACCCCTCGACGGCTCCCGGTACTGCGCGGACGGGGAGTGCGTACCGGACCGCGAGGAGTTGGGCGGGCGGCGAAGAGACTAGCGACAGGCCGGCCCCGCCGGACCTGTCCGAATTCGGCGCGTCCGCTACCGGTCAGTGCCATTGCCGGGCATATCAGGCCGGACCACGTCTCTGGCCTCCCCCCCACGGGCGCCCGTATCGTGCCCGCATGCGTGCGGCAGAGAACCCTCAGGACAGTCGGCAGCCCACCGCCTCGGATCCGAGGGAGGCCTACCTGGCCCTGCTCGAGCGGATCACGGCGTCGGGAGCCCGGGACTTCACGGCGGAGAGGGACGAACTGAGGGACACGGCAGTCGAGTTAGGACAGTGGCTGAGGGAACGGCGGCTCGTGGACCCGGGCGGCGAGCGGCTCAACCCCCCGGAACGGGCCATGCGCACCGTCCTCCTGGAACACGGGCGGCGGCTGCGCGAGACGGCCGAGGAGCTCGGCCGTGAGACTCGGGCGCTGGAGGACCTGCTGTCCCTGCTGACGGCCCCGCGGCACGCCTCCCGGGAGGCCGTGGAGCTCGAGTACTTCACGGACCGGTCGCTCACCCGGCAGCGGCTGGAGGCGCTCGATTCGGTCGGCACCGACGAATTCCTGGCGATGCGCAACGGCTTCCCCGACCCGCGGGTCCTGGAATCCAGTCTCACCGCGGACCTGGACATGCTGGCACGCGGGGTCAGGATGCGGATGCTGACCTCCCAGCAGGCCGTGCGGTCACAGGCGTCGGCCCGCTACCTCCACGCCCTCGCCGAGGCCGGGGTCGAGGTGCGGGTCGCGCCCACGGTGCCGCTGCACATGAACATCCTGGACCGGGCGACGGTCGTCATGGGAGCGGGACCCGGACCGCAGGGCGAAGGCGGCGACATCATCCTGCACAGCGCGCACGTCGCCCAGGGCTTCGTCAAGGTCTTCACCCACGCCTGGGACCCCGCGCAGCCGCACACCGAGCGCCAGACGGGACGCGGGCGGGCCGCCTGCGAACTGTCCGCGCAGGAACGCGAGATCCTGGTCCTGCTGGCCACCGGGGCCAAGGACGAGACCATCGCCCGCCGGCTGGCCTGTTCCGACCGCACCCTGCGCCGCCTGCTGAACCAGATCATGGAGAAGCTCGGCGCCTCCAGCCGGTTCGAGGCCGGGGTGACCGCCGCCCGGCTGGGCCTGGTGAGCTGAACAGCGGCATCCCGGGGCGCGGGAGGAACCCCGGCCGCCGCACGGCCGGGGTTCCTCGGGACCGGGTACTGGCGATCTGTGAGGTGGTGCTTCACGCCGCTAGTGCTGTGGCCGGAAAGGTTCGCCGAGAAGCTCGCGGCGTCCAGTGGTGGCGGCACCTCCTACGCCGTTCAGGCAGCCCGTCTGAGCGCCTTCTTGGCCGACCCTCCAACCACAGCGCTTCGTCACACGTCGATACCCCTCGCACGGATCGCGTCCGTATGCGAAACATTCGCTGAAAAACTCGCACACACGCGAGAAAACGATCAACCCATCCCCCACACCTCGACAACGTTGGCACCCCAGCCCACGTAACACTATTTTCGAAAGTTTCGAAGCATTCACAGAAACTTTTTCTGCGCAGAGCCTTGACGATGCCTCGTCAACCTCCGATCGTCATTCCCCGATCCCTACCTTGGAGGCACAGTCATGGGCTCGTACGCCCTTCCCGGACCCGTGGTCCGGCGGAAGATCCGCGGCCTGCTGCTAGCAGTGGTCGTCGGCGTCCTCGGTGTCGTGACCGCACTGGCCACTCCCCCGACCGCACACGCCGCCGAGAGCACGCTCGGCGCCGCGGCGGCGCAGAGCGGCCGCTACTTCGGCACCGCCATCGCCTCGGGCAGGCTGGGCGACTCGGCCTACACGAGCATCGCGAACCGCGAGTTCAACATGGTGACGCCCGAGAACGAGATGAAGATCGACGCCACCGAGCCGCAGCGGGGCCAGTTCAACTTCACCGCCGGCGACCGCGTCTACAACTGGGCCGTGCAGAACGGCAAGAAGGTGCGCGGCCACACGCTGGCCTGGCACTCCCAGCAGCCCGGCTGGATGCAGAGCCTCAGCGGCAGCCAGCTGCGCCAGGCGATGATCGACCACATCAACGGCGTGATGGCCCACTACAAGGGCAAGATCGCCCAGTGGGACGTCGTGAACGAGGCCTACGCCGACGACGGTTCGGGCGGCCGTCGGGACTCCAACCTCCAGCGCACCGGCAACGACTGGATCGAGGTCGCCTTCCGCACCGCGCGCGCCGCCGACCCGGCGGCCAAGCTCTGCTACAACGACTACAACATCGAGAACTGGACCTGGGCGAAGACCCAGGGCGTGTACAACATGGTCCGCGACTTCAAGCAGCGCGGCGTGCCGATCGACTGCGTCGGCTTCCAGTCGCACTTCAACAGCGGCAGCCCGTACAACAGCAACTTCCGCACCACGCTGCAGAGCTTCGCCGCCCTCGGCGTGGACGTGGCGATCACCGAACTCGACATCCAGGGCGCGTCGTCCTCGACCTACGCAGCCGTGACCAACGACTGCCTGGCCGTCTCGCGCTGCCTCGGCATCACCGTCTGGGGCGTGCGCGACAGCGACTCCTGGCGATCCGGTGACACCCCGCTGCTGTTCAACGGCGACGGCAGCAAGAAGCCCGCCTACACCGCGGTCCTCAACGCGCTCAACGGCGGCACCACCACGCCGCCTCCCACCGGAGGCGGACTGCAGATCAAGGGCGTCGGCTCGGGCCGCTGCCTGGACGTGCCCAACTCCAGCACCTCGGACGGTACGCAGGTCCAGCTGTACGACTGCAACGGCGGTACCAACCAGCAGTGGACGCTCAGCGACGCCGGTGAGCTCAAGGTCTACGGCAACAAGTGCCTGGACGCCGGCGGCACCGGCAACGGCACCCGGGTGCAGATCTACAGCTGCTGGGGCGGCGACAACCAGAAGTGGCGCCTGAACTCCGACGGCTCCATCACCGGCGTCCAGTCCGGCCTCTGCCTCGACGCGGTGGGAGCCGGCACGGCGAACGGCACGCTGATCCAGCTGTACACCTGCTCGGGCGGCAGCAACCAGCGCTGGACCCGCACCTGACGAACCCGCCGGGGGTGGTGAGGGCCGTCGCCGTCACGGCGACGGCCCTCAGTGCGCGCGCGGCCCCCACGCCCCTTGCGCCTCCCGGCTGAGGGGGCGACACCGGCCCGGCGCAACGACAGGGCGAAGGCGCAACTGGTGACGCGGGGCGGCAGCAGAAGCACGGACACCGCCAGGACGGCCAGGGCGACCGAGGACTCCCGCATGGCGGTGTCCACTCCGCGCCGCTCCGGTGTCCGGGTGGCGAGCGTCTCGGCGGCGGACACGGTGAGGTGGCCGACCCCCAGGAGGACGAAGCCGTAGGCGCCGACCCGGAAGGACCGCACCAGGTCCGCCCGGGAGAGGAGCGGACGGGACGGGGGTCTTCATGGTGGGACCGACCAGGCGCACTCTCCGCGCGAGCGGAGGTGAACCCCTCCGGGGGCGACGACTTCCACCCGGTCCGCGGTCAGAATCGCGCGGGACTGGAACGCCGGCTTAGGTTCTGTTCGGCCGATCTTGGGCTGTGGGAGGATGCCGTTCATGACTTGCATCCGAAGGGGCCGTGCCTCGTAGAACACCAGCTTCGCTTCGGCCACGGGAACGCGGCTGGAGTGCACCCTGGGTGCGGTATCGCGATGTCCCAGGCCTGTCGGGAGCGGCCAATGCCGCTGTCCGTGTGCTCGAACGGGAGCGATTGTCTCCGGGCATCGTGGCGGTGGCGCTGAGCGTGTGGTCCGTGCGCGTCCACGGCACGAGGCGCCGGTGGAGGCAATGGGAGGCGGAGTTCACCTGCCCCTGCTGCGGCGAGGGTTGGGCCCGGGACAAGCTGCAAGTCGCTCTGTTCATGCTTCCGCCAAAGGCCGCCGGCGAACTCCGGGTGCAGGTTGAGCGCCTTGACACGGTGCTCCTCGGGCGAACGCATCACGAGCCGACGGAAGACCCGGGCCTGGCGTGGTGGCATCGCAGATGCTGACCGTACCCATGTCACCCACTGGTTCGTTGGCTCTTACGTGACTGGCCGGGGGGATCTGACAGAGGTGGAGTGGCGACGTCTGGAGCCGCTTCTGCCCACCGGCAACAACCGCTGCGGGCGGTGGCGCGATCACCGTCAGGTGATCAACGGCATCCTGCACCGGGTACGCACCGGGATGCAGTGGCGTGACCTACCTGAACGCTACGGGCCATGGAGGACCGTCCACGAGCGCCACCGGCGCTGGTCAGCCGACGGGACCTGGGAACGACTACTCCAGCAGGTGCAAGGCCAGGCCGATGCCGCCGGTGGGATCGACTGGGACGTCTCGGTTGATTCCACCTCGATCCGTGCCCACCAGCATGCGGCCGGCGCGCGGAAAGCTCCGCCGCCCGCCGCGTCAAAAGGGGCGACTGCGATGGCACACCAGAGCGGAAGACTGTGGGCGAGACTGTGTGCCCGCCTGGCGGAGGTGAGGCGCTCGGCCGCTCCCGAGGAGGCTTCACAACCAAGATCCACCTGAGTCCCGACGGACGTTGCCGCGTGCTCTCACTGTTGCTGACGGCAGGCCAACGGGCGGACTGCACACAATTCGGGCCAGTCATGGAACGCATTCGAGTGCCTCGACTCG
>NZ_JBVIYZ010000027.1:0-76407 GCF_055592085.1 Streptomyces sp. NPDC041135
ACCAGCAGCGGCATCGGCTCCGACGACGTCACCAGCTCCCGCAGCGGAAACCGCGCCAGCACCTCCGCGACCTCCGGCGCCAGCGCAGCCGCGAGGCGCCAGGCGGCGGGGCGCTCCTCGTCGCGCAGGGCCGCCGCCGCGGCCAGCACCACGTCCCGCCCGTCCTGTTCGGGCACCCCGGCGGCCGCGCGCTCGTACAGCCGCGCGCCCTCCTCCAGGACCAGCCCGGTGTCGATGCCCGCCGGGATCTTGATCCCGGCGTGGTGCCGCCAGGTGCCGACCGGGTCGCTCCAGGCCTCCACCGCGTACGTCCACCGGCCGGGCTCGCCCGCGGCGACGGTGGCACCCCAGCGGTCGGTGCCCGGGGCCAGTTCGCGCATCGGCGTCCAGGGACCCGGGCGGCCCTCCGGGTCGCGCAGCACGACGTTGGCGGCGACGGCGTCGTGGCCCTCGCGGAAGACGGTGGCCGACACCTCGAACGCCTCGCCGGCCACCGCCTTGGCGGGCCTGCGCCCGTGCTGGACCACCGGCCGGACGTCGAGCACGGGTATGCGGCCGACGGCGGTGGCCCCCTCCGGCGCGGGGTGTTCGCGGGCGGGCGGTCCCGGGTCCACCGGGCGGCCCGCGGACGTCACGGCGGGGTCGGGCCCGGCGCCCTTGCGGGCCGCTGCGGGGTTCGCCCCGGCGGCCTTCCTGTTCTTCCTGCTGCCTGTCGCGCTCTGTGTCCTGCTGTTCGCCTTGTCGCTTGTCGGAGGGGCTGACGAGTGGTGCGTGGCGGGCATGACCGCTCCTGTCCGCGTCAAGTGGGTATGGGCGGATGGATGTGGGGAGGGGGTCCTGCGGGTGTGGCCGTGGTGCGCCTGCGGGCTGTACCGGAGGAGCCTTCCCACCCTATTCGGGTGGGCAATCCGGCACTGTGTTAACTACTCACCCGTACGCAGACGTACAAGTCGCGTATACGCCTGCGTAAGGACCGGCCCCGTCGGACGGCAACGGGGCCACAGGTGCGGGTGCCCCGCACCCGGCCCGCCACGCCCGCCGACGGGCCTGTGATCGCCACCACGTCCGGAACCGGACCCTGCCGCCGGACTCCCACGCCACCGGCCCGGCCGGCACCGGGAGTCCGCCGCACCGGGACCCCGTCATCCGGTACGTCCCCACCGACGCCGCGGTAACCACTACCGTCGTCACTGACGACGAGACACACAGCGCCGTGTGTCTCCACACGCAACGCGTCCGAGGTGGAATGTGAAGGCGATCCGTCGGTTCACCGTCCGTCCCGTTCTCCCCGAACCCCTCCGTCCGCTGAGCGACCTGGCGCGCAATCTGCGCTGGTCCTGGCATCCGCAGACGCGCGACCTGTTCCAGTCCGTGGACCCCGGCCACTGGGCCGCGGCCGGATGTGACCCGGTACGCCTGCTGGGCGGCGTCCGCGCCGAGCGGCTGGCCGAACTGGCCCGGGACCAGCCGTTCCTGAGCCGTCTCGCCTCGGCCGCCGAGGATCTCCACGACTACGTCACCGGCGACCGCTGGTACCAGGAGCAGGCGGCGGACCGGTCCGCCGCACTGCCCTCGGCGGTGGCCTACTTCTCACCCGAGTTCGGCATCACGGCCGCCCTGCCGCAGTACTCCGGCGGCCTCGGCATCCTGGCCGGCGACCATCTGAAGGCGGCCAGCGACCTCGGTGTGCCCCTGATCGGCGTCGGCCTGCTCTACCGGCACGGCTACTTCCGCCAGACCCTGTCCCGGGACGGCTGGCAGCAGGAGCACTACCCGGTGCTCGACCCCTACGAACTGCCCGTCACCCTGCTGAAGGAGAACGACGGGTCACCCGCCCAGGTCTCCCTCGCCCTGCCCGGCGGCCGCGCGCTGCACGCCCGCGTCTGGCTCGCCCAGGTCGGCCGGGTACCGCTGCTGATGCTGGACTCGGACGTGGAGGAGAACGACCTCGGCGAACGCGGGGTCACCGACCGGCTGTACGGCGGCGGCAGCGAGCACCGGCTGCTCCAGGAGATGCTGCTGGGCATAGGAGGGGTCCGGGCGGTGCGGACATACTGCCGGCTGACCGGGCACCCGGAGCCGGAGGTGTTCCACACCAACGAGGGGCACGCCGGGTTCCTCGGGCTGGAGCGGATCGCCGAGCTGTGCGACCAGGGGCTGGATTTCGACGCCGCTCTGGAGGCCGTGCGCGCCGGGACGGTGTTCACCACCCACACCCCCGTCCCGGCCGGGATCGACCGCTTCGACCGGGACCTGGTCGCCGGCCACTTCGGGCCCGACGCCGAACTGCCGCGCATCGACGTGGAACGCGTGCTGCGGCTGGGCAGGGAGACCTACCCGGGCGGTGAGCCCAACCTGTTCAACATGGCCGTGATGGGCCTGCGGCTCGCCCAGCGGGCCAACGGGGTGTCGCTGCTGCACGGCAAGGTCAGCCGGGAGATGTTCTCGGGACTGTGGCCGGGATTCGACCCCGAGGAGGTGCCGATCACCTCCGTGACCAACGGGGTGCACGCCCCGACCTGGGTCGCGCCGGAGGTGGTCCGGCTCGGCGCACGGCAGCTGGGCGACCGGCGCACCGAGGAGGCGCTGAGCACCGGCGGCTCCGACCGCTGGGAATCCGTCACCGGCATCCCGGACCAGGACATCTGGGAGCTGCGGCGCAGCCTGCGCGAGCAGCTGGTGGTGGAGGTGCGCGAGCGGCTGCGGGCCTCGTGGCGCCAGCGTGGCGCCGGCACCGCCGAGCTGGGCTGGATCGACGGTGTGCTCGACCCCGACGTGCTGACCATCGGGTTCGCGCGGCGGGTGCCGTCGTACAAGCGGCTCACGCTGATGCTGCGGGACCGCGACCGGCTGACGGAGCTGCTGCTGCACCCGGAGCGGCCGGTGCAGATCGTGGTCGCCGGCAAGGCGCACCCGGCGGACGACGGCGGCAAGCGGCTGGTGCAGGAGCTGGTGCGGTTCGCCGACGACCCGCGGGTGCGGCACCGGATCGTGTTCCTGCCGGACTACGGGATGGGGATGGCGCAGAAGCTGTACCCCGGCTGCGACATCTGGCTGAACAACCCGCTGCGGCCGCTGGAGGCCTGCGGCACCTCCGGGATGAAGGCCGCCCTCAACGGCTGTCTGAACCTCTCGGTGCTGGACGGCTGGTGGGACGAGTGGTTCCAGCCCGACTTCGGCTGGGCGATCCCCACGGCCGACGGCGACGGCACCGACCCCGACCACCGGGACGACATCGAGGCGGCCGCCCTCTACGACCTCCTCGAACAGCGGGTCACCCCCCGCTTCTACGAGCGCGGCCAGGGCGGACTGCCGGACCGCTGGATCGAGATGGTCCGCCAGACCCTCACCCAGCTCGGCCCCAAGGTGCTGGCCGGCCGGATGGTCCGCGAGTACGTCGAACGCCTCTACACGCCGGCCGCGCACGCCCACCGCGCGCTGGTCCCGGACACGGCCCGGGAACTGGCCGCCTGGAAGGCCCGGGTGCACGGGGCCTGGCACGCGGTGACCGTCGACCACGTCGAGACGACGGCGGCGACCGCCACCGCCGAGCTGGGCAGCACCGTGGGCCTGCGGGTCCGCGTCGCGCTGGGCGACCTCGGGCCCGACGACGTCGAGGTGCAGGCCGTCTCCGGCCGGGTCGACTCCGAGGACCGCATCACCGACGCCACCACGGTGGCGCTCAAGGCCGTGGGCAACCCCGACCTGGAGGGCCGCTGGCTCTACGAGGGCCCCCTCTGCCTCGACCGCACCGGCCCTTACGGCTACACGGTCCGCATCCTGCCCGCCCACCGGCTGCTGGCCTCGGGGGCGGAACTGGGCCTGGTGGCCGTGCCGCCGGAGGACCTGACGCAGGGGGCGGGGGTGCTGCTGCGCTGAGCACCCGGTGACCCGGGCCCGGCCGGAGCCGGGCGGCGCCCCTCAGGCGTCGTCCGGCCCGGCGCACAACCTGCGCAGCACCGCCCCGCAGCGCCGGGCGTACGCGTGCTGAAGGCCCCGGGTCGCCGCACCGCCCGCGCGGGAGTACCACTTGGCGGGGCGGCTGTAGGCGGCCACCGTGAGCCAGACGGTGCCGTCGCCGGTGCGGTCGACGACGAAGGCCTCCTCGCCGCACTCGGGGTGCCCGGGCAGGGTGCCGTAGGCCCAGCCGGCGCGGCGGGGCTGCTCGGTGCTCCACACCACCCGGCAGGGCGCCTTGATCAGCCCGGCCAGGGTGACGGTGACGTCGACGTCCGGGGCCGCGCGGCCGGCGCTCGCGTCGAGGCCGACACCCAGCGCCCGGTGCATCTCCCAGGTGAGGACCGCTTCGGCGGCCCGGCGGAACACCGCCTCGCCCTCGCCGACACGCGTGCGCACGTGCATGGGGTGGAAGCCGGGCGGGCAGGCCGTGAGGTCGTCGCGGGTCGCGCCGACCGGCTCGTACGTGAAGTGCGCCGAGGACATGGGTCACAAGGGTAGGGCGGTACCCGGGAGCGCACGCGCCCCGGGTACCGCCCTGGTGCCTGTCCCTTACCGCGGGGGCGTCAGCTGACGTTGACCGCCGTCCAGGCCGCCGCCACCGCCTTGTACTCGGCGCTGGTGGAGCCGTAGAGCGCCGACGCCGCGCTGAGCGTGCCGGTGCGGGCCGACTTGTAGTTCGTCGTCGACGTGAAGTACGTCGTCAGCGCCTTGTACCAGATCTGCAGCGCCTTGGCGCGGCCGATGCCGGTGACCGCGGCGCCGTTGTACGTCGGCGAGTTGTAGGACACGCCGTTGATCGTCTTGGCGCCGCTGCCCTCCGAGAGGAGGTAGAAGAAGTGGTTCGCGACGCCGGACGAGTAGTGGACGTCCTTGCTGCCGACGGACGAGGACCAGTAGTCCGCGGAGCCGCCGTCCTTGCTGGGCTTGTCCATGTAGCGCAGCGGGGTGCCGTCGCCGTTGATGTTGATCTTCTCGCCGATGAGGTAGTCGCCCTTGTCGGACGTGTTGTTCGCGTAGAACTCCACGCCGGTGCCGAAGATGTCGGACGTCGCCTCGTTCAGGCCCCCGGACTCACCGTTGTAGTTGAGGCCGGCGGTGTTGGAGGTGACGCCGTGGCTCATCTCGTGGCCGGCCACGTCCAGCGAGGTGAGCGGGTCGGCGTTGCCGGAGCCGTCGCCGTAGGTCATGCAGAAGCAGTTGTCGTCCCAGAAGGCGTTCACGTACGCGTTGCCGTAGTGGACGCGGGAGTAGGCGCCGACACCGTTGTTCTTGATGCCGTTGCGGCCGAAGGTGCTCTTGTAGAAGTCCCAGGTCTCCGCCGCACCGTAGGCGGCGTCGGCCGCAGCGGTCTGGTCGGAGGAGGAGGTGGACGCGGTACCGGTGCCGAAGACGTTGGTCGAGCTGGCCACCAGGGTGCCCGTGCCGGAGGTTTTGCGGGCCAGATTGTAGGTCTTGTGGTTGCCCCGCGCGCTATCGGTGAGCTGGTACGTCGATCCGGACTGCACGGAGTTGAGGGTGACCGTGCCGGAGTACAGCGTCTTGCCGGTGCCGGTGGCGTTCTCGATGCCCTGGTACTCGTAGAGCTTCTTGCCGGTGGCGGCGTCGGTGACGACGTGCAGCCGGCTGGGGGTGCCGTCGTCCTGGAGGCCGCCGACGACCGTCTCGTAGGCGAGGACGGGCTTGCCGGAGCCGGCCCAGATCACCTTGCGGGCGCCGTCCGCGGTGGACTTGGCGGAGCCCGCGGCGCGGGCGGCGGTCAGCGCCTGCTTCTCGGCCTTGGCCGCGGCGATCTGCGGCTTGAGCGAGGCCACCTTGATGGCCGACTTGTTTGCCCGGGTCACGCTCTTGGTCGTGCCCGCCGGGGAGGTGTGCACGACGAGGTCGCCGCCGAGCACCGGCAGGCCGGCGTAGGTGCGCTCGTAGCGGGTGTGCAGGGTGCCGTCGGCGTCCTTCACGACGTCCTTGACGACCAGCTTCTCCTTGGCGCCGAGGCCTATGGAGTCGGCCGTGGCGGCCGCGCCGTCCTGGGCCTGCCGGATCAGCGAGGTGCGGGCGGAGGCGGACAGCAGCGTGGGGGCGCCGGCCAGGGGCTTGGCCGCGGCGGCTCCGGCCGGGGTCTGCGCGGAGGCGCTGGTGGCGATGCCGGTGGAGAGCAGGGCTCCGGCTGCGACCGCGGTCGAGATGGCCAGGGCGGTGCGCTTGTGACGCGCGTAGAGGGGGCTCACGCAAGCTCCTTCTTGTGGGGAGTCCGGGCAGTGTGGGGTCGCTGACCGGAGGTGTGGGGTGGTGAAGTTGCTGTGCTGCGGCGGGTGAGAGGAAGACTGACACCAGGGCCGCGTACATGTCAGGACCCTGAAGTGATGTTGGCCGAAAAGTGGCTGTCCGGTAAATGTTGCGGCCGTGTGAACGGGTGCCGCCCGGGGGAGTCGGACCCCCCGGACGGCACCCTGGGACCACAGCCGCGCGAGGCGGTCTACGGGAACGTCAGCTTCCAGCTGTTGAGGGTGCCGACGTCCAGGGCCGCCTGGTCCTGGACCCTCAGTTGCCAGGTCCCGTTGGCCCTTTGCGCGGAGGCGTTGACCGTGTAGGTGGCCCGTACGTTGTCCGCGGAGTCGGACGAGCTGAAGTTCTTCAGCCGGTAGGAGGTGCCCGACGGGCCGACCAGATCGATCACCAGATCACCGCGCCAGGTGTGGGTGATGTCGACCGTCACCTGGAGGTTGCTTGGCGCGTTTTCGCTTGTGGGCCTGTTCGTGATGTTGATCTTGGAGGTGACGGCAGGCCCGTTGTCCGGTACCGACACGGGTGTGGTGTTCTCGTACGAGGTGCCGCCCCCGCCGCCGCCACCGGAGCGGGAGCCGACCGCGACGCCTGCCCAGGCGTCCTGCACCGCCTTGTACTCGGCGCTGGTGGTGCCGTACAGCTCACCCGCCGCCGCGAGGGTGCCGTTGCGGGCGCTCGCGTAGTTGGTGGTGGAGGTGAACTTGGTGCTCAGCGCCCGGTACCAGATCTGCAGCGCCTTGTCCCGGCCGATGCCGGTGACCGGGAGGCCGTCCGCGGTCGGCGAGTTGTAGCTGACGCCGTTGATCACCTTGGCGCCGCTGCCCTCGCTCAGCAGGTAGAAGAAGTGGTTCGCGACGCCGGACGAGTAGTGGACGTCCTTGCTGCCGACGGACGAGGACCAGTAGTCCGCGGAGCCGCCGTCCTTGCTGGGCTTGTCCATGTAGCGCAGCGGAGTGCCGTCGCCGTTGATGTCGATCTTCTCGCCGATGAGGTAGTCGCCGATGTCCGAGGCGTTGTTGGCCGCGAACTCCACGCCGGTGCCGAAGATGTCGGAGGTGGCCTCGTTCAGGCCGCCGGACTCACCGTTGTAGTTCAGCCCCGCGGTGGCGGCGGTGACGCCGTGGCTCATCTCGTGGCCGGCCACGTCCAGCGAGGTGAGCGGGTCGGCGTTGCCGGAGCCGTCGCCGTAGGTCATGCAGAAGCAGCTGTCGTCCCAGAAGGCGTTCACGTACGCGTTGCCGTAGTGGACGCGGGAGTAGGCGCCGACGCCGTTGTTCTTGATGCCGTTGCGGCCGAAGGTGTTCTTGTAGAAGTCCCACGTGACCGCGGCGCCGTAGTGCGCGTCCGCGCCCGCGGTGGCCGCGTTCGAGGTGGTGCCGTTGCCCCAGGTGTCGCTGGACTGGGAGAACAGCGTGCCGGTGCCCGAGGTGCCGTGGTTGAGGTTGTACGTCTTGTGACCGCCGCGCGCCCCGTCGGTCAGCGTGTACGTCGACCCCGACTGGGTCGTGGTCAGCGTCACCTGCCCGCTGTACTGGGTGTTGCCGACGCCGGTCTCGATGCCCTGGTACTCGTAGAGCTTCTTGCCGGTGGCGGCGTCGGTGACGACGTGCAGCTGGTTGGGGGTGCCGTCGTCCTGGAGGCCGCCGACGACCGTCTCGTAGGCGAGGACGGGCTTGCCGGAGCCGGCCCAGATCACCTTGCGCGCACCGTCCGCCGCGGGCCGGGCGGCGCCGAGCTTCCTGGCGCGCTCGACCGCCTGCGTCTCGGCGCTCTTGGCGCTCACGGCCGGGGTGAGGCGGGCGACGGCGATCGCGGCGTTCGTCGCCCTGACGACGTGCCGGGTGGCACCCGACCGGGCGGTGTCGACGACCAGGTCGCCGCCGAGCACCGGCAGGCCGGCGTAGGTGCGCTCGTAGCGGGTGTGCAGGGTGCCGTCGGCGTCCTTGACGACGTCCTTGACGACCAGCTTCTCCTTGGCGCCGAGGCCTATCGCGGCGGCGGTCGCGGCCTTGGCGGCGTCGCGGTCGCGCAGCAGCTCGGCGCGCTGCGAGGGGGTGAGCTTGACGGCCAGGTGGGCGGGGTTCGCCCCGCGGGCCGGGGACGGCGCCCCGGCCGGGGCGGCGGAGGCGGCGCCCGCCTGGACGGCGGCGGCGATCAGGGCGGTGACACCGGCCAGGGCGACGGCGGCGGTGCGGCGGTGCGTGTGGGGGGTGCGTCTGCGAGAGCTATCGCTTCTCAACACTGACTCCTATCGCATGGCCGCGGGTCGCGCGGCCAGGGGAGACCGGGCGGTGGGTTGGGCCGTCCGGGCAGAGCAGGGCGTTACGCGGAACCACGTGCGGGCCGGCTCGCGCGAGCGAGTGGAGCGGTGGAGCTGTGGGGTTGCTGTGAGTCGGCCGTGGGGAAGAGTGGCAGGGGATCACGGCACCTGTCAGGACCGCGTCAGAAACTTGGCCGGAAACGGTTCGTTGACCGGATGTTCATGTTCGGTATGCGGACCGTTCCACGGACGGTGAGACGCGGCGGAACGCGGCGGAACCGGGGCGGGGCGTGCCGGGCACGGCGGCGACGGGTGGCCGGAATCCGGCATCGCCGCCAGGACCACCCAGGCCGCCCCGACCGCCCCGACCGCACAGGCCGCGCAGACCGCCCAGCCCGCCCGCGACCGGCCCGGGCCGCCGGGAGCGGGCGCCCCCTCAGGCCAGGCTGTCCCGCCAGGCCCGGTGCAGGTCCGCGAAGCGGCCCGTGGCGGTGATGAGGTCGGCCGGCCGGCCGTCCTCGACGATCCGGCCGTGCTCCATCACCAGCACCCGGTCGGCGATCTCCACCGTCGACAGCCGGTGCGCGATCACCACGGCCGTACGGCCCCGCAGCACCGTCGACATGGCGCGCTGCACCGCCCGCTCACCGGGCACGTCCAGCGAGCTGGTCGCCTCGTCCAGGATCAGCACCGCCGGATCGGCGAGCAACGCCCGCGCGAACGCCACCAGCTGGCGCTGCCCGGCCGAGATGCGCCCGCCGCGCTTGCGCACGTCCGTGTCGTAGCCGTCCGGCAGGGCGCTGATGAACTCGTGGGCGCCGATGGCCTTCGCGGCCCGCTCGATCTCCTCCCGGGTGGCCTCCGGGCGCCCGATGGCGATGTTCTCCGCGACCGTGCCGGAGAACAGGAACGCCTCCTGCGTCACCATGACCACCCCGTGCCGCAGTTCGGCCAGGGACAGCTCGCGCAGGTCGACGCCGTCCAGCAGGACCCGGCCGTCGGAGGGGTCGTAGAAGCGGGCGAGCAGCTTGGCCAGCGTGGACTTGCCCGCGCCCGTCGAGCCGACGACCGCGACCGTCTGCCCGGCCGGCAGGGTGAGGTCGAAGCGGGGCAGCACCTCGCCGCCGGTGCGGTAGGCGAAGCGGACGCCGTCGAAGACGACCTCGCGGCCGGGGTGCTCACCGCGCGAGGGAGGCAGCTCCCGGGGCGCGGACGGCTCCGGCACCGACGGCGTCTGGGCCAGCAGACCGGCGATCTTCTCCAGCGAGGCGGCCGCCGACTGGTAGGAGTTGAGGAACATGCCCAGCCGGTCGATGGGGTCGTACAGCCGGCGCAGGTACAGCACGGCCGCCGCCAGCACGCCCAGCTCCAGCGAACCGCCCGCCACCCGCCGGGCCCCCCACAGCACGATCACCGCGACCGCCGTGTTGGCCACCAGCCGGGAGGCGACGACATAGCGGGCCATCTCCAGCAGCGCGTCGCCGTTGCTGCGCTCGTGGCGCCGGTTGAGGACCCGGAACCCGGCGTCGTTGGCCTCCTCGCGGCGGAAGGCGCGCACCGGCCGGATGCCGTTCATCGTCTCCACGAACTTCACGATCACCGCCGCGATCGCCGTCGACCGCGCCGCGTACACCCGCCCCGCCCGCCGCCGGTAGAGCCGCACCAGCAGGTACAGCGGACCGAAGGAGGCCACCGCCACCGCCCCGAGCCCCAGATCCAGCCAGAGCAGCATGGCCGAGATGTAGAGGAAGGACAGGACGACCGTCACCAGCTCCTGCAGCCCCTCGTCGAGCAGTTCGCGCAGCGACTCGACGTCGGTGGTGGAGCGGGAGATCAGCCGCCCCGAGGTGTAGCGCTCGTGGAAGTCGACGCTGAGAGCCTGCGCGTGCCGGAAGATCCGGCCCCGCAGATCCAGCAGCACGTCCTGGTTGACCCGGGCGGAGGCCTCGATGAAGGCGAACTGCAACGCCCCCGAGGCCAGCGCGCACAGCAGGTAGCCGGCGCCGACCGCGAGCAGCGGGCCGCGGTCGTGGTCCCGGAACGCCGGTACGGCACGGTCGATGGCGTAGGCCACCAGCAGCGGACCCGCCTGCACCGCCGCCTGCTGGAGCAGCAGCAGGAGCGTGGTGAACGCGACCCGGGCCCGCAGCGGGGCGAGCAGCGAGCGCAGCAGGGCGCCGGTCGCGCCGGGCGGGGTGGGCAGGACGTCACGGTCGAACGGGTCGCCGTGGCCGCCGGCGGTCTGCGGCGGGGGGAGCGCGTCGTCGTCCTGGCCGGAACCGGTGACCTGCGTGGTGGGGGCGGCGGTCATCGTGCGGGCTCCTCCTCGCCGGACATCAGATGGGCGTACTCGGCGCTGGTGCGCAGCAGTTCCTGGTGGGTGCCGACCGCCGCGATCCGGCCGCCCGACAGCAGGGCGACCCGGTCGGCGAGCAGCACCGTGGACGGCCGGTGGGCCACGATCAGCGCGGTGGTGCCGGCCAGGACCCGCCGCAGCGCGGCCTCCACGGCGGCCTCGGTGTGCACGTCCAGCGCGGACAGCGGATCGTCCAGGATGAGGAAGCGCGGCTCACCGACCACGGCCCGGGCCAGCGCCAGCCGCTGCCGTTGCCCGCCGGACAGGCTCAGCCCCTGCTCGCCGACCTGGGTGTCGGCGCCCTGCGGCAGCCCGTGCACGAAACCGGCCTGGGCGATGGCCAGCGCCCGCTCCAGCTCCGGGCGCCCGGCGCCGTCCCCGGCGCCCATGAGCACGTTCTCGCCGACGCTCGCCGAGAACAGGGTGGGCTCCTCGAAGGCGACGGCGACCTCGGCCCGCAGCCGTGCGCGGGGCATCGTGGTGATGTCCGTGCCGTCCAGGGTGATCCGCCCGGAGGTGACGTCGTACAGGCGCGGCACGAGCGCGGTGAGGGTGGTCTTCCCGCTGCCGGTGGCGCCGACCAGGGCCATGGACTCGCCGGGGCGGATGTGCAGGTCGACACCGTCGAGGACCGGGGGCGAGTCCGGGTCGGCGTCGGGGAAGCGGAAGGCGACCCGCTCGAAGCGGATGCCGCCGTCGTTCCCGGCCGTGCGTACGGCCGCGTGGCCGTCCTCGCTCTCCGGTTCCTCGTCCATCACCTCGAAGTACCGCTCGGTCGCCGTCGCGGCCTCCTGGCTCATGGCCAGCAGGAACCCGATCGACTCCACCGGCCAGCGCAGGGCGAGCGCCGTCGACAGGAAGGCCACCAGGGTGCCGGCGGACAGCTCGCCGTCGGCGACCTGTACGGCGCCCACCACCAGCGCCGCGCCGATGGCCGTCTCCGGCAGGGCGACGATGACCGCCCAGATCGTCGCCAGCAGCCGCGCCTTGCGCAGTTCCGTGCCGCGCAGCCGCTTCGACAGCTCCCGGAACGCCCGCGCCTGGCTGCGGTGCCGGCCGAAGCCCTTGATGATCCGGATGCCGAGCACGCTCTCCTCGACCACGGTCGTCAGATCGCCGACCTGGTCCTGGGCGCGCCGCGCCGCCTCGGAGTAGCGCCGCTCGAACAGCGCGCAGGTCACCATCACGGGCACGGCGGGCCCCAGGACGACCAGCCCCAGCACCCAGTCCTGCATCAGCATGATCATCACGCCGACCAGGATCGTCACCGCGTTGACCAGCAGGAAGGTCAGCGGGAAGGCCAGGAACATGCGCAGCAGCATCAGGTCGGTGGTGGCCCGGGAGAGCAGCTGGCCCGACGCCCACCGGTCGTGGAAGGCCACCGGCAGCCGTTGCAGACGCCGGTACAGGGCCGCCCGCATCTCCGCCTCGACGTGCGACAGCGGGCGGGCCACCAGCCACCGCCGCAGCCCGAACAGCAGCGCCTCGGTGAGGCCGAGCAGCAGCAGGTACAGCGCCCCGAGCCACACCCCGCGCGGGTCCCGGTCGGCCACCGGCCCGTCCACCATCCACTTCAGCACCAGCGGGATCACCAGCCCCGTGCAGGAGGCGACGACCGCGACGCACGCGGCGCTGGTCAGCCGCCCCCGCACGGGCCGCACGTACGGCCACAGGCGCAGCAGGCTGCGTACGGCGGAACGGTCCTCGGCGGTGGTGGCACGTGTCGTGGGCATCACCGCGAGCCTACGGACCCGCTCCGCCGCCGCCCACCGAGTTTTGGCCGGACCGGGCTCCCCCTTCGGTCCTACGACCGACGGCCGGGACCGGCACCCGGCGCGGCCGGCGGGACCCGCCTCCCGCGCAGGTCACGTCCGGTCCCACCCGCCTCCCGGCCCGGCCGCCTCCGGTCTCACCCCACCCGCAGCAGCAGCACGGACCGGCCCGGCACCGTGATCCGCGCGCCCGCCGGGTGCACCACGCCCGGCGCCTCCCGCTGGTCCTCCCGGGAGGTGTCCACCAGGACCTCGTAGCTCTCCGCCCACGGCGGTCCCGGCAGGACGACCGTCTCCGGCCGGTCGCCCGCGTGCAGGACCGTCAGGAAGCTGTCGTCGACGACCGGCACGCCCCGCTCGTCCCGGCCGGGTATGTCACGCCCGGAGAGGTACATGCCGAGGGTGGCGGCCGGTGCGTACCAGTCCCCCTCGGTCATCTCCCGGCCCTCCGCCGTGAACCAGGCGAGGTCGCGCAGCCCGTCCGCCGAATGGGCGCGGCCGGAGAAGAAGGCGCGCCGGCGCAGCACCGGGTGACGGTGGCGCAGGGCGATCAGCCGGGAGGTCAGGTCGAACAGCGGGCGCCACGCCGGGTCGTCCAGCAGCGACCAGTCCAGCCAGCTGATCTCGTTGTCCTGGCAGTAGGCGTTGTTGTTCCCGCGCTGGGTGCGGCCCAGCTCGTCACCGGCGACGAGCATCGGCACACCGGTGGACAGCAGCAGCGTGGTCAGCAGGTTGCGCAGCTGGCGGCGGCGCAGCGCCCGGACGTCCCCGTCGTCCGTCTCCCCTTCCGCGCCGCAGTTCCAGGCGCGGTTGTCGTCGGTGCCGTCCCGGTTGTTCTCGCCGTTGGCCTCGTTGTGCTTGCCCTGGTACGACACCAGGTCGCGCAGGGTGAGACCGTCGTGCGCGGTGACGAAGTTGACCGAGGCGTACGGCCGGCGGCCGCCCCAGGCGTACAGGTCGCTGGAGCCGGACAGGCGGTAGCCGAGGTCGCGCACGTCGGGCAGGGCACCGCGCCAGAAGTCCCGGACGGCGCCCCGGTAGCGGTCGTTCCACTCCGTCCACAGGGGCGGGAAGGCGCCGACCTGGTAGCCGCCGGAGCCGACGTCCCACGGCTCGGCGATCAGCTTCACCCGGCGCAGCACCGGGTCCTGGGCGATCACCGCGAGGAACGGGGAGAGCATGTCCACGTCGTGCATCGAGCGGGCCAGCGCCGCCGCCAGGTCGAAGCGGAAGCCGTCCACGCCCATCTCGGTCACCCAGTACCGCAGCGAGTCCGTGATCAGGCGCAGCACCTGCGGCTGGACCACGTGCAGGGTGTTGCCGCAGCCGGTGTAGTCGGCGTAGCGGCGGGCGTCGTGCTGCAACCGGTAGTAGCCGCGGTTGTCGATGCCCTTCAGCGACAGCGTCGGACCCAGCTCGCCGGCCTCCGCGGTGTGGTTGTAGACCACGTCCAGGATGACCTCGATGCCGGCCGCGTGCAGCGCGCGCACCATCCGCTTGAACTCGCCGACCTGCTGTCCCCGCGTACCGGAGGCGGCGTAGGCGGCGTGCGGGGCGAAGTAGCCGATGGAGTTGTAGCCCCAGTAGTTCTTCAGGCCGCGGCGCAGCAGGTGGTCCTCGTGCGCGAACTGATGCACGGGCAGCAGTTCGACGGCCGTGACGCCCAGCCGGACCAGGTGCTCCACGGCCGCCGGGTGGGCCAGCCCCGCGTAGGTGCCGCGCAGTTCCTCGGGGATGCCGGGGTGCAGCCGGGTGAAGCCGCGCACGTGCAGCTCGTAGATGACCGAGTCCGCCCACGGCGTCTTCGGGCGGCGGTCGTCCGCCCAGTCGTCGTCGTCGTGCACGACGACGCCCTTGGGCACGTACGGGGCGGAGTCGCGGTCGTCGCGCACGGTGTCGGCGACCTGCTGGTCCGGCCAGTCCCGCACGTGCCCGTACACCTCCGGCGGCAGCCCGAACTCCCCGTCCACCGCGCGCGCGTACGGGTCGAGCAGCAGCTTCGCCGGGTTCCAGCGGGCGCCCGTCCACGGGTCCCAGCGGCCCTCCACCCGGTAGCCGTAGCGCTGCCCGGGCCGCACGCCCGGCACGAAACCGTGCCAGATCTCGTGCGTCAGCTCGGTCAGCGGCACCCGCGTCTCGCGGCCCCGCTCGTCGAAGAGGCACAGCCGCACCGCCTCGGCCCCGCCCGCCCACAGGGCGAAGTTGGTGCCCGCGACCCCGTCCGGACCCACCCGGAACCGCGCCCCCAGCGGGGTCGGCGCTCCCGGCCACACCGGTGGCGCGGGCGGCGTGGGCCGGCGGGTGCCGCTCCTCACGGCTGCCGGGTGCCCGCTCCCGGCGGTCCCCTCCTCGGCCACTGCCCGCTGCTCGGCTGCGCTCGTCACGTGTCGGCCCCTTTTTTAGTGGCTCCTCGGCCTGCGGGGCGCAACCGCCCGGCAGGGATGCGCCCCGGCGGCTCTCACGGGCGCGGCGGCTCCCCAACGCGTCGTCCTCCCCACTGTTCTGCCCAGCGCTAGGGTCGCACTCACGTTTCCCCGGGGTGGGCCGGTCGTTGAACCGCTCGTGAGGCATGGACAACGGCGCGTACGACGCGCGGGGGCCGCTCTGGCGGCGGTACTGACATGGGCGGCACTGCTGGCCGGAGCCGCCGGCTGCTCCTCGGGCGGCCCGGGCGGGCTCGGCATCGGCGGGGCCCTGGGCAGACCCCCCTCGCCCGAGGACGTCATCCGGGTCGCCCCCGACGACGGCAGCAGGGGCGTGCGTCCGCAGGAGCGGCTGCGGGTGCGGGTGCCCGGCGGCCGCCTGGAGTCGGTGAAGGTGGTCAGGTCCCAGGACGCCCAGGAGTCCGCGGTCCCGGGCCGGATCAGCGCCGACGGCCTGAGCTGGGAACCGGACGAGCGGCGGCTGGCGCTCGCCGCCAGGTACACGGTCGACGCGGTGGCCCTGGACGCCCACGGCCGCCGCTGCGCGCGGCACACCACCTTCACCACCTACGTCCCCGACGAGCGGTTCATCGGGTACGTCACTCCCGAGAACCGTGCCACCGTGGGCACCGGGATGATCGTGTCCCTGGACTTCAGCCGGGAGATCACCCACCGCGCCGCCGTCGAACGCGCGGTGCGCGTCACCGCCTCGCCCCCGGTGGAGATCCGCCCGCACTGGTTCGGCGCCTCCCGGCTGGACTTCCGCCCCGAGCACTACTGGAAACCCGGCACCGAGGTCACCGTCGACCTGCGGCTGCGGGACGTCGAGGGGGCGCCCGGCGTCTACGGCCTGCAGTACAAGTCGTTCGCCTTCACCGTCGGCCGCAGCCAGGTCTCCCTGGTCGACGCCGCCCGGCACACCATGGAGGTCCGGCGCGACGGCGAACTGCTCGCCACCGTGCCGATCACCGCGGGCGCCCCCAAGACCACCACCTACAACGGGAAGATGGTGGTGATGGAGATGCACGAGGTCACCCGCATGAACAGCCGCACGGTCGGCTTCGGCGGCGAGTACGACATCCCCGACGTCCCGCACGCCATGAAGCTGACCAGTTCCGGCACCTTCCTGCACGGCAACTACTGGTCGCCCGACTCTCCCGGCCGGGTCAACGTCAGCCACGGCTGCGTCGGCCTCAGGGACGTCAAGGGCGGCAGCTCGGACACGCCCGCCGGCTGGTTCTTCGACCGGACCCTGATCGGGGACGTCGTGGAGGTCAGGAACAGCAAGGACAAAACGGTCGCCCCCGACAACGGTCTCGGCGGGTGGAACATGGGCTGGAAGCAGTGGAAAGCGGGCAGCGCGGCCGAATGAGCAGGTGAGAGCGGTCCATTGGGCCCGTTCCGGGCGTCCGGCGCCCTGATCGACTTGGGACGGAACGGTGACCTTCGGCTGACACGATGCCTCGAACCCGGCAGTTAATATGCGCCGATGCGCGCGTGGGACGCGCCGGGGTGCCGAGCCCGACGGGCTCGGCGAGGGGAGAGCAACGTGAACGTGCGGCCGATATCGGGGGCGTCGGTGGGGCGGGGCCGTAAGGGGCTGGTGCTGATGGCGGGCGCCCTGCTCATGGCGGTCACCGCCTGCGGCGGAGGCGGCTCCGACACGGAGTCCGGTGCCGACTCCGGCCAGGGCAAGGACAAGGGCGCCTCGGCGGCGCGGGACAAGCAGTCCACGGCCGCCGTCAGCATCTCGCCCAAGTCCGGCTCCACCGGCGTGGACACCAGCGGCGTGCTCAAGGTCGGCGTCACCGGCGGCAAGCTCACCGCCGTCGAGGTCAAGGACGCCAAGGGCACGAAGATCGACGGCACGATCACCGGCGGGGGCGCCGCCTGGCGGCCCGCCACCCATCTGGCCGCCGCCACCAGGTACACGGTGCACGCGGTGGCCAAGGACTCCCAGGGCCGCGAGGCCGCCGAGGACTCCAGCTTCACCACCCTGACGCCGCAGAACACCTTCGTCGGCACCTTCACCCCCGAGGACGGCTCGACCGTCGGCGTCGGCATGCCGTTCTCCATACGCTTCACCCGGGGCATCACCAGCTCGGACGCGGTGAAGAAGGCCGTGCGCATCACGACCGAGCCGGCCGTCGACGTCGAGGGGCACTGGTTCGGCAACGACCGCTTGGACTTCCGCCCCGAGACGTACTGGAAGGAAGGCACCAAGGTCACCGTCGACCTCGACCTGGACGGCGTCGAGGGCCGCGACGGCGTCTACGGCAAGCAGCACAAGACCGTGAAGTTCACCATCGGCCGCAACCAGGTGTCCGTCGTGGACGCCAAGAAGCACACCATGAAGGTCACCCAGGACGGCAAGGTCGTCAAGACCCTCCCGGTCACCACCGGCAAGCCCGGCTACGACACCTGGAACGGCCAGATGGTCATGAGCGAGAAGCTCACCGTCACCCGGATGAACGGCGAGACGGTCGGCTACGGCGGCGAGTACGACATCAAGGACGTCCCGCACGCCGTCCGCCTGACCGACTCCGGCACCTTCATGCACGGCAACTACTGGGGCGGCGACGCGTTCGGCAACTACAACGCCAGCCACGGCTGCGTGGGCCTGCGCGACGTGCGCGGCGGCTACGACAGTTCCGTCCCGGCCGCCTGGATGTTCAACCACTCCATGATCGGTGACGTGGTGGTCGTGAAGAACTCCCACGACCGCACGGTGGCCCCGGACAACGGCCTCAACGGCTGGAACATGTCGTGGGCGGACTGGACGAAGTGACCCCCGCCCGACCCACCGGGCCCGTCGCCGCGAACCGCGGCGCCGGGCCCGTCGTCGTCCGGCGACGTGAGGCGACCGTCAGCGTGCTGCGCCTGCCCGGGGAGCGACCCCCGGACCCCCGGCCGGATGTGACCGACCGCACCGCCCCCGCGCGCGTTAGTCAGCGTTAACCTGCTGCGCATGACCGTGAATCTCGAAGTCGCCGACGGCGTCGGCACGCTGCGCCTGGACCGTCCGCCGATGAACGCGCTGGACGTCGCCACGCAGGACCGGCTCAAGGAACTCGCCGAGGAGGCCACGCGCCGCGAGGACGTGCGCGCCGTGGTGATCTACGGCGGGGAGAAGGTGTTCGCGGCGGGCGCGGACATCAAGGAGATGCAGGCGATGGACCACGCCGCGATGATCGTGCGCGCCCGCGCCCTGCAGGACTCCTTCACCGCCGTGGCCCGCATCCCGAAGCCGGTCGTCGCCGCGATCACCGGCTACGCGCTCGGCGGCGGCTGCGAGCTGGCCCTGTGCGCCGACTACCGCATCGCCGGCGACAACGCCAAGCTCGGCCAGCCCGAGATCCTGCTCGGCCTGATCCCCGGCGCCGGCGGTACCCAGCGGCTGCCCCGGCTGGTCGGTCCCGCCAAGGCGAAGGACCTCATCTTCACCGGCCGCCAGGTACGGGCCGACGAGGCGCTCGCCATCGGCCTGGTGGACCGGGTCGTGCCCGCCGCCGAGGTCTACGCCGAGGCGCACGCCTGGGCCGCCAGGCTCGCGCAGGGGCCGGCGATCGCGCTGCGGGCGGCGAAGGAGGCCGTCGACACCGGGATCGAGACGGACCTGGAGACCGGACTCGCCGTCGAACGCAACTGGTTCGCCGGTCTGTTCGCCACCGAGGACCGCGAGCGGGGCATGCGCAGCTTCATCGAGGAGGGACCCGGCAAGGCCAGGTTCCGGTAGCGGCGATCCCTTCGAGGGCTTGCCGTTGACGCGCCGTCTCATCCCGTGTCCCCCGATGGGGCGGTTCGTGGCGGCCTTGACCCGCCCTTGGCCCGCCGCGCCCGGGAGGGCGGGAGCTTGCCGCCGGGCGGGCCGTCGTCGCAGTTCAGCCGGGCCGCCGGGCGGTCCGGCATGACGACGGCATATGCCGGGCGCAAGGAGTACCGCGGGAGCGCACAGGGGGCGTATTCCCGAGGAACGGCCCCGGAGGCCGTGCGGGGCCGCCATGATGGGGGCATGGCGGGGCTGGAGGGCATCGAACAGCCGCGGGGACACAGCCGTGCGGCCGCGGCGCGCTGGTCGCCCGCGGTCGAGGACGAACGGGCCCTGAAGGCACTGGAGTTGTTCGGCAACCCCACCGAGGCGGAGGTGCCGCTGCCGTCGCGGCCGGAGTCCGCCGCCACCGCCCGCCGGCTCGCCCAGGTCGTCGTGCTGCGGCAGTGGGCGCTGTCGGCCAAGATGACCGAGGACGTGGTCCTGCTCGTCTCCGAACTCGTCGGCAACGCCGTACGGCACACCGGAGCCCGGGTGTTCGGGCTCCGGATGCGCCGCCGCCGGGGCTGGGTCCGCGTCGAGGTCCGCGACCCCTCGCGCGGGCTGCCCTGCCTGATGCCGGTGCAGGAGACGGACGTCAGCGGCCGCGGGCTGTTCCTGGTGGACAAGCTGTCCGACCGGTGGGGCGTGGACCTGCTGCCGCGCGGCAAGACCACCTGGTTCGAGATGCGGGTCGCCGACCGCTGACGCGGGGCCGGCCGGCCTGCTCGGGACGCGCGGCGCGACGGCAGCGGCCGCGACCCGTAAAAGTCCCTCGAATGGTGCAATCGGCGGTTTTTCCGCTGACCACGCCTTAAATGGTGCGAGTGACCACGACCAACCGACGCGGGGTGCTCCGCGCGGGCGCCGGACTCGTGGCCGGAGGCACCCTCGCCGCCGGTTGCGGCGACACCGGCGCCGCGTCGCGACCCGCCCAGCCCGCCGAGCCGTCCACGGCAGCCGAGTCCGCCGCCGGCTCCGCCGCCGCGTCCGCCCGTACGGCCGGCCACCCGGCGGCCGCCACCCCCCGGGCGGCACCCGCGCCGCGCGCCTTCCCGGGGCAGCCCGCCCTGATCACCCACGGCCCGCGCACCCGCCCCCGGGTCGCCCTCACCTTCCACGGCCAGGGCGACCCCGCGCTCGCCCGCTCCCTGCTCACCGAGGCCGAGCAGCGCGGCGCCCGCCTGACCGTGCTCGCCGTCGGCACCTGGCTGGACGCGTATCCGGACCTCGCCCGGCGCATCCTGGACGGCGGCCACGACCTGGGCAACCACACCCAGCGGCACGCCGCCGTCAACGCCATGTCCGAGCCGGACGCCCGCGCCGAGATCACCGAGTGCGCGCTGCTGCTGCGGCGGCTCACCGGCTCCATCGGCACCTGGTTCCGCCCGTCCCGTTCGGCGGACGCCTCCCCGCTCGTCACCCGGCTGGCCCACGCCGCGGGCTATCCGCACGTGCTGTCGTACGACGTCGACTCCCTCGACTACACCCGGCCCGGCGCCCCGGCCGTCACCCGCAAGATCCTCGCCGAGGTGCGCGGCGGATCGGTCGTCAGCCTGCACTGCGGCTATCCGGACACGGTCGCCGCCCTGCCCGCCGTACTCCAAGAACTCGACCGCCGCGGACTGCGCGCGGTCACCACCACGGAGCTGCTGAGCTGATGCAACCCACCAAAGCCGTCCGCCTGCTGGCCGCCGGTGCCGCCCTCGCCGCCCTGACGCTGATGTCCGCGTGCGGCACCGGGGAACGGCACCACGAGGACGAGGCCCTCGGCAGCACGGCGCCCGTCCAGCCGCAGCGCGCCAAGCCGCGGGTCGACGTGCTGCCCGGGATGCCCCCGGTGCTCGACCCGGGCGACGTCTACTCCGCCGACCGCCCCCACCAGCTCTCCCCGGTGGTGCGGGACTTCCCCTCCCGGGTGTACGTGCCCAACACCAACTCCAACACCGTCACCGTCATCGACCCCGCGACCTACCGGGTCCTGGAGACCATCCCGGTCGGCTGGCAGCCGCAGCACGTGGTGCCGTCCTGGGACCTGAAGACCCTGTGGGTCAACAACGACCGGGGCAACAGCCTCACCCCGATCGACCCCCGCACCGGCAGGGCGGGCGCGCCGGTCGACGTGCACGACCCGTACAACCTCTACTTCACGCCCGACGGCAAGTACGCGGTCGTCATGGCCTCCATGGACCGCCGGCTGGTCTTCCGCGACGCCCACACCATGAAGACGGTGAAGGAGGTCCCCGTCAGCTGCTACGGCGTCAACCACGCCGACTTCTCCGTGGACGGCCGGTACTTCATCGTCTCCTGCGAGTTCAGCGGCGAGCTGCTGAAGGTCGACACCGCGCGGATGAAGGTCGTCGAGCAGCGCACCCTGCCGCTGCACGGGGCGATGCCGCAGGACGTCAAGATCTCGCCGGACGGCAAGCGGTTCTACATCGCCGACATGATGGCCGACGGGGTGTGGGTGCTGAACGGCGACACCTTCGCCAAGCCCTCTTTCCTGCCCACCGGCAAGGGCGCCCACGGGCTCTACGTCAGCCGCGACTCCCGTGAGATGTACATCTCCAACCGCGGCGAGGGTTCCGTCTCCGTGTTCGACTTCGCCCGGAACCGGCTCACCAAGAAGTGGCGGCTGCCCGGCGGCGGCAGCCCCGACATGGGCGGGGTCTCCTCGGACGGCAAGGTGCTGTGGCTGTCCGGCCGCTACAACTCCGAGGTCTACGCCATCGACACCCGCACCGGCGCCGAACTGGCCCGGATCAAGGTGGGCAGCGGCCCGCACGGCCTCGCCGTCTACCCGCAGCCCGGCCGCTACTCACTGGGCCACACCGGCATCTTCCGCTGACCCGCCCGGCCCGCCCGCCCAGCCCTCCCGCCCTGCGCGAGGACCGCCCCGTCCCGCGCGGGTCCGCCCGGCCGGTGGTCGCCGCACCGGCCGTCCGGGCGGCCCGTTACCCTGACCTGCGTCAGTACGACGGCAAGACAGAGCACACGCGACACAAAGGGGCGGATCGGTGGCGGACATCGAGGAAGCACGCAAGGAGTTCCAGCGGATAGACGCGGACGGCGACGGGTACATCACCGCCGCCGAGTTCAAGTCCGCCCTGGCGCAGGGGGGTGACTGGAACGTCACCGAGGCGGTGGCCGAGGCCATCATCCGGACCCGCGACCTCGACGGCGACAAGCTGCTGTCGTTCGACGAGTTCTGGGTGCACCTGAACAAGTGACGCCGGCGAAGGGGGCGCCTCTCCGTGCGGAGGGGCGCCCCCTTCGGCGTCCCCGTCCCCGTCTCCGTCACCGTCCCCGTCCCCGTCACCCGGATGCCGCGACGGCGGAATACCGTCCGGGCCGCCGTAGTTGACGCCCCTGACCGACGCATGCATGTGCATGCAACCGTATCGGCGTCCAGCCGTATGCACTGGGAAAGGCCTGTCATGAAGATCGGCATCATCGGCGCGGGGAACATCGGCGGCAACCTCACCCGGCGGCTCACCGCGCTCGGCCACGACGTCTCCGTGGCCAACTCCCGCGGCCCCGAGACACTCGCCGCACTGGCCGAGGAGACGGGCGCGACCGCGGTGACCGCGCCGGAGGCGGCCCGGGGCGCCGAGGTCGTCGTGGTCACCGTCCCGCTGAAGGCGGTACCCGACCTGCCCGCCGGGCTGCTGGACGGCGCGGCCGAGGGGGCCGCCGTCATCGACACCGGCAACTACTACCCGCAGCGCGACGGCCGGATCGCGGAGATCGAGGACGAGGGGGTCACCGAGAGCCGCTGGACCGAACGGCACATCGGCCACCCGGTGATCAAGGCCTTCAACGGCACCTACGCCCAGGACATCCTGGAGCGCCCCCGCCCGGCCGGCGACCCCGACCGCATCGCCCTGCCGGTGGCCGGTGACGACGAGGCGGCCAAGACGGCCGTCCGGGCCCTGATCGAGGAACTGGGCTTCGACACGGTCGACGCGGGCGGCATCGACGACTCCTGGCGCCAGCAGCCCGGCACCCCGGTGTACGGGCTGCGGGAGGGCGTGGAGGGCGTCCGCAAGGCCCTGACGGCCGCCACGCCGGAGCGGCCGGCGGACTTCCGCGCCTGACGCACACCCGGCCGGGGCGGGCGCCGCCCGCTCCGGCCCCGCTCCCGGGCATGATCCGAACGAAAGGCCCTAGGCCGCGGCCCAGTGCCGCAGCGCGGCCTTGTCGGCGAAGGCGGCCACGTTCTTGTCGTGGGGGTCGCTGCTGTACTGGTGGAACAGCCACTTCGCCTTGATGCGGGGCTTGCCCGCGGTGACGTAGTCGGCGATCCACAGGCCGTCGCCGGCGTAGGACGTGGTGTCGAGGTTCAGCCAGAAGTCCCGGTTGCAGTACAGCACGACCCGGTGGTGCGGCCGCAGCTTCTTGACCTTGCGCAGGAAGCTGTCCTTCTCCGCGTTGCTCGCGCGGGTCCCGTCGCCGGTCGTCTCCCAGTCGACGGCGAGGATGTCGCCGGCCTTCTCGGGGGCGTGCTTGACGAAGTACTCGGCCTGGGCGGTGAGGTCGCCCGGCCACAGGAAGTGGTAGAAGCCGGCGACCAGTCCGGCGTCGCGGGCGGTCTTCGTCTGGGCGGACAGCCGGGGGTTGACGTACGAACGGCCCTCCGTCGCCTTGATGAAGACGAAGGAGGAGCCGTCCGTGCCGTACGAGGACGGCTGGAAGGCGCTTACGTCGATGCCGTGGAGCATGCAGGAGTTGTGCCCCGTGCACCCGCTCCCGGAACCTCGGCCGCGCCTCGTGCGTCCGTTCAGCCCCGGGTCGTCACCGAACTCAGCACCGCGGCCGGCTTCGCCGACCAGTCGGAGGTGATGATGCTGGCGTGCCGGGCGGCCAGCAGGGACAGGCGGGCGGCGACCTCCGCGTCGGTGGGGGCGGTCGAGGAGATCGCCGGGGAGACGCCGTGCGCGCCGGTCATGATCAGGATGTAGTGGTTCGCGGAGTAGAAGGAGGTGTCGTAGCCGTTGTTCACGTACGTCGCCGCGTCACCGTCGAAGAACACGAACCAGGGCCGGATCGAGGCGTCGTAACGGCTGGTGCGCGGGTCGCCGGCGGCCGCGCCGAGCACCACGGGGAAGGCCTGGGCGGCCCCGATGCGGCCGGCCGCGGACAGGTCGCGCAGGTGGTCGCCGTACTCCTGGTCCGTCCAGTAGTGGTCGAAGGGGTTGGACTGCTCCACCGTGCCCGGGATCAGGTCGAACAGGAACTTGCCCCGCAGGGCGTCGCGCGAGGGCCAGGCGTTCGCCCGGGCCGCCGCGTCCAGCGTGGGGTACGACGAGCCCAGCAGGTCGGCGGGGGTGAAGACGCTGGAGCCGAGCTTCTGGGCGACCAGCGTGTCGAACTCGTCCGCGCCGAGCCCGGCCCGGTCGTTGAAGCCGGACTTGAACTCCACCTTGAAGACGATCGGCGGGTGGTCGGGGTGCAGCTGGTTCCAGGCGGCGATGTCGTCCAGGCAGCCGCCCAGGTCCTGGTTGCGGCTCTTGCCGTACAGCTCGGCCGGACTCTTCGCGGCCTCGCAGTTGTTGTCGTTGCCGAGCGGGTTGCTGTGGCTGACCCGCCACCGCTTGGTCAGGCTGTCGGCGTAGACGTCCAGTTCGAGCAGCGAGGCGCCGGAGTCCAGCGCCTGCGCGAAGTACGTGTACTTGGCCTTGTCGTACGCGTTGTGCGTACCGATGGCCGTGGTCTGGGAGAAGCCGGGCGACGCCGCGTGGGCATTCGCCGGAACCGCTGCCAGTGCGGCGGCGGCACTCAGCAGCGCCGCCAGTCGTCTCACCGTACGCACGTGAAGTCCCCTTCGCTGTCGCCGAGTTGGCGGCAGCGTAGAGGCAGGGCATTACTCTCCGGTAGCCCTCAGGGGAACATCGGGGGCGTCGGCGCTCGACGATGTTCACCCCGAGCCAGAAGCCGAACCCGTCGACGGCGAAGACATCCGGGCATGGGGGCGAGGGAAGGCCCTGGCAGCGCTGGACGTTGCGAACGCGCTGGTCAGGGCCTATCCGTCTAGCACTCGATGATGTTCACCGCGAGCCCGCCCCGGGCCGTCTCCTTGTACTTGACGGACATGTCCGCGCCGGTGTCCTTCATGGTCTTGATGACCTTGTCCAGGGACACCTTGTGGGAGCCGTCGCCGCGCATGGCCATCCGGGCGGCGGTGACCGCCTTCACCGCGGCCATGCCGTTGCGCTCGATGCACGGGATCTGCACCAGGCCGCCGACCGGGTCGCAGGTCAGGCCCAGGTTGTGCTCCATGCCGATCTCGGCGGCGTTCTCCACCTGCTCGGGGCTGCCGCCGAGCACCTCGGCGAGGGCGCCCGCGGCCATGGAGCAGGCGGAGCCCACCTCGCCCTGGCAGCCGACCTCGGCGCCGGAGATGGAGGCGTTCTCCTTGAACAGCATGCCGATGGCACCGGCGGCGAGCAGGAAGCGGACCACGCCGTCCTCGTCGGCGCCGGGGACGAACTCCATGTAGTAGTGCAGGACGGCCGGGATGATGCCGGCCGCGCCGTTGGTGGGGGCCGTGACCACCCGCCCCCCGGCCGCGTTCTCCTCGTTCACGGCCATGGCGTACAGGGTGAGCCACTCCATGGCGTGCGCCTGCGCGTCGCCCTCGGCGCGCAGCTGGCGGGCCGACATGGCGGCCCGGCGGCGCACCCGCAGCCCGCCCGGCAGGATGCCCTCGCGGGACATGCCGCGCGCGACGCAGGCCCGCATCACCCGCCAGATCTCCAGCAGGCCCGCGCGGATCTCCTCCTCACCGCGCCACGCCCGCTCGTTCTCCAGCATCAGCGCGGAGATCGACAGGCCGGTCTCCCGGGTCAGGCGCAGCAGCTCGTCACCGGTGCGGAAGGGGTACTTCAGGACCGTGTCGTCGAGCTTGATGCGGTCGGCGCCGACCGCGTCCTCGTCGACGACGAAGCCGCCGCCGACCGAGTAGTACGTCTTCGACAGCAGCTCGCCGCCCTGGGCGTCGTGGGCCCACAGGGTCATGCCGTTGGCGTGGTAAGGAAGCGCCTTGCGGCGGTGCAGGACCAGGTCGTCGTCGAAGGAGAAGGCTATGTCGCGTTCGCCGAGGAGGTTCAGGCGGCCGGATTCCTTGATCCGCTCCACCCGCTCGTCCGCGCCCTCCACGTCCACCGTGCGCGGCGAGGCGCCCTCCAGGCCCAGCAGCACCGCCTTCGGGGTGCCGTGGCCGTGGCCGGTCGCGCCCAGCGAGCCGTACAGCTCGGCGCGCACCGACGCCACGGAGTCGAGCAGGTCCTCGTTGCGCAGGCGGCGGGCGAACATGCGGGCCGCGCGCATCGGGCCGACCGTGTGGGAGCTGGACGGGCCGATGCCGATCGAGAACAGGTCGAAGACCGAGATGGCCACGGGTGACTCCTCCATGCGGGGGTGGTGCAAAAGGGGGCGGTGCGGGGTGGGCACCCACCGGGCACCGCGCCCACCGGCTGGTTCCAGTGTGCGCGGTGCCGGGCGTTTCGTACGTACTGGCTCAGATCCGGCTTACTTGTTCAGACCCGGGTACAGCGGGTGCTTGTCCGCCAGGGCCTTGACGCGCGTCTTCAGGGCCTGCGCGTCGTACGACGGCTTCAGCGTCTCGGCGATCACGTCCGCGACCTCGGCGAAGTCCTCGGCGGTGAAGCCGCGGGTCGCCAGGGCGGGCGTGCCGATCCGCAGGCCCGAGGTCACCATCGGCGGCCGCGGGTCGTTGGGGACGGCGTTGCGGTTGACCGTGATGCCGACCTCGTGGAGCCGGTCCTCGGCCTGCTGCCCGTCCAGCTCGGAGGCGCGCAGGTCCACCAGGATCAGGTGCACGTCGGTGCCGCCGGACAGGACGTTCACCCCGGCCTCACGGGCGTCCGGCGCGGTGAGGCGCTCCGCGAGGATGCGCGCCCCCTCCACCGTACGCTGCTGGCGCTCCTTGAAGCCGTCCGAGGCGGCGACCTTGAAGGAGACCGCCTTGGCCGCGATCACGTGCTCCAGCGGACCGCCCTGGAAGCCCGGGAAGACGGAGGAGTTCAGCTTCTTCGCGAAGTCCTTCTTCGCCAGGATGATGCCGCCGCGGGGGCCGCCGAGGGTCTTGTGCGTGGTGGAGGTGACCACGTCCGCGTACTCGACCGGGTTCGGGTGCAGCCCGGCTGCGACCAGACCGGCGAAGTGCGCCATGTCGACCCACAGGAACGCCCCGCTCTCGTCGGCGATCCGGCGGAACTCGGCGAAGTCCAGCTGCCGCGGGTACGCCGACCAGCCGGCGATGATCACCTTGGGGCGGTGCTCCTTGGCGAGCCGCTCGACCTCGGCCATGTCGACCAGGCCGGTCTGCTCGTCGACGTGGTAGGCGACCACGTCGAACTGCTTGCCGGAGAAGTTCAGCCGCATCCCGTGGGTGAGGTGGCCGCCGTGGGCCAGGTCCAGGCCGAGGATGGTGTCCCCGGGCTGGGCCAGCGCGAACAGGGCCGCCTGGTTGGCGGAGGCGCCGGAGTGGGGCTGCACGTTGGCGTACTCGGCGCCGAACAGCTCCTTGACCCGGTCGATGGCGATCTGCTCGGCGACGTCGACGTGCTCGCAGCCGCCGTAGTAGCGGCGGCCGGGGTAGCCCTCGGCGTACTTGTTGGTCAGGACCGAGCCCTGGGCCTCCATGACCGCGACCGGAGCGAAGTTCTCCGAGGCGATCATCTCGAGGGTGGACTGCTGGCGCTCCAGCTCGGCGTCGACCGCGGCGGCGATCTCCGGGTCCAGCTCGTGCAGGGACGTGTTCAGGACAGTCATTCGGTTACGGCTCCTCAGCCGGCGGTGTGGGCGGCGTACTCGTCGGCGGAGAGCAGGTCGGCCGGCTCCTCGGTGACGCGCACCTTGAACAGCCAGCCGCCCCCGAAGGGCGCCGAGTTCACCAGCGACGGGTCGCTGACCACGTCCTCGTTGATCTCGGTGACCTCGCCGCCGACCGGCGAGTAGAGGTCGGACACCGACTTGGTCGACTCCAGCTCGCCGCAGGTCTCACCCGCGGCCACCGTGGAGCCGACCTCGGGAAGCTGGGCGTAGACGACGTCGCCGAGCGCGTTGGCCGCGAACTCGGTGATGCCGACCGTCGAGACGCCGTCCTCGGCGGCCGACAGCCACTCGTGCTCCTTGCTGTAGCGCAGCTGCTGGGGGTTGCTCATGGCCTGAATTCTCCTGTACGCGGGTCAGTGCTGGTGAATGAGGGGCTGCTGGGGAGGCCGGTGCGCGGGCGGTGTGTGCGCGAGGTCACGTCCGAACCCGCGCGGCCACGCCCAGTGTCTACTTCCGGCGCCGGTAGAAGGGCAGTGCCACGACCTCGTACGGCTCGTGACTGCCCCGGATGTCGACGCCGACACCCGCCGTGCCCGGCGCCGCGTACGCCGCGTCGACGTACGCCATGGCGAGCGGCTTGCCCAGGGTGGGGGAGGGCGCGCCCGAGGTGACCTCGCCGATCACCGCGCCGCCCGCGACCACCGGGTAGCCGGCGCGCGGCACCCGGCGGCCCTCGGCGACCAGGCCGACCAGCACCCGCGGCGGGTTCTCCTGCGCCCGCCCGGCCGCCTCGGTGAGCGCCGCGCGGCCGACGAAGTCGCCCTCCTTCTCGAACTTCACCACCCGGCCGAGGCCGGCGTCGAAGGGGGTGAGCGAGGTGGTCAGCTCGTGCCCGTACAGCGGCATGCCCGCCTCCAGGCGCAGCGTGTCCCGGCAGGACAGGCCGCACGGGACCAGCCCGGCGCCCTCGCCCGCCTTCGTCAGCGCCTGCCACAGCTCGACGGCGTGCTCCGGCTTCACGAACAGCTCGAAGCCGTCCTCGCCGGTGTAACCGGTGCGCGCGATGAGCGCCGGGACGCCCGCGACGGTGCCGGGCAGCCCCGCGTAGTACTTCAGGCCGTCCAGATCGGCGTCGGTGAGGGACTTCAGGATGCCGGGGGACTCGGGGCCCTGGACGGCGATCAGGGCGTAGGCGTCCCGGTCGTCGCGGACCTCGGCGTCGAAGCCGGCCGACCGCTCGGTGAGCGCGTCCAGCACCACCTGGGCGTTGGAGGCGTTGGCCACGACCAGGTACTCGGCCTCGGCGAGCCGGTAGACGATCAGGTCGTCCAGGATGCCGCCGTCCGCCTGGCAGATCATGGTGTAGCGCGCGCGGCCGACGCCGACGGAGGAGATGTTGCCGACGAGGGCGAAGTCCAGCAGCGCGGCCGCGCCGGCGCCGGTGACGGTGATCTCGCCCATGTGGGAGAGGTCGAAGAGGCCGGCCCTGGTGCGCACCGCGAGGTGCTCGTCGCGCTCGGAGCCGTAGCGCAGGGGCATGTCCCAGCCGGCGAAGTCGGTCATCGTCGCACCCAGCGCGCGATGCACGGCATCGAGCGCGGTGTGACGGAGTTCGGTACTGCTCATCGGTCGGTCGTCTCCCAGGGCGATGGGGTCCCCCGCGCGCGAGCGCAGCCGGGCGTGGGGAAGGCGAGGAACGTTCCTCCCCATCTGTCATCGGAACCTGAGAGGTTCGCCATGACCCCCGTCAGGGACGGTCACGGTTTGCACCTTGGGTGGGACCGCCGTCGCGGCGGCCCGCTTTTCAGATGTGCCTCGCCCGCGCGGTAACGGTGCCTGAGAGATTCAAGGGAGGGACTTGCTCCTTCGGCGCCCCAGCGAGACGGCTGGGGACTCTCCCGCGCGGATTCAAACGGCCGGTATGCAGTTGGCGGCCACATCATTGCACGCCTCGCCGCCGCCCGACAGCGCGGACGATTCGTGACCGCTCTGTAGCGGTACGTGCATGGAAACGGGAGACCTGCCGCATTACCTTCTCTTTACGCTCGACGGGCAGGGACCCTGCGAGTCCAGGGGAGGACGATGACGGTGGACAGGACGACGGCCTACGCCACGACGACGGGCATCGCGGTGCCCGGCCGGCCCTCGGCACCGGCACACGAGCGCCGCGGCGACCGGCCCCGGCCGGTCGTGCGCGACCTGCGCGAGCGCGCCGGCCGCAGCCCGCACGGCCTCCTCTTCGGCCCCCGCGACCTGGTGGTGATCACCGGACTGCCCGGCAGCGGCAAGTCCACGCTGATGGACCGGGCCGTGCCGGGCACCCGCATCGACTCCCAGGACGCCCGCGACCGCTGGGCCGCCCGGCTGCCCCGCCGCCTGCCCTACGCCCTCTACCGCCCGCTGGTCCGCCTCGCCCACTACGCCGCCCTGCGCCGCGCCCTGCGCACCGGCGGGGGAGTGGTGGTGCACGACTGCGGCACCCAGGCCTGGGTGCGCGGCTGGCTCTCCCGCGCCGCCCGCCGCCGCGGCGGCACCCTGCACCTGCTGCTCCTCGACGTCGGCCCGGACCTCGCGCTGGCGGGCCAGCGCGAGCGCGGCCGGGGCGTGTCCCGGTACGCCTTCCGCCGCCACCGCAGGGCCCTGGCCCGGCTGCTGCGCGCCGTGGAGCACGGCGAACCGCCCCCCGGCTGCGGCTCGGCGGTGCTGCTCGACCGGGACGCGGCGGGCGCGCTGCGCCGCATCGGCTTCGCCGGGTGACAGCGGCCGGGGCACCGCGGCGGCCGTCGCCGTGCGCCCCGGTGACGGCCGTCACCGTGAACACAGTCACAGCCACCCGCTAGCCTTTCCAGCCACAGCAGCGTTCCCAGCAGGCGGTAGGCAGATGGACTTCCCGGCGGACCTTCCCGCGGACTTCCCGGCACAGGCGCACCCCCATCCGCACGGCGGATGGCCCGGCAACGAGCTGGAGGAGGTGCTCTCGGCCTCCCTCGGCGTACCCGGGGCCGGCGGCCGCATCGTCGAGGTCCTCGGCCGCAGCTTCCTCTGGGTCCCGCTGCCCGGCGGCGGCGGCCCGCACAGCGGCCCGCTGGACCTGCCCACCATGGACATCGACGGCCAGGTGTACGTGCCGGTCTTCAGCTCCGAGGAGCAGTTCCGCCAGGTGGCCGGCTCCCACATGTCCTACACCGTCGCCCCCGCCGTGGAGTTCGCCCGCGGGCTGCCCCCGCAGGTCGGCCTCGCCGTCAACCCCGACGGCGTGGTCGGCGTGCCGCTGCCGCCGGAGGCGGTGGCCGAGCTGTGCCGGGCCGGCCGCACCCCGCTCGACGGGCCCGCCGGCGGCGGCCGGGTCCGCCTGTTCGAACCCGACTGGCAGGACGACCCGGTCGACTTCCTCGCCGCGGCAGGCGCCGAGTTCGCCGCGACCGGCGTGGTGGTCTCGGCCCGCCGCTGCCTGGCCGCCGTCGAGACGGCCGACCCGGCGCTGTTCGTGGGCGTCGAACTCGCCCAGTGGGAGGGCGACCTGCGCGCGCTGCCGCTGGAGGCCCTCGGCAAGGCCCTCGCCCAGGTCCCGGTGCGGTGGCCGGTCAACCTCGTCCTGCTGGACGTGGCCCAGGACCCGGTGGGCGACTGGCTGAAGACGCACGTCCGCCCCTTCTACCAGTACGGCCAGTAGGCCCGCGCGCACGGACGGCGTGCGGTCACGGCGGACACCCGCCGCCGGCGGACACCGGGCCCCGAGCCACCGGGCGCTTAAGCTGTTCCCCAACGCGGGGAACTTTTCTGAAGAGGCGGTAGGACAGGTGAGCGCGAGCCGCAGCGGCAGCGTCGAGCACATGCTGCGCCAGGTCACGCCCGGGCGCTACGACGCCTACGAGGCACTGCTGCGCGCCCTCGCGACCGCCGGTTCCGGCCAGGTCTGGATGCTGCTGTGGCACGGCCAGGCCGGCTCCCCGGACGCCCAGTACGGCACGATGGAGGTCGACGGCCACGGGTACGCCCCGTGCGTCACCTCGGCGCAGGAGCTGTCGGCCAGCGGCTGGAACCGGTCCTACGAGGTGGCCGACGCCGTCGACGTGGCCCGCACCCTCTACCCGGAGCACCACGGCCTCTGGCTCAACCCGCACGCCCCCGGCGGCGGCGTCGGCATCCCCTGGCTCGACCTGCGCCGCATCGCCACCGGACTGGACCGCCAGCCCGCCGGCCCGCTGCGGCTGTCGGAACCGGGCATCGAGATCCCGCAGTTCTACGCCCTGCTCGCGCAGAACGCCCACCGCACCCCCGCCGTCCGCTCGTTGCGCCGCGCCTGGGTGCAGCCGGCGCTCGGCGCGCCCTACCTGGCCATCGGCCTGGACGTGTACGACACCTCGCCGGCGTCCGTGGACTCGGTACGGGCGATGATGCAGCAGTCCGTCGGCGCGGTCCCGGAAGGGCTGCCGGTCTCGACGGTCGCGATGACCGACGACTACGACCCGGTGGTGATGTGGATGCGTGCCGCGGCCCGTCCCTTCTACGACCGCGAGGCCCACGCCGCCCAGCCCCCGGCCCCGGCCGCCGGGTACGGCTATCCGCCCGCCCGCGGCGGCGCGTACTGACCCAGAGGCACATTCCGGGCTTCTGGGACTTTCTGTGCATCCGTCAGCAGATTTTACGCGCCCGACACACATCTGCGCGCGTAGAAGACGGCCGTGGGCGCGAAACCGTGCAAAATCGCCCTTCCCTCCCAAGTCTCCCGCGTCCGAGGTCCGTTACCCACTGTTCGGATAACGGAATCCCCTGCACTGCATCACGGTTGCGCATACTTTCGCCGTCACATCTGGCGGGTGATCGCGGCCACGCTGAAGACTCGCCAGTCAGACACGAGGTCGGCTGACCTCGTGCTCGAGTGCAAGTCGACAAAGCCGCAATCCGCGGCAGGCGCAGGCCGGTCACCACCGGCGAGAGGGGTCGGGTCACAGTGACCGCACCGATCGAGACCACCGGAGCGGCAGCCGAGGCACAGCCGGAAGCTGTGCTGGCGGGTGCCGACAAGGGGCAGATCGAGGGTCGTTCCCTAGGGCAGATCGCCTGGTCACGGTTCAAGAAGGACAAGGTCGCCGTCGCGGGCGGGGTCATCGTCATCCTGCTCGTCCTGGTCGCGGTGCTCGCCCGCCCCCTCCAGTCCCTCCTGGGTCTGGACCCGAACGCCTTCAACCAGGACCTCATCGACGCCAACACCTCGCTCCCCAAGGGCGGCATGGGCGGCATGAGCGCGGACCACCCGCTCGGTGTCGACCCCAAGTTCGGCCGGGACATCGCCACCCGCATCCTGGAGGGCTCCTGGGTGTCGCTGGTCGTCGCCTTCGGCGCCACCATCCTGTCGAACGTGATCGGCGCGGTCATGGGCGTCGTGGCCGGCTACTACGGCGGGCGCGTCGACGCGGTCATCAGCCGCCTGATGGACACGTTCCTAGCCTTCCCCCTCCTGCTGTTCGCCATCTCCATCTCCGCCACCCTCCAGGGCGGCGCCTTCGGCCTGGACGGCCTGCCGCTGCACCTGAGCGTGCTCGTCTTCGTCATCGGCTTCTTCAACTGGCCCTACCTGGGCCGGATCGTCCGCGGCCAGACCCTCGCCCTGCGCGAGCGCGAGTTCGTCGACGCCTCCCGCGGCATGGGCGCCAGGGGCCCGTACATCCTCTTCCGCGAGCTGATGCCCAACCTGGTCGGTCCGATCATCGTCTACTCGACGCTGCTGATCCCGACCAACATCCTGTTCGAGGCGTCCCTGAGCTTCCTCGGTGTCGGCATCCAGCCCCCGCAGGCGTCCTGGGGCGGCATGCTCCGCGAGGCGGTCAACTTCTACAAGGTCGACCCCGAGTTCATGATCGTCCCCGGACTCGCCATCTTCGTGACCGTGCTCGCGTTCAACCTGCTCGGTGACGGTCTCCGGGACGCTCTCGACCCGCGCAGCCGCTGACGTCTGCCACCGAGAGCCCGAATTTTTTTTCCAACAATGGAGGGGAAAGCGCCCATCATGCGAAGGTCAGCGCTGGCCGCTATCGCGGCCATCGGCTCCGCAAGCCTGCTTCTCGCAGGCTGCAGCAAGGCCGATGACAACAAGGACGAGAACGGCAAGTCGGCCGGGGCCAACGCCGCGACCAAGGGCGTCGTCAACGCGTCCGACAAGAAGGGCGGGACGCTCACCTACGAGCTGTCCGACGTCCCGGACTCGTTCGACCCGGGCAACACGTACTACGCCTACATGTACAACCTCAGCCGGCTCTACGCCCGCCCGCTGATGACCTTCCAGCCCGGCGCCGGCGAGGAGGGCAACACCCTCGTCCCGGACCTCGCGGCGAGCAAGGGCGTGCCGAGCGACGGCGGCAAGACCTGGACGTACAAGCTGCGTGCGGGCCTGAAGTACGAGGACGGCTCGCCGATCACCTCGAAGGACGTCAAGTACGCCGTCGAGCGCTCCAACTTCGCGCGTGACGTGCTCTCCCTCGGCCCGAACTACTTCCAGCAGTTCATGGCCGGCGGCGACAAGTACAAGGGCCCGTACAAGGACAAGAGCGCCAAGGGCCTGTCCTCCATCGAGACCCCGGACGACACCACGGTCGTCTTCCACCTGAAGCAGGCCTTCCAGGAGTTCGACTACCTGGTCGCCGCCCCGCAGACGGCCCCCGTGCCGCAGGCGAAGGACAAGGGCGTCGACTACGTCAAGGGCATCGTCTCCTCGGGCTCGTACAAGTTCCAGAGCTACGAGGACGGCAAGCAGGCCGTGCTCGTGCGCAACGACAACTGGGACGCGAAGACGGACCCGCTGCGCAAGCAGCTGCCGGACAAGATCGTCGTCAAGCTGAAGGTCAACCCGGAGACCATCGACCAGGACGTCCTCGCCGGCAAGGCGATCGACCTGGCCGGCACCGGTGTCCAGGCCTCCACCCAGGCCGACGTCATCACCGACCCGGACAAGAAGGCCAACACGGACAACACCTACGGTGGCCGTCTCGTCTACATGGCGATCAACACCAAGGTGAAGCCGTTCGACAAGGTCGAGTGCCGCAAGGCCGTGCAGTACGCCATCGACAAGGTGTCGGTGCAGACCGCCGAGGGCGGCCCGGTCCGCGGTGACGTGGCCTCCACGGTCCTGCCCCCGGACATCCCGGGCTACGCCAAGTCCGACGTCTACGCGACCGCCGGCAACAAGGGCGACGTGGCCAAGGCCAAGGACCAGCTGAAGGCCTGCGGCAAGTCGTCGATCTCGACGAACATCTCGGCCCGCTCGGACCGTCCGCAGGAGGTCGACGCGGCCACGGCGATCATCAACTCGCTGAAGAAGGTCGGCATCAACGCCAGCCTCAAGCAGTACCCGTCGGGCAAGTACTTCACCGACTACGCCGGTGTGCCGAAGTTCACCGAGAAGCAGAACCTCGGTCTGATCATGATGCAGTGGGGTGCCGACTGGCCCTCCGGCTACGGCTTCCTGCAGCAGATCCTGAACGGCAAGGCCATCAGCCAGTCCGGTAACACCAACCTGGCGCAGTACGACAGCAAGGACGTCAACGAGCTGCTGGGCAAGGCGATCGGTACGCAGGACACCACCGAGCGCAACAGCCTCTACACGCAGATCGACAAGAAGACCATGGACGATGCCGTTCTCGTCCCGCTGACCTACTTCAAGGTCCTGCTGGCCCGCCCGCAGACGTACACCAACCTGGTCTCCACGGCGGCTTTCAGCGGTCAGTACGACTACCTCAACATCGGCGTCGCGTCGAAGTAGCAGCCCCGGAAGGCAGGTGAAGGCATTGGTGCCCGCGGGCTTCGCGGCCCGCGGGCACCAGCGCCGGTCCCCGTGATCTCGTACATCCTCCGCCGGACGTTCGCGGCAGTGATCCTGCTGCTGGTCGTCTCCGCGGTCACCTTCGCCATCTTCTTCCTGCTGCCGCGGCTCGCCGGCCAGACAGCGGACCAGCTGGCGCAGCAGTACATCGGCAAGAGTCCGTCGAAGGCGGACATCGTCGCTGTCAAGCACAACCTCGGTCTGGACCAGCCTGTCTACGTCCAGTACTGGCACTTCATCAAGGGGATCGTGGCCGGCGCCACCTATGACCTCGGCCCCACCACGGTGCACTGCGACGCACCCTGCTTCGGTTACTCCTTCAAGAACCACCAGGCGGTGTGGCCGGAGCTGACCTCCCGCCTGCCGATCACCCTGTCGCTCGCCGCGGGCGCCGCCGTGCTGTGGCTGGTCTCCGGCGTGGTGGCCGGTGTCATCTCCGCGCTCAGGCCGCGCTCGGTCTACGACCGCGCCTTCATGGGCATCGCGCTCACCGGCGTCTCGCTGCCCATGTTCTTCACGGGCAACCTGGCCATCCTGCTCTTCGAGCACCAGTGGCCGATCTTCGGCAGCGACTACGTCCCGTTCACCGAGAACCCCTCGCAGTGGGCCAACACCCTCATCCCGGCGTGGTGTTCACTGGCGCTGCTGTACTCCGCCATCTACGCCCGGCTCACCCGCTCGGGCATGCTGGAGACGATGAACGAGGACTTCATCCGCACGGCCCGCGCCAAGGGCCTGCGGGAGCGCACCGTCATCACCCGGCACGGACTGCGGGCCGCCCTCACCCCGATCATCACGGTCTTCGGCATGGACATCGGTCTGCTGCTCGGCGGCGCGGTGATCACCGAGTCGGTGTTCTCGCTGCCCGGCATCGGCCAGTACGCGGTACAGGGCATCACCGACAACGACCTGCCCAAGATCCTGGGCGTGACGCTGCTCGCCGCCTTCTTCGTCGTCTTCGCAAATCTCGTGGTGGACGTGCTCTACGCCGCCGCCGACCCGCGGGTGAGGCTCTCGTGACCGAACTCTCCAAGACCGGTGCCGCCGTGGGGGAGCCCACCTCCGCCGGCCCGGCGCCCGAGGCCTTCCTCGAGGTCCGCGACCTCAAGGTGCACTTCCCGACCGACGACGGCATCGTCAAGTCCGTCGACGGGCTCAGCTTCTCGCTGGAGAAGGGCAAGACCCTCGCCATCGTCGGCGAGTCCGGCTCCGGCAAGTCGGTCACCTCGCTGGCCATCATGGGCCTGCACCGGCTCGGCGCCCGCGGCAAGAACGTGCGGATGTCCGGCGAGATCTGGCTGGGCGGCCAGGAACTGGTCGGCGCCTCCCCGGACGCGGTGCGCAAGCTCCGCGGCCGCGAGATGGCGATGATCTTCCAGGACCCGCTGTCCGCGATGCACCCGTACTACAAGATCGGCGACCAGATCGTCGAGGCGTACCGGGTGCACCACTCCGTCAGCAAGAAGGTCGCCCGCAAGCGCGCGATCGAGATGCTCGACCGGGTCGGCATCCCCGAGCCGGCCAAGCGCGTCGACGGCTACCCGCACGAGTTCTCCGGCGGTATGCGCCAGCGCGCCATGATCGCCATGGCGCTGGTCAACAACCCCGAACTGCTCATCGCGGACGAGCCGACCACCGCGCTCGACGTCACCGTGCAGGCGCAGATCCTCGACCTCATCCGGGACCTGCAGAAGGAGTTCGGCTCCGCGGTCGTCATGATCACCCACGACCTCGGTGTGGTCGCCGAGATCGCCGACGACGTCCTGGTGATGTACGGCGGCCGGTGCGTGGAGCGCGGCCCGGCGCACGAGATCTTCGAGCAGCCGCAGCACCCCTACACCTGGGGCCTGCTCGGCTCGATGCCCCGCATCGACCGTGAGACCTCCGAGCGGCTCATCCCCGTCAAGGGCCAGCCGCCGAGCCTCATCAACGTCCCCTCGGGCTGCGCCTTCCACCCGCGCTGCCCGTACGCGGACCTCCCCAAGGGGAACGTCACCCGCACGGTGCGCCCCGAGCTGGAGCTGGTGGAGGGCGGCCACTGGTCCGCCTGCCACCTCTCGGCCGAGGACCGCACGCGGATCTGGACCGAAGAGATTGCGCCGAAGCTGTGAGTGAGACCAAGAAGACGGACGCGGCCGTGATCCCGCAGCAGGCGCAGGCTCCCGCGGACGGCCCGGCCGAGCGCGAGGTGCTGCTGAAGGTCGAGGGCCTGAAGAAGCACTTCCCGATCAAGAAGGGCATCCTCCAGCGCCAGGTCGGCGCGGTGAAGGCCGTCGACGGCATCGACTTCGAGGTGCGCAAGGGCGAGACCCTGGGCGTGGTCGGCGAGTCGGGCTGCGGCAAGTCCACCATGGGCCGGGTCATCACCCGGCTCCAGGACCCGACCGGCGGCTCGATCCACTTCGAGGGCCAGGACATCACGCGGCTGAAGAGCGGCCAGATGCGCCCGCTGCGCCGCGACATCCAGATGATCTTCCAGGACCCGTACGGCTCCCTGAACCCGCGGCACACCATCGGCTCGATCGTCTCGGCGCCCTTCCGGCTCCA
Organism: Streptomyces sp. NPDC041135; assembly: GCF_055592085.1. Classification (NCBI taxonomy): domain Bacteria; kingdom Bacillati; phylum Actinomycetota; class Actinomycetes; order Kitasatosporales; family Streptomycetaceae; genus Streptomyces; species Streptomyces sp. NPDC041135. The sequence continues at coordinate 38,028 of NZ_JBVIYZ010000027.1, forward strand.
GGGCGTGCAGCCCGAGGGCGGGGTGAAGAAGGAGGTGCAGCGGCTGCTGGAGCTGGTGGGCCTCAGCCCCGAGCACTACAACCGCTACCCGCACGAGTTCTCCGGCGGCCAGCGCCAGCGCATCGGCATCGCCCGCGCGCTCGCCCTGAAGCCCAAGCTGGTCGTCGCCGACGAGCCGGTCTCCGCGCTGGACGTGTCGATCCAGGCCCAGGTCGTGAACCTGATGGACGACCTCCAGGAGGAGCTGGGCCTCACCTACGTGATCATCGCGCACGACCTCTCGGTGGTGCGTCACGTCTCCGACCGCATCGCGGTGATGTACCTCGGCAAGATCGTCGAACTCGCCGACCGCACCTCGCTGTACGAGGCGCCGATGCACCCGTACACCAAGGCGCTGATGTCGGCGGTCCCGGTGCCGGACACCGGGCGCCGGGACACCAGGAGCGAGCGCATCCTGCTGCGCGGTGACGTGCCGTCCCCGATCGCCCCGCCGAGCGGCTGCCGGTTCCACACCCGCTGCTGGAAGGCGACGCAGATCTGCACGACCACCGAGCCGCAGCTCGTCGAGCTGAAGCCCGGCCAGCGGGTCGCCTGCCACCACCCGGAGAACTTCGCCGACCAGGCTCCGCAGGACACCGTCCTGCTCTCGGTGGCCAAGCAGGCCGTCGAGCTGGTCCCGGACGCGGTGCTGGAGGAGTCGGCGGAGACCTCGGCGGCGCTGGCCGCGGAGACCGCCGGCGCCGCGGACGCGACGCCGGCCACCGCCGAGCGGGAGACCGCGGACGGCACGGACGCCGAGGCACCGGCCGTCCCGGCCACCGCCGAGGAGTCCGGCGACGCCACCGGGGCCCCGGCCGCCACGACCGGTCCGGGCGCCAAGTCCGCACCGGCGCCGGTCGCGGCCGGCAGCGGTGCCGCGGTGGCCGATCCGGCCGACACCGACGCCGCCACCGGTGCCGGCGCCGGTGCCGACACCCCGGCCGAGGAGCCCGAGGCCGTCGCGGAGGAGACCGCCCGCGCGGCCGGCACCGCCGCGTCCCCGGCCGAGGAGCCCGCCGCCGACGCCCCGAAGACGGACGCCCCGAAGGCGGACGCCTCGAAGACGGACGCCCAGGAGTCAACCGAGAAGTAGCACATGACAGGTGGGCAAAGTCATGTACATGCCCGAGCGGGAGAGTGCAGAGTCGTCCGTGTCCGTCCACCGACCGGCACACGTTCGAAAGGGACGACTCATGGCACTCTCCCGCTCGGCACGTCTGGGGGCCGTGGCCACCGCCGCGGCCTCCTTACTGACCGTCGCCGCCTCCTCCGCCCCCACCCCCGGCGCACCAGGCATCGGCGACCCCTACTTCCCCGGGCTCGGCAACGGCGGCTTCGACGCCCGCCACTACGACCTCGGCGTCGCCTACGATCCCGGCACCGGCCGCCTGGACGGCCGTACGACCCTGACCGCGCGCGCCACCCAGCGGCTGTCCTCCTTCGACCTGGACCTGCAGCGGCTGGTGGTCACCCGGGTCGAGGTGAACGGCACACGCGCCGCGTTCACCCGGGACGGGGACGAACTGCGCATCACTCCGCGCGACCGGCTGGCGAAGGGCCGCACCTTCACCGTCACCGTCACCTACGGTGGGGTGCCCGTCCCGCTCAACGGGCCCATCATCTTCGGCTCCGACTACGGCTGGATGAAGACCGACGACGGCGTCTTCGTCGCCTGCGAGCCCAACGCGGCCTCCACCTGGTTCCCCTCCAGCGACCACCCCTCCGACAAGGCGACCTACGACATCCGGATCAAGGCGCCCGAGGGTCTGACCGCCGTCTCCAACGGCCGGCTCGTCTCCACCCGCCACCGCGGCGGCTCGACGTACACCCACTGGCGCGAGTCCCGGCCCATGGCCACCTACCTGGCGACCGCCACCATCGGGAAGTTCGACGTGCACACCGGCCGCACCCCCGGCGGCACCCCGGTCTACGTCGCCATCGACCCGGTGCTGGAGAACAGCAACGGCGTCGACGTGTACGCCGTCACCGCCGCCGTCACCGACTACTGGTCGCGCGTCTTCGGGCCCTACCCGTTCGAGGAGACCGGCGCGATCGTCGACGACATGCCGCAGGCCGGGTTCTCCCTGGAGGTGCAGAGCAAGCCCGCCTACTCGGCCGTGCGCAACGAGACCACGATCGTGCACGAGCTGGCCCACCAGTGGTTCGGCGACTCCGTGAGCGTGGCCCGGTGGCGGGACACCTGGCTCAACGAGGGCTTCGCCACCTACGCCCAGTGGCTGTGGGCCGAGCACCAGGGCACCCGCACCGCCCACGACTCCCTCCGGGCCGCCTACGACGCCCGCCCCGCCGACTCCGCGTTCTGGCAGCTGAAGGTGGCCGACCCGCAGCGCGACACCATGTTCGCCTCTCCCGTCTACCAGCGCGGCGCGATGACCCTCCAGGTGCTGCGCGAGCGCATCGGGGACGACGCGTTCTTCCGGCTGCTGCCCGCCTGGACGGCCCGCCACCGCTACGGCAACGCCACCACCGCCGACTTCGTACGGCTCGCCGAGCGGATCAGCGGGCGGCAGCTCGGCGACCTCTTCGACTCCTGGCTGCTCACGCCAGGGAAACCGGCCCTGTGAGCCTGGGTTTGTAAGGCGGATGCGTCCCGACAGGTAAGAATGTAGGGGTGCAGCTCCAGCAACTCTTCAGTCCCTCCGTCCAGCACACGCTCGATGTCATCGGCATCTTCGTCTTCGCGATCTCCGGCGCGCTGCTGGCCGTCCGCAAGAACTTCGACGTGTTCGGCATCGCCGTGCTCGCCGAGGCCACCGCGCTGGGCGGAGGGCTGTTCCGGGACCTGGTGATCGGCGCCGTGCCCCCGGCCGCCTTCACCGACCTCGGCTACTTCATCACCCCGCTGTTCGCCGCCCTCCTGGTGTTCTTCCTGCACCCGCACGTCGAACGCATCCAGACCGGGGTGAACGTCTTCGACGCGGCGGGCCTGGGCCTGTTCTGCGTCAGCGGCACCACCAAGGCGTACGCCTACGGCCTCGGGCTGACCGCGTCGGCCGCGCTCGGCCTGGTCACCGCGGTCGGCGGCGGCGTGCTGCGGGACGTGCTCGCCAACGAGGTGCCGTCGCTGCTGCGCTGGGACCGCGACCTCTACGCCGTCCCGGCGATGGTGGGCGCCGTCATGGTCGCGCTGTGCATCCGCTACGGCGCCCTGACCCCGTACACCGGCGGGCTCGCCGTCGTCACCGCCTTCGTCCTGCGGCTCCTCGCGATGCGCTTCCACTGGCGAGCGCCGCGTGCCTGGAACCGGCGCTCGACCGTGACGGAGGAGTAGCGCTGCGGTCCTGGCCCGCGGGGCGGTTCTGGCCCGTCAGCAGGGTCAGCCAGCGGAACACCGCGGGCAGCTGCGGCCGCCACAGCGCCATGCTGTGCCCGCCCGCGCCGCGCGGCAGGAACTCCACGTGCACGGTCGTCGGCGCCTTGGCGAGGGAGGCCAGCGCCAGGCCCGCCTGGTAGCCGTCGCCGGACTCCCCGGACAGGTACAGCGCGATCCGGGGCGGCTCGGGCGCCCGCTTCAGCAGCAGGTAGGGGTTGTTCGCCGCGCGCAGGGCGGGGCTCTGCGCGGCCAGCGAGTTGCGCTCCGCGATCGGGTCGTTGTAGCCGGAGAGGCCGGCCGCGGCCCGGTAGCGGCCGGGGTGCGCCACGGCCAGCTTGACCGCGCAGTGCGCGCCCGCCGAGTACCCGGCCACCGCCCAGCCCGCGGGCGCCGGCTGGGTGCGGAAGCTGTCCCCGACCATCCTCGGCACGTCGACGCTGAGCCAGCTGTCGGCGTTCACCGTGCCGGGGATGTTGGCGCAGCCGGTGTCCACCCCGGCCAGCAGGTCGGTGCGCGGCGCGACCAGCACGAAGGGCGCCACCCGGCCGGCCCGCATCAGCGGCAGCAGCTGCTGGTGCACCCGCAGCGAGGTGAACCAGGCCTTCGCCGAGCCGGGGTGGCCGGGCAGCAGCTCCACCACCGGGAACCTGTGGTGCCGGTAGGCCGGCTCGTCGTACTGCGGCGGCAGCCAGACGTAGACCTCGGCGTCGACGCCGGAGACCCGGCCCGCGAGCCGGGTGACGCGGACCCCGCCGGCCGCGCGCATGGAGGCTCCCTCGGCGGTCCGGAACCGTGTCCGCAGCCGGGGCAGCCGCTGCACCGCGATGCCGCCGGTGCCGTCCCGGCCGAGGTCGGCGGCGCGCTGGACGTGGTCGCCGGTGCCGAGCAGGTCCGCCCAGCTGTCGTACAGGTCGTTCTCGTTGTTGACCAGCACGAACACCAGGGTGACGGCGGTGAACTGGGCGAAGAGCAGCAGCAGCGTCCGCGCGGCGGCCCGCGCGGGCCGCGGCCCCCGCACCCTCGACCACAGGGCGAGCGGCAGCAGCAGGGCGACGACGGTCAGCACCACGGCCGTGCAGAGGAACGGAGTCCCGGTGAGGCTCATGTCCTCCATAGGGGGAGATCCGGCGACCGGACATGCCGACGTGTCCGGAGGCTTACCGAGAAATTGCCACAACGTCACCCGGCAGGCGGGACGGCGGGCGGGGGGCAGCGGGCAAAGCTACCGCTTAGTAGTTGTCTGTTGTAGCGTTCACCCATGCCAGAAGCAGCTTCCGCACCCTCCCCGTCGCGGGCGGTGACCGGTGACAGCGAGTTCGACCGTGACACGGCGGTCAGCCGGCGCGAGCCCGGTGTCTACGACGTCGGCCTCTCGGCCGGCTGGACGATCCTGGGTGCCGTCAACGGCGGCTACCTGCTGGCCGTCCTCGGCCGCGCGCTCGCGGACACCCTCCCGCATCCCGACCCCTTCACCATCTCCGCCCACTACCTGACGGCGTCCCGCCCGGGCCCCGCGGTGATCCGCACCGAGACGGTCCGCACCGGCCGCACCCTGTCCACCGGGCAGGCCTCGCTCGTGCAGTACGACGACGACGGCAACGAGGTGGAACGCATCCGCGTCCTCGCCTCCTACGGCGACCTCGACGCCCTCCCCGACGACGTCCGCACGACCGCCACGCCCCCCGAGCTGCCGCCCCTGGAGCAGTGCTTCGGCCCCCAGGACGCGCCCGCGCCGGTCTCCGGCGGCTCCGCCATCGCCGACCGCCTGATGCTCAAGCTGGACCCGGCCACCCTGGGCTGGGCGCTGGGCGCGCCCTCCGGCAAGGGCGAGATGCGCGCCTGGTTCGGGCTCGCCGACGGCCGCGACGCCGACCCGCTCTCCCTGCTGCTCGCGGTGGACGCCCTGCCGCCCACGGCGTTCGAGATCGGCCTGTCGGGCTGGGTCCCGACGGTGGAGCTGACGGTCCACGTCCGCCGGCGCCCGGCCCCCGGCCCGCTGCGCGTGTCGATCACCACCCGCAACCTGGCCGGCGGTTTCCTCGAGGAGGACGCCGAGGTCTGGGACAGCGAGGACCGTCTGGTCGCGCAGTCCCGGCAGCTGGCCCGGGCCAAGCTCGGCTGAGGCGTTCCCCTCCGCGAGCGATGCGGCGCGGCCCGGGCCCGTGCGGGCCCGGGCCGCGCTGTGTCGTCCGGCGGGACGGCGCCCGCGGCCGGTCGGCCGTTCAGTCCAGCCAGTGCCGGCGTCCGATGCTGATCAGGCGCAGCTGCCGGGTCGCGCGCCGGGTGACCCGCTCCCGCTCCTCCTCCGGTGCGTCCAGGCCCTCCAGGAAGAGAGAGGCGGTGATCAGCATCTGGTCGACGTAGAGGTGGGCCAGCATCAGCAGGTCGTCCTCGCTCCAGCCCGCCGCCTGCGGGTCCTTGGCCAGCTCGGCCTTCACCTCCTCGGCGAAACGCGCCAGTTGGGCCTGGATGGCCTCGCGCACGGGCTGCACCCCGCCGTGCCGTTCCCGGGCGACGAAGCGGACGTGCGCCGGGAAGGCCCCCACGTGACGGGCGATCAGCTCGGTGGCACGCGTGATGCGTTCCTCGCTGTCCCCGGCCGTGGACACCGTCGTGCGCACCATCGCGTGCAGGCTGCCCAGCGCCTCGTCGACCAGGGCCACGCCAAGGTCGGCGGTGGAGCGGAAGTGCCGGTAGAAGGCGGTGGGGGCGACGCCGACGGCCCGGGTGACCTCGCGCAGCCCCAGACTGCTCAGGCTCTGCTCCTCCAGCAGGACCAGCGCCGCGTCCAGGAACGCCTGCCGGGTCTTCTGCTTCTGGGCCTGCCGGATGCCGAGGGTGTGACTCATGTCATCCAGTTAACAACTGTTCTCTGGAATTGGGAAGCCGGGGAACACGCTAGACTCGAAAGTCAGTGAACAACTGTTACTACAGTCGTTCACCCAGATGTCACGCACGACATCGCGCACAGCAACCCGCAAGGCATCCACACGAGGCATCTCGGAGGGGGATCTCATCCCATGCTGTTCCTCGTCGCCGCTCTGCTCCTGCTCGGCGTGGTGCTGGGCACCGTGGCCCACGCACCGCTGACCTTCACCGTCGTCGCCGCCGCCGTCATCGCCGGCTGGCTCGGCATCTTCGCGCTGCGCGAGCGCCACGCCCGCCGCCGCGGCCCGTCCGCGCTCTGACCGTCCCGTCCGATCCGTCAGGAGCTGACCCATGCTGCACCTCACCGCACCCGCGACCCCCGCCCGGACCGCGCCCCGCGACGCCGACGGCATGGCCGTCGCGTCCTTCATCCTCGGCCTGCTCGGCCTGCTCGTGCTCAACGTCTTCCTCGGCCCGATCGCCATCGCCCTGGCCGGCGCGGCCGTCTGGCGCGGCACCGCCCGCCGCGGCCGCGCCCTGCTCGGCCTCACCCTCGGCGTCGCCGACCTGCTGGTCCTGGTGGCCTTCATGCAGGCCGACCACACGGTGTCCTGGAGCTTCTAGCCGCCCCCGGCCCGGCCGGGGAGGAGGGTGGGAAGCGGCCGGGGACGAGCCGCGACCACCGCCGCGGGCGGCCCCGTAGAATCGGGCTCACCATGGCCTACCTCGACCACGCCGCGACGACCCCGATGCTCCCCGAGGCGGCGCAGGCGCTGACCGCCCGCCTGAGCGTCACCGGCAACGCGTCCTCCCTGCACGCCTCCGGCCGCCGGGCCCGCCGCACGGTCGAGGAATCCCGCGAGACCCTCGCGGACGCACTGGGCGCCCGCCCCAGCGAGGTGGTCCTCACCTCCGGCGGCACCGAGGCCGACAACCTCGCCGTCAAGGGCCTGTACTGGGCCCGCCGCGCCGCGGACCCCGCCCGCACCCGCGTCCTCGCCAGCCCCGTCGAGCACCACGCCGTCCTGGACGCCGTCCACTGGCTCGGCGAGCACGAGGGCGCCACCGTCGAGTACCTCCCCGTCGACCCGTACGGCCGGGTCCACCCCGAGGCGCTGCGCGAGGCCGTCGCCCGCAACCCCGGCGACGTGGCCCTGGCCACCGTGATGTGGGCCAACAACGAGATCGGCACCGTCCAGCCGGTGCGCGAACTCGCCGACGTGGCGAACGAGTTCGGCGTCCCGCTGCACGCCGACGCGGTGCAGGCCTTCGGCCAGGTCCCCGTCGACTTCGCCGCGTCCGGTCTCGCCGCGATGACCGTCTCGGGGCACAAGATCGGCGGGCCCTACGGCATCGGCGCCCTGCTGCTCGGCCGCGAGTACACCCCCGTGCCCGTGCTGCACGGCGGCGGGCAGGAGCGGCACGTGCGCTCCGGCACCCTCGACGTCCCGGCCGTCGCCTCCTTCGCGGTGGCCGGCCGGCTGGCCGCCGAGCGGCGCGAGTGGTTCGCCCGCGAGGTCGGCGCGCTGCGCGACGCCCTGATCGACGCCGTCCGCGCCGCCGTCCCCGACGCCGTCCTCGGCGGCGACCCGGTGGACCGGCTGCCCGCCAACGCCCACTTCTCCTTCCCCGGCTGCGAGGGCGACTCGCTGCTGCTCCTGCTCGACGCCCAGGGCATCGAGTGCTCCACCGGCTCCGCCTGCACCGCGGGCGTCGCCCAGCCCAGCCACGTCCTGCTGGCCACCGGCACCGATCCCGACCTGGCCCGCGGCACCCTGCGCTTCTCCCTCGGCCACACCTCGACCCGGGCGGACGTCGAAGCGGTCGCCGAGGCGATCGGCCCGGCGGTGGAGCGGGCCCGGGCGGCGGGGCTGACGTAAGCGGCCGGTTCCGCGCCGCCGGGCCGGACTCAGGCCGTCCGCACCAGCCGCAGGTACCGGTCCCAGTCCCAGTGGCGCCCCGGGTCCGTGTGGTCCGTGCCCGGCACCTCCACGTGCCCGATGACGTGCTCCCGGTCGGCGGGCATGCCGTAGCGCCGGCATATCGCGGCCGTCAGCCGGGACGACGCCGTGTACATCGCGTCCGTGAAGGAGGAGGGGTCCTCCACGAACCCCTCGTGCTCGATGCCGACACTGCGCTCGTTGTACTCCCGGTTGCCGGCGTGGAAGGCCACGTCCAGCTCGCGGATCAGCTGGGTGACCCGCCCGTCCCGGCGCACGATGTAGTGCGCCGCCGCCCGGTGCGCCGGGTCCTGGAAGACCCGCACCGCGCTGCGGTAGCCGCCCTGGGTGACATGGACGACGACCCGGTCGACGGCGTAGTCCTCCGGCCGGTCCGCGCGCCGGTAGTTCGCCGGGGACGCGGGCACCCAGCGCGCGCCGCGGAAGTCCACGGCCCCCGCCACCCGGTCCTTCTCCACCCCCGGCAGCCGCCACCACAGCCGGGACAGCTCGTCCCGCGCCAGCACCGCCGAGCCCACCGCGGCGGCCGCCCCGCCGACGAGCAGCGCCCGCCGCCCCAGCCGCTCGTCCCCGTCGCCCATGGCCACCCCCCCGCCTGTCCGCTCGCTTCCCGTCCCCTCCTGGCGTCAACGGATGTCCGGCCGCCCCGGTTCCCGCGCCCCGTACCCTGGAAGGGTTATGACTGACACCCCGCGCACCCGCCCCCTCCGCGTCCTCGCCGCCATGTCGGGCGGCGTGGACTCCGCCGTCGCCGCCGCCCGCGCGGCCGAGGCGGGCCACGACGTGACCGGCGTCCACCTCGCGCTGTCCGCGAACCCGCAGTCGTTCCGCACCGGGGCGCGGGGCTGCTGCACCATCGAGGACTCCCGCGACGCCCGCCGCGCCGCCGACGTCATCGGCATCCCCTTCTACGTCTGGGACCTCGCCGACCGCTTCCGCGAGGACGTCGTCGAGGACTTCGTCGCCGAGTACGAGGCGGGCCGCACCCCCAATCCGTGCCTGCGCTGCAACGAGAAGATCAAGTTCGCCGCGCTCCTCGACAAGGCGCTGGCCCTCGGCTTCGACGCCGTCTGCACCGGTCACTACGCCCAGGTGATCGTGCGCGAGGACGGCACCCGGGAACTGCACCGCGCCTCCGACATGGCCAAGGACCAGTCCTACGTCCTCGGCGTCCTGGACGACCGCCAGCTCGCCCACGCGATGTTCCCGCTCGGCGACACGGTCACCACCAAGGAGGAGATCCGCGCGGAGGCGGAGCGCCGGGGCCTGGCCGTCGCCAAGAAGCCCGACTCGCACGACATCTGCTTCATCGCCGACGGCGACACCCAGGGCTTCCTCGCCCGGCGCCTGGGCCGCGCGCCGGGCGACATCGTCGACGAGTCCGGCACCACGCTGGGCACGCACGAGGGCGCCTACGGCTTCACCGTCGGCCAGCGCAAGGGGCTCAGGATCGGCACCCCGGCGCCCGACGGCAAGCCGCGCTACGTCCTCGACATCTCGCCGGTGACCAACACCGTGACGGTCGGCCCCGCCGCCGCCCTCGACGTCGTCGCCCTCACCGCGGTGAGGCCGCGCTGGTGTGGCGCCGCCCCGGCCGGCCCCGGCACCTACACCGCCCAGCTGCGCGCCCACGGCGGCGAGAGCGAGGTGCGCGCGGAACTGGCCGGCGGGGAGCTGCGGGTCGCCTTCACCGAGCCGGTCCGCGGCGTCGCCCCCGGCCAGGCGATCGTGCTGTACGACGGCACGCGCGTGGTCGGCTCGGCGACGATCGCCGCCACCACGCGCGCGACGACGGCCGCCTCCGCCGTCTAGTGCCGTGCCGGGCGTCGCGAGCCGGTGAACCTTTCCGGTCGCAGCACTAGCCCCGCGCCCGGTGCTCGCCGAGGAACTCCGTGAGCACCGGGGCGAGGACGTCCGGCTCCACCGCGTGCGTCTGGTCCGCCAGGACCCGGTACGACCCGTGCGGCGCGGCCTCGGCGACCGTGCGGGACGCCTCGCGCAGCCACTCGGGACTCGCGCCGCCCGCGACGGACAGCACCGGGACGGTGACGGAGGCCAGCAGCTCCCGGGGCACCAGGCCGTCGCCCAGGACGGCGTCGTCGTAGGCCAGGGTGGGCGCGACCGCCTCCATGCCCGCCCACATGGGTGACTGCCGGGCGCCCTGGATCATCTCCTCGGCCAGGCCGGTGACCCGCAGGAACAGCTCCACCGCGTCCCCGCGACGGTCCTCGGCGAGCGCCTGCGCGAGGTGCTCGGTGTACGCGGCGCGCTCCTGCCCGGCGCCCTCCTCCCGGAAGTCGGCGTACGGCGTCTCGTAGACCGCCGCCCGGCGCACCGGCAGCCCGGCAGCCGCCGCCCGCAGCACCAGCGCGCCGCCCGAGGAGATGCCGTACAGCGCCGCCTCGCCGCCCACCGCGTCGAGCAGCGCCGCCAGGTCCTCGATCTCCCGCTCCACCGCGTACGGCGCCGTGTCGCCGCTGGCGCCGCGGCCCCGGCGGTCGTAGAGGACGACGTCGAAGCGGCTCGCGAGCAGCCGGGCCAGGGGCGCCATCGTGCCGCCCGTGGACATCGCGCCGCTCACGAGGACGACCGCGGGGCCCTCACCGGTGCGCTCGTACGCGATCGGGGTGCCGTCGCGCGAAAGAGTCTTCTTGTCCATGCCCGTGGAGACTGCCCTACGGCGCCGGACTCATCGCTCACGACACGTCGGCGTCGTAGAAGCAGAGGTGGTCCTTGATCCGCTCCACGCCCTCCTTCGGCTCGGGATAGCCCCAGGCGAGGTCGGGCGCGCCGGGCAGCGACCAGTAGGAGGCCGTGCCCTTGAAGGGGCAGTGGGTGTGCGTCGCGGAGGGGGTCAGGAGGTCAAGGCGCACGTCCTCGGCGGGGATGTAGTACCGCACCGGACAGCCCGTCTCCCGCAGCTGAAGCGCGCGTTCGGTCTCCGCGAGGACCTGGTCGCCGTGCACCACGCGCACGTGCCGCTCGCTCTGCTCGATCGTGATCGTGTGTCCCTTGGCCATACCCGTACAGCGCGCGGGGACGGCCGGTTCTTCCCGCGTACGGTGGTCGCATGCGCATCTGTGTCTTCCTCTCCGCCGCCGATCTCGACGACCGCTACACCGGCGCCGCGCGCCAGTTCGGGCACCTGGTCGGCAAGGGCGGCCACACGCTGGTGTGGGGCGGATCCAACGTCGGCCTGATGAAAGTGGTCGCCGACGCCGTCGAGGAGGCGGGCGGGCGGCTCGCCGGCGTCTCCGTGCGCTTCCTCGCGGCGAAGGCCCGGCCCGGGACCGACGAGATGGTGATCGCCGAGGACCTCGCCGAGCGCAAGCGGCTGCTGCTGGAGAACGCCGACGCGGTGGTCGTCATGGTCGGCGGCACGGGCACCCTCGACGAGGCGACGGAGATCCTGGAGCTGAAGAAGCACGGCCACACCGACAAGCCGGTCGTCCTGCTCAACACCGCCGGCTTCTACGACGGCCTCAAGCAGCAGTTCCGCCGCATGGAGGACGAGGGCTTCCTGCCGCGCCCGCTGACCGAGCTGGTGTTCTTCGCCGAGGAGCCGGTGGGGGCGCTGGCCTACCTGGAGGAGAGCCGGGGCATCGAGTGATGCGAGCATGGCGGGCATGGCTACACATGTGATCACCGGGGCCGGTTCCGGCATCGGCGCCGCCGTCGCCCGCCGTCTGCACGCGCGCGGGGACGACCTCGTGCTGCACGCGCGCGACGCCGGCCGCGCCAAGGAACTGGCCGAGCGGTTCCCCGGAGCCCGCACCCTGGTCGGCGACCTCGCCGACCCCGACCGGCTCTCCTGGGCCTTCTCCCACCAGACGCTCCCCGAGCGCGTGGACACGCTGCTGCACATCGCCGGGGTCGTCGACCTCGGCCAGGTCGGCGAGCTGAGCCCCAAGTCCTGGCGCCACCAGCTCAACGTCAACCTCATCGCCCCCGCCGAGCTGACCCGGCACTTCCTGCCCCAGCTGCGCGCCGCCCGCGGCCAGGTGCTGTTCGTCAACTCCGGCGCCGGCCTCAGCGCCCACGCCGGCTGGTCCGCCTACGCCGCCTCCAAGCACGGCCTGAAGGCCCTCGCCGACTCGCTGCGCCAGGAGGAGCGGGACAACGCCGTCCGGGTCACCTCCGTCTACCCAGGCCGCACCGCGAGCCCCATGCAGGCCAAGGTCCACCAGCAGGAGGGCAAGGACTACGACCCGGGCCGGTGGATCGACCCCGAGTCGGTGGCCACCACCGTGCTGACCGCCCTGGACCTGCCCAGGGACGCGCAGATCGACGACGTGACGGTACGGCCCGGTTCCTGACGCCCCGGCCCGGCCGGACGCCGCCTGCGCCGCACCCCCTGCGCCGGACGCCGCCTCCGCCGGTCCGGTCCGCCGTGCCGCCTACGTAGGCTGCACCCGTGAACGACAACATTCGCTTCGGCGCCGCCACCGGCATCGGGTCCCTGCCCGGTGGCGACGCGCGGGAGGCCGCCAGGACCGTCACCGGCAGCTTCGAGGACTTCCCCCACCTGCCCGAACTGCCCGCCCGGGGCCCCGGAGCCGACATGATCGGCCGCACCGCCGGGATGCTCGTAGAGCTGTACGCGCGCGTGGAACCCAGCGGCTGGCGCATCGGGGACCGCCCCGGCCGGGACACCAAGCGGGCCCGGTCCTGGCTCCGGGAGGACCTCGACGCCCTGGAGGAGTTCACCCAGGGCTACGAGGGGCTGCTGAAGGTGCAGGCCGTGGGGCCGTGGACGCTGGCCGCCGCCCTGGAGCTGCGCAACGGCGAGTCCGCCCTCGGCGACCCCGGCGCCTGCCGCGACCTGGCCGGCTCGCTCGCCGAGGGACTGCGGGAGCACCTGGCCGAAGTGGCCCGCCGCGTCCCCGGCGCCCGCCTCGTGCTCCAGCTCGACGAACCGTCCCTCACCGCCGTGCTGCGCGGCCAGGTCAGGACCGCCAGCGGCTACCGCACCCACCGGGCCGTGGACCGGCAGGTCGCCGAGGCCACCCTGCGGGACGTGATCGGCGTGCACGCCGGCGGCCCCGTCGTCGTCCACTCCTGCGCGCCGGACGTGCCCTTCGCCCTGCTGCGCCGGGCCGGTGCCGCCGCCGTCTCCTTCGACTTCGCACTCCTCACCGAACGTGACGACGACACCATCGGCGAGGCCGTGGAGGCCGGAACGCGGCTGTTCGCCGGAGTGGTGCCGGGCACCGACGGCCCATTGTCGGACCCTGCCGGTAGCGTCAGTGGTGTCAGGACGCTGTGGCGCAGGCTGGGGCTGCATCCGGGGCTTCTCGCGGAGGCGGTCACCCTCACCCCGGCGTGCGGTCTCGCGGGCGCTTCCCCGGGGTACGCACGCGAGGCGCTCGCCCACTGCGTCCGGGCGGCGAGATCACTCGCGGACAACCCAGAGTAACGGGAGGACGACACGGTGGCCGGCGACAAGCAGCAGGCGGAGACGGCGGTGCCCGCGCAGGCACGGGAGCGGCACGCGCAGCTCGCCGAGCAGATCGAGGAGCACCGCTTCCGGTACTACGTGAAGGACGCCCCGGTCGTCAGCGACGCGGAGTTCGACCGCCTCCTGCGCTCCCTGGAGGCGCTGGAGGAGGAGTACCCGGAGCTGCGCACCCCGGACTCGCCGACCCAGAAGGTCTCCGGGTCGTACGAGACGGAGTTCACGGCCGTCGCGCACCGCTCCCGGATGCTGTCCCTCGACAACACCTTCAACGACGACGAACTCGCCGCGTGGGCCGAGCGCATCGCCCGCGAACTGGGCGAGCAGGAGTACCACTTCCTGTGCGAGCTGAAGGTGGACGGCCTCGCCGTCAACCTCACCTACGAGCGCGGCCGCCTCACGCGCGCGGCCACCCGCGGCGACGGCCGCACCGGCGAGGACATCACTCCCAACGTCCGCACCATCGCCGAGATCCCGGACCGGCTGAAGGGCGACGAGGTCCCCGACCTGGTGGAGATCCGCGGCGAGGTCTACTTCCCGATGGAGAAGTTCGAGGAGCTCAACGCCCGGCTGGTCGCCGCCGGTGACAAGCCCTTCGCCAACCCGCGCAACGCGGCCGCCGGTTCGCTGCGCCAGAAGGACCCGCGGGTCACCGCCACCCGCCCGCTGCACATGGTCGTCCACGGCATCGGCGTCCTGGAGGGCTTCAGCGGGCTCACCCGCCTCTCCCAGGCCTACGACCTGCTCAAGACCTGGGGCCTGCCGACCTCGCCGTACAACCGGGTGGTCGACGACCTGGCGGGCGTGCGGGAGTTCATCGCCCACTACGGCGAGCACCGCCACTCGGTGGCGCACGAGATCGACGGCGTCGTCGTCAAGCTCGACGAGATCCGCCTCCAGGGGCGCCTGGGCTCGACCGCGCGGGCGCCGCGCTGGGCCATCGCCTACAAGTACGCGCCGGAAGAGGTCAACACCCGGCTGATCGACATCAAGGTCGGCGTCGGCCGCACCGGACGCGTCACCCCGTACGCGCAGGTCGAGCCGGTCACGGTGGCCGGCAGCGAGGTCGAGTTCGCCACCCTGCACAACCAGGAGGTGGTCAAGGCCAAGGGCGTCCTCATCGGCGACACGGTGGTCATCCGCAAGGCCGGTGACGTCATCCCGGAGATCCTCGGCGCGGTCGTCGACCTGCGCGACGGCAGTGAGCGGGAGTTCGTGATGCCGGGCGAGTGCCCGGAGTGCGGTACGCCGCTGCGGCCCATGAAGGAGGGCGACATCGACCTCCGCTGCCCCAACGCCCGTGCCTGTCCGGCCCAGTTGCGGGGCCGGGTCGCCTACCTCGCCGGCCGGGAGTGCCTGGACATCGAGCACTTCGGCCAGGTCGCGGCCGCCGCGCTCACCCAGCCGCTGGAACCGGCCGACCCGCCGCTCGCCGACGAGGGCGACCTGTTCGACCTCACGGTGGAGAAGCTGCTGCCCATCAAGGCGTACGTGCTCGACCCGGACAGCGGACTGCCCAAGCGGGACCCGAAGACGGGCGAGGAGAAGGTCGTCACCGTCTTCGCCAACCAGAAGGGCGAGCCGAAGAAGAACACCCTCGCGCTGCTGGAGAACATCGAGGCCGCCAAGACCCGCCCGCTGGCCCGCTTCCTCAACGGGCTGTCCATCCGCCACGTCGGACCCGTGGCCGCGCAGGCGCTGGCCCGCGAGTTCCGCTCGGTCGAGCGCATCGAGCAGGCCACCGAGCAGGAACTGGCCGCCGCCGACGGCGTCGGCCCGATCATCGCCGCCGCGCTCAAGGAGTGGTTCGCCGAGGACTGGCACCGCGAGATCGTCCGCAAGTGGAGGGCCGCCGGGGTTCCGCTCGAGGACCGCTCGAGCGGCGAGGACGAGGGCCCGCGTCCGCTGGAGGGCCTGACCGTCGTGGTGACCGGCACCCTGGAGAACTTCACCCGGGACGGCGCCAAGGAGGCCCTCCAGAGCCGGGGTGCGAAGGTGACCGGTTCGGTCTCCAAGAAGACGTCGTTCGTCGTCGTGGGTGACAGCCCCGGATCGAAGTACGACAAGGCCGTGCAGCTGAAGGTGCCCGTGCTGGACGAGGACGGCTTCACGGTCCTGCTGGACCAGGGACCGGACGCGGCGGCGAACGCCGCGCTCGCGACCGGGGAGTAGCGGTTGAAGGCCATCCGATCGGCGCATATCAGATGCATACGGGTGGCCCGGGCGCAATCGGGCAACCGTCCACGACCGCTGCCCGTGAAAGCCTTCCGCGGCCTACTGTTGAGGTGTGCGCCTGCCGTGCCCAGCTGCGGTTGGGGGCATCGTCGTGCTCTCGCGGAGCACGGGGACGGGTCTCCAACGCGGAGCTGCTGATGGCTGTCGGGCATCGGGCCGCGTGGCGTGGGCACCGCCGGCTGTGAGAGGGACGGGAATGGAACCGACCGAGAGCGCCGCTCCCGATGCACGGCTGCGCCCGCGCCGCCGTACGGGCGCCTGGCGGGAGAGCCGCTGGGGCGCGCTGGCCGCCCGGCGCACCGGCGGCCGGCAGGCCGGCCCGGGCACCGTGAGCGAGGTGCGGGCCGCGCCGCCCCGGCACACCGGACCGCCCGCTCCCGGGCTGTCCGGCGCCGAACCCGAACGGCACCTGTCCTGGCCCGCGTTGCCCGCGGGCGTCGTCGCGGCCGCCGGGATCGTCCTCGGCGCCGGCTTCCTGCGCGCCCTCACCGGCCACCACGCCCTCTTCCCGTCCGGCACCGCCGGCTGGGCGCTGGCCGTGCTCACCGGCGTCATCGTCGGCCATCTCGTCATGCTCGGCCGCGCCCGCTGGTGGGGCGGCACCGGCTCCGGCGCGGCCCTCACCCTCGCCGTGCTGCTGCTGTACGGCTGGGTCCCGGCCGGCATGGTCAGCCTCACCGTCGTCGTCCTGGTCGGCACCGCCCGGCGCCACCGCTGGCGGCAGGGCGTGCTGCACGGCGCGGTGGACGTCCTCGGCATCGCCGCCGGCGCCCTGGTGCTCGCCGCCTTCGGACGCGTGCCGACCGTCGAGTCGCCCTGGCACGCCGACAGCTGGACCGTCACCACGGCGCCCGAGGTGGCCCTGGTCGCCGTCGCCTACCTCGCCGTCACCCGCGTCCTGCTGTGGTACCTCCAGGCGCCCCGCGGCGGACTGCCCACCGTCGCCCGCACCGCCCTGGTCCGACAGGGCCTGGTCGCCCTGGCGCTGCTCGGCATCACCCCGCTGGTGTGCGTGGTCGCCGCCGCCGCGCCGGTCCTGCTGCCGCTGTTCGCCATCCCGCTGTTCGCCCTCGACTCCACCCTGTGGATGGCCCGCGCCCGCGCCGAGGAGCAGCTGCGCGACCCGCTCACCGGGCTGCCCAACCGGCAGTGGCTGCTGGAGCGGATCTGGAAGGCCCTCGACGACGCCGAACGGATCGACGCCCGCGCCGCCCTGATGCTGATCGACCTCGACCGCTTCCGGTCGGTGAACGACACCCTCGGCCACCTCGCCGGGGACCGGCTGCTGCTGCAGATCGCCGACCGGCTGCGGCTCGCCCTGCCGCGCGGCGCCGAGGCGGCCCGGCTCGGCGGCGACGAGTTCGCCGTCTTACTGCCCGTCGCCGACTCCACCACGTCGGCCACGCGCGTCGCCCGCGGCCTGGTCGCCGCCCTCAGCTCCCCGCTGGACCTCGACGGACTCACCCTCGTCCTGGAGGCCAGCGCGGGAGTCGCCGTCTTCCCGGAGCACGCCCTGGACGCCGAGGGGCTGCTGCGCCGGGCGGACGTGGCGATGTACCAGGCGAAGCGGGGCCGCACGGGCGTCGAGGTCTACGAGTCCAAGCGGGACTCCAACACCCCGGACCGGCTGGGCCTGCTGGGCGATCTGCGCCGCGCCCTGGACGCGCACGAGGTGGAGCTGCACTACCAGCCCAAGGTCCGCTTCGACGGGCAGGTGGCCGGTCTCGAGGCGCTGGTGCGCTGGGTGCACCCCGAGCGCGGGAAGGTGCCGCCGGACGAGTTCATCGCCATCGCCGAGTCCTCCGGGCTGATGCCCCACCTGACGGAGTACGTGCTGGACACCGCCCTGGCGCAGGTGGCCGCCTGGCGGGCGCAGGGGCTGCGGGTGCCGGTGGCCGTCAACGTCTCCCCCCGCGATGTCCACACACCCGGTTTCGCCGGCTCCGTCGCCGCCCGGCTGGCCCGGCACGGGGTCCCGGCGGGGGCGCTCCAGCTGGAGATCACCGAACACGTGCTGCTGGAGGACCCGCAGCGGGCGGCCGACACCCTGGCCGCGCTGACCGCGCACGGCGTGACGATGTCCCTGGACGACTTCGGCACCGGCTACTCCTCGCTGGTGCACCTGCGCCGGCTGCCGGTGAGCGAGCTGAAGATCGACCGCTCCTTCGTCGCCCGGCTCGCGGTGGACACCGAGGACGCGGAGATCGTGCGCTGCACGGTCGACCTGGCCCATTCGCTCGGCCTGCTGGTCGTCGCCGAGGGCGTGGAGGACGACGAGACCTGGGAGCGGCTGCGCGACCTCAGGTGCGACGCCGTACAGGGCTGGCTGGTGGCCGCCGCGATGCCGCCCGAGGAGACGACGGCCTGGCTGCGCGCCCGGGGCTCCCGCGGCTGGCAGCGCCCCCGCGCGGCCCTCCCGGCCGCCGAATGACCCACGTCCGCACGGCCCGCCCGCCCCGCCGCCACCGCTGCCGCCGCCGCCACGCCGCCCCCGGGACCACCGCCGCGCGCGCCGCCGGGCGAGGGCCCGGGGGAAACCGTTTCACGGGCATCACGCCCGGACCCATAGGATTGGGACCGGCCCGAAAGCACACACACTCACCCCAGAGGATCGCTGCATGCCTGGCATCACGCGCGAGGAGGTCGCCCACCTCGCCCGGCTGGCGCGTCTGGAGCTGAAGCCCGAAGAGCTCGAACACTTCGCGGGACAGCTGGACGACATCATCGGCGCGGTCGCCCGCGTCAGTGAGGTCGCCGACCAAGACGTACCGCCGACCTCGCACCCGCTCCCGCTGACGAACGTCATGCGGCCGGACGAGGTCCGTCCCTCGCTCACCCCCGAGCAGGCGCTCTCCGGCGCCCCCGCCCAGGAGCAGCAGCGTTTCAAGGTGCCGCAGATCCTGGGGGAGGACTGACCATGACGGACACCACCATCATCAGGCTCACGGCCGCCGAGACCGCCGAGAAGATCGCCTCCGGCGAGCTGACGGCCGTCGAGGTCACCGAGGCCCACCTCGCCCGTATCGAGGCCGTCGACGAGAAGGTGCACGCCTTCCTGCACGTCGACCGCGAGGGCGCCCTCGCCCAGGCCCGGGCCGTCGACGAGAAGCGGGCGCGCGGCGAGAAGCTCGGCCCGCTGGCCGGCGTGCCGCTCGCGCTGAAGGACATCTTCACCACCGAGGGCATCCCGACGACCGTCGGCTCCAAGATCCTCGAGGGCTGGATCCCGCCGTACGACGCCACGCTGACCAAGCGGCTGAAGGCCGCCGACGTGGTCATCCTCGGCAAGACCAACATGGACGAGTTCGCCATGGGGTCCTCCACCGAGAACAGCGCCTACGGCCCCACCGGCAACCCCTGGGACCTCACCAGGATCCCCGGCGGCTCCGGCGGCGGCTCCTCCGCCGCGCTCGCCTCCTTCCAGGCCCCGCTCGCCATCGGCACCGACACCGGCGGCTCGATCCGCCAGCCGGCCGCCGTCACCGGCACGGTCGGCGTGAAGCCGACCTACGGGGCGGTGTCCCGCTTCGGCATGGTGGCGTTCTCCTCCTCCCTCGACCAGGGCGGCCCCTGCGCCCGCACGGTCCTGGACGCGGCCCTGCTGCACGAGGTCATCGCCGGGCACGACCCGCTCGACTCCACCTCCATCGACGCGCCGGTCCCGCCGGTCGTCGAGGCCGCCCGCAACGGCAGCGTCGCCGGGATGCGCGTCGGCGTGGTCAAGCAGTTCCGCGGCGAGGGCTACCAGGCCGGTGTCATCCAGCGCTTCGACGAGTCCGTCGGGCTGCTGCGGGAGCTGGGCGCCGAGATCGTCGAGCTGGACTGCCCGTCCTTCGACCTCGCGCTGTCGGCGTACTACCTGATCGCGCCGTCCGAGTGCTCCTCCAACCTGGCCCGCTTCGACGGCCTGCGCTACGGCCTGCGCGTCGGCGACGACGGCAGCCACTCGGCGGAGGAGGTCACCTCCCTCACCCGGGAGGCGGGCTTCGGCCCCGAGGTCAAGCGCCGCATCATGCTCGGCACGTACGCCCTCTCGAGCGGCTACTACGACGCCTACTACGGCTCCGCCCAGAAGGTCCGCACGCTCATCACGCGCGACTTCGAGAAGGCCTTCGAGCAGGTCGACGTGATCGTCTCCCCGACGACCCCGACCACCGCCTTCCCGATCGGCGAGCGCGCCGACGACCCGATGGCGATGTACCTCGCCGACCTGTGCACCATCCCCACCAACCTCGCGGGCAACGCGGCCATGTCGCTGCCCTGCGGTCTGGCCCCGGAGGACAACCTCCCGGTCGGCCTGCAGATCATCGCCCCGGCACTGAAGGACGACCGGCTGTACAAGGTCGGTGCCGCGGTCGAGGCCGCCTTCGTGGAAAAGTGGGGGCACCCGCTGCTAGAGGAGGCTCCGTCGCTGTGAGCAAGGCACTGTCGAAGGCCAAGGGCTTCAAGAAGTCCAAGTCCGGTACGTACCTGTCCATGGCCACCACCGCGTTCGGCGCCGTCACCGTCGTCAAGCAGGTCAAGAAGGCCCGCCTGGAGAACGACACCCTGCGCCTGATCGACGCCGCCGTGTCCGCCGCCGCCATCGTCACCGGCCTCGCCATCCTCTACCGCGAGCTGAAGCGGCTGGGCGACGACGACGTCCTGCTGGGCTGAGAGGGAAGTTTCACCGTGACCACCACGACCGACCTGGTGTCGTACGAGGACGCGCTGGCGTCCTACGACCCCGTCATGGGCCTCGAGGTCCATGTCGAACTCGGCACCAGGACCAAGATGTTCTGCGGCTGCTCCACCGAGCTGGGCGCCGCGCCCAACGCGCAGACCTGTCCCGTCTGCCTCGGCCTGCCCGGCGCGCTCCCGGTCGTCAACGCGACCGGCGTCGAGTCCGCCATCAAGATCGGTCTCGCGCTGAACTGCGAGATCGCCGAGTGGTGCCGCTTCGCCCGGAAGAACTACTTCTATCCGGACATGCCGAAGAACTTCCAGACCTCCCAGTACGACGAGCCGATCGCCTTCAACGGCTACCTCGACGTGCAGCTGGAGGACGGCGAGACCTTCCGCGTGGAGATCGAGCGCGCCCACATGGAGGAGGACACCGGCAAGTCGACGCACGTCGGCGGCGCCACCGGCCGTATCCACGGCGCGTCCCACTCCCTGCTGGACTACAACCGCGCCGGCATCCCGCTCATCGAGATCGTCACCAAGCCGATCGTCGGCGCCGGCGAGCGGTCCCCGGAGGTCGCCAAGGCGTACGTCCGTGAGCTGCGCGAGGTCATCCGGGCGCTCGGCGTGTCCGAGGCCCGCATGGAGATGGGCCAGATGCGCTGCGACGTGAACCTGTCGCTGATGCCCAAGGGCGCCGAGAAGTTCGGCACGCGCAGCGAGACCAAGAACGTGAACTCGCTGCGGTCCGTGGAGCGCGCGGCCCGCTTCGAGGTCCAGCGGCACGCGGCCGTGCTGTCGTCCGGCGGCACGATCGTGCAGGAGACCCGCCACTTCCACGAGGACACCGGGTCGACGACCTCGGGCCGCGTGAAGGAGGAGGCCGAGGACTACCGGTACTTCCCGGAGCCCGACCTGGTCCCGGTGGCGCCCTCGCGGGAGTGGGTCGAAGAGATCCGCGCGGCCCTGCCCGAGCTGCCGCTGGCCCGCCGCACCCGGCTGCTGGCGGACTGGGGCATCACCGCCACCGACATGCAGGCGATCCTGAACGCCGGCGCGCTGGAGCCGATCGTCGCCACCATCGACGCCGGTGCCGACGCGGCGGCCGCCCGCAAGTGGTGGATGGGCGAGCTGGCGCGCACGGCCAACGAGTCGGGCGTGCCGCTCGACGAGCTGGCCATCACGCCGGAGCAGGTCGCCCGGGTCGCCGCTCTGGTGACCTCCGGCGAGCTGAACGACAAGCTCGCCCGCCAGGTCATCGAGGGCGTCCTCGCCGGTGAGGGCACCCCGGACGAGGTGGTCGACAAGCGCGGTCTGAAGGTCGTCTCCGACGAGGGCGCGCTGACCTCCGCCGTCGAGGAGGCCATCGCCGGCAACCCGGGCATCGCCGACAAGATCCGCGGCGGCAAGGTGGCCGCGGCCGGCGCCCTGGTCGGCGCCGTCATGAAGGCGACCCGGGGTCAGGCGGACGCGGCCCGCGTCAAGGAGCTGATCCTGCAGAAGCTGGGCGTCGAGGGCTGAGCACGGCGACGGCACACCCCCGGGGGGACGCATCACGACCGATGCGTCCCCCCGGGGCCGTCCGCGGCGGTGCGCGCCACGTCCGCCGTCCGTGAGAGGCTCACCGCGGCCGTGCTCACCGCGGCCGTGCGGCAGCGAACGAAGGAGCGACGGCGCGATGTACGCGATATCCCTGGGTGACGACGACGCCGAGCTGCGGCCGCTGGAGACCTGGCACGCCGCCGAACTGCTCGCCCACCTGGACCGGGGACGGGACTTCATCGGGCAGTACATCCCCTTCGGGTCGGCGGAGCGGGACGTGGACTCCGCGCGGGCGCTGCTGGCCCGGTACGCGGGGCTGCGCACCGCGGACTCCGGCGGCCTGCACGGCATCTGGCTGGCCGGGCAGCTCGTCGGCGGGGTGCTGTTCCGCACCTTCGACGCGGCGCAGGGCACCTGCGAGGTGGGTTGCTGGCTGGAGCCCGCGGCGGCCGGGCGGGGGCTGGTCACCCGCGCCGCCACGGTCCTCGTCGACTGGTCGGTCGAGGAGCGCGGCATCCACCGGGTGGAGTGGCACGCGGCGTCCGGCAACCTGCCGAGCCTCGCCGTCGCCCGGCGGCTGGGGATGACCCGGGACGGCGTGCTGCGCGGCAGCCACCTCCACCGAGGCGTGCGGCACGACATCGAGATATGGTCGGTGCTCGCCCCCGAATGGCGTGCGGCACGCGCGCGTACCGCTCACCACGATCATTAAGAGACCTCTCAGACAGCGTCCGTACGGTGCGAGCATGGGAACGAACGACGTGGCCAAGAACGACGCAGGAAACGACCGGGCGGACAACGAGCCGACGGCGGAGCAGGCGGGTGCGGCCGGTGACCGGGCCGGCGCGGTGACCGGGGGCGAGCCCGCGGCGCCCGTCGCGTCCTCCGGTCCGGCCGCCCCGGCCGGTTCCGCCGACGGCGACGCCGGGACCCGCGAGCACGTGACCGGCGAGGAGGGCACCCCCGGGGTCGGCCAGGGCGCCGCCGCCGTGGTCTCCGTGGCGCTGGGCATCGTCTCGCTCACCGGTGGCTGGATCGGTACGGTGGCCGCCGCCCGCGAGACGCTCGTCGGCCAGCTCCACACCTCCTCGGGCGCGACCGTGGCGAAGCAGGTCAAGGAGGTGTACGGCGACGCCTGGCACACCACCGCCCTGTGGGCGGGGCTGTTCGCGCTGCTCGCGCTGATCACCGGTGTCGTCGTGCTCGCCCGGCCCGCGTTCGGCACGCCCGGCAGGCCCCAGGCCGCCTGGATCAAGTCGGTCGCCTGGGCGGGCGTCGTCCTCGGCGTCCTCGGCCTGCTGCTGGCCGTCCTGAAGTACTCCGACGCCCTGCTCGGCCTGCCCTCGACCGGCTGACCCCGGCACCCGGGCCCCCGGCGCGGCACCAGGGGCCTTAGACCGTCCATCGGCACCCACGGACGGCCTAAGGCCCCTTACGCGTTCCCCGGGGCCCGGCGGGCGCCCCACAATGCGGAATCCTCCCGATGTGGCGGACCCCCCTGGCGGACGAAGGTGGAGGCATCGCGGCGAACGAAGCCCGCGGCTCCCTT
Source organism: Streptomyces sp. NPDC041135 (assembly GCF_055592085.1). Lineage (NCBI taxonomy): Bacteria > Bacillati > Actinomycetota > Actinomycetes > Kitasatosporales > Streptomycetaceae > Streptomyces > Streptomyces sp. NPDC041135. The sequence continues at coordinate 61,673 of NZ_JBVIYZ010000027.1, forward strand.
CCCACCCGAGGACCTGACATGTTCGAGTTCGAACTCCACCGGATGCGCTCCGCCGAACTGCGCCGCCAGGCCGACGCCGAGCGCCTGGCCCGCACGGCCGTCCGCGCCCGCCGCGCCGCCCGCCGCGAGGAGGCGGAACGCGGCGCCGCCGCCGAACCCCATACCGGCCGCCCGCGCCGCCACCGGCTCCCGCACACCGCGTGAGCACCGCACCGCGGGACGGCGGCCGCACGGGGGTCGGCCGCCGTCTCCCGCGGGAGCGCCCGAGCCTGCCGTACGCCCGCCCGGCCCACGCGGTCGAGCGGGCGTACGGCGTGGCCGAGGGGGCGGTCGGCGCGGGGGAACGCGCGGTCGTACCGTACGTTCGTACGACCGATCGGCCCGGCCTGTGGAAAACCGGTGCCGTGCCGCCGGAGCCGCGTGGGATGCTCGGGCCTGTGGAGACCAGGTCCGTCAGTCCCGTGTTCGTCGGCCGCGCCGACGAACTGGGCACCCTCGACGAAGCACTCGTCCGCGCCGCCGGCGGGGCCGGCGCCCCGGCGTCCGGTGGCGCGGGCGAGCCGCAGGCGCTGCTGCTCGGCGGGGAGGCCGGGGTCGGCAAGACCCGGCTCGTCGAGGAGTTCGCCACCGCCGCCTGCCGCCGCGGCGCGGTCGTCGCCCTCGGCGGCTGCGTCGAGATCGGCGCCGACGGACTGCCGTTCGCCCCCTTCTCCACCGCTCTGCGCGCCCTGCGCGACGCGCTGCCCGAGGCGTTCGCCGCCGCGGCCGCCGGCCAGGAGGACGAACTGGCCCGGCTGCTGCCCGAACTGGGTGAGACCACCGCCGGCCGTTACGACGAGCAGGGCATGGCCCGCCTGTTCGAACTCACCGTCCGCCTGCTGGAGCGGGTCGCCGCCGACCGCACCGTCGTCCTCGCCCTGGAGGACCTGCACTGGGCCGACGCCTCCACCCGCCACCTCCTGGCCTACCTCGTCCGCACCCTGCGCACCGGCCGCCTCGTCGTCCTCGCCACCTACCGCTCCGACGACATCCACCGCCGCCACCCGCTGCGCCCCCTGCTCGCCGAACTCGACCGGCTGCGCACCGTCCACCGCATCGAACTGGCCCGCTTCACCCGCGAGGAGGTCGGCCGGCAGATCGCCGGCATCCTCGCCGCCGAACCCGAGCCCGCCCAGATCGACGAGATCTTCGAACGCTCCGACGGCAACGCCTTCTTCGTCGAGGAACTCGCCGTCGCCGCCCGCGGCGGCTGCTGCACCGGACTCAGCGACTCCCTGCGCGACCTGCTGCTGGTCCGCGTCGAGGCGCTGCCCGAGAGCGCCCAGCACGTCGCCCGGATCATCGCCGAGGGCGGCTCCACCGTCGAGTACCGGCTCATCGCGGCCGTCGCCCGGCTCGCCGAGGACGACCTCATCGAGGCGCTGCGGGCCGCCGTGGGCGCCAACCTGCTGGCCGTCGCGCCGGGCGGGGACGGCTACCGCTTCCGCCACTCCCTGGTCCGCGAGGCCGTCGCCGACGACCTGCTGCCCGGTGAGCGCTCCCGCCTCAACCGCCGCTACGCCGAAGCCCTGGAGGCCGACCCCACGCTCGTCCCCGCCGGGGAACGCGCGATGCGCCTGGCCAGCTACTGGTACCACGCCCACGACGCCGCCAAGGCGCTGCCCGCCGTCCTGGACGCCTCCGTCGCCGCCCGCCGCCGGCACGCCTACACCGAGCAGCTGCGGCTGCTGGAGCGGGCGATGGAGCTGTGGGACACCGCCCCCGAGGAGGTCCGCGCCGCCCTGCGCCCGGTCGACTGCATCGGGGCCTACCCGCCCTGCGGCTGCGACCCGGTCACCACCCCGCTGCGCTACCTCGACCTGATGGCCGAGGCCGCCGTCGCGGGCCGCTCGGGCGGGGAACGCGAACGCGCGCTGAAGATCACCAAGCGGGCGCTGCGGCTGCTGGAGGACGAGGACGACCCGCTGCGCGCCGCCTGGTTCTGGGTGCAGCGCTCCCTGCTGGTGCAGAACCAGGGCCGCGGCGACGGCTGGCGGGAACTGGCCACCGCCCAGGACCTGGTGCGCGGCCTGCCCCCGTCCGAGGTGCACGCCGAGGTGCTGGCCCGGGTCGCCAACTGGTCCATGCTGCACCAGCCCGGACCCGACGCCTTCGCCGCCGCCGAACGGGCCGTGCAGTACGCGCGGATGGTCGGCGCCCGCGAGATCGAGCTGCACGCGCGCCTCACCCTCGGCGGTCTCACCGTCCAGGCGGGCGACGGCCGCGCCGGCCTCGCCGAGATGCGGCTGGTCAAGGAGGCCGCCCTGGCGGAAGGCCTCACCCAGGTCGCCGGCCGCGCCTATGTGAACCTGCCGTCGGAGCTGCAGACCGTGGGCCTCTACCGGGAGGCCGAGGCACTGCTGCGCGAAGGGCTGGAGTACACCCGCCGCTTCGGGCTGCTGGACTCCGAGGCCTGGGTGTGGGGCAACCTCTGCGACGCGCTGTACTCGCTCGGCCGGTGGGACGAGGCCGCCGAGGCCGCCGTCAACGCCCTGCGGGCCGGCCACAGCGCCAAGCCCGCCGGTGCGGCCGCCCTGCGCCTGGCCCAGCTCACCCTGGCCCGGGGCGACGTCGCGGAGGCCGGCCGGCTCCTCGCCACCGCCCGCGCCCACTACGGCACCCACGACCCCATGCCGCAGCAGTGGCTGCCCGTGGCCCGCCTCGCCATCGGTGTCGCCGCCGAGGAGGGCCGGGTCCTGGACGCCCGCGCCGAACTGAACGCCGTGCTGGACGCCGGCTTCCCGCCCGGCACCCACCGCTACGCCTGGCCGCTGCTGCTGGCCGCCGCCACCGCCGAGGCCGACGCGCGCGCCCTGCCCGCGGCCGCCGACGGCCGCGACGGCGTCCTGGACCGCCTCCGGGCGGCCGCCGGGAAGCTCCCCGCCGACGCACCCGTCTGGCAGGCCTACGAGCGGTGGACCCGCGCCGAACTGTGCCGCGCCGGGGGACGGGACACCGCCGCCGGCTGGTCGGAGGTGGTCACCGCCTTCGAGTGCCTGGAGCGCCCCTACGACCTCGCCCGGGTCCGCCACCGCCTCGCCGCGTCCCTGCTGGCCGAGGGCGGCGACGCCGAGCGCGAGCGCGCCGCCGGACTGCTGCGGACGGCCGCGGCCGTCGCCGGCCGGCTGGGCGCCCGCTCGCTGGCCGACGCCGTCGCCCGCCTCGCCCAGCGCGGCCGCCTGGCCCTGATGCCCGGCCCCCGGCCGGCGCCGGAGCCCGCCGACCCCGTCGAGGCGCTCGGCCTGACCAGCCGGGAGGGCGACGTCCTGCGCCTGGTCTCGGCCGGCCGCACCAACCGCCAGATAGCCGAGGAACTCTTCATCTCCCCGAAGACCGCCAGCGTCCACGTCTCCAACATCCTGGCCAAGCTGGGCGTCTCGGGCCGCGGCGAGGCGGCGGCGGTGGCGCACCGGCTGCGGCTGTTCCCGGCGCAGCCCGACGGCACCCTGGCCGCGCGCTGAACGGTCGCGCTCAGCGCACCGTCAGCTCCAGGATCCTGTCGTCGCCCGCCTTGGGGTCTCCCCGGCCGTCGGTGTTGCTGGTGACCAGCCACAGCCTGCCGCCGCCCGCAGCGAGCACGGTGCGCAGCCGGCCGTACTGGCCGGTGAGGAAGGCCTGCGGAGCGGCCGAGGCCCGCGTGCCGCGCAGCGGGACGCGCCACAGGCGGCCGCCCTTCAGGCCCGCCATCCAGATCACGCCGTCGGCGTAGGCGATGCCGCTGGGCGAGGCGTCGTCGGTGTGCCACTGGGCGACCGGGTCGCGGAAGCCGGCGCCGGACGACCTGCCCTCGGCGTCGGGCCAGCCGTAGTTGCCGCCGGGTGCGATCGCGTTCAGCTCGTCCCAGGTGTCCTGGCCGAACTCCGAGGCGAACAGCCGCTGCCTGTCGTCCCAGGCCAGTCCCTGCACGTTGCGGTGGCCGTAGCTGTACACCGGGGAGTGGGGGAACGGGTTGCCCGGGGCCGGCTCACCCTCCGGGGTCATCCGCAGGATCTTGCCGCCCAGCGAGGTGCGGTCCTGGGCCAGGCCCCGCTGCCCGCTCTCGCCGGTGCCGGCGTAGAGCATGCCGTCCGGGCCGAAGGCGATCCGGCCGCCGTTGTGGATGAAACCCTTGGGGATGCCCTTGAACACCGTGTCGGGCGCGCCCAGTTGCTCGCCGGCCGGTCTGAGCGGGTCGTACAGCACGCGGACGACGCGGTTGTCGGAGGCGGAGGTGAAGTAGGCGTAGATCATGTGGTCCGAGGCGTAGTCGGGGGAGAGGGCGATGCCCAGCAGGCCGCCCTCCCCGGCCGGGGACACCCCGGAGACCGTGCCCAGCAGCGTCCTGCGGCCCGTGCGCTCGTCGACCCGGGTGATGGTGCCCGCGTCACGGGAGGACACCAGCAGGCCGCCGTCCGGGAGCGCGGCGACTCCCCAGGGCGTCTTCAGGCCCTTGGTCACCGTGCGCAGCACCCGCACCGAGCCCTTGGCGGGCGCCGCCGTCTCGGCCGCTGGCGCGGAGGAGGCCGCGCCCGGCGCAGTACCCCCGGAGGCGGTGGTGCCGGCCGGGCCCGGCGGGTGCCCGCCGCCGCCGGAGCAGGCGCCCGTGAACAGGAGCGCGGCCGCGGCCAGTACGGCCGGCACAGCTCGACGTCGCACGATCATGGTCCCTTCGACACGGCGGCCCGGCGGCAGATCCCCGCTCCCGTCGCTCCTCCTAGTCATACGCCGCCCGCCCGCCGGGAGTTCCCGTCCGGCGGGTGGAAATGGCTCAGCCCCGGGCGGGTGGAGACCGCTCAGTCCCAGGAGCCCTGCGCCCCGGGCAGCCGCGCCAGTTCGGCCAGATCGGCCGGGGTCAGCCGCAGCCGGGCCGCCCGCGCGTTCTGGACCACCCAGCGCTCCTGCTTGGCGCCGGGCACCGGGACCACGTGGCGGCCCTGGGCCAGCACCCAGGCCAGCGCCACCTGGGCCGCGCTGACCTGCTCGCCGTGGCGGCGGGCGACGCGGCGCAGACCGGCGACGATCGGCTGGTTGGCCGCCATCATCTCGGCCGTGAAGCGCGGATGGCGGGCCCGCACGTCGTCCGGTTCGAAGCCCTCGCCCGGCGTCAGCGTGCCGGTCAGGAAGCCGTTGCCCAGCGGCATCGCGGCCAGCAGCCCCACCCCGCGCGCCTCGCACCACGGCAGCAGCGCGTCCAGCGCCTCCGGTGACCACACCGACAGCTCGGCCTGCACCGCGCTCACCGGGAAGACCTGCTGCACCCGCCGCAGCTGCCGCAGCGTGCCGTCGTGCAGACCGGAACCCGAGCGGCGCCCGCCGCGCCCGCCGCGCGCCCCCACCGCGCACAGCCCCAGCGCCCGTACCTTCCCCGCCCGCACCAGATCCGCCATCGCCCCCCACGTCTCCTCCACCGGGACCTCCGGGTCGGCCCGGTGGAGCTGGTAGAGGTCGATCACGTCCGTCTGGAGCCGGCGCAGGGAGGCGTCGCACGCCCGCCGCACGTAGCCGGGGCGGCCGTTGGCCACGATGTGCTGCTCGCCCACCAGCAGACCCACCTTCGTCGACACGAAGGCGTCCCCGCGGCGCTCCTTCAGCGCGCGCCCCAGCAGCAGCTCGTTGGTGAAGGGGCCGTACATGTCCGCCGTGTCCAGCAGGGTCGAGCCCAGGTCCAGCGCCCGGTGCACCGCCCTGAGCGATTCGTCGCCCCGCTGCCGGGAGCCGCTGTAGGCCCAGCTCATCGGCATGCACCCGAGTCCGACGGCCCCCACCGCGAGCGCCCCCGCGCCGATCGTCCTGCGCTCCACCTGCTCGTGAACCTCCCTCTGCCCGGCCCCCAACCTAACCTCTGGCCACAGCGTGCCCTGACATAGCCTCCTGACCATGACCGCTGCTGACGTATGGCTGCCCCTTCCGCCCGAGGACATCGAGGGGCTCCCCGAAGGCCCCCGCTACCTGTTCTGGAACGGGGAGGAGGACTATCCCGCCGACCCGGCCGACTGCGCGTTCTACGTCGTGCCCTACATGCAGCCGGTCGGCGTGGGCGTGCGCCCGCTGGCGTCCATGCGCGCCGTGGACGTCGTACAGACGCTGTCGGCGGGCACCGACCACATCGAGCCGGGCCTGGGCGACCTGCGGCCGGGCGTGCGGCTGTGCAACGCGCGCGGGGTGCACGAGACGAGCACCGCGGAGCTGGCCCTCACGCTGATCCTGGCCTCCCTGCGCGACGTCCCCGGCTTCGTGCGCGCCCAGGACCGGGGGGAGTGGCTCGGCGGGTTCCGGCCGGCCCTCGCCGACCGCAGTGTCCTCATCGTCGGCTACGGCTCCATCGGCGCCGCCATCGAGGACCGGCTCGCGCCCTTCGAGCTCGCGCGGGTGGCGCGCGTGGCGCGCTCCGGGCGCACCACGGCGCGCGGTCCCGTGCACCCGCTCACCGAACTGCCCGCACTGCTCCCGCAGGCCGATGTCGTCGTCCTTTCCACCCCGTTGACGGCGAGCACCCGCCACCTCGCCGACGCGGACTTCCTCGCCCGGATGAAGGACGGGGCGCTGCTGGTCAACGTCGCCCGCGGGCCCGTCGTGGACACCGGGGCGCTGCTCACCGAACTGGAGAGCGGCCGGCTGCGCGCCGCCCTGGACGTGACCGACCCCGAGCCGCTGCCCCCGGGGCACCCCCTGTGGCAGGCGCCCGGCGTGCTGATCACCCCGCACGTCGGCGGCCCCACGTCCGCGTTCCTGCCGCGCGCCCGGCGGCTCCTGGCCGACCAGCTGCGCCGGTACGTGAACCGGGAACCGCTGGCCAACGTGATCCTCACGACGGGTTCCGTCGACGCGTGACGAAAGGCGCAATGGGTACGTAATACGCCTCGGGTACGCTCCGCGGTTCCGCAAACGCGGTGCGTTCCCCCGTCCTTGCTGATCGTCACTGAGCGTAGAGAAGCTATGTCCCTGTGTGACGAGACTGGTGTATCGTCCCGACAGGGGCTGCGCCGCGCACCGTTCGGCGCCGGGGATGGACTTTGCAGACTGTGAGGGGGGCGACGGGCGATGCACGGCCTATGGACGAACGACCCGACGCGGCGGAGCCGCCGGCGACGACCCTGGCGCGCGGCCACGCGCAGGCGCGGCCACCACACCGGCCACCACCCGAGGCCCAACGGCCGCCGGCGGCACGCGCACCCGGCGCGCCGGGACCCGCGGGACCCGGGAGCGCGGACCGGGAGGCCCCGGTGAGCGCCCCGCCCGCCGCGCCGGCCACCCTCGACGGGGCGCTGCGGGCGCAGCCCTCGCCGGGGACGCCGCCCGCCCGCCCGCCGGTCCTCGGCGGCGGCACGGGCCTGGCCCAGCAACTGGTCCTCGCCGTCGTCTGCGCGGCCTACGCCATCGGCTCCGGCCTGGGCTGGGGCTCCAGCGACGTCGCGCTGTTCATGGGCGACTTCGGGCTGACCGCGGCGGCGGGCGCCGCCGCCGTGTCCTGCTTCCTCTACGCGCGTGACCCGCGGGTCCGCTTCCGTTCCGCCTGGCTGCTGTTCGCCCTCTCCTCGGTGATGGCCGCCGTCGGGAACGCGGTCTGGGGGTGGTACGAGGTCGTGCTGAAGCAGCCCGTGCCCAGCCCCAGCTTCGCCGACCTGTTCTTCCTGTGCTTCGCGCCGCCCGCGATCGTGGGCCTGCTGGTCCTCGCCAAGCGGCCGGTGTCCCGGGCGGGCTGGATCTGCCTCACGCTCGACGCCTGGCTCATCGGCGGCTCGCTGCTCACCCTGTCCTGGAGCCTCGCGCTCGCCCAGGCGGCCCGCTTCGACGGACCGAGCGTGGCCCACACCGCCCTGTCGCTGGCCTACCCGCTGCTCGACATCGCCCTGGTCAGCATGGTGCTCGCGCTGCACTTCCGGCGCGCACCGGGCAACCGCACCGCCGTGAACACCGCGATCGGCGCACTGGCCCTGACCGTGATGTGCGACGCCCTGTTCACCTCGCCGCTGCTGCACAGCAGCTACCACTCCGGCCAGCTGCTGGACGCGGGCTGGTTCGCCGGTTCGCTGCTGCTCGCCTACGCCCCCTGGGCCGCTCCCCGGCAGCAGGGCGCGCAGGGCGAGGGCCGGCACGTGCCGGACGGGCACACGCGCGTGGTGCACGAGCACCTGCCCGGACAGCGCGGCGCCGGCCACCCGCACACCGCCGCCCCGCCCGTGCAGCCGTCCGCCCAGACGCCACCGCCCGGGCAGCCGCAGCCCCAGCCGCACGGGCCCGTGCCGGGCGGTGAGCCCGGCCGGTACCCGGCCGGCCGGCCGCTCACCGGCTCGCTGGCCGCGCTCACCCCGTACCTGGCGGCGGCCGTGTGCACGCTCGGGATCCTCTACAACGTCCTCAGCGGCCGCAGCCCCGACCGGGTGGTGCTGATCACCGCCGGCGGCGTCGTCCTCGCGCTCGTCATGCGCCAGGGCATCATGCTCCTGGACAACATCACGCTCACCCAGGAACTGGCGCAGAAGGAGAACCACTTCCGCTCGCTGGTCCAGGGCTCCAGCGACGTCATCATGATCGCGGCGCCCAACGGCATGCTCCGGTACGTCTCCCCGGCCGCCGCCGGGGTCTACGGCCGCTCCGCCGAGGACCTGGTGGGCACGGAACTGGCCCACCTCATCCACCCGGAGGACCTGGGCTGCGTGGTGCACGAGGTGCGCCGCTTCCTCGCCGCCAGCCCGCTGGAGGAGCCCACCACCCGCATCGAGTGCCGCTTCCGCTCCGGCGACGGCGGCTGGCTGAACGTCGAGTCCACCGTCAACCGCCACCACGGCGGCCTGATCTTCAACAGCCGGGACGTGACCGAGCGGGTGCGCCTCCAGGCCCAGCTCCAGCACAACGCCGAGCACGACCCGCTCACCGACCTGCCCAACCGCGCCCTGTTCACCAAGCGCGTGCAGCAGGCACTGTCCGGCCGCCGGGTCTCCGACCGCGGGGCCCACCTGCGCGGCACGGCCGTGCTCTTCATCGACCTGGACGGCTTCAAGGCCGTCAACGACACCATCGGCCACCAGGCCGGGGACGAACTGCTCGTCCAGGCCGCCCGCCGGCTCCAGGACGCCGTGCGGCAGTCGGACACCGCCTCCCGGCTCGGCGGCGACGAGTTCGCGGCCCTGATCGTCGGCGACGGCACCCGGGACCGCGCGGCCCGGGAGCGCAACATCCTGGAGCTGGCCGACCGCCTTCGGGTGACCCTCTCCCAGCCGTACGCCATCGACGGCAACGATGTCCGCGTCAACGCCTCCATCGGCGTCGCCTTCGCCGAGGCGGGCCTGGGCGCCGGCGAGCTGCTGCGCAACGCCGACCTCGCGATGTACCGGGCGAAGTCGGCCGGCAAGGGCCGCGTCGAACTGTACCGGCCGCACATGCAGCAGGACGTCGTCCGCAAGGCGGAGCTGGCCACCCGGCTGCGCGCCGCGCTGCACGACGGCGAGTTCACCCTGCTGCACCAGCCGGTGGTCCGCCTGGCCGACGGCCGGATCGCCTCCGTCTCCGCGCAGGCGCGCTGGCGCTCCTCGCAGGGGGTGATGTTCACACCGGCCGAGTTCCTGCGGGTCGCCGCGGACAGCGACAAGACCGCCGAGCTGGACCGCTGGATCCTCCAGGAGGCCGTGGAACAGGCCGCCGAGCGGGCGGCGACCGGGCTCGTCGTGCCGGTGGCCGTCCGGATGAGCGCCCGGCGGCTGCTGGACCGCTCGATGCCGCTCGGCTCCGTCGAGGCCCTGCTGACCCGGCACGGACTGCCACCGGGCGCGCTGGTCGTCGAGCTGTCCGACACCGACCCGCGCATCTCCCTGGACGAGCTGGAGCGGCGCCTGACCGGCCTCAGCCGGCTCGGCGTGCGGATCGCGCTGGACGGCTTCGGCAGCGGCTACGCGGCGATCACGGCGCTGCGGCGGCTGCCCGTGGACATCCTCAAGCTCGACCGCGGCCTGGTCGACGGGATCGTCGAGTCGGCGCGGCTGCACAAGATCACCAGCGGGCTGCTGCGTATCGCCGGCGACCTCGGGCTGCAGTCGGTGGCCGAGGGCGTGGACCTGCCCGAGCAGGCGGTGGCGCTCGCCGCGATGGGCTGCACGCACGCGGAGGGCATGGCCTTCGCCGGGCCGCTGGACGAGCACCGGCTGCGCCGGGCGCTGCACGGCGGCCACTACCCGGTGCCGCGCGCCCCGGCCGAACCGGCGTTCGCGGGCGGTGTGGGCCAGCCGCAGGGCCGTATCGGGGCCGAGGTCGGCGCCGAGGGCGCGTGGGGCTCCCCGAGTGTCGGGCCGCGCCGATGACCGAGTCACGGAAAGGAGGCCGGCGGGTGTACACAGGAGGGGTACCCGCTCTTCACGGAGGCGGCAGTGGCCTGCGTTCACATGCTGAGACTCCCGTCCCACCTACTTGACACGTGGTGTGCGCCGGGGGGAGGGTCAGTTCCATGCGCACCCGAATTCTCGTACTTGGACAGCGCGTCGGCTGAGCTGGGACCCACCGGAGGACGATCCGGAAACTCCAGCGACCTCCCCGGCGCGCTCCCCTCGCTTGCCTACCGGCACGAGGGGTTTTTTGTTGCACAGGCGCCGGGCGACCGGCCCTCGCACCGCAGTCGAACACCGTACGAACCTCGCAAAAAACCCTCAGCATCGAGAAGAGAATGCCGATGACCGAGCAGGCCACCGGGGCCCACCATCCGCAGCCGCGGCCCCGTACCGGAGGACACCACTCCGCCCCCGTCGAGCACGTGACGGGCGCGCAGTCCCTCATCCGCTCCCTCGAGGAGGTCGGCGCTGACACGGTATTCGGCATTCCCGGCGGCGCGATCCTCCCCGCCTACGACCCGCTGATGGACTCCACCCGGGTCCGCCACGTGCTGGTCCGCCACGAGCAGGGCGCCGGCCACGCGGCCACCGGCTACGCGCAGGCCACCGGCCGCGTCGGCGTCTGCATGGCGACCTCCGGGCCGGGCGCCACCAACCTGGTCACCCCGATCGCCGACGCGCACATGGACTCCGTGCCGATGGTCGCGATCACCGGCCAGGTCGCCTCCAAGGCGATCGGCACGGACGCCTTCCAGGAGGCGGACATCGTCGGCATCACCATGCCGATCACCAAGCACAACTTCCTGGTCACCAAGGCCGAGGACATCCCGCGGATCATCGCGCAGGCCTTCCACATCGCCTCCACCGGACGCCCCGGCCCGGTCCTGGTCGACATCGCCAAGGACGCCCTGCAGGCGCGGACCACGTTCTCCTGGCCGCCCACCATGGACCTGCCCGGCTACCGCCCGGTGACCAAGCCGCACGCCAAGCAGATCCGCGAGGCGGCCAAGCTCATCACGGCCGCCCGGCGGCCGGTCCTCTACGTCGGCGGCGGCGTCCTGAAGGCGCGGGCCACCGCCGAGCTGAAGGTCCTCGCCGAACTCACCGGAGCGCCCGTCACCACCACCCTGATGGCGCTCGGCGCGTTCCCCGACAGCCACCCGCTGCACGTGGGAATGCCGGGTATGCACGGTGCGGTCACCGCCGTCACCGCGCTGCAGAAGGCCGACCTGATCGTCGCCCTCGGAGCCCGCTTCGACGACCGCGTCACCGGCAAGCTGGACAGCTTCGCGCCGCACGCGAAGATCGTCCACGCCGACATCGACCCGGCCGAGATCGGCAAGAACCGCACCGCCGACGTGCCGATCGTCGGTGACGCCCGCGAGGTCATCGCCGACCTGGTCCAGGCGGTGCAGAAGGAGCACAGCGAGGGCCACAAGGGCGACTACAGCGCCTGGTGGAAGGACCTCAGCCGCTGGCGCGACACCTACCCGCTCGGCTACGACCAGCCCGCCGACGGCTCGCTCTCCCCGCAGCAGGTCATCGAGCGCATCGGCCAACTGGCGCCCGAGGGCACCGTCTTCGCCGCGGGCGTCGGCCAGCACCAGATGTGGGCCGCGCACTTCATCCAGTACGACCGGCCCGCCACCTGGCTGAACTCCGGCGGCGCCGGGACCATGGGCTACGCGGTCCCGGCCGCGATGGGCGCCAAGGCCGGCGCGCCCGGCAAGACCGTCTGGGCGATCGACGGCGACGGCTGCTTCCAGATGACCAACCAGGAACTGACCACCTGCGCGCTGAACAACATCCCGATCAAGGTCGCCGTCATCAACAACGGCGCCCTCGGGATGGTCCGCCAGTGGCAGACCCTGTTCTACAACCAGCGCTACTCCAACACCGTGCTGCACTCCGGCCCCGACGGGCAGAACAACGGCTCGGCCGTGGGCGCGGGCAAGCAGCCGAGCGCCGGCACCCGCGTCCCGGACTTCGTCAAGCTGTCGGAGGCCATGGGCTGCTACGCGATCCGCTGCGAGCGCGCGGAGGACCTGGACAAGGTCATCGAGGAGGCGAACTCCATCAACGACCGTCCCGTCGTCATCGACTTCATCGTCCACGAGGACGCGATGGTGTGGCCGATGGTCGCCGCCGGCACCTCCAACGACGAGATCATGGCCGCCCGGGACGTCCGCCCCGACTTCGGCGACAACGAAGACGACTGAGCGAGAGAGACGAACGAGAAATGTCCAAGCACACGCTCTCCGTCCTGGTGGAGAACAAGCCGGGCATCCTGGCCCGGATCGCCGCCCTGTTCTCGCGCCGCGGCTTCAACATCGACTCGCTCGCCGTGGGCGTCACCGAGCACGCCGACATCTCCCGCATCACGATCGTGGTGAGCGTCGACGCCCTCCCGCTGGAGCAGGTCACCAAGCAGCTCAACAAGCTGGTCGAGGTGCTCAAGATCGTCGAGCTGGAGCCGGCCCAGGCCGTTCACCGCGAACTCGTTCTGGTGAAGGTGCGCGCCGACAACGAGACGCGCTCCCAGATCGTCGAGATCGTCCAGCTCTTCCGCGCCAAGACGGTCGACGTCTCCCCGGAGGCCGTCACCATCGAGGCCACCGGCAGCGGCGACAAGCTGTCCGCCATGCTCAAGATGCTGGAGCCGTACGGCATCAAGGAACTGGTCCAGTCCGGCACGATCGCGATCGGCCGGGGCGCCCGTTCCATCACCGACCGGTCGCTGCGCGCCCTGGACCGGTCCGCGTAAGGACGTGTGCGGGCGGCCGCCGTCGCCCGTATGCCGAGACCCCGAATCCTCGCCTGAGCCCGCCGTCATACGGTGGACGCAACACCTGCACATCAAGGAGAGAACCCAAAGTGGCCGAGCTGTTCTACGACGCCGACGCCGACCTGTCCATCATCCAGGGCCGCAAGGTCGCGGTCCTCGGCTACGGCAGCCAGGGCCACGCCCACGCGCTGTCGCTGCGTGACTCGGGTGTCGACGTCCGGGTGGGTCTGCACGAGGGCTCCAAGTCCAAGGCCAAGGCCGAGGAGCAGGGCCTGCGCGTGGTGACGCCGTCCGAGGCCGCCGCCGAGGCCGACGTCATCATGATCCTGGTCCCGGACCCCATCCAGGCCCAGGTCTACGAGGAGTCCGTCAAGGACAACCTCAACGACGGCGACGCGCTGTTCTTCGGCCACGGCCTGAACATCCGCTACGGCTTCATCAAGCCCCCGGCCGGCGTGGACGTCTGCATGGTCGCCCCCAAGGGCCCGGGCCACCTGGTGCGCCGTCAGTACGAGGAGGGCCGCGGCGTTCCCTGCATCGCCGCCGTCGAGCAGGACGCCACCGGCAACGCCTTCGCGCTGGCCCTGTCGTACGCCAAGGGCATCGGCGGCACCCGCGCCGGCGTCATCAAGACCACCTTCACCGAGGAGACCGAGACCGACCTCTTCGGCGAGCAGGCCGTTCTCTGCGGTGGCACCGCCGCTCTGGTCAAGGCGGGCTTCGAGACGCTGACCGAGGCCGGCTACCAGCCGGAGATCGCCTACTTCGAGTGCCTGCACGAGCTGAAGCTGATCGTGGACCTCATGTACGAGGGCGGCCTGGAGAAGATGCGCTGGTCCGTCTCCGAGACCGCCGAGTGGGGCGACTACGTCACCGGCCCGCGGATCATCACCGACGCCACCAAGGCCGAGATGAAGAAGGTCCTCGCCGAGATCCAGGACGGCACCTTCGCCCAGGCGTGGATGGACGAGTACCACGGCGGTCTGAAGAAGTACAACGAGTACAAGCAGCAGGACTCCGAGCACCTGCTGGAGACCACCGGCAAGAAGCTGCGCAAGCTGATGAGCTGGGTGGACGAGGAGGCGTGAGCCTCCCGCCGGGGGGGCCGGAGCGGACAGCTCCGGCCCCCCCGGCCGATCCGGGGCCGCCCGGATCGAGGACGACTCCAGGCGTTGTCCACCCCGTCCAGCCACGGACGGGTGATACTTCCGTCGCGGCGTAAAACGACGACCGCGGCGCCACTAGACTGCTGCTCAACATACGCGTCAGGCCCACAGCGTCGTGCGTCTTCCACGCGGCTAAGCGACACCGGGCAAAGGGGAGGCACGCCCAGCGCCCCGCGCTTTCCCGGTGCCACTCCCCTCCACCGCCAGCGGCCGTCGGGACGGCCGTCCGCAATGGACTTGTGAGGACCTCACGTGAGCTCGAAACCCGTCGTACTCATCGCTGAAGAGCTGTCGCCCGCCACCGTCGACGCGCTCGGACCGGACTTCGAGATCCGGCACTGCAGCGGAGCCGACCGCGCCGAACTGCTGCCGGCCGTCGCCGACGTGGACGCGATCCTGATCCGCTCCGCCACCAAGGTCGACGCCGAGGCCATCGCCGCGGCGAAG
>NZ_JBVIYZ010000028.1:0-67083 GCF_055592085.1 Streptomyces sp. NPDC041135
CGCTCGTTTACGCAGCTCAGCGGGGTAGGAGGAAGGGCGTGCCATGACTCGATCCTTTCACGGAATCGAGTCTCTACCGAACCCGGAACGGTTCAATCTGCCCGAGCAGTGCAATCCGTGGACTCTGGACGGCAACCTCTACATCGACCTCGACGATGAGCAGACCGGCTACCTCTTCTCCGACTGGGATCCTGAGGATGTTGCGATCCTCGAAGCAGCCATCGGACATCACCCCACTTGGGCGGTGCAGATCGACATCTCCGGGCGAATCGACGGCACCGCAGAGGTTCACCGAATGATCGCTCTGCTGCTTGAGCAGGGAGGCGTGGCAACGGACGACTACACCCCCCACCCTTGGACCTTGCCGGAAATCCTGTCTGGAGCGGTGATCGACGGCCTGCGGTTCTTCGACTTCCGCGGCTACCACGAGCTCAACCGCGAGCACGGGCGCTCCTGACTCTGTCCGCTGCTTCCTCCTGCGTCCCTACCCCGCCCAGCGCGGCCGCCTGGTGAAGATCCGCGACAACCTCCTCGACCGGATCGCCGAAGCCGAGAAAGAGGGCTGGCTCGGCGAAATCGAGGGCCTGCGCGTCAACCTCGCCGGCGCCGAATCCAGAATCGACCAGACCGGCTCTGCGCCCGGCAGCGTGGCGATCAACCTCGGCATGTGGCGCAAGGCCCCGGCTCACCCCGCCCAGAAGGAGGAAGCAGGGTCGCTGAGACAATCGCGGGATGATCAGCAATGAGATCCGGTTCGATTGCCAGCACCGTGGCGACAGGGGTCTGCTCGTGGTCGTCCCTCACATCGACGGAGCACCACTCACCGAGCTGATCGATGAGTACGAGATCGCGGCCGGGATGCAGCCTGCAGGTGATGCCTACGGTGGTCTGATTCCGGAGTTCTTCCGGTTCGGCCCGATGCAGGACCACTTCCTCGGGCTGCCCACTAGCGCGATGGGGCCGAAGACCCCAGTCCTCGGTTGTGAATGCGGTGAGTGGGGGTGCTGGCCGCTCATGGCCCGCATCACCGCGACAGCGGATCTCGTAACCTGGGACGCCTTCGAGCAACCCCACCGCAAGACCCGCGACTACGTGGCATTCGGTCCGTTCCAGTTCGACCGCCACCAATACGATGACGCCTTGCAGGCCCTGAGCGCGGTGATCGGCTCCGCCGCCGACGACACGAGCGCATGAACACTGCCGTCAGTCCGTCTTGCCGCACAGGGAGTCCAGGGGCGGAGGCCAGCGGCGGGGGACTCGTCCTCACCCGTCGGCGACGGGCAAGTTGTGCCACCAGTGACCGCATCCGCCGGAGCAGAAGCGTTCGCGGCGCCGTTCGTCTGCGACCGCGAGGACCTCGACCAGAAGCCGGAACGCCTTGCGTCGTTCGTCGACAGGGGTGAGGCCGGCGATCTTCCCCAGTTGCTGGTCGATCGGGCCGCAGGTGATCAAGACCGCCGGGGTGTGTGTCGGGCGCAGCCCGGCACGTCGGATGCTCTCCGGTCCGTCTTCGGTGACGGCGCGCGCCTGCACGCAGTGGTGGCACAGGAACAGGAGTATCTCGGCCTGCTCCTCCGGGCTGTGGGTGTCGAACCACTCGATGCCCTGTGACATCGGGCGCAGTCCTTGGGCGAGTTCGTTGAGGATGATGTCCCGCTCGGTCATGGTCAGCTCCCGCAGGCCAGCGAGGCGAAGACCTCAGCGGTCTCGTCGACGAAAGCGCACAGTTGCTGCACGGCCTGCCGACAGTCATGCAGGTCGAGAGCCGCCACGGCCCGGACTTCGAGCCATCGGTCCCAGGGACCGGCCGGGGCAAGGAACCGTGTCGTGTACTCGGAGCCGAGAATCTCATCGAGGTACAGAAGCATTGCAAGAACGACTGCCTGGTCGCAGTCGAGGTCGGGACGCGACAAGTAGTGATCAAGGTATGCGCTGAGCAGTTCGGCATCCGCTGCAGTACCGAACTTCGCAAGGGCGACGCTGTATGCCGCGCCCGCATACGGCCCCTCGCTGGCCAGCAGGAGCCGGCCTATGAGCTCGCGAAACTCAGGCCTGTGGGCCACAGCAACCAGCCAGGCGGCAGTCTTGCGCTCGCGCCATCCACCCTCGAAGAGGACGCCGAGCTCCGCCGGAGTGATTTCGTACGCAGCCTGAGCCGGATCCCGCACAAACGCGGAGCGCTCGACCGGGCTCAACCGGAAAACGCTCCCGCCCAACCGAAGGTATCGCCGATCAGGCGTGACGAACCGCCGAACCAGATCCTGCAACCCGGGATCGCTCTGGACATCACGCATAGCCGCATCCTGGCCCGGGACGGTACTCATGTGCCACAGGTTTGCCGACTGCCTCAACGGACCGTAGTTACTGGTTCAGAGAAGCCTGTGTCAGGTGCCCCATGCTCCGCCTCGACCTGGCCCAGGAACTCCGGCTGCTGGAGATCGAGACCAACACCCACCAGCGCCTCAAAGGGGCCCAGCGGATGCAGTGGCTCGGTCGGGGAATATCCCGAGGGAGAGGAACAGGACGACTGGGCCGAGTTCTACCCGAACCGGCTGGGGTTCAGCGCGCCGTGGGACGGCTTGTACGACACGTGAGGTGATCGGTCGGATCGGCCAGCACCCGGCAGTGTTCCGGCGGCAGGATGCCGTGCGTCTGATCCGTGAGCGCGGAGCGGAGGTCCGCGAGGTTGGATTTCACGGCGGGAATCGCGGGCAGATCGATGTCGTCGAAGTT
Source organism: Streptomyces sp. NPDC041135 (assembly GCF_055592085.1). Classification (NCBI taxonomy): domain Bacteria; kingdom Bacillati; phylum Actinomycetota; class Actinomycetes; order Kitasatosporales; family Streptomycetaceae; genus Streptomyces; species Streptomyces sp. NPDC041135. Next base: position 2,734 of record NZ_JBVIYZ010000028.1, read on the forward strand.
GCTGCACCCGATGAGGACCGCCCGGGATGCGGCACCGTCGGGGAGGCGCGGCGCGCTCTGCTTCGCTCCTGCCCGCTTTCCAGCAGCTGGCCGACCGCCCTGGGAAGCGTGACGGCCCCCGCCCGGACACTTGCTGGCCGGTACCGCCGAATTTCACCGGGGCCCCGCCGGCGTCTTCGCCGCCAGGGTCCGCTCGCGATGTAGAAGGCCATATCGCAGGACGAGTTGCTGGCCTGCCACCTACCATCACGTCATGACCGTCGCTCTGGAGGCGCCCACGAGACTGCGGTTCCTGTCGTTGGAGATCACCGGCCGCTGCCAGTTCACCTGCCCGTCGCTGTGCTACGCCGGGTCCGGACCGGCGCGGGGCCACGGCAGCATGAGCGAGGACGACTGGTTGCGGACCATCGACCAGGCCGTCGCACTCGGCGCCGAAGAGGTCCAGCTCATTGGCGGCGAACCGACTCTTCATCCCAGCTTTGTCCTGATCGTCCAGCGCGGGGTGGCTGTCGGCCTCCGGGTGCGGATCTACAGCAACTTCCTCCGGATCCGCGACGAGCACTGGTGGCTGTTCGAGCATCCCAACGTCCGGCTGGCGACGACGTACCACAGCAGCGAGCCGGCTGAGCACGATGAGGTCACCGGCCGGAAAGGCTCGCACAAGGCCACGCGCGCGAACATCATCGAAGCTGTCGAGCGCGGCATACCGTTGCACGTCGCCGTCCTCGACGGAGGTGACCACGAGCGCGCCGAGCGGGCCCGCGCGGAATTGCAGGCCCTCGGCGTACACGCCGTGCACGTCGGGAAGGTGCGGGCCGTCGGCAACGCCGCGGGCACCGCGCTGCCGTCCACCTCCGAACTGTGCGGGCGATGCGGAGACCAGAGAGCCACCGTCCTGCCGAGCGGCGATGTGGCGGTATGCGAGATCGGGCGGTTCCTGAGCGCGGGCAACGTCCTGGATGCGGACCTGGAGTCGGTCCTGTCCAGCGCCCAGTGGGCCGACGCACGCGCAAGCATTCCCCGGAAAATCGACCCGACGGCCTGCAACCCCGACTGCCAGCCGGCTGACTCCGACTCCTGCGACCCCGGCAAGAACGAACCCTGCAACCCGATGGATTACGCACCCGCGGTGACGGGTCCGCCCATGGCCGGCGTGCCCACGCGTCTGTGAAGGAGGCCCTGCTCATGGACCGGGCACCAACGAGGTGGGTCGACCACGCCGCCAGGATGGCAGACAAGACCGTACGACCCGAGTCCCGCTGGCACCGGCCCCTGGCCGTCACACCCCGGCACCTGTTCGTGCCCCGGTGGTGGACGAGCAGCGAGCAGGACGGGACGTGGACCTACGAGCTGCGCGACGGGGCCAGTGACCCCGACGCGTGGATGAACAGTGCCTACGACAACAGCCTCAGTGTGATCACCCGCGTCGGCCCCCACCACGCCGACCATGCTGCCTGCGGCACCGTGGTGGCGGAGACGTGGCCCACCTCGTCGGCCACGCTGCCCGCGCTGGTCGTGAAGATGTACCAGCACGCCTTCATCACCGACGACTCCAGCATCCTGCTGACCTGCGGCAGCGGATACGGAACGGCCCTGGCGTGCCAGCGCCTCGGCGCCCGGCGGGTCACGAGCGTGGACGTAGACCCGTATCTGGTCCAAGCGGCGCGCGACCGCCTGGACGCAGCGGGCCACCGGCCGCGCCTGGAGGTCTGCGACGTGACCGGCGAGCTACCCGGCAGGTACGACCGCATCATCTCCACCGTCTCCGTGCCGGCCATCCCCCCCTCCTGGCTCAAGGCGCTCAACCCTGGCGGCCGCATGGTGACCACCCTGTCCGGAACAGGGCTGATCATCGTCGCGGACAAAACAGCTGACGGCGGCGCCACCGGCAAAGTCGCCCCCGAGCCCGCCGGGTTCATGACCACCCGCCACGGGGACGACTATCCCCGCCCTCCCCACAACGCCAGCCTGTGGGAGACCGCGCGGAAGGCCGAGGGCGAGAGCATCACCACGGGGTGCTATCCGGTGATGCGGGTGAGCAGCACCTGGGACCTGCGCTCCACCCTCGAACTCACCGTTCCCGGTATCGAACACCGCATGGAGACGGCCGAGGACGGCGCCCGCACCGCCTACATGCTGCACCCGGACGGCTCCTGGGCCCGTGCCACGGCAGCAGGAGCCCGGGAACTGCCCACCGTCCACCAAAGCGGCCCACGCCGGCTGTGGGACGAACTGGACCGCATCCGCACCTGGCTCGTCATCGACGGCGATCTGCCCGTTTCGCGTGCGGCCGTGCGCATCGACCCGGACGGCACCTGCCATCTCAACCGCAGCGGCTGGTCGGCCACCATCGGCGCACAATGATCGGGGGCACCACGTCCACCACACTGCGTTACCCCGGACCCAGATCAGGCCTGTGCTGTCCAACGTCCACCCTTGATGATCTGCCCCTGCTCGACGAACGGTGGATGGCATCCGGACGCGGCCGTGTGTACTGCTGCCAGCCTCCTGCGACATGAGTTCCAGTTCATCCCGACCGGAAGCCGGCGGTCCGCCCCGGCGATACCGTGGTGACACACGCCAGACAGAAGCCCAGGAGCCCCGGATAAGCCGCAGCCGGCCCCGCGCCCGCTCGCCAGCCCCTCGATGAGCAGGCCGCCGAATCAGCTCGCGTCTACGCGGCCGCGGAGCGCGCCAAGACGGACGTCCTCGCCTCGGTCCTGGAGGACATCGCCGCCAACGGCTACCCCTCGCCCGAGTCCGGCGTGCCATGGGAGACCGCCCGCGACGCCCGCCTCTCGGACGAGCAGCCGCGTGTCGCCTGAGCGCGGCGCGCGCCGTTCGCGCGTCATCATGATGGACCCCGCGCTCACTCAACTCGCCAAGCTCACCGTGTCCGAGACACAGGGCCTGGACCGCGCGATCGTCGCCATCAGCCGCCTGCCCACCGAAGAGGACTGGCACCGCATCGCCCGCCACCTGCCCGCCATTCAAGCCGCGCCGCTGTACATCAACGAGTCAAGCTGCGCCGCCTCAAGGCCCGCGAGCCCAGGCTCGGCCTGGTGGTCATCGACTACATGCAGCTGATCACCCTCGGCGGCCGGCGCCCCGAGTCACGCGAGCGGGAGGTCGCGGAGATCAGCACCTCCCTCAAGCGCCTCGCCAGGGAACTCCAGCTGCCGCCTACACCCCCGAGTCCGCGCACGCCGGCGAGGTCGAACTGATCATTGACAAGCACCGCAACGGGCCGACCGCCACCATCACCGTCGCCGGCCAGTTGCACTACAGCCGGTTCGTGGACATGGCGCAGACCTGGCCACCACGTTGTAGGGTCTCGCATGCCCCGCTCTTCTAAAAAGCCCCGCCGACTGGTCGCCGACGGGCTCGTGTACATGTGGACGATGCGCCACGGCCATCGAAGGGACCACGATGGCCGGTCCGTGGACTGCCGCCAAATACTTACGCTGTCCCCGCAGCCAGCCGGCACCGGCGGCCCACTGCGCATTGTTTTTGCCGACGGGCCCGGCCGGTACGTCCCGGGCGGGGCCCCCTTCGGCTCCGGGGACGTCGGCTTCACCCGGGGCGCAGACCTGAACCTGCACGAGCCGGGCGCCGTCCGCGCCTTGCTCGACGTGGCGCTGGCCCGTGGGTGGCAGCCGGGGGAGCGGCGGGCGGTCGAGGTCGACGGCTGGCTCCTGCTGGTAGCGGCGGCCGCCGCGCGAGCAGGGGACGCCGGCCCCCAAGGCCGGTAGCGGCGGCTTCTCTTGGCCTGACCTCATTGGGTCGCATCATCGACCACCGCGGCCCGCGCACCGTGATGACCGTCGGCTCGGTTCTCGGCGTGCTGAGCATCCTCTCAGTGGCCGCAGCCCCCAACCTGCCGGTCTTCGTGGCCGGCTGGCTGCTTGCCGGACTTTCGATGGCCGCGACCTTCTACCAGCCCGCCTTCGCCGCCCTCACCTGCTGGTGGGCCCCCGACCAGATCCGCGCCCTCACCATCGTCACCCTGGCCTCCACGATTTTCGCCCCGGTGACCGCGGCGCTCGCCAACCACTTGTCCTGGCGCGCGACCTACGCCGTCCTCGCCCTGGTCCTCGCTGTCGTCACCATCCCCGCCCACGCTCTTGCGCTCAACGCACCCTGGCCGAAGGCACCACCGGCCCCCGCCCGCGCCACCGGCGGCGCGGACACGGTGGCACGCAGCCGCCTGTTCTAGATGCTGGCCGCCGCCCTGCCCCTCTCCGCGTTCGCCGTCCCGCCGTCGTCGTCGCGCTCGTACCGCTCCTCCTCGAACGTGGCTACTCCACCACCGAAGCTTGGCTTGAGGAGCCGCTGGCGGATGAGCGTGTCTGGGAGCAAGTGATGGTGGACGGTAGGGGGCCGTTCTGGTGGCGCTGTCCGCCTCGACCTCGACCGACGTCTCCTCGCCGTCGATCCGCTAGGACGGAAGGCGCCTCGAGCGCCTCCTCGTCGGGGTGAGCGCGCCTTGGTTACAGGCTGGTTGTCTCCTCCTGCGCGGTGTTGCCGGCATCGGCGGCATTGGGGGCGTCCTCGGTGCTCTCCGCGGTGCGGCGGTAGTAGGGGTGGGTGGAGTCCATCCTGCGGGCGAGATGGAGGGGGGTGGGGGTGCTTTGGCGGACGTCGGAGGTGATGCCCTGGTTGGTCAGGACGGCGGCGGCGGCTCCGATGAGGTCGCAGTCGGCGTCGGGTCTCTGGGGGATGACGGTGAACCGGGTGGCGGTGTGGGCGTAGCCGTTCTTGCTCTGGCTGCTGCTGTCGAAGCGTGTCTCGTCCTTGCCGAAGCGGCCGGCGGCCCAGGTGCGGGGGACGTTGACGAGCAGGAGGTCGGGGTAGGTGACGGTGCCGTCGTCGGTGGCGAGTTGATACGCCCGCCGGCGGTGGGTTCGGCGACGCCTTCGACGGCCTTCCAGTCTTCGCGGGGGCCCCACTGGGAGGCGATCGCGGCCGTCACCCGAGCGCGGACCTCGTCGTTCCGCGTGCCGCGCGATGATCCATTCCAGCAGCTCGGGCTCCATCATGCACCGGATCGTAGAAGGCTGCCGGACTGTGGCGAGCAAGAACCGGACAGTTCAGCTACCTGCTTCTGCTGACGACCGCTTATTAGGGCTCGATCGCTACGAATGTAGGTTCTGGTCGGGCCGATCATGCGCCAGACGCCGAGCTTCGGCCGTGACCTCGGCATCAAGCTGAGCCAACGTCCTGTTCCCGTACTCGACGGTGTCGTACTCGTCATCAAGCTCAGCAAGGCGCTCGGCCAGGGGTAGCTGGTGGCCGAACCGCTGGTGGATGCGTATAGCAAGCTCTCGCGGCGTCAGCCGGCCCGCCAGCATCTGGTGCGCGAGCGCCCGCACGGCAGCGTCCTGCCCGGCCTCGCTGTCGCGCGGGTAGGACACGAGGTCCAGCTCGTCGAGCACGACGGGAAGCAAGTCGGGAACGTCGTACTCCGCCTCGGCCCATGTGTATCCGGCCAGAATGCGCAGTGCCGGGCTGTCTAGTCCGGCAACGAGTGCCGCGCAGGCAGCCTCGACGACATCGTGAGCATGGGCCTCGCCGATACTCCAGAGAACAGCGAGGTCTTGCAGGTCATCGGTTGCGGCTTCGATCGGCGACACCTACACATGATCCCCTTCAGGAGATGATCCCGTCGACCGCCTTTCGATGCTGGCACCGACCGCGCTGACGGACGAGAGACACGATCCGGCCCCCCCCGTGACGGAGGGCCCTGGGCTGCCCCCCTTCCCCCCCCGGGCGCACTGGCATGTCGGCCTTGGCGAACACTCCAGCACGGCCAGCCCGCCGGTCCGCCCTTGCCGAAGGGGCCGAAGGTACCGCGCGAGTGCCGCCGTCGCCCCGGCAGAGACCAGCAGCCGCGGGTCGGGCAGGGCGACACGTCCTACCCTCCAACTGGCCCGCTGCCAACCGGCGCGCCCCGTAGGTGGGTTATGTGGCCCGCTCCCCGACTGGGGTGCGAGCGAGGAAGAGATCGGCAGGGTGCTCAGTGGCGCGGCGGCAGCGTCACACGAAGGGGGACGACGACGCCCGGCCGGTTGGTGTTCCGGCGGGGCGGTCGTAGGCAGGGTGTCGTGTTCGTCGGCGAGGTGCCGGTGGTTTCAGTCCACTGCGGGCGGCACGCGTGTGGCGTGGTGGTAATACATCCGCCAGTCTGCGGTCTGATCCCTCTTGCGCCAGATCGAACTGTGCCTGGTCCTGCGTTCGCCGAGCATGGTCTCGAAGGTCAGGTGCACCAGACCCGGAGCGAGCAGCATTCCCGAGATCTCCGAGGGCTCGTAGCGAGGACCATCCGGCGAACTGCCCGCGTGGTCAGCCAGTTCGGCGAGCATCTCCTCGCATGTCCATCGCCGCCCCGACCCGCCGACCTCCACGAACTCCGGGTCGAGAAGCTGCGCGGCGCGTTCCCGCGAGGCTCGGACACGCGGATCCATGAGCTGCAACTCGCCCGCGATCGCCTGGTTCACATCGTCTGTTGCACCGTCCATGGATGTATCTCCACCGGACACAGCCGATGCGCCAGCACCGCCCGATTGCCCATGATCGCCGTACTCGGATCATGTCACCTGCCCGGCACGACGCTTCATCCGCTATCGCGCGCCAACTCGTTAGAGGTCGGGCCGCCCCGCAGGCTTGTCCAGTAGCAGTGCCCGGCGGGCCGAACCGATGTGATGGCGCATCGCCGCGACGGCGGCCTCCGGATTGCGGGTCGCAATGGTGAGGAAGATGACCTGGTGCTCCTGAAGTGACCCGGTTCTGGGGTGCGGAGCGGCGAGGTTGCGGTACTGGCGCATCACCAGCGGGTAGAGCAGGGTGTCGTAGGCGCGGGCCAGGGTGTGCTGGTGCGCGGCCTCCTTGACCTGTTGGTGGAAGCGCCGATTGCCTTGCGAGTAGGCGGCCTGGTCGCCACGGGTCTGCGCCTGCTCCATCTCCTCCAGGGTGTGCCGCAGCGCGGCGATGTCCTCCTCGGTGGCCCGCTCCGCGGCCTTTCCGGCGAGGGCCGCCTCCAGCGTCTCGCGGGCCTCCAGGATGTCCGCGGCCTCCTCCACGCTGAAACTTCTGGTGCGCACCCCGCGATTGACCTCGCTGGTGACGTACCCCTCCTGTGTCAGGCGTGCCAGGGCGGTGCGCATGGTGCTGCGCGATACGTTGAACATGCGGGTCAGGTCCGCCTCGGTCAGCCGGGTGCCGGGCGCCATGTCTCCCGACAGCAGCAGCGCGCGAAGGCCCTCGTAGGCCTGGCTGTAGCGGGTGCCCGACGCCTTCGTCCCGGGCTCGACATCGTTGCTGCCGCTGTCCACGTGACCGCCTTTGCGTTCCGAAAAGAGGAGAGCCGAGGCGGGAACCATAGCCGACGGCGTGGCGCGGTGTTCCGGCTGCAACCGAGGGTGAAAGCGGGTATTGACTGCGCATTGACCGACGTGCGCCGCCAGATTGTCGGACAGAATTGATGGTTAGGGCCGGGTTGGTTGGTCCTATGCTGCGGTTTTCTGCGTCGAGCCTTGTGGTGGCATTTCGATGGTGTTACGTTCGCTCGCATCTTGTTCGACAATCTGCGCGGCGGGCGTCTCCCTCACACCTCTCCAGTCGGCCCTCGGGGGGCGTCCGTCCGCCGACGAAGGGACTCCAGCGATGTCACCTGACATGAAACGTCGAGCGTTCCTCATAGCCGGCGCCACCGTCGCCGGCGCCGCGCTCCTTCCCAAGTCCTTCGCCGTCGCGGCCGCCGCCGGCGGCAAGAAGGGCGTGCTGCTGATGAACCGGATCGGGCCGTCGTCCTCGACCCTCTGCATCGCCGACGCCGACGGGACGAACGAGCGGCCGCTGTTGCGGAACGCAGCGTTCGACTACCACGCCGGCTTCTCCGCCGACGGCTCGTCGGTGTTCTTCACCTCGGAACGTACCGGCGACGGCAACTCCTGCCTCTACCGTGCCGACATCGACGGATCGGGCGTCGAGCCCCTGGTGGTCGGCCCGGCGATGGACGACTGGGCGGTGCCGTCGCCCGACGGGACCAAGGTGGCCTACGTGTCCACGAGCGGGGACCACAGGACGCACATCTGGCTGCTGGACCTTGCCACGAAGAAGCGCACCAACCTGACCGGCGCCACGGGCCTCGCCGGCGACCCCGAGAGTCCCGACGGCCACTTCCGTCCCGCCTGGTCGCCTGACGGCCGGTGGATCGCCTTCTCCAGTGACCGCAACACCACCTGGCGCGGGCACGACAACGGCGCGGGCTGGGAGCACACGCAGGAGCTGAGCATCTACGTCATCCGGGCGGACGGCACGGGTTTCCGTCAGGTCGCCACGCGCGAGGGCTACTGCCTCGGCTCGCCGAAGTGGTCGACCGACGGCTCCCGCATCGTCTTCTACGAGATCACCGTGGAGGGGACCTGGGGGGCCCACCGGCCGGAGGCCATCGGCCAGGTCGCCTCGCAGATCGTCTCCGTCGACGTCGCCACCGGCGCGCGCCTCGAGCACACCTCCGGCCCGAACCTCAAGGTCGCGCCCCAGTACGTCGGCGCGGACGAGATCGGCTACCTCGTCAAGGGCGGCGCTGAGGAGGGCCTCGCCTATGTGTCGGGCACCCGGCCGGGCGTCAAGCGGCCCATGCGCTCGCCGGTCTGGTCGCCCGACGGCAAGTCAGTGATCTACGAGAAGGTCGACTACACGACCCGCAAGCTAGACGCCCCGCTCTACAGCTGGGACCAGGACTGGGAGTACCGCTTCTGCGACGTGTTCCCCGTCCTGTCGCGGCAGGGCCGTCTCGCGATGACGGACAAGCAGCTCGGCAACTCCTCCATCGTCACCATGCGCCCGGACGGTTCGGACCAGAAGGTCGTCTTCGACTCCGCCGCCTCCGGCCTCGACCCGGCGATGGTCGCCAAGGGCCTTTCCGGCGCCTTCCGGCCTGCGTGGTCAGGCGACGGCAAGTGGATCGCCTTCGGCCTGGGCGGCTGGTTCCAGACCCGCGCCACGACCACCGCCACCCTCATGCGGGTGCGCAGCGACGGATCGTCGTGCGAGGCACTCACGGACGGCACCGTCAACGCCGGCTTCCCGAGCTACTCGCAGGACGGCAACCGCATCGTCTACCGGGTGTGGGGCAACGACGCGAAGGGGCTTCGCATCCTCGACCTGGTGACCAGGAAGACGACCGTGCTCACCACCGAGGCCGACAACCTGCCCGACTGGTCGCCAGACGGCAAGCTCATCCTCTTCACCCGCAGGACGAGCACGACCAACTTCGACGTGTGCACCATCAAGCCCGACGGAACCGGCCTGCGCGTGCTCACCAGCAGCGGGGCCAACGACGGCCACGCCGTGTGGAACTACGACGGCCGCATCCTCTACAACAGCGGCATGTACGGATTCCGGGAGGAGGCGGCGCTGTACGACAACACGTTCCAGCCGTACGGGCAGATCTTCAGCATGAACGCCGACGGCTCCGACAAGAAGATGCTGACCGACAGCCAGTGGGAGGACTCGATGCCGCTCTACCTCCCGCAGAGCGTCTTCACCCAGTGACGAGAGGGCGGGGGAGCGGCGGCGCGCCACGACCACGCGGCCGCTCGGGACCCCGCCCCGCCGTCTCAGGGTCTCCCGACCGCGCCCCGACCGGGCCGCGACAGGAACAGCACGACCGCCCCGGCGCCCACCGCGGTCACCCCGCCGACGAGCAGGGCGCTGCGGGGGCCGAGGAACGCGCCGGCCGCCCCGACGAGCGGCGCGCCGATGACCGTGCCGCCCATCCAGCCGATGGACCAGATCGCCATGACCCTGCCCCGCATCTGCGGCGTGGCCCCCATCTGTATCAGCGTCTTGGCCGACGAGTTGAACGTGAGGGAGCCGACGCCGACGGGGATGAGCAGGACCAGGGCCACCGGCAGGCTGGGCGCCAGGGCCGCGGCACAGATCAGCACGCCCCAGATCACCGCCGACACCGACAGGGAGCGCGTGCTGAGCCGGCGCCGCCGCACCGCCACGAACCCGCCCACTACGCCGCCCGCGCTCATCAGGGCCGTGGCCGCGCCGTAACCGGCCGGTCCCGCCCCGAACGCCGAGGTGGTGAGCAGGGGCAGGCTCACCGGGAACTCCCAGGTGAAGATGCCGGTCACGTACACCATGACCATCGGGTACAGCAGTTCCGGGGTGCGCCGGACGTGGGCGAGCCCGGCGCGGATCTGCCCCTTCGCGCGCACTTCCCGCTCGGCGGCGTTCATTTCCGACGTCCGCAGCATGGCCAGGCTGACGAGCACGGCCAGGAAGGACACGGTGTCCAGGGCGAAGCACGGCACCACCCCCAGGGCGGCGATGACGAATCCGGCGATGCCGGGGCCGACGAGTTTCGCCGTGTTGACGAAGGTGGAGTTGATCGCGATGGCGTTGGTCAGGTGCTCGGCGTCGACCAGCTCGCTGATCAGCTTCTGCCGGGCGGGGTTGTCGAAGAGGTTGGTAAGGCCGAGCGTCAGCATGATCACGACGAGCAGCGGCAGCGTCACCGCTTGGGCCGCGGACAGCACCGTCAGCAGCGCGGCCTGCACAGCGAAAGAGACCTGGGTGAGGGCGAGCAGCCGGCGGGTGTCGTGGCGGTCCACCACGAGTCCGCCCCAGGCGCCGAGCAGCAGGACCGGCAGGTACCGGGCGCCGGTGACGAGGCCCAGCATGGTGCCGCTGTGCGTCAGTTCGAGGGTCAGCCAGCCCGCGGCGATGTTCTGCATCCAGTTGCCGACGACGGACGTGGACTGGCCGAACGTGTAGACGCGGTAGTTCCTGATCCGCAGCGAGGCGAATCCGCCGGGGCCGCCGGCGGACGCGGCGCCCGTGGCCGCGGCGGCCCCGGCGGGCGGCGGCTCGTGGTGCACGCCGCTCACCGGCGTACCGGGGCGGGCCCGCTCCCGCGCCGCGGCTGCCGTACGGGCGCGGCGGCGGCCACCGCGCGGGCGGGGAAGACGGCCGGGTGCGGCCGCGAAGACGTCATGACGCTCCGTTCGGGAGGCCGGCGCCGCCGCGCGCCGTCTGCCGGCGGCGCCGGCCGCTGGGTTGTCGCCGGCACCGTGCACGGTTCGCCGATGTTCCTGGGCCGTTGGTGCAGGCCCCCGGGGGGGGCCTGCCGGTCACGGCCGTGCGGCGGCGGGGATGCGGAAGGCGAAGGAGTCGGGGAAGGGCACGGCCACCTCTGCGCCGGTGTCCGTGAGGCGTCCGGACGCCCGGTCGACGCTGAAGAGGTTCACCGTACCGCTCGCCTCATTGGCGACGAACAGCCAGCGGCCGCCGGGGTGCAGGGCGAAGCTCCATGGGGTGACGCCCCCGCACGGGATGCGCTGGATCTCGGTGAGCAGGCCGGTCCCCGGCGCCGCCGCGAGGACGAGCAGGGCGTTCTCGCCCCGGTTGGAGGCGTAGACGTGGCGGCCGTCGCGGCTGACGGCCAGCTCGGCGGCGCTGGTGCTCCCGGTGTGCTCGGGCGAGTTCGTCGACATGACCTGACGGGGCGTCAGGATGCCGAGCGCCGCGTCCCAGCGCAGGGTCTGGAGGTCGGCGGTGAGCTCGTTGAGCAGATAGACCGTCCGCCCGTCCGGGTGGAAGGCCAGACGCCGCGGGCCCGACCCGGGGGCCGTCGCAAAGGTGCTGCGGGCACTGTCGGACGTGTCGCCGATCAGTCGGTTGCGGGCCCGGTCGTAGTCGTGGACGAACACCCGGTCGGCGCCGAAGTCGGCGACGAGGGCGAACCTGCGGTGCGGGTCGAGCACCACGTGGTGCGGGTGCGGGGCCGCCTGCCGGGGGCTGGGCCCGGAGCCGATCTCCTGCACGCGTGAAGTCACCGTGCCGAGGCCGCCGTCCCGGTCCACCGCGACGGTCACCGCGGAGCCGGCCGCGAAGTCGGCGACGAGCAGCGCCTGCGCGTCCGCGGTCGGCCCGATGTACGACAGTCCGCCGCTGCCGGCCGCAGCCACCTCCGTGGTGACCTCGCCGATCTTCCGCAGGGATCCCGAGGCGTCGTCGATGCGGAAGGCGCGGATGTGGCCGCCCTGCTCGCTGCCGGCGACGTAGAGGACGGGGCGGGTGGGATGTGCCGCGACCCAGTTAGCGCTGACCTCCGCGACAACGCCCAGGGGCGTCATGGTCCCGCGGCCGGCGTCGAACCGCACCGCGTGCACCTGCCCCTGCCCCCAGGTGCCGATGTAGAGCAGGTCCCCGGCCCGCTGCGGCGCCGCGGCGGCCGGTCCGGCGGTGAGCAGCGGTCCGGCGGCCGCGGCCGAGGCGGCGACGGTGGCGAGGACGGTGCGGCGGGAGGGCCGTCCCGCGGGGAGATGGGCGGACGCGTTCATCAGGAGGAGGGTCCTATTCCGTTCGCACGGCGGAACGACAGCCCCGGCCGTCAAGATTGTCTGACAAGAGATGCAGGGAAGGTATCGACGGACGCGCCGCCCTGGCAAGACACGTGCAGCGATCGGCAACTCTCGGGGTCGGTCGCCGCTTGGCGTGTACAGCTTGTTCGACAATCTCCACCGTGTCGAGAGGTGCTCGCCGCAAAATCGGGCGCCCTGCGGAGTCGGTGACCCACCCGAGGCCGGACGTTAAGTTCCAGCCCACCCGTAGCCGCACCTCCGTGAAGCGCCGCTTCCCATCTTGTCTAACAATATTGGACAGGGGGAGCGCAGGGCGTGACAGATCGAATGTTTCTTCCACGGACTTCTTGTGGCCGCGTGTCGGCGGTGTTACGTTCCCGTCATCGCTTGTCAGACAATCCTGCCGTCGGCGGCCTCACCACCACCGCTCGGGCGGCGTAATCCAGCCGCTCCCGTGCCTTCCGTACCGGGCCATCAGCCGCATCGCCACCAGCAGTTCATGCAACCCCCTTCCACCGCACCGTCACACAACAACGCCCCACCAGGCGCGAGCGCACGGCCCCGCTTCGTCTCTCCGCGAGGAGGAGGTCGAGGAGACAGCTATGTCGACGAAACAGCGCAACTCCCACCCGGAGGCACTCCGCCTCGACCAGGTCACCCTGCAATTCCCCGGCACGCACCGCCCGGCGATCGAAGACGTGTCGTTCACGGTCGATCGCGGCAAGGTCGTCGCCGTGATCGGACCCAGCGGATGCGGGAAGAGCACGATCCTCAACCTGGCCGCGGGACTGCTCACCCCCACCGAGGGCCAGGTCCACTACGCCGGTGAACAAGTCAGCGGCGTCAACTCCGACGCGGCGTACGTGACCCAGCACTCCCACCTGCTGCCCTGGCTGAGCGTGAAGGCCAACATCGGCCTGGCGCTGAAGTTCCGCAAGGTCCCCAAGGAGGAGCGTGAGGAACGCGTCGCCCACTGGGTCGGGCTCGTCGGCCTGACCGGCTTCGAGAGCCACTTCCCCCGGGAGCTGTCCGGCGGCATGCAGAAGCGCTGTGCGATCGCGCGGGCGCTGATCTACAACCCGTCCATCGTGCTGATGGACGAGCCGTTCGGACCGCTCGACGCCATCACCCGGCTCGAACTCCAGCAGGAACTGCTCAACATCTGGCGTGAGCAGAACGGAACCCTCATCTTCGTCACGCACGACCTGAACGAGGCCATCTACCTCGCCGACGAGGTCGTCGTGATGTCGAAGGGACCCGGCACGATCCGCCGGATCCTCCCGGTCCCGTTCGAACGCCCGCGCCGCATCGGCTCGCTCGTGAAGTCACCCGAGTTCGCCGAGCTCTACAACGACCTCTGGGGTCTCTTCGCCGCCGAGCGCGAGGCCGCCGCGTAGCACCGGGCCGGCCGCACACCACAGCCGGCCACGCACCAGCCCACCCGCACACCACAAGCCCGCCCGCAGCCCGCCCTCCGACGAACGGGCTGCCGGATCCGACGCCCGGGACGCTCCCCCCGGAGCCGCCCTGCCGGCGCGGCGTCATGCCTCTGCCTGCCCATGAACCCGTGCCCGCCGCCGAGTGAGGTTCACCGCTTTGATATCGATCACAGAAGAGATCGCCGTACCGAGTCCGCCCGAACGTGTCTGGGAGGTCATCTCCGACCCCTCGGCCGTCGTGTCCTGCATCGGCGGCGCCGAACTCGGGCCGTCGCACGACGACGGCTCCTTCGACGGGACCCTGGCCATCAGATTCGGCGGCATCCGGGTCAAATTCGCCGCCCGGGTCGCCCTCGACCTGGACGAACCCGCGCACGAGGGCCGTCTGACGGCCCGGGGCGCGGACGGACAGGGCGCCACCCGCTTCAGCGCGGGCGCCACCTTCCGGGTCGCCGAGGGGGAGATTTCAGGCACCGCACGGGTTCTCTGCGACGGCGAGATCAAGCTCAACGGCAAGCTGGCCAAGCTGATCGAGTCGGGTGCGGGCATGGTCGTCTCCCGCATGACGAAGGAGTTCACCGACCAGCTGGTCCTGCGGTGCGCCGAGCCCACCGACCCGGCCTCCACCGAGCCGACCCCCGCCGGGCCGCTCACCGCCGCACCGGCCGCCGACTTCGCCGCGCCGCGGACGGCAGCCACCACCTACGTCACATCCACGACACCCGCCGGACCCGCCACAACCACGGCAGCGCCCCGGCCCACCGGCCTGCTCGCCCGTCTGCGCGCCTGGTGGACCGGGCGGCGGCCGAGGCGGCAGGGCACGGCGCCGCAGGAGGCGCACCGCCCCGAGAACACGTCCGGTGAGGCACTCGGCCAGGGAGGCCGGCGATGACAACGTCCAGGTTCAACAAGGTGATCGGCGCTCTCGCCGCCGGCGAGCACGTCTTCGCGACCTTCGCGGCGGCCGACCCGACCTCCGCGATCGAGCTGAGCAACGCGGACTACGACGCCGTGGTGTTCGAGATGGAACACAAACCCTGGGACATCAACGCCCTCAAGGACAGCTTCCAGTACCTCCTGAGCCGGCGGCAGGTCTTCGAAGCGGACAGCCTCGCGCCCGCCGTCACCCCGCTGGTGCGCATCCCCGCCAACGGCGCGGAGAAGGCGCAGTGGCACGCCAAACAGGCGCTCGACCTGGGGGCGTTCGGCATCGTCTGGCCGCACATTTCCACAGTGGAGGAGGCCCGCAACGCTGTCGCCGCCTGCCGCTACCCGAGCCTGCCCGGCACACCTCGCCACGAACCGGCGGGGCTGCGCGGCGACGGCCCGCACGCGGCCACCCGATACTGGGGCATCTCCAACATCGAGTACTACGCCAAGGCGGACGTGTGGCCGCTCGACCCGGACGGCGAGATCCTGGTCGGCCTGATGATCGAGGACCAGCTCGGCATCAAGAACCTGCCGGACATCCTCGACCAGGTACCCGGCATCGGCCTCGTCCTCATTGGCGAGGGCGACATGAGCCAGGAACTGGGCCTGCCCCGCCAGTACGAGCACCCGCGGGTCCAGGAGTGCAAGCGGCGGATCCTCGACATCTGCAACGAGCGCGGGGTCGCGGTCGGCCACCCCCATGTGACGGCCGGCAACGTCGAGCAGGCGCTCGACGACGGCTACCGGTTCCTGATGTCGGCGCCGGTACGCACCTACCCGGGTCTTGCGCGGGCCCGGGAGCTGACCGGCCGCGGCTGACGGCCGCCTCCTTGCCCCGCCCCCCACCACGCGACCACCGCAGACGCGAGTTCCGGAGTGATACATGATCATCGACTGCCACGGCCACTTCACCACCGCGCCCGCCGCGCTGGGCAAGTGGCGGGAGAAGCAGATCAAGGCGTTCGAGGAGTCCGGCGCGCGGGTCTCGCCCGACGAACTGCGCATCAGCGACGACGAGATCCGTACCGCCATCGAAAACGGACAGCTCAAGCTGCAGATCGAGCGCGGCACCGACCTGACGATCTTCTCGCCGGGCGCGGGCAAAATGGCCCACCACTACGGCGACGAGCGCACCAGCCTGGACTGGTCGCGGGTCAGCAACGACCTGATCGCCCGCGTGTGCGGACTCTTCCCTCAGCGGTTCGCAGGCGTGTGCCAGCTCCCGCAGTCCCCGGGGGACGCGCTGCCCGCATCCGTGGCCAACTCGGTCATCGAACTGGAACGCTGCGTCGAGGAGCTGGGCTTCGTCGGCGCTCTGCTCAACCCCGACCCGTCGGACGGGTACTACCAGGCGCCGCCGCTGACGGACCGGCTCTACTACCCGCTCTACGAGAAGATGGTTGAGCTGGACGTTCCCGCGATGATCCACGTCGCGATGTCACGCAACCCCGCCATGCAGGGCACCTGCGCCCACTACCTCGCCGGCGACACCGCGGCGTTCATGCAGCTGTGCGAGTCGGACCTGTTCAAGGACTTCCCGACGCTGAAGCTGATCCTGCCGCACGGCGGCGGCGCCGTCCCGTACCACTGGGGCCGCTACCGGGGCATGATGCAGGACCGCGGCCGGCCGCCGCTGGAGGAGTCGGTCCTGCGCAACGTCCACTTCGACACCTGCGTGTACCACAAGCGCGGCATGGAGCTGCTGCTCGACATCATTCCCGCGCGGAACGTCCTGTTCGCCTCGGAGATGATCGGCGCCGTCCGCAGCGTGGACCCGCAGACCGGGCGGCGCTTCGACGACACGAAGTACACCCTCGACTCGATCGACAGCCTGAGCGAGGAGGACCGCAAGGCGGTCTACGGGGGCAACGCGCTGCGGGTCTTCTCCCGGCTCGACGACGTCCTGAAAGCGCGGGCGACGGCCGCGGCGAACGTGAAGGAGTCCCACAAGTGAAGGTCTACGAGGCGCTGGCCGAGGCGTTCGTCAAGGAAGGCACCAGCGACGTCTTCGGCATGATGGGCGACGCCAACATGCACTGGATGGCCGCCCTCGCCGACCGCGGCGTGCGGCTGTACGAGGTGCGGCACGAGGGCTCCGGCCTCGGCATGGCCGACGGCTGGGCCCGAGGCTCCGGCCAGCCAGGCGTGGTCACCACGACCAGCGGCCCCGGTGTCTCGCAGCTCGCTACCTCGATGCTCTGCGCCAGCCGGGCGCGCACCCCCCTGGTCGCCTACTGCGGCGAGACCCCGCTGGGCGACGAGGGCGCGACCCAGTACCTCGACCAGCGGCGTTTCGCCGCCGCCATCGAGTGCGAATTCCTCCAGGTGACCCGGCCCGAGCAGGCGCAGGAGACCGTGCAGAAGGCCTTCTACCTGGCCCGCACCGAGTCGCGCCCGGTCATGATCAGCGCGCCCTTCGACGTGCAGGTCGCCGAACTCGACGACTACGAGGAGGACTACATCCCCTCGACCGACCTCATCGACCGCTCCCGGCCGCTGCCCGACCCGGCCCGCGTCCAGGCTGCCTGCGACCTGATCCAGGACGCCAAGCGCATCGTGATCATCGCAGGCCGGGGCGCACGCGGCGCCGACGCCGGTGAGGAGATCCTCGCCCTCCACGAACGGACCGGCGCTCTGCTGGCCACCACGCTCCAGGCGAAGAACTGGCTGTGCGACCGCACCGACTTCCACGTCGGTCTGTCGGGACTGTTCGGCGACAAGCTGTCGATGGAGCTGCTCCAGGAGGCCGACTGCGTCATCGCGGTGGGCGCCAGCCTGAACCACTACACCATCGAAAGCGGCTACCTCTACCCCGAGGCCAAGTACATCCAGATCGACACCGCCCCCCACCTGGTGATGGGCAACGGCCGCACCGCGGACTGCTATCTCCAGGCCGACGCGGTCACCGCCCTCACCGAGCTGACGAAGGTGCTGAAGGAGCGGTCCGTACGCCTGGAGGGCTTCCACACCGACCGGGTCCGCGACCACCTCACCGCCCGCCTCACCCAGCCTGAGTACGTCAACGAACTGGGCCGGCTCGACCCGCGCGAGGCGATCTGGATCCTCGACCACGAACTCCCGGGCGAGATGGGCCTGGTGCTCGGCAGCGGTCACCAGACCGACTTCGGCACCATGCTCTTCCAGCGCTCCCGCGAGGTGCTCTCCAACTACGGCATGTTCGGCGCCATCGGCCAGGCCCCGCTGATCGCCCTGGGCCAGATGGTCGCGAAGGGCAACAAGCCCGGTTTCGTGGTGGAGGGCGACGCCAGCTTCATCATGCACCTGCCCGAGTTCGAGACGGCGTGCCGGTACGACATCCCGCTCCTCGTCGTCGTGATGAACGACCAGGGCCTCGGCGCCGAGTACCACAAGGCGAAGGCCAAGGGACTCGACCCGGAACTGGCGACCATCTCCACCCCCGAGCTGGGCGCGGTCGCCGAGGCCCTCGGCGGCGGCGGCGCCACGGTCCGCACCGCGCAGGAGCTGCGCGACGCCCTCGCGGAGTACGTACGCGCCCCCCGGCCGACCGTGATCGACGTCCGCATCACCCGCGAGGTGCTGAGCACCCCGTACCGCCGTATCCAGTACGGCGAGGACGTATGAGCGGGCAGGACGGGACCCCCGTGCCGGCGGCGGGGACCCCGCTGACCGTGCTGCTGGGCGACTACCCGCACACGCGGCCGCTGAAGGAGGGGGCCGCCCCCGTGGCGGGGGTGGACTGCCGGTACCCGGAGTCCTCCCCGCTGCCCCCGGCCTTCGCCCGGATGGTCCGGGACCTGGCCTACGACATCTGCGAGATGCCGCTGGCCACCTACCTCCAGGCCCGGGAGGCCGGCGTGCCGGTCACCCTGCTGCCGGTGGTGCTGGTGGGAAGCACCCACCACCGGGCGCTGACCCGGCTGCCACAGACCCCGGCGTTCGGCCCGGACGAACTCACCGGGCGGCGGGTGGGCGTCCGCGCCTACGGCCAGACCACCGGCCTGTGGGTACGCGGCTGGCTCCAGGAGGAGTACGGCGTCAGGTCCTGTGATGTCACCTGGGTGACCACCGAGGACGTCCACGTCGCCCAGTACGTCAACCCGCCGTACGTGGAGCGGTCCAAGGCCGAGCGGGTCGCCGACCTGCTGCGCTCCCAGGACGTCTCGGCGGCGGTGCTCGGCCCCAAGGCGATCGGCGGCCAGGGCGCGGGCCTCGTCCCACTCGTGCCGGACGCTGAGGAGGCCGGCCTCGCCTGGATCGAACGGCACGGGACCATCCCAGCAAACCACCTCCTCGTGGTGCGCGACGACGTCCTGCGGGACTCCCCGGACGCCGTGCTCACCTTCTACCGGGCCCTGAAGCAGACGATCGCCGACACCGCGGGCGAGCGGGACGACTCGCCCGCCGGGCGGGCGGTCGCGGCCGGCTGGAGCGCCTCGCTCACTGCCTGCCTGGAGGTCGGCGCACGGTACGCCCAGGAGCAGGAACTCATCGGCGCACCGGTGGACGTCGCCGCAATCGAGGCGAGGACGGCCTTCCTCGACGCGTGAGGCGGCCGGGCCGGGGCCGCCGACCGGCGGCGCACTCGTAAGAACACACGGACACACGGAAAGGAGGAGCAGCGATGGTGGCGCTGCGGAAGCGGGGCAACGCGCCCACGCGCAAGCCGGACGTCTGGACACCCGACCTGCTCGAGAAGGTCGCCTGGCGGGTGAAGGCGGCGCAGGAGCCGTTCCGTGGCGTGAGTACGTCGAGCGGCATCGCGGCGGGACTGTTCCCGCTGCGCTCCACGGGCGCGGATGTCAGCACGGTGTACCGGGCCGCCGAGGACTACCTGGCGGGCCTGACGCAGAAGCAGCTCGCCGAGGGCCGGTTCCCACTCGACGACGTGAGCTGGCGCCACTGGAACAACGGCGCCCGCTACTTCCTGCGCCACGGCATCTGCCTGGAGGACCTCGACGACGCCGGGCGCGGCCGTGCCCTGGCCGTCGTCCGCGAGAGCCTCAGCGCCGACGGCTACGACCAGATGATCGACCTGATGCGGCTTAACCGCACCATCGGCGAGCTGACCGGCGACGTCCAGGGACTCAACGAACTGCTGTACTGGTTCTCCCTCTACGGAGAGCCGGAGAACGGCGGCCCGTGGGGCTGGCAGCTCGACGGGCACCACGTCAACATCAACTGCGTCTTCGTCGGCGACCAGATGGTCCTCACCCCCACGTTCCTCGGCGCCGAGCCAGTGATGGCCGGCGGCGGGAAATTCGCCGGGACGGTGGCCTTCCGACACGAGGAGGCGCTTGGCCACGAGCTGTTCACCGACCTCGATCCCGGGCAGCGGGAGCGGGCCGTCATCGCGGAGACGATGCCGTCGGAGCTGTTCGTCGGAGCCTTCCGGGACAACTTCCAGCTCGACTACCGCGGCCTGCCGATCAGCCAGATGTCGGCCGGCCAGCGGCAGACCGCCGTCCAGCTCCTCGGCCGCTATGTCAACCGGGCCGGCGACCACCACGCCCGGGTGCGCATGGAGGAGGTCCTGGCCCACGAGGGCGACACCCACTTCGCCTGGGTCGGCGACCCCGACGGCACCTTCTACTACCGCTTCCACAGCCCGGTGATCCTCATCGAGTTCGAGCACATGCCCGGCGTGTACTTCGGCAACGACTACCCCTCGCGCCGGCACATCCACACCATCGTGCGCACCCCCAACGGCGGTGACTACGGCATCGACCTGCTGCGTCAGCACCACGAACGGCACCACCGGCCGCAGCCCGCCCACCCTGACCAGCCAGCACGACAGGCACCCCGCCCGACCCCCACCCGCACGTCTGCGAGGAGAGACAAATGAAGCTGGTGCTCGGCCGTGACGACCTCGCGGCAGCCGCGGCGTCCGCGGCCCGTGAAGCGGGCGCCGAACCGGAGCGGGTCGACGTCAAGCCGGTGCACAAGGCCTCCCGCGGCTTCGTGAACCGGTCGGACGTGGACCTGTGCGAACTGGCGATCGTGACCGTTCTGCAGGCTTCCGCCTACGGCAAGCCGGTGCTGCTGCTGCCGGTCACCACCCTCGGACGCCACCAGCACCAGACCCTGGTGACCCTCGGCAAGCTGTCGGTGGCCGACGTCGAGGGACACCGGGTGGGCGTACGCGCCTGGAGCCAGACCACCGGTGTGTGGATGCGCGGGTTCCTCACCGAGAGCTACGGTGTGGATCTGCGCAAGGCCGACTGGACGACGTACGAGGGCCATCACGTCGAAGGCGCCGAAGACCCGTCCTGGGTGACGCGGGCGCCGCAGGGGAGCAAGCTGCCGGCGGACTTCCTCGACGGCCGGGTCGACTTCGGGATCATGGGCAACGAACTGCCCTCCGACGACCGCATCCGCACCGCCATCGACGGCGCCCGAGGCGTCGCCGAACAGTGGGCGAAGGACCAGGGGTTCATCCCGGTCAACCACGTGGTCGGGGTGTCCGAGGCAGCCGCCGCCGAGCACTCCGCCGCCGTCCTCGCCGCGTATGACTCGATGCGGGCGGTGCTCACGGCCAAGGAGGAGGGCGGACCGGTCGCCCTGCACCCGGTGGGATTCGAGGGGCTGCGTGCCGCCTTCACCAAGGCCGCGGCCTACGCGCTCGAGCAGGACGTGATCCCGCGAGCCGTGGACTACGACGAACTCGTCGACCGGACCTGTGCCGCACTCGGCGTGACACCTGCCCGTCTCGGCGGCTGACCGGCGCCACAGAGACGACCAGCCCACAGATCAGAGAAAAGCGAAGGACAGGGTACAGGGAATGGACAAGCTCACGGTGGTCCTCGGGGACTACCCGCACGCGCGGCCGCTGCTCGACGGCGACGCCGCAATCGGTGAGTACCTGGTCGAGCCGGTGGAGGTCAAGCCAGTCATCGGTGCCTACCGGCGGATGATCAGGGACCTGGAGTTCGACGTCTGCGAACTGGCGCCCGTCTCCTACCTGATGGCACGCCAGGAGGGCATCGCGCTGACCGCGGTGCCGGTGTTCCTCAACCGGCGCTTCCACCACGGCGACGTGCAGTGCGCCGCGCACTCCGGTATCCGGGTGCCCCGCGACCTGGAGGGGCGCCGGGTCGGTGTCCGCGCCTACTCGGTGAGCACCGGCGTGTGGGTACGCGGGGTGCTGCGCGAGGAGTACGGCGTGGACATCGACACGATCACCTGGGTGGTGGACGACGACGACCACATCGAGGGCCGGGTTCCCGCCAACGTCGAACGGGTCACCGACGGCCGCTCCCTCGGTGAACTGCTGCGCGCCGGGGAAATCGACGCCGCACTGACCGGCAACGCGGGCACCGGCCGGGCGGGCGCACCCCGGGCCGACTGGACGGCGGCGGCCGAAGAGGAGACCGGGGCAGAAGACGGCCCCTACCCGCTGTTTCCCGAGGCCGGCGCCCTCGCCGCCGACCACTACCTGCGGACCGGTGTCTACCCGCTGCACTCGCTGATCGCCCTGCGCTCCGAGCTCGTAAGGCGCGACCCCGAGCTGGCGACCCGGCTGTACGCGGCGTTCGGGCGAAGCAAGCGCGAGCACCTCGCGGCCCACCCCGACTGGTCGGCGGTGCCCCGGCTCGCCCGCCAGAGCCGACAGATCGGCGGCGACCCCGTCCCCTACGGCATCGACAGCAACGCGCCCAGCCTGGACGCGATGGTGCGGTTCGCCAAGGACCAGGGACTGCTCGACCCCGGCTTCCCCGCCGACCTGCGCTCGCTGTTCGCCGCGGGCGACTACCCGGACGCCTGAGCCGCCCCGCGCACCCAGCACACCCGAGAAACAAGGGAGCATCACCCGTGGACGTCGTCGACGCACACTGCCACATCATCTCCGAGGACTCGACCGCGTACCCCAAGGCGCCGATCGGGGGCAAGCAGTCGGAGTGGGCCGCGACCCGGCCCGTGA
Source organism: Streptomyces sp. NPDC041135 (assembly GCF_055592085.1). Taxonomy (NCBI): domain Bacteria; kingdom Bacillati; phylum Actinomycetota; class Actinomycetes; order Kitasatosporales; family Streptomycetaceae; genus Streptomyces; species Streptomyces sp. NPDC041135. Next base: position 25,383 of record NZ_JBVIYZ010000028.1, read on the forward strand.
CCGCCGAGGGCATGGTCACCCGGATGGACGAGGCCGGCATCGACCAGGCCGTCCTGGTCCAGGCCACCACCCACTACGGCTACGACAACTCCTACGTCGTCGACAGCAGCCGACGCCGGCCAGGGCGCTTCGTCGCCGTCGGCACCGTCGACCCGCTGCGCCCGGACGCCGCCGACTCGCTCAAGGACGCAGTCGGCGACGGCGGCCTGGCCGGGGTGCGGCTTTTCACCAGCGGCTCCACCGTGCCCACCCAGGGCGAGTGGTTCGTCGCCCCGGAGACCTTCCCCTTCTGGGAGCGGGCCGAGGAGCTCGGCCTGCCGGTCTGCCTCCAGATGCGTCTGGGCCCGGCCACCAGGCAGTTGGTGGAACTCCTGGAGCGCTTCCCCGGTGTGAAGGTGCTCCTCGACCACATCGGCTACCCCGACATAGCCGCCTCCCCAGCCCGCGCCGGGGACGAGGTCGCCCGACTCGCCGTACACCCGGGCCTGCACCTCAAGCTCACCCACCGCAACCTGGAACGGCTGCGTGACGCAGGTCAGGATGCGAGCGGCTTCCTCACGCCGGTAGTGGAGGCGTTCGGCGCGGGACGCATCGCCTGGGGTTCCAACCTGCCGGCGGCGGAGCAGTCCCTGCCCGAACTGCGCGCCCTCGCCGAGGACGTCCTCGCCGGGCTGCCGGAGCGAGACCGGCAGGAGATCTTCGCCGGTACGGCCCGGCGTCTGTACCCGGGCCTCGCCCGCCTCTGACCGCCCGCCAACCGTCCTCTTCCGAGCAGACATCCAGGGGTGATCACGGTGGATTCCAACGGCTTCGACGACGACGCGGGCCGAGCGTCGCTGACCCGCCAGAGCCAGGCCTACGACGGACTGCGCACCCTGCTGCTGTCGGGAAGCGTCGCGCCTGGCACTCGGCTCACCGAGGCGGACCTGACCCGGATGTTCAACGTCTCGCGCAGCACCATGCGGACGGTCCTGGTCAGGCTGGCCCAGGAGGGCTACGTCACCAGCGAGGTCAACCGGGGGGTGCGCACCCGGAGCTTCTCGGTCGAGGAGGCCGCCGACATCCTGGAGGCGCGCGAGACGCTGGAGTCCGCCCTGGCGGGCAAGGCGGCGGAGCGCGCCACCGAGGAAGAGGTCGGCGAGCTGCGCCGCACCCTCGAGGCGATGGAGGACTGCAAATCCCGGGACGACGCCACCGGGTACTCCCGGGGCAACCGGCGCTTCCACCAACAGGTCAAGGAGGCCGCGCACCAGCACACCCTGGCCCGCGCCTACGACACCCTGCTCTACCCCCTGGTGATGCGTCAGTACCGCAACCTCGCCGCCCCGCACCCGCGCGCCGGGTCGCTGGAGGAGCACCAGGCCATCCTCTGGGCCATCATCACCCGCAACCCCCCGGCGGCCGTGGCGGCCATGCTCCACCACGTCGCCTCCGCCCGGCAGGCCCTGTTGCTGCAGGCGCGCCGAGAGAGAACCGCATCGGCGGCGGCGGACGCCTAGCGGACCGGCCCCCGGCCGCACAGACCCGGTGAACGGTCCGGTCCGGCCGACGGAAGTGTTCGGAACCGACCGGAAAGAGAGACCATGCGGCACCCAGTGAAGACCGAGGCGGGACTGGTGGAAGGGATACCAGGACGGGACCGGTCGGTCACCGTCGTCCGCGGTGTCCCTTACGCCGCCCCGCCGGTCGGGGATCTTCGCTGGCGGGCCCCCGGTCCCCGGCCCCCGGTGCCCTGGAGCGGAGTGCATCGGGCCGACCGGTTCGGCCCGATGTGCCCGCAGGTGCCGGGGCCCGCGCCGGACGGCAGCGACCTGCCGATGAGCGAGGACTGTCTTCGCCTCAACGTATGGACCCGGCCTGCCGCACTGGCCCGCCTGGGCACCGCACACCCCCGCGGTCGTGAAACTCGGCGGGAACTTCGGGCCGGTCCCCCTGGCGGAACCATCCCGACTCGAGATCTGGACGCGTTTTCCGTACTCAGCAAGCTTGGTGACAGGAGATCTCCCATGACGCACGACAACCCGGCCGCCCGCAGAGCCCGTCGGCTGCGGCCCGGCGCCAGTCGGCGCCTGCTCGCCCTGGCCTGTACCGCGGCGCTCGCCCCCGCGTTGCTCACCGCCTGCGGCGGTGATTCCGGCACCACCACGACCTCGGACGGCCTGACCCAGATAACCGTCGGCGGTGGCGGCAGCATCTTCGACACGCCTCTTCAGGTGGCCGAGGCCAACGGCTACTTCCGCAAGCAGGGCTTGAAGGTCAAGTTCGTGACCCTGACCGCGGCGACCGGACCATCGGCGCTCCAGTCGGGCTCTGTGCAGTTCTTTGACAGCAGCCCCACCGGGTTCGTCTCCGCCCTCGCCAAGGGCCTGCCGCAGATCGCCGTCTCCGCCGACGGCATGGGCAACCCGCTCGGCCTCATCGTCAGCAAGAAGTTCGCGGCGGCCCACGGCCTGACCGCGAAGACATCCGCAGAGAAGGTGGCCAAGGCGCTGGCGGGCTCGACCGGCGGCGCCAGCTCGGCCAACACCAGGGCCGAGGCCGGCATCTTCCTCAAGAAGTACGGCGTCGACCCCGACAAGAAGATCAAGTGGGTGTCGCTGCCGAGCCCGGCCGCGGACAAGGCCGCCATCAACACCGGCCAGATCGACTGGTTCGTCACCTCCGAACCCATCCCCCTGCAGATCGAGGAGGAGGGGGACGGCGTCGTGGTCGCCGACCCCTTCAAGGTGCCCGAATGGGCCGCCGAGCAGGCCGGTTACGGGCAGCTCCTGGTGACCCAGAAGAGCTACGCCACCCAGTACCCCGACGTCGTGAGCAAGTTCGTCACGGCGGTCGAGCAGGCGACGAACTACATGAACACACATCTCAAGGACAGCAACGACAAGACGGTGGTGGCAGCGGCGAAGCAGTCGCTGCAGGGCGTGCCGGACGGCGTGGTGGAGGCCAGTCTCCAGCAGGTCGTGTGGCCCGCGGACGGCTCGATGGACGCCGCCGGCTGGAAGAAGACCATGGCCTTCCTCGACAGCCTGGGGACGCTCCCCGGCAATGCGAAGGTCACCACCGACAACTGGACGAACACGTACCTGCCGTGAGACGGCCGGGCCGGGTGCACCAGGCCGACCAGAAGGAGCAGACGATGGCGACTGCGACCAGCAGTGCGGAGAGCAAGACCGAGTTGAGGAAGGCGCCTTCTCGCGGAGGTGTCACGAGCAGTGTGTGGCGGGGGACCGCCCTGGTGGTGGTGCTGCGCATCGCGGTGATCGCCCTTGTCCTGATCCTCTGGCAGGTGATGAGCGGGCCCGTCCTACCGGAGTACGCCGTCAGCAAGCCGACCGACGTGTCGCACGCCCTGTGGCGGCTGCTCGGTTCGTCCACCGGGTGGACCGACATCAAGACGACGGCGTTCGAGATCGTGGCCGGCTTCGCAATCGGTGTGGCGATCGGCACCGTGATGGGTCTGGTGCTCGGTTCGGTCCCACTGGCCGGCCGGGTGCTCGAACCGCTGATCGCGGCCGTCAACGGCATCCCCAAGATCGCGCTCGCGCCGCTCTTCCTGCTGTTCTTCGGCATCGGCCCCATGTCGAAGATCACGATCGCGGCGGCGGGTGTCTCCTTCGTCGTCTTCTACAACGTGTACCTCGGCCTGCGGCTGCGTGAACGCGAACTCGTGGAGATCGTCCAGGTCATGGGCGGGCGCCGGCATCACGTCCTCAGTTACGTGACGCTTCCGACCCTCGCAGCGCCATTCTTCGCGGCGCTCAAGACGGGTGGTCCGCTGGCCATCCTCGGTGTCATCGGCGGTGAGTTCATCGCCTCCACGGAGGGCATCGGGCATGAGCTGTTCACCGCGGCCACGAACCTCGATGCCCCGGCGGAGTTCGCGGGTCTGATCATCCTGGTGGCGATGACGCTCATCCTCAACGGCGTGCTCACCGCACTCGACACTCTCGCCCTCAAGCGCCTCGGCCTGGGCGACCGGCGATCGCAGCGCAAGAAGCCCTGAACCGACGTTCTGTCCCTCTGCCGGTGCCAGGAGTTGCTGGACTCCCGGCACCGGTATGGCCCGATCCAGCATGGCTTCGATCAGCGGGGCAACCTCAAGAACCACCCGCTGGGGAGGCCGTCCACTGGTAGCCCGCCGAGGCGGCGCAATGAGGGCCGGGGCTGACAGGACAGGTACTGCCGGACCGTCCGACGGTTCAGACCGGTCTCTTTTGCTGTCTCCGACAGGTTGAGCGCACTGGACTCATACAGGCCACGGAACGTAGAAAGCTGCAATCATCGATGAGGGTCCAGCACCTTGATCCGTAGCCCTCTGCCGTCCCAGCGGATCAGCAACAGGCAGCGTCCCTTGCGCTTGCCGGTGGGAATGATCAGGTCGGGCTGGATCTGCGCGACGGACTCGCCGCACGCGCGGCGCCACAGGCAGGTGTGGAGCATGTCGTTGGTGATGACCGGTGGCTGGCCGCCGTTGTTCGCCCTTGCGGGCCGTGGTGCCGAGCCCTTCCGACGTTGACTCCCGGATGTTCTCTCGCTCGTTCTCCGCCATCGAGGGGATCGCGGACAGCTGGTCGGAGCCGATCACCGGGCGGCGATCGAACAGGACGCGGAAGCACTGGCAGCCCTCCACGCCTTCGGGCCATCGAGCCGTGCGAGGCGCAGATCGGGACCCCGGCCTGAGCCCGGGGCGTTCGCCCCCGCATGGCGCCGCCCAATCCCACTGGCAAGACACAATGATCCGCCGGACAGACACTGGCCTGTCCGGCGGATCAATGCCGTGAGGGCGCCGGCCGTCGCGATGCCGCACGCGTTCGTCGGGCCTTTCCTCGCCGGTGCTCCGGTTCAGGGCTTCACGTAGACCTGCGGGACGTACCATCCGTCGGTCCGCAGTGGGTCGTCCTCGGTCGGCCGGTTCGACTCGAGCCGGCGGCGCAGGTGCCGGCCGTCCGGGCCGTGCTGGGCGTAGTGATCGAGCAGCAGGTCGTGGCCGAGGTCGTTGCTGAGGTCGCGCCATACGGCGTGGACGTGCTGGCCGGCGGCCACCGCGTTGTCAGCCTCGACGAGCAGATCGCGCGTGGAGATCCGGTAGTAGTGGGCGGTGTTCGCCTCGCGTCCGCCGGCCCAGGCGAAACGCAGGTCGCGCGGGTCGCCGGCGAGGACCTGCTCGCGGTACTGCCGCGACAGCTCGTCAGGACCGGTCTGCACGTAGTAGAGGAGCAGATCGCGTACGTCGTCAAGCTGGTCACCGGTCAGGTCGGCCCCGCTGATGCCCGAGGGGTCGGCCTTCACGAAGCGCAGGCGCTCGCGGTCCTCGTCGGTCGTCTCGTAGCCGCCGATGCCGAGGTCGACCCAGTCGGGCCACTCCTCGGCGCCGACGTGGGGCACCTGACGGGTGACGAAGTCGGCCGGCGCGACGTCGTGGATGACGGCCTGTTCCTGGGCGTCGGGGGAGAGGGAGTGCAGGATCGACAGGGCTCGGCGCTCATTCTCACCGAGCGCGTCCAGCACGCCGGCGTCGACGGGCTGTGCGCCCATCGCGAGCGGCGTCACGGTGAGGTAGCGCTGCGCGACGATCGTGTAGCTGAGGGAGAGGTGGTGACCGATGACCCGCCAGCCCCACGTGTCCTCGAAGCCGGGCCGTCCCCAGAAGCTGAACCAGTAGCCCTCCGGGTCGCGAAAGTTGCCGGCGAGAACGCCGAAGCCGCGTTCGACGACCTCGAGTTCGCGCAGCAGGTTCTCCGTTGCCATCACGGTCAGTGCCTGGCTGTAGCCGCGCATGCTGAGACCGGCCTTGAGCAGCGACTGCGCGATCACCTTCTGGTGCCGGTCCAGCGCGTGGAGTGGGATGCCGGCCCGGTCGGGCTTGGGGATGAAGTCCCAGTCGACGCGGCCCGGAGCGTCCATGTCGGGCACGATCGCCGCGGCCTTGAGGTCGGGGCGCAGCGAGTCGAGCAGCGCCCAGGTGGCGAAGAGCATCCGCTTGATGGTGACGGGCGCCTCGTAGGTCACGGCGGCGGCCGGAGCGGGGGTGGTCATCGGCGCGTCTCCTCGGGCCGAGGGCCGTCGTCGCCCGGCACGGGAACCACGGCGAGCAGGTCGCAGTGGACGACGGCGCCGCGGTCGAGGCGGGCCGCGATCGCCTGCCGGGCGGGACGGGAGGCCGGGTCGGGGAACATCGCGAGCCACTCGCGGTTGAGTGCCTCGCGGTCGTCGGGGTCGGTGAGGTGGAACGTCATCTTCAGGATGTCGTTTGTCGTGCCGCCGAGTTCGGCCATCAGGGTGCGGACGTGTGCGAAGACGTGCGCGAACTGCCGGTCGACGTCGGGCGCCATCTCACCGGTCACCGGGTCGCGGCCGGTGATGGCGCCGGTGGCGACGAACGGGCCGATCCTGCTGGCGGCCGGAATCGGGTTGGCATGGCGGAAGCCCGGGAGATCGACGCTGGTGCGGGTGCCCATCTGCGCTCAGCCCTCAGCGACGACGCGGTTCTCGATGTGACCCAGGCCCTCGATCTCCGCCCGGACGACATCGCCGACCTTCAAGAACCTGCCCCGCGGTGCGCCGATGCCGGCCGGGGTGCCGGTGGCGAGGATGTCGCCGGGCATGAGGGTGAAGACCTGTGAGAGATAGGCGATCTGCTCGTAGATGTCATACACCATGTCGTTCGTCGGCCAGTCCTGGCGGACCTCGCCGTTGACGGTGAGGGTCATCCGCAGATTGAGCGGGTCGGCGATCTCGTCGTCAGTGGTCAGCCACGGGCCGATCGGGCCGTGGGTGTCGAAGGACTTGCCGAGCGTGAACGTCGGCGACTTCTTCTGCAGCCAGTCGCGGACCGACACGTCGTTGGCGACGAGGTAGCCGGCGATGACCGAGCGGGCGTCCTCCACGGACACGTGCTTGCAGCGCCGGCCGATGACCACGCCCAGCTCGATCTCGTAGTCGAGGGCGTCGGAGAGGTCGGGCTTCACGATGGCGTTGTAGGGGCCGGTGATGCAGGAGACCTGCTTGTTGAACCACATCTGGCTTTCCGGCACCAGGATGCCCGCGGCGCGCGCCTCCTCGGCGTGCTCCTTGTAGTTCATGCCGATGCCGAGGTACTTCTGCGGGTTGTCGATCGGGGCCTCGAGGACCACGTCGGACAGTGGGTACGAAGGCCCGTCGGCCGCGAGGATCGCCTGCTTCAGCGAGGGCAGCAGGGGCAGGACCGTCCGCAGCGACGTGCCCCCGACGACGTCGGAGATGTCGGTGACCCGGTCGCCGTCGACGCGGCCCAGCCGCGTCGGCCCGTCGGCGGTGTGGAAGCGTGCGATCTTCACTGCTGTTCCTCCTGGGCGATTCTGTCGAGGCCGGCCTTCTCCTCGGCGGTGGGGGTCCAGACGTGCTCGCCGTCCGGGGTCATCTGGAAGCTCACGAAGCGCCAGGCGCCGTCCTCGCAGCGCCGCAGCACCTGGATGACCTGGCCGGCGACCGTGCGCTCGGAGCCGTCCGGGCTGCTCAGGCGGTTGATCAGACGGCCTGTCATGATGGCGACGTCACCGATCACCCGGACGGTGAGCTCGCCGCGGGTGGCGCCCTTGTACGGCGCCCGGGTGGCTACATGCTCAAGGAGTTGGGCCTTGGTGTGGGTCAGCCCGGGCGCGTGGGTGTGGATCAGCGAATCGTCGTACAGGTCGCGCAGCGTGTCGAGGTCGATCTCCAGAAGCGCGCGCTGACGGCGCTCCTCCACCTCGAGGATCGCCGCGCGGGTGGCCTCGTCGGCCGGGACGACCGGGGCGACGCTCATGCCTTGGCTCCGTACTCGTCGAGGTCGTCGGTGCGGTAGCCCGTCGCCTCGCCGGCCTCGAAGCCGGGGCGGGGGGAGCCGACCAGCGCGTGGTACTTGCTGAAGATCTCGTCGGCCTCCGCGAGCGGGAGCACCTCCTCGATGTCCTCGAAGGGCTCGCCCCCGGCGCGTTCGGCGACGATGCGGCGGATCACCTCGTAGCCTTCGCCGCGCATGTTCAGCACGATCCGGTTGACGTTCTCGCGGCGGGCGGCGTCGTAGGCGACGAAGGCCGCGTGCGGGTCGTCGGGGGTCTCGGTGAGCTTCTGCACGACGACGCGGGCGTCGAGCATCGCCTGGGTGATGCCGTTGCCGCCGCGGGGGTACATCGCGTGCGCGGCGTCGCCGAGCAGGACGACCCGGCCGTCGACCCAGTTGTCCAGCGGGTCGTGGCGGATCAGGGGGAAGAGGTAGACCTCGCGGGCCTCGCGCATCATGCGGCGGACGTCGAGGAAGGGCAGGTCGACGGTGTCGAAGAGCGGGATGACCTCGCTGATGTCGCCGATCTGGTTCCAGTCCTCGATGGTCTCCTCGCCGTTAGTCTCGGCGACCCAGTTGACCAGGGTCTTGCCGGTGCCCTCGAAGTCGTCGGCGATGGGGTAGACGATCATCGAAGCGATGTTCGGGTCGCCGATGTGCAGGATGGTGTGGCCGTTGCGGAAGGGCTCCATGACGGTGGTGCCGCGCCACATGGTGATGCCGGAGAAGTGCGGCTCGGAAAGGTTGGGGAACATCTGCTTGCGGATGGCGGACTTGATGCCGTCGGCGGCTATGACCGCCGCGTGACGCGCCTGCCTGGTGGTGCCGTCGGAGCTACGGAGGTGGAGGGTCACGCCGGTGTCGTCCTGTGTGTAGCCGGTGACGCCGACGCCCAGGTGGAAGGCGTCCGCGCCAAGGCGCTCGAGTGCGGCCGTGTAGAACAGCATCTGCAGGGTGCCGCGGTGCACGAAGCGCTGCTCGTGCAGGTAGCCCATGTGCACGCCGCACTTCTCGGCGTAGATCTCCTGGCCGAAGTGGTTGTAGAAGATCGAGTCCTCCGCGTCCACGGAGATCGCGCGGAACTCCTCGAGCAGACCGAGGTCGTTGATCTCGGCGGTGCCGACGGTCTTGATGTCGACGCCGACGCCGAGGGGCTTGAGCTCGGGCACCACCTCGTAGACGGTCGGGCGGAAGCCCTGCTGGTGCATGCGGAGCGCGGTGAGCAGGCCGGCCGGCCCGGCGCCGATGATCGCGATGTCGAGATCTGATGTGGTCATGTCGTCCTCGTGGTGTGCGGCGGGGTGTGGCATGGCGGGTGTGGCGCGTGGTCAGCAGGCCGGTGCGGAAAGCTCGGCGAGGAAGCCGGTGGTGGCCGCCCAGGCGCGCGCTGTGCTGCGGGGGTTGTGGGCGAACAGCTCGGGCTGGGGGGAATCGGCGGCCTTCGGGCTGGTGAAGGCGTGGGTGGTATCGCTGTAGAGGTGGAGCTGGTGGTCCATCCCGGCGGAGCTCAGGTGACCGACGAGTTCGCGTCGCATCGCAGGCGTCGCCATCGGGTCGTCGGCGCCGATCATCAGCAGCACCGATCCCGAACCCGGGGCGCTCCAGTCCTGGCCGAGCAGGTCGAGCCCGGGGTGCACGGCGGCAACGCCGGCTACCTCGGCCCCGGTGCGGAGGTACTCGAGTGCGCCGGAGCCGCCGAAGCAGTAGCCCAGTAGGGCGAGCGGACGGCCGGCGAACTCCGCCTGCCCGGCGAGCGCCGCGCGGGCGGTGTCGATGCGTCCCAGCCACCGGTCGCGGTTCCCGGTCATGAAGCCGATCAGCGGTCCTATCTCGGCCGGGGAGCCGGGCGCGGCGCGCCCGCCCCACAGGTCGGCCATGAACACGGGGTGTCCGGCTTCGGCGAGCCGGGTCGCGTTGGCGGTCATCTCCTCACTGATGCCGAAGGCGTCGTGGAGGAGAAGGACCGCGGTAGTGGAGGGGTCGTCGGCCGCTCGATCCCGCGGGATCACGGTCAGGCCGAGCATGTGCGTTCCCTCGTGCTGGTACTCGACGTCCCGGTACTCGACGTTGCGGCCGGATGGTTGGGTCACCGTTGTCTGCCTCTCGAGCAAGCGTGTGGTGCGGGCCACAGGATGCCCGGAAACCGTAAAGGAGATCGTGTACGATTTCAACTGCGATTTGACATGCGCGAGGGGTTGCATCGCAGGCGATTCCATATATTGTTTCGTACACGATTCTGAGTGATCGGCATCACAGGCCCCGCATTGCGCCAGTAGTCAGGGAGCGTCAGATCCCATGTCAGACATGTCCTCGGCCGCCCAGTCGGCCCCCGGCGTGACGCCGTCATCGGCGGCTGTCCCCGGTCTCCCCGCGTCCGTGAAAAGCGGCAAAGGCGCGGTCTGGTTCGCCTCGCGTTTCGCCGTCATCGGCGTCTGGATCGTGCTCGCGGTCCTCTTCGCCGTTCTCCGTCCCGACACATTCCTGACATCGGGCAGTCTGAAGGTGATCTTCGGCAGTCAGAACCAGGCGGCGCTCGTCTTCCTGACGGCGGCGCTGCTCTGCACGATCGTCGTCGGCGAGTTCGTCGACATGTCGGTCGCCTCCAACTTCGGGCTCTCGGCCATCATGCTGACGATCCTCAACGTCAACCACGGGTGGAGCGTGGGAGCGGCGGTGCTCGCCTCACTCCTCCTGTCCACCGGGGTCGGCGCCGTGAACGGCTGGCTGGTGGTCAAGGTCGGCGTCAACACCATCGTCGTTACGCTCGGCATGGGCACCTTCCTCCTCGGCATAGCGCTGTGGGTCTCCGACCTGATGCCGGTCGGCGGTCTCCCCACGGACTTCAAGGACGTCGCGCTGCTGCCGGTCGCCGGCCTCCCGGTCAGCTTCTTCTACGGGCTTGCGCTCATGCTGGGCTTCGCCTACGTCCTGCACTTCACGCCGCTGGGCCGCAACATGCGCTTCGTCGGCGAGAGCCGCGAGGTCAGCCGACTGGCCGGCGTGCGCGTCACACGGCTGCGCGTGGGCGCCTTCACCATCGCGGGCCTCATCGCCGGCGTGGGCGGCGTGCTCTCCGCCGCGGCCACCGGCGGCTTCGACCCCAACGTGTCGCAGAGCTACCTGCTGCCGATCTTCGCCGCGACCTTCCTCGGCACGGCGATCCTGCAGCCAGGCCGGTTCAACCCGATCGGCACCCTCGTCGCCGTCTTCTTCCTGGCGACCGGCGTGCTCGGGCTCCAGCTGCTGGGAGCCAGCTCGTGGATCACGAGTGTCTTCTACGGCGGCGTCCTGGTCGTCGCCGTCACCATCTCGACCGTGCTGCGCAACCGCTCGCGCTGACCCGCCGTTCGCCCCAAGGGCCCCCATCGACCGGCCTGCCCCGCTTCGCCCTCAGCAGACAACGGAGTTTTGCTATGAGACCCGCACGTCCCACCTCACGCCGACGCACCCGCACCTTGGCCGCGGCTGCCGGTATCGCCCTCCTCGCCGGTGCCCTGACCGCCTGCGGCGACGACGGAAACACCCAATCCTCCGACGCGGCCCCGTCCGCCGCGGTCGGCGATGAGCTGGCCACCGCAATGAAGCCGCTGGACGCCTACCCCGTCCCGACGGAGAAGCTCAACAAGGTCGACTCCCTGACCGGCAAGACGATCTTCTACATACCGATCACCAAGCAGGCCCCGCAGTTCACCACCACGGAGAAGACACTCACCGCCGCCGCCAAGGCCGCGGGCCTGCGCGTCCAGGTCTGCGACGGCAAGGGCACGCCGACCGACATCGGCGGCTGCATCGGTCAGGCGACGGACGCCAAGGCCGCGGCCATCATCGCGGACGCCATTCCGTACAAACTGGCGGGCAACAGCCTCGATGCCGCGCAGAAGGCGGACATCCCGGTCGTCATCAGCAACCAGGTGCCCGACCCGGCGCACCCCGCCTCCAAGACGCTCACGTGGGTGCCGGTCCCCGGCGGTGAGCAGCAGGTCCGCCTGTTCGACTGGATCACCGCGGACTCCAAGGGCAAGGCCGACATCCTGATCAACCAGAGCGCCGACGGCTTGTCGCCCGCCGCCTACGTCGCTGACGGCCGGGCCTCGCTCAAGGAGAGCTGTCCCCACTGCAAGCTGACGGTGAACAAGGTCTCGTCCTCCAACTTCGCGCTCATCCCGTCCTCGACCAGCGCCGCGCTCCTCAAGGACCCGGCCGTCACTTACGTCAACGCGCAGTTCGAGCAGTACCTGCAACCGACCCAGGGCGGTGTCCAGCAGGCGTCGCGCACGGACATCAAGGTCGTCACCGGTTCCGCCTCCCTCGGCGGCATGAAGGCCCTCAAGTCCGGCTCGCTGGCGGCCGTCACCGCGCAGGCCGCCGCCTTCCAGGGCTGGGTCGACACCGACGCGGCGCTGCGCCTGATCCTCGGCATGCCGGTTCCGAAGTACACCATCCCCACCCGTCTGTTCACCAAGGACAACATCGGCGACGTCCAGCTGACCGAGCAGGCGGAGCTCTCCGGTGAGTGGTTCGGCCCGGCCGGCTTCTCCGAGGACTTCAAGAAGCTGTGGGGCATCGCGTGAGCGGGCACACCGTGCCGGCCCCGGCGGCAGGCGCCGGCCTCCCGCCAGGCCCCCGGCTGGCCGTCGAGGGGGTCTCCATGACCTTCGGCAGCGCCACCGTGCTGCGCGACGTCACCATGGACGTGCAGCCGGGAGAAATCCACGCCCTCATCGGGCAGAACGGTTGCGGCAAGTCCACCCTCGCCAAGATCCTCACCGGCCTCTACCGCCCCGACCCCGGCAGCCGCGTCACAGTCGACGGCGTCGATTTGAGACTCCCGGTCCGGCCCGACGAGTCCCGCGCTGCAGGCGTCGCCGTCGTCCACCAGAGCCTCGGACTCGTGCTGGACGCCACCGTGCTGGAGAACACCCGGCTCGGCCGCTACAAGGGCTCGCGCTTCCTGCGCAGGATCGACTGGAAGGCCGAGGCCGAGGCGACGCAGGCCGTCTTCGAGCGGCTAGGCCCGCGCCGGATCCCCCTCGACGCCAAGGTCGCAGATCTCCACGAGGACGAGAAGGCGGTCGTCGCGATCGCCCGTGCCGTGCAGGACCTCGAGGAAGGCGGCGGCATCGTCATCTTCGACGAGTCGACACGCGCCCTCGGCCGTGAGTCGCTCGAGCGGTTCTTCGACCTGCTCGACCGTATCGTCGCCACCGGCACCTCGGCCCTGCTCATCACGCACCGCCTCGAGGAGGTCGTCGAGGCCGCCGACCGGGTCACCGTGCTCCGCGACGGCGAGGTCGTCGTGGCCGGCAAGGAGGTCGAGGGCATGACGAAATCCGAGCTCGCGCACCTCATGCTCGGGCGGGAGGTCGAGGGCCTCGAACGCCGCACGGCCGCCGTCGCGGCCAACGACGCCGCACCCGTCGTGATCGACAGGCTCTCGGGCGGCAGCGTCCGCGAGCTGTCCCTGAGCATCCGCCCCGGGGAGGTCGTCGGCGTCACCGGCCTCAGCGGGTCCGGCCACGAGGACGTCCCCTACCTGATCAGCGGTGTCAGCAAGGCGCAGGGCGGCACCGTCACCCTGCCCGCAGGACAGGTCGTGCTCAAAGGCCTGTCGCCGGCAACGGCGATCGGCAAGGGCATCGCGCTCGTCCCGGAGGGCCGCGAGTCGGCGGGCCTCGTCGGCACGATGACCGTGACGGAGAACATCGCGTTCCCGCAGACCTGCACCGCGAAGGCCTCCGGCAAGATACGGCCGCTCAGCGGCGGCACCGAGAAGCAGCAGGCGGCCGACTGGATCGAACGTCTCGACGTGCGGCCCCCGTGGCCGCACGCGGTGCTCGCCAACATGAGCGGGGGCAACCAGCAAAAGGTCCTCCTGGCCAAGTGGCTGGCGACCGACCCGTCGCTGCTGGTGCTCCACGAGCCCACCCAGGCCGTCGACGTGGGCGCCCGCAAAACCATCGTCGAGGCGGTCCGCGAGGCCGCCCGCGAGGGCCGCGCCGTGCTCGTCGCCGGCTCCGACGAGAACGAGCTCGCGCTGCTGTGCGACCGCGTGCTCGTCTTCGACAACAGTGTGGTCGACAGAGAACTCACCGGAGAGCTCACCCCGCAAGCCATCGTCCAGTCCATCTACACCAACAGCCCGCGCACCAGGCTGCGCGAGCGGACTCTGCAAGGAGCGTCATGACCGTCATCGACATCAACATCCACCACCTGCCCGAAGATCTCTTCACCAACGAGAAGATCCTCAACGGCTTCCTCGACAGCGCCCCCCGCGGCTTCGGCGAGATCGCCAGCGTCATCACCATGGAGGACGGCAAGAAGCAGCTCGTCCTGGAGAAGCCGAAGGGCTACCCCAACCTCAACTACGTCGAGGGCGACTACTCGACCGAGGCCAAACTGAAGGCGATGGACGAGGCCGGCGTCGACTACGGCGTCATGCGCGTCCCCGTCTGGCAGGAGTGGCTCGGCCTCGAGACCTGCAGGGCGGTCAACGACAACGCCGCCAAGATCGTCGCGGAGTCCGAGGGCCGCCTGTTCTCCACCGCCTGCGTCCCGCCGTGGGGCGGCAAGGAGAACGTCTACGAGCTCGAGCGCTGCCTCGACAACGGCGCCGTGGGCGTCCAGCTCGCCTGCCACTACGGCCAGCTCTACCTCGACGACGACGCCTTCAAGCCCTACCTCAAGGTGCTCAACGACAAGAAGGTCCCGGTCATCGTGCACCACACGCCGCTCCCGGTGGAGTGGAAGTCGGTCATCGACTACCAGAACTTCCGCCGCGAGTACGGCCGCATCATCGACCAGGGCATCGCGGTCGGCCGCGAACTCTTCAGCGGCATGTTCGAGGAGTTCCCCGACCTGAAGTTCATCCACACCATGCTCGGCGGCAACTGGTTCGCGTCCTCGGCCCTGCTCACCCCGCACGCCCCCAAGGCCGGCGAGGCGATGCAGCGCCTGTCGACGAGCGGCGGCGACAAGATCAAGCAGTACCTCGAGAACAACATCTTCTTCGACCTGACCCACCCCCACTCGTGGGGCAAGATCCAGATCGAGGCGGCGCTCAAGATCAACGGCGCCGACCACTACATGTTCGGCTCCTCGTTCCCCGTCTTCCGCTCCTGGATGAGCCAGGGCGTGGACTTCGTCAAGAACGAACTCGAGATCAGCGACGCCGACCGTGAGGCCGTGCTGTACGGCAACGCCAAGAAGATGTTCAACCTCCCGATCTGACCGGCAAGCGGAGCGAGACCATGAGCGCCCGACCCGACGAGGACATCGACGGCTTCTTCACGACCGCCCGCACGGCGGGCCGTGACGAGGTGGTCGAGCTCACCGACGAGAGCTACCGCACCTTCCTGCCCGACCTCGACGACCCCAAGCTCGCCGAGGTCCGCGGGATGACCTACGAGGAGTTCGCCCAGGACCGCTACCAGGCGCCCTTCCTGCGCGACCTCCTCACCCACTGGGACGGTCTCTACCGGGAGCCGTTCGTCGGGATCACCTCCGACGGCACGGTGCGCGAGGGGCTCTACGCCCTGCCGGGCGCCGCGCCGTCGGACTCCGTGAAGGAGCCCCGCGAGGCGGCCGGCCGCTTCCTCGCCATGCTCACCCCCGGTGAACTCGACGCGGTGCGCCACGACATCGACGCACCCGAGTGGCGGGCGTGGAGCAACCCCGAGTTCATGGTCTACCGGGTGGGACTGAGGCTGGAGGTGCTCACCGACGACAAGAAGTCGGCGATCCACGACGTCCTGCGCGCCTCGCTGAGCGCCGACGGCTACTCCCAGGTCTCGGGCGCGATGGAACTCAACGGCCATCTCGGCGAACTGGTCGGCCTGCCCACGGTCATGAACAGGCACAGCTACTGGTTCTCGGTCTTCGGCGACCCCGTGGCGGGCGTGCAGGGCGAGCCGTGGGGCTGGCAGCTCTTCGGCCACCACGTGGGCCTCAACTTCGTGTCCGTGGGGGGCCGGCACGTCATCGCGCCGGTCTTTCTCGGAGCCGAGCCCGCGCTCACGGACGACGAGGAAAGCGCTCGCGAACCGCTGTTCGCGGAGCGCGAGCGGCTCGCCCTGAAGCTCGCCGGTTCCCTGACGGCGGCCCAGCGCGCCCAGGCCGTCGTCTACCGGTCCGTCCTGGACCCGGCGATGCCGGAGGGACGGCTGCACCCCGCCGACGAACGGCACGTCGCGGGGGCGTTCCGCGACAACAGGGTGATCCCGTACGAGGGGATCGCGGCGGGCGGACTCGACGACGTCCAGCGCGGCCTGCTCCGCCGCGTCGTCGCCGACTACCTGCACCTGCTCGTCGACGAGCAGCGCGAACTCGCCCTCGCGGAGTACGACGCGCACGTCGAGGAAACGTGGTTCAGCTGGTACGGCGCGACGGATGGCTCACAGCCGTTCTACTTCCGGATACACAGCCCGGTGCTGATCGCCGAGTTCGACGACCACGCGGGGGTGTGGCTGAACAACAAGCTGCCCGCGCGGTTCCACGTGCACACGGTGCTGCGTCACCCCAACGGCAACGACTACGCCAAGGCTCTCATCGCCCGGTGGCGCGAGCGGGGGGAGTGACCCGTGCCTCGTTCACAACCGCCGCTTGGGCAGGGTGGACTCGTACGCCGTGACCGCCTCGATGGTGTTGATCTCGTGCTGCTTCGCAGCCGCCTCGACGGCCTCGGCCGACGAGCCGGTCTCGATCAGCTGAAGGATGCCCTCGTGCTCGGCGATGGCGGCCTGGGCGCGGCCCGGCGCGTACCAGAAGGCCGACTTGCGGACTATCTCGAGCCGCGCCCACTCATTGTCGACCATGTCGACGAGGCGGCGGTCGGGGCAGCGGCACGCGAGCAATTGGTGGAACTCACGGTTGTGGCGTCCGAAGCGGGCCGCGTCGAAGTCGGCGAGCGCCTCCTTCATCTGCCGGTTGAGCGTGTGAGCCGCCGTCAGGTCGGCCTCGGTCAGGTGGGGCGCCGACAGCGCCGTCGCGTAGCTGCCGAGGCGCGCCACGATGTGCAGACCCCGCTGCCACGCGTCGGTGTCGAAGGTCGCCACCAGCGCGCCGACGTTGGGCACGATCTCCACCCAGCCCTCGGCCTGGAGCCGGCGCAGCGACTCGCGCCACGGTACCGAGCTGATGCCGTGCTCGCGCACCAGCTGGTCGATGACCAGGCGGTGGCCGGGTCCGTAGGTGCCGTCCATGATCCGCTCCTTGAGGATCCGGAAGGCCTGTTCGGTCTTGGTCACCATGACGCGAATCCAACCACAATTCCGTACACGATGCTGGAGTGAGCTCTCCCTTGAACAACGCATCCGTCTCCCCTCTGACCACGACGTTGCGGGCAAAACTCACACTGGCGCCGGTCGCCGGGCTCTCGGCCCAGCTACGACGCAAGGGACTGGAGGGCGTCTTCATCGACGGCGTCCACCCCCTGGTAGCTGGGCATAAGTTTGTCGGCACCGCCCGGACGCTGCGCTTCGTCCCCTTCCGCGAGGATCTCTTCGCGAGCCACGGCAGCGGCTACAACGCGCAAAAGCGCACCTTCGACACTGTCCAGCAGGGCGAGGTCCTCGTCATCGAGGCGCGCGGCGAGAAGGGGTCGGCCACGCTCGGCGACGTCCTTGCGATCCGTGCCCGCGCCCGTGGAGCCGCGGCCGTCGTGACCGACGGCGGCGTGCGCGACGCCGAGGCCGTCGCCGCCGTCGGCATCCCCGTCTTCACGGCGGGCCCGCACCCCGCCGTGCTCGGCCGTAAGCACGTGCCCTGGGACGCCGACCTGACCATCGCGTGCGGCGGCGCCACCGTGCAGCCCGGCGACATCCTCGTCGGCGACGCCGACGGCGTCATCGTGATCCCGCCGGGGATCGCGGAGGAGATCGCCGACGCTGCGATCACCCAGGAGGAGGAGGACGGCTGGATCGCCCGGCAGATCGCCGCCGGGCACCCCGTCCAGGGACTCTTCCCGATGAACGCCGAGTGGCGGGCGAGGTACGAGACCGACCGCGCCGCCCAGGCGGACACCGTGCGGGCGGCCCCGTGACTCCGACCAGGTCCGCGGGGGCCACGAGCACGTCGCAGGCCACGAGCAAGTCGCAGGCCGCCTACGAGTGGATCCGCGAGCGGATCACCTCGGGGTCCTTCAGTCCCGGCTACCGCCTCGTCCTGTCGACGCTGGCCACCCAGCTCGGCATGAGCGCGGTGCCGGTCCGAGAGGCGATCAACCGCCTCACGGCCGAGGGCCTGGTGACCTTGGAGCGCAATGTGGGGGCGCGCGTCGCCATGGTCGACCCGGACCGCTACATCCACGCGATGGAGGTCATCACCGTGCTCGAGAGCGCGGCGACGGCGCTCGCGACCCCGCACCTCACCCGGCAGGACCTGGCGCGCGCCCGGGAGCTCAACGCGGTGATGCGCAGCGGGCTCACCGACTTCGACTCCCGCCTCTTCAGCGCGCTCAACCAGGAGTTCCACCACGCCCTTTACGAGAAGTGCCCCAACCCCCGGCTCCTCGAGGCCGTCGAGGTGGAGTGGTCCCGGCTGGGCCACATGCGCGACTCGATCTTCGGACTTGTCCCCCGCCGGCCCCAGGAGTCCGTGTGCGAGCACGACGACCTGATCGACCTCATCGAGGGGGACGGGACCTTCGACCAGATCGAGAAGGCCGTGCGCCGGCACCGCACCCGCTCCCTCGACGCCTTCCGCATCCACAAGACGCACGGCGCCCACGGCCCCCACCGCAGCGACCGCGTCGACCAAGGAGCCTGACGATGCTTCCCGACCAGACCCTCGCCGACCTCGCAGCCGAGCTCGAGCGCGCACACGCCGATCGCGCCGTGCTGCCACGCATCACTGCCCGGTACCCCGAGGCGACGGTCGAGGACTCGTACGCCATCCAGGGGCTCTGGCGTGACCGGCGGATCGCGGCCGGCCGCCGCCTCGTCGGCCGCAAGATCGGTCTGACGTCCAAGGCGATGCAGGCGGCGACGGGCATCTCCGAGCCGGACTACGGTGTGATGTTCGACGACACCGTCCGGGAGAGCGGCGCGGTCGTGCCGTTCGACGAGTTCTCCAACGTCCGTATCGAGGTCGAGCTCGCCTTCCTGCTCAAGGCGCCGCTGGAGGGACCCCACTGCACGATCTTCGACGTGCTCCGCGCGACGGAATACGTCGTCCCGGCGCTGGAGATCCTCGACTCGCGCCTGGAACTCGAAGGACGCACGATCGTCGACACCATCGCCGACAACGCCGCCTACGGTGGCCTGGTGCTCGGCGGAACCCCCGTCGCACCCGACGCGGTCGACCTGCGTTGGATCTCCGCGCTGCTCTACCGCAACGAGACGATCGAGGAGACCGGCGTCGCCGCCGGCGTGCTCAACCACCCCGCCACGGGAGTCGCGTGGCTCGCCAACAAACTCCACCAGCACGGCACCGGCCTCGGCGTCGGCGAGCTGATCCTGGCCGGATCCTTCACCCGGCCCATGTGGGTGTCGCGCGGCGACTCGGTGCTCTGCGACTACGGAACGATGGGAACGATCTCGTGCAGCTTCCGGTGAATCTCCCGGCGACCTTCCGCGAGGCGCTCGTCAACTCCAACCGCCCTCTGATCGGTATGTGGGTGTGCAGCGGCAGCCCGCTCATCGCCGAGATCTGCGCGGGCAGCGGCCTCGACTGGCTGCTGATCGACATGGAGCACGGGCCCAACCAGCTCGAGTCGGTGCTCGCACAGCTCCAGGCGGTCGCCGCCTACCCAGTCAGCCCGCTCGTCCGTGCGCCGGGCCTGCTGCCGGTCATGATCAAACAGATCCTCGACCTCGGCGCCCAGAACATCCTGTTGCCGATGGTCGACACTCCGGAACAGGCCGAGGCGGCCGTGCGGGCGGTGCGCTACCCGCCGCGCGGCAACCGCGGGATCGGATCGGCTCTCGCGCGGTCGGCCCGGTGGAGCCGCGTCGACGACTACCTCGTCAACGCCGACGACCACGTCTCGCTCTTCGTCCAGATCGAGTCCATCACCGGCGTCGGGAACGCTGCCGAGATCGCGGCGGTCGACGGTGTCGACGGTGTCTTCGTCGGCCCGTCCGACCTCGCCGCGTCGATGGGCCTGATCGGCCGGCAGACCCACCCCGACGTGGTGGCCGCGGTCGGGCGCGCCTTCGAGGCCGTCCGAGGCGCCGGCAAGCCCGTCGGTGTCAACGCCTTCGACCCGGCTGTCGCATCGGCCTACATCCAGCAGGGCGCCTCTTTCGTCCTCGTTGGCGCCGACGTCGCCACGCTCGCCCGAGGCTCCGAAACCCTGGCCGAGCAGTTCGTCGGCCCGCCCGTCCCGGGCCGCGCAGAGAAGTGAAGGAGTATTTCTTGTCCCTCCCCCCGAACCCCGACCGTCCCCGAGGCCAAGGCCGTCCCGGGGGCCCACGCCGCCAGCCGCCGCGCAAGGTCGAGGTCGTTGAAGTCAAGCCACTGACGCCTCGCATGGTGGCGGTGGTGTTCGCCGGCGAGTCCCTCGCCGGCTTCGCCGAGCCCGCCCCAACGGCGCACATAAAGCTCTTCCTGCCCGACACCGACGGCCACGTCGCGCGGCCGGTGGCCGGCCTGAACGGGCGCCTGGAATGGCCCGACGGCCGACCGACGATGCGGACGTACACGCCCCGACGCTTCGACGCCGAGGCCGGCACCCTCGAGGTCTGGTTCGTCCTGCACGGGGACGGCCCTGCCGCGCGGTGGGCCGCGCAGGCCAAGCCCGGCTGCCGCGCCGCCATCGGCGGCCCGGGCGGCCGCTTCTCCGTCGACCCTACGGCGGCCTCGTGGTGGATCGGCGGCGACGAAAGCGCCCTGCCCGCGATCGCCACGCTCATCGAAGCGCTGCCGGACGACGTCACCGGTCAGGTGCACCTGGAGGTCGAGGACGCCGATGCCCGCATCGGCATGCCGACCCATGCCGGTATCGAGGTGACCTGGCACGACCGGGCGGGCGAGCCAGGCGCCGCCCTCGTCGACGCACTCCGCCAGGCCGGCCTCGGGGACGAGACGCACGTCTGGGTCGCCTGCGAGGCATCGGCGGCCCGCAAGGCCCGGTCGTACATCCTCGAGGACCGGATGCTGCCGCGCCCGCAGGTAACCACGCGTGGCTACTGGCGCGTGGGCGAGGCCAACCACCCCGATCACGACTTCGGCGAGGACTGAGGATGTGCCCGTCGTATGCCGGCAAGTGAAACCCTCCGGCCTCGCCCGCTACGTCGTCCTCACATGCACCGGCGAACACACGCTCATCACCCCAGACTTCGGAGCAGATCGCCCTCCAGCTCACCGGCCACGTCCTGGGGCAGCCCCGTTCGGGCACTGCCCTCAGCGCCGTCGCTTCCGAGGTCCGACGCCGCGCCGAACAGCTGCCCAAGGACAGCGCCCCTCGAACACTCGCGGACGTCGTCCTGCGGTACTGGGAGACCGCCCCCTCGGTGCCGGCGGCGCGCCCCGGGCTGCGATTGCTGACCCAGACCCGGGGAGCCGTCCAGGCCCCGAGACCGGCCGCCTCAGCCGACCAAGAGCACAAAAGCGCTGGGTTCCTGTTTGAGTACCTACGGCATCCAGTGCTGTGACCGAATGGGTTAGCCGGGTTGGAGGCCGGAGCGATTGGGTAGGCAGGGGCGTCCATCACGGGAACCGGGAACAGCCAGGTCACCGTGTATCGATGGACCGTTTCGGACCGGTGTGTTTCACACCTGGGTGGGATCGGACGGATCGGGCTGCCCGGTCGGGCCAGTCTCACCGGGGGCATAGTGGATCGTGCCGCTGTCCCCGATGGTGAGGGCGGTGCCGCGTACCTCACCATTGAATGTGTACACGTGCCCGGGCTGATGGGTGCGGACCAGTACGTCGCGCAGCGCCCGGGCTGTGGGTGCGAGGTGCGGGATGACCGCGGCGATGAAGCTCGCACTCACGAACGCTGCGGCCAGTTCCCCGACGAACCCCAAGGCGGAGAACACCCGCGGGACGGTGAATAGTAGGAAGGACAGCGAGAAGAAGGCGGGCATGTGCTCCCGGTCGTCCTTCATACGGGCGGCCGACCGCTCGCGCAGGTCGACGTCCCCCAGCGGGTTGTGCGGGAGGACCTCCCAGTTGTTGGAGTCCCGGCCGGAGGCGAGCAGCCGAAAGGTCACGCGCTGCCCGCGCTCCAGATGGCCTATGGCGAAGGCTGCTTCCCGGCGGCTCTGTTCGAGGTCCGGGCGCCGCTGCACGCCCCACTCGGCCTCGTGGGTGGAGGTCGCTGCGGCGTCGAGGACCTCGCTGCCGTCGGCGAACCGGAACCGCAGCTGCTGCTGCTGGACAACGCGGTTCCCGGTGTTCTCCACGGTGAACGCGACGGAGCTGAGGTCCTCGACGTATCTGCCGTCGTAGGTGAGCCCAAGCCGGGGCCGCACCTGGTCGTCGGCGGAGACGATGGCCGTCCGCGTCTCGGCGTCGTAGGAGAGCCGCTTGGTCGGCTCGCGGCGGGCCTTCACGTACTCGATCACCATCGTGCCGAGCACGCCGACGAGCCCGCCCGCGAGGGCGATGATCAGGTCCCGCTGGAAATCGGTCAGCGCTGCCTCTGCGGCCCAGTTCACCCTCGCCCCCCGTCGATCACTGAGGAGTCACCTTAGCCGTGGAGGACGCTGGTACACAGGCGGAATCCGGTGCCCGGGGACAGTTCCGTCGCACACCCGCACAGGCTCGGCCACCACATCTATGGCCGCTCACGCAGACGCTCGGCTGGGAGGCCCCAGCCGAGCGTCTGCATGAACTGCCTGCGGCCTGATCAACACGACCACGTGGTGCGAGACCCCTGATCAGACCGCGGCCGTGCGGGTCTTGATGGTGAGGGCGGCGGCGGTCATCATGAGCGCGCCGAAGAGCGCGGCGCAGGCATACATCGTGAAGCCGACGTCGGCGTTGCCCGCCTCGATGAGGGCGCCTCCGATCCACGGGCCGAAGATGGCGCCGAAGCGGCCCATGCCGGAGACCCAGCCGAGAGCGGTGGGACGGTCCTCGTCGTTGTGGTGCGTGCCGACCGTCGCGTAGACCATGGTCTGGCCGGAGAAGAGCAGCAGCCCGGCGAAGAAGACCACCGCGTACAGGACGCCGACCGACATCTTGACGCCCATGAGGTAGACGAAGACGGCGGTCAGGAGGAACCAGGCGATGACGACCTTGCGCGGGCCGATGCGGTCGGCGGTGCGGCCGGCGATGAGCATGCCGCAGATGCCGCCGACATTCAGGAACGTCGAGAAGAGCAGTGAGTCGCCGGTGTCGTAACCGAGGTCGATCATGATCTTCGGCAGCCACTGGCCGACTCCGTAGACCAGGAGCAGACCAGCGAAGGAGGTCAGCCAGAAGCACAGAGTGGTGGACCACTGGCCGTGCCGGAACAAGTTCTTCAGCGCGTCCAGTTTGTCGCCGCGGTTCGCCTTCGGCTCGGCCAGTTCGATGTCGTAGTCGGCGGCGAGCAGCTCGGCGTGGGCGCGACGGCCGCGGGTAAGCAGGTTGGTGGGCGACTCGGGCAGCAGCTTGAAGGCGACCGGGAGCAGGATCAGGGCGGGCAGCGCGGAGGCGATGAACGCTGCTCGCCAACCGTAGTCGTCGACCAGCCAGAGAGCCATCAGCGGGGCCAGGGCGCCACCGGTCTGGTGGGCGGTCATGATGACGCCGGTGGCGAGGGCACGGCGGCCGCGCGAGGTGAACTCCATGCCGTACGAGATCGCGATCGGCAGCAGCGCGCCGAGGCCGAAGCCGCACACGAAGCGGAAGAAGCCGAACTGCCCCGAGGACTGGGACCAGCCGGTGCCCAGCGTGGCGAGAGTGAAGATCACGACGCTGGTGAAGACGGTGACGCGGCGGCCGATCCAGTTCGAGGCCATGCCGGACAGGATCGTGCCGAGCAGCATGCCGAAGTTGGTGTAACTGCCGATCGTGCCGGCGACGTCGGGGGTGAGGCCGAGGCCGTGGCCGCCGAGCATCTTCGGAAGGACGGAGCCGTAGATGAACGTGTCGATGCCGTCGAGGAGGACGAGTCCCCAGCACAGGGCGATGACGGCGGTGCGGCTACGGGCGGTCGCTGTCCCGGTCGCCGGGGCGAGCGGGGAGGTCGCGGAGGAGGACATCGTTGTTTCCTCTCGTGCGGGACGTCAGGGCGGGCCCTGGTCCCTGGCTGCAAGGGCAATGAGGCCGGTGCGGCTCGCGCGGCCGGTGGGGAGGACGGACGAAGCTTGCCTCTGAGCTGCGGGCTCCGTGCGGGGAGGAGCCTCGAGCTCGCTGTGGCGTAGACGTTAAGAAGCCACAGACGTTACGTCAACACTTTTGTTAACAATCTAAGCGACAGTTTGGCCCCGGGGGAACGGCTGGCTGTTCCCCCGGGGCCCGAATGATTGATCAGGTCAGCGCTGCACGGGTGGGGTGCCGTGCAGGTGGAAGGACTCGATGGTCTGCAGGCCCCATGCCTGTCCCTTCTTGCGCTCTTCCTCCGTCCAGGTGATGAGCGGCCAGTCGGGGGCGAGGACGAGGCGGGTGAGCGGGTTGCACAGCTCGATGCGGTTGCCGCCAGGTTCGTAGACGTAAAGGAAGAACGTCTGCTGAATGGCGTGCTTGTGCGGTCCTGTCTCGATGAAGACGCCGGTATCCATGGCGAGATCTGCGGCTCGCAGGATGTCCTCGCGGGTGTCGGTGGCGAAGGCGAGGTGGTGCAGGCGGCCCTGGCTGCCGGTCCAGTCGGACGTATAGACGACGTCGTAGGACTTGTCGGTGTACGTCAGCCAGCGTGCTGCGATCTTGCCGGAGTCGAGCCGGATCTGCTCGGTGGGGCGGGCGCCGAGGAGCTGTTCCTGCCACTCGGCGTTGGCGAGCACGTCGGCGGCGAGAAAGTTGATGTGGTCCAGGCGGCGGACGCCGACGCCGCGGTTGGGTTTGGCCTGCGGCTGGTTCTTTAGAGAGGGTCTGAGCGCTGGGGGAGTCTGGTAATACTCGCTCTCCCAGTACAGGGCGTGTTCGTGGCCGTCGGGGTCGGTGGTGGTGTAGAGCCGGCCGAGACCGGGCTCGTCCTCGGCCCACTCTCCCGTGCCGCCCGCCGCCTCGATGGCCCGCACCCGGCGCAGGAGCGCTTCCTCGCTGGAGGTGCGCAGGGCCAGGCGCCCGAGGCCGGGCTGGTCACGGGCGGTGAGGACGAGGCTGTGGTGCTCGTAGTCGTCGAAAGTCCGCAAGTAGACGGTGTCACCGTCCTGTCCGTTGACGGTCAGGCCCAGAAAGTCGGTGAAGAAGGCGAGGGAGGCGTCCAGGTCCGGAGTGAACAGCTGGGCGTGGCCGACGTGGGCGATGTCGCCGAGAGGCGGGGTCATGAGCGACCTCCTGTGGGTGGTACGGGGAAGACAGTGCCGTCGAAGATCTTGCGGGCTGTGCGGACGACGGCGGCGCGACGGGCCCTCAGGCCCCCCTCCGGGGCGCGATCGATACTGCTCTCGATGTCTGTGAACCCGCTGGGATGCTCGATACGGAGCCGGTCGCCCTCTTCGGGGAGGGCCGCGATGCCGTGCGCGACGCTTCCCTTGACCCGGAGTCCCGCCGCCACGCTAGCGGCACCCAGGACGCCGATGGAGGTGTGGACGCGGGCCGGGATGAAGGTGCGGGTGGAGACGGCGCCGCCGTGGCGGGGCGGCGAGAGGAGGGTGAGTTTGGGGACGGTGGTGTCGGTGACGTCACCCAGCCCCATCAGCTGTCCGGCTGACAGCCGTATCCGGTGGAGCCGGGCGGTCAGCTCCCGGTTTGCCTCCAGGTCCCTCGGATCCTCCTGACCAGTGGCATCGAGGGCCCCGGCTGGGATCAGAACGGTCGGCATGCCGTTGTCGACCCACGTGACCTCGACGCCGACGACCGTGTCGCGGACTTTCCCGGTGGGAAGCAACACGCCCTTGCCCCGCGGGAACTCGATGACGACGGCGGCGGCACTCCCGGGAACACCGGAGATTTCCGTGTCGCCCCTGTAGTCGACGCGGCCGTCAGGGGTCGGGAACGTCGCCATGGCGAAGTCACCGGAGTTCACCATGCGGATGCGCACGGATGTCTCGCTGCTCCCTGCTCGTACAAGTCCGCGCTCGACGGCGAACGGGCCGACCCCGGCGAGCAGGTTGCCGCAGTTCTGGCGGTCGGAGACCTCGGTTTCCTCCACGGCGACCTGCAGGAAGAGGTAGTCGACGTCGGCCTCGGGGTCGGCCGACGGGGACACCACGGCAACCTTGCTCGTGAGCGGGTGGGCGCCGCCGAGGCCGTCGATCTGACGCGGGTCCGGGCTGCCCATGACCCGCAGCAACAGCTCGTCGCGAGCGGTCTTCTCGGTGGGCAGGTCGTCGGCCAGGAAGTAGGCGCCCTTGGAGGTGCCGCCGCGCATCAGCATGCAGCGGACCTCCGCGGGGTCGCTCACGACCCGACCTCCTCGTACGCGCGGTAGGTCACCCCGAGCCGGGTGAGCGTCTCCCGCAGCCCGTAGCGGTCCAGGCCCAGTTGCCCCTCCCGGAAGGCGGCGCGGGCCCCGGCCTCCTTCTCCTCGCGGGCCTCGGACGCCTCGGCGGTGTCGCGGGCGCGCTCGCGCGGGACGACCACCACGCCGTCGTCGTCGGCGACGATCACATCACCGGGGCGAATCACCTGGCCGCCGATCACGATCGGTACGTTCACACTGCCGCCGGTCGCCTTGACCGTGCCCTGCGGGCTGACGGCGGCGGACCAGGCGGGGAAGCCCATGGCGCGCAGTTCGGCGGTGTCACGGATACCGGTGTTCAGGACGACGCCACGCACCCCGCGATGGGCGAGGGCGGTGGCGAACAGCTCGCCGAACAGACCGTCCACGGACGGCGAGCTGGTAGTGACCACGAGGATGTCGCCCTCGCCGCACTGTTCGACCGCCGCGTGGATCATGAGGTTGTCGCCGGGCCAGCACAGCGCCGTGACAGCGGTGCCCGCGACCCGTACACCTTGCTGGATCGGACGCAGATGCGTGCCGAGGAAGCCGGTGCGGCCCATGGCCTCGCCGACGGTGGCCGTTCCGTAGCCGGCGAGCGCCTCGACGTGCTCCGCCTCGGCCTTGAGCGGGTTGGTGACGATCATGCCGGGCATCAGGCGAGTTCCTTCGCGATCTGCGGGTAGGGCCGCATGTACGCCTCGGCCATGGTCTTGTGGGCGAGACCCAGGTTGGGGCCGGCGTTGCGCTTGAGCTGCACGCCGCGACGGACGGCGAGGTCGGTGTAGTAGTCCCACAGGTGCTGCTGGGCGCTGAGGCACTCCATGGCCTTGCGCTTGGTCTCCCACACCTCGGTGATGTCGAGGAGGACCTCGGGCTTGAAGCCGCTCATCTCGGGCTGGTGCGGCTCGAAGTAGAACACCGGCGGCGCGCCGATGATCTCGCCCTCGCCCGGGTAGCCGATGGCCTGGGCGAGCACGCGGGCCTCCAAGGCCATGCGGTTGGCGGCCGGGTGGTCGCCGTTGTACGGGTCCTCGGCCGGGTGCGTGAGCACGACGTCTGGCTGCGTCTCACGGTAGACGGCGACGAGCTGGTCGGTCAGCTCGGCCGTGGCGACGAGCGGGTAATCCCCGGCGTCGAAGAAGCGGATCTCGGCGCCGAGCATCGCGGCAGCGCGCTCGGCCTCCTCACGGCGGATCGCCTTGATCTCGTCGAGCTTCTTCCCCTCCCGCCATGCCTTCGCCGACTCGCCGCGCTCGCCGAAGGTCAGACAGGCGATGGTGACCTTCTCGCCGCGCGACGCGGCCAGGGCGATGGCGCCGCCCGCCCGCCATACGAAGTCCCCGGCGTGTGCGGTGACGACGAGTGTCGAACGGGGCGGGGTGGCGGCGGGTGCGCCGTTGCCGTCGGTCATGCTGTATCTCCTTGGTGACAGGTGCCGCTCCCGCCCCGTAAGCGTGTTTCAGTCGGCGCGCAGGGCGTCGATCACGCTGCTGAGGTGGGCGCGAACGGCCGTCTCGGCCGCTTGCGGATCCCTGGCCTTGATCGCCTCGATCACGGCCAGGTGCTCACTCAGGGACTGCTGCGGACGGCCCGGCCGCAGCGCCAACTGAAATCGATGACGCACCAGTTGAGCGTTGAGCCGCTCCAGGAGGCCGACGGCCGTGTGCTGGCCGGAGGCGTCCCGGATCAGGGCGTGGAGGTCATGGTTGAGTTCGGAGTAGGTGACCGGATCGCCGTCTGCGACCGCCTTGGACATGGCCTTGCCCAGATCGGTCAGCGCGTCGAGTTGCGCGTCGGTGGCCTCAGACGCGGCCTTGGTCGCGCACAGCCCTTCGAGCACCATCCGGCACTCCGTGATCTCCACGGCCTCCTCTACCGTCACGACTCGCACCCGCGATCCACGGTTGAGGATCCGCTCGACCAGCCCCTCGGAGGTCAGATCGAGCAGTGCGGCGCGCATGCTGGCACGCGTGACGCCGTAGCTCTCGGCGAGCTCGTTCTCCACCAGCCGCTGAGCCGGCGCCATCTCGCCCTGCAGGATCGCCTTCCTGAGCCGCTCCAGCGCGTACTGCTTGGCCTGCTCTCCGGAGCCTGGACGGGCTTCCTTCGGCATCTGCCCTCCCTGAGTGAGTGCCTGTCGACGCTAAATCTAGGCGAACATAATTGTCAACGATTCTGTTCTCATTTTGTGGCCCCGGCTGCCCGAGGCCCGCCTCCGCGGCCACTGCCGCCATACGACGATCAAGCACGTACTCGTCGTCTCCGTCGGCGCCCTCGGTGCAGCCGACGCCACGCTCGGGGCCACCCACGGCCTGGCCGATAATTGTTCGCGATAGTGCTAGCCATATTGTTAACAAACTTGTAGCGTGCGTCACGCCTTGGCCCTGAGGCATCCGCGAAGCACTTGGTGCTCGACGAGGGGAGACCCATGCAGAGGTTGACTGCGCCCTGCGGACGAGACGCACTCGCCCAACAAGCGAGCGTGCGGGCAGAGCGCCCCCTGACCCGCAGGCGCCTCCTGAGAGGCATGGCGCTCGCGGGTTCCCTCGCCCTCACGTCCCTCGCAGTACCGGCCTCCAGCGCAGTGGCCGCCTCCGCGCAAAGCCGTAGCAATGCCGCGGACCCCCAAGACGCGGCGCTCGCCTTCGACTCCTCCGGCTATACGACGATCACCGTCACCGTCGACGGCCGTCCGATGGACGTGCGCTGGTACAAGGAGCTCTGCTACGTTGCGAACCCGGTCGCCGCGGCGGCGCAGCAGCCCGGTGGTCCGGGCGGGGGCAGCACCACGATCCCCAACACCGCCTGCGGCTACCAGAGCATGAACGTGTTCGTCCCCGAGAGCGCCTTTGGCGACCAGCGGGCGCCCATCTACTTCGCCGTGAACAACGGTGGCTGGATGGCCAGTTACCTACGGGCGAGCGTGACCGCAGGCGCCTCCTACGCGAGCGCGACGAGCAACGTCGGCGCCGCCCTGAAGGCGGGTTACGTCTTCGTCGACGTGGCCAACCGCAGCCGTGGACTGGTCGGTGCCGACGGCTCGTTCCCCGGCAAGGCACCCGCGGCCGTCACCGACGCCAAGGCCGCCGTGCGCTACCTGCGTCTCAACGACACCGCGATGCCCGGCAGCGCGGAGCGGATCGTCGTCAACGGCACCAGCGGCGGTGGAGCGCTGGCGTCGATCCTGGGCGCTTCCGGCAACAGCGGGGAGTACACCCCGTACCTCGCCGCGATCGGCGCCGCCGGCATCGACGCCAAGGGGCGCAGCACCCTGCGCGACG
The DNA here is from genome assembly GCF_055592085.1 of Streptomyces sp. NPDC041135. Lineage (NCBI taxonomy): Bacteria > Bacillati > Actinomycetota > Actinomycetes > Kitasatosporales > Streptomycetaceae > Streptomyces > Streptomyces sp. NPDC041135. Next base: position 54,940 of record NZ_JBVIYZ010000028.1, read on the forward strand.
ACGTCTTCGCGGTCAACGCCTACTGCCCGATCACCGACCTCGGCAATGCCGACTCGGCCTACGAGTGGCTCTACAACCTCCTCGACACCCGCGACACCACCGGGCAGAACGCCTCACCCGAGGGAGCCGCGGAGATGGCGGCCCGGTTCGCGGAGTACGAGAAGAGCCTCGGCCTGCGCGGCCCCGACGGCTCCCGGCTCACCGCGGCGACCATGCTCGACACCATTGAGCAGGAGGTCGTCCGCTCCGCCGAGACCTACCTGGAGGCCGACCCCGCCCACACCCTCCCGCCGCTGGGCGGCACGTTCCAGGTCACGACAGGGGGCACAACCAAGTCGTACGCCAACGACTGGATCGATGTCGACACCGCCACCCGCACGGTGCGCTCCGTCGACATGGCGAAGTATCTCGCCTTCGTCGCCACCCAGGCCGCGCTCAAGACGACCCCTGCCTTCGACGCCGTGGGCGTCGACGGAAACATCACCAGCCGTACCGAGACCAACCTCTTCGGCCCGCCGACGCAGAGCTACATGAACTACACCGAGTTCAGCTGGAACCATAACGACGTCGCCGGTGACGGCAGCGGTCTCGACGACACCGGGCTGACCTGGAAGCAGTACACCGCGCAGAAGAGCACCACCGTCGATGACCAGGTCCACCTGATCAACCCCATGGACTTCATCAGCACGAGCGCCGACACGGCTCCGAACTGGTACGTCCGTCACGGCACCCGTGACCGCGACACCGCATTCACAGTCTCGGTCAACCTCGACCGGGCGCTCGCCGGCGACCGGCAGGTCAAGGACCTCAACTACCAGCTCGCCTGGAACCAGCCGCACGCCGGCAACTACGACGTACCCGAGGCGATGGCCTGGATCGCGGACGTCGTCCGCAAGGCCGACAACCCGTCTGCCTCTCGGCGCTAGGCGTGTCCGGGGAGTCAGGGCAGTCAGAGCAGGTGGACAAGTAGTCCTTATCGGCGACGACGCGCTCGGGCCGGGTCCTGGGCTGGCCGTGCCCGCACCGCTCGATGCGGAGTCATTCGCCCGGGTCCTGCAACCCCCGTTCAAGGGTGCCCGTGGTTCCTACCAGTTGAGGGCTGCGTGGCGGAGGGTGTCGCGGACGCGGACGACGTCGGGGTTGGCTTCGGCGCCGGGGCGCTGGACGAGGAAGAGGGTGTTGAGCGGTGGTTCGTCGGGGTCGTGGAGGAGGGTGAGGGTGCCGACGGCGAGGTGGTCCTTGTACAAGGAGCGGGGCAGGACGCTGTAGCCGGAGCCGGCGGCGACCGCGGAGAGGACGGCGTACAGGTTGGGCACGGTGACGGCGGCCTGGGTTGTGAGCTGCTTGCCGAGGACGAGGCGCCAGTAGCGGCGCACGATGGGCAAGTCTTCCGCGTAGGTGACGAGCGGGATGTCCTTGAGCGCGCTGCAGATGCTGTCGGGCGCTGAGCCGTCCGTCTGCGTGACCCAGTGGGGCGCCGCGACGAGCAGGTACTCCTCGTCGGCCAGGGGTGCGGAGGGCAGGGCGCGGCCCCGCGGCCGCCGGGTCGTGATCACCAGGTCGTGCCGGCCGGCCCGCAGCTCTTCGACGAGTGGTTCGGTCAGGCCGGTGTCGACGCGGAGCTGCACTCCGGCGGTGACGAGCGGGGCGAGTGCGGGCAGCGCCCGGGTGCTCGCCAGGGCGAAGCTGAAAAATCGGATGAACGAAGGGCTCGGGATCACCCACCGAGTCCGGCAACACATCGACCACGCCCACCCCCCTACCGACCTCTGAGTCAGTCATGCTCCGGCCGGACGATCCGAAGATCCACAGATCTACCACAGCTTTATGCTTTGTGTAACCGATCAATCACGAGTGGTGGGCCCGCGCCCCGCCCTCCCCTCGACAGACCTCCGAGAGAGGGCCTGGCCCATGGCTTGGGATCGCCTCTGTCAACTGGCGCAGACCCGAAGCCGGCTAGCAGCGCTCGGGTCGGCAACTGTTACGTGGCGCTGCCAGTTGAGTGGCCAGGGGCGGTCCCAGTCCGGGTCGATCGCGGCCAGCTGCTTCGCGCGTACGGCGGCCCGTTCCGGGTCCTTGCCGAGGCCGCCCTTGCGGCGCAGGTTGGCCATGTGCTGCCCGATGGGCACCCACGCCTGGCCCTCGCCCCACACCGCGTCCTGACGTGGCGCGAGGTGCCCCATGGCCCGCCGGTAGGACCGCAACGCGGCGAGCTTGGTCTCCCACGCCTCCTCACCCGGCTCCCAGACCATCCCGGCCTCCAGTGTAAGTTTGCTCTCGCACCCCGTTCCGGTCGGCGGTGAGGAGGGTGCCGGGCCGCACCTCGGCCATGCCGCGCCACACGGCGTGGCCCGGAGTGCGGATCCAGGAGAAGGCCTCGCGCAGGCCCGTCAGGTCGACGGTGCGCGGGACCTCGGGGTGGGCGAGGATCGCCTTAGGCTCGGAGCCAAACAGGACGTCGTCGCCGAGGCGGTAGTGGTAAAGCGGCTTGACGCCGAGCCGGTCGCGGACGAGGAGCAACCGCTCGGCACGCCCGTCCCAGATCGCGAACGCGTAGATCCCGTTGAGGCGTTCGACGAAAGCGTCGCCCCACTCGACGTAGGAGCGGAGGACGACCTCGGTGTCACTGGTGGTGGTGAAGTCATGACCTCGGCGGCGCAGTTCGTCGCGCAGCTCGCGGAAGTTATAGAGCTCGCTGCTGTAGGTGCGCGCGACGTCACCGTCGGCCGTGCCGACGACCATGGGCTGCACGCCGCCTTCCAGGTCGATGACAGCGAGCCTGCGGTGTCCGAGCGCCACCCGAGGGCGCAGCCACACGCCCTCAGCGTCGGGCCCGCGCAGGGCCATCGCGTCGGTCATGGCCTCGGCGGTCACACGCTCGTGGACGAGGTCGCGGACGGGCGAGTACCAGCCTGCTATCCCGCACATGTCGGCTATTCCTTGGAGGCGTTGGACGCCGGCTCGAAGTTGAAGGAGCGGATGAAGCAGTCTCTCGGCTGGTTCACGGCGAACATCACGCAGTCGAGCAGCGACTGGGAGGTTAGGTCCGATCCGGCCCGGCGGTCGGTGGTCTCCCACTCGGGGCTCAGCGGGTCGACGTTGTTGAAGTCCGGCGGGTACAACGAGATCACACGGACGCCCTCCTGACGCAGCCGCTGGGACAGGATCTCGGCGAAGTTCGCCTGGGCGCCCTTGGCGGCGTAGAAGGCGGGGTTGCCGGTGCAGGCGTCGCTGCGGCCGGAAGCCGCCATGGAGATCATGTTGACGATGTCGGGGCGCTCCGAGGCACGCAGCAGGGGCAGGAAGTGCTTGACCATCAGGACGGTGCCCGCGCCGCCGGACGCGATGGTCGCCATGATGTCGTCGTCGGTGGCGTCGCCGAGGTCGAAGCCCGTCAGCCACTTGGCGCCATTGTTGAGCAGGATATCGATCCGGTCGGTGAGCTTGCCGACCTCTTCGGCGAACGCGCGGACCGAGGCGGGGTCGGCGATGTCGCAGGCGAAGGCGTGGACCTTGTCGTAACCGAGCGCGATGATCTCGTCGCGGGTCGCCTGCGCCTGCTCCAGGGAGCGGGCGGACAGGTAGACCTCGGCGCCCAGTTCAGCGAAGCGGATGGCGAGGGTCCGGCCGAAGTCGCGGGCCGCTCCGGTGACGACAACGCGTATGTTCTTCATCAGTGGTGTTCCTCAGTTCACGGTAAGCCCGGTCGCGTCGCCTTCGGCCGGCAACGGGTGGAGTAGATACTCGACGGCGTTCCTGGCCCACTCGTCGGCGGTCGGGTAGGTGTGGTGCTCATCGGGCAGGCTGCCCCGCAGACCAATGACCCAGCCGAAGGCATCGGAAGAAGCGGGCACCTTCAGTCACCACCCGTTGGCGAAGCGCGCTCACAGGCTGCCCGAATCACCTGCATGGACCTTGGCGACCACCTGATCGAGCAGCTGCGGCAGTCGGTCAAGGTTGGCCCGTGTGGATGCGTGGACGGGCACGGCCTCGTGCTCCGTCGCCAGTTCGGCGGGACTGTGAACCTCGACCTGGTTCGCACCGGTGTGAAGCCGCAAGACGTCGCCGATGATCACCTCTCCGATGCCGATCCCACGCATCGAGCGGATGTCCCAGCCGTCTTCCACACGGTCGATTCCGTTGTCCATGCCGCAAGACTACGGACCCCGGCTGCCACACTGCCGCACAAGATCGCGTTACGAGTTGTAAAGGGCCAATGCAGACCAGCTGAACCCATGTGTCCCCGGCAGAAGGGCACCCCTATCACCGGCGGGTTCACCGTGTCGGTGCCTTGAAAATTGGCGAACCCGCTGGTTTCCGAATACGACCGCAGCACGGTGCTTGAGGGCTTGGTCACCAAGCGGCAGTTACGGGAGATGGGCCTGAGACCCGGCGGCAACGAGGACCCGGTCGTCATCCTGCGGTGCAGGCTGTGCGTGACCCGCCCGCAGTGGTCCTGCCGTCACCCCACCCGCGGCTTCCTGCTCCCCGTCGACCTGGCGGTGCCCAAGCGGGTGCCGACGCTCGGTCGTCCTACGCCGTGGACTACAAAGCCTCAATGCACGTTGTGCCCATGATCGGGGGCGGCATCGCCGCCCTCGCGGGCGCCGTGCTCGCAGTGCGCAACCGCAAGGAGTGACGGTCCGGCCGCCCCGGTCAGGCACGCGCACCCACTGTGAGTCCCCAGCCTATGCGAGAGGGCCACCCGACCCGTCGCCTGCAACAAGCTGGTCCCGAGCCGAACCGACATGGCGTCAGGATGCGCTCCACGCACGCAGCTGACGGCCAATCAGGCCGACCCCCAACGCGCCCGAAGCAGCGTCCCGCACCAAGGAGACCGCCTCCTTCGGCGGATACTCGAGCAGGCACCCGTTCAGAGCCAGGTACGCCTGCGCCGAGTGCCAGGCAAAGGCTTCGTTGGAGTGCTCCAGACAGGGCAGCCGCGCCAACGTCTGCAGCAGCGCGGCCGCCCGGAGATACAAGGACCCGTAGATGTCCCGCTCCAACGCCCGGGCATTGACCCGGGCCACAGCCGCATAGAGCGGGCCATAGTCGTCCACCTGAGGATCACCAGGCAGCAGCTCGGCCGCATGCAGCAGGAAGGACACATCAAGAGGGTGAAGCGGATCTCTCTCGGTCACGCCGCGTGACCCCGCTCCTGCTGCTCCTCAAGATCACGCCGCGCCTGCAGCTCCGCAGAGCGCTGCTCCCTGCTGGGATCGGCAGTGCCGGCCTGCTCCGCGAACGCGTCGCCGCTGTGGACCATCGATGCCCTGAACGCGTCGAGGAAGCGCTCTTCCACGGCAGTGGCACGGGCGTAGGCGGCCGAGAGGATGTACTCCTGCAGGCTGACACCCTCCTGCTTCGCGGCGGCCTCGATCGCGGCGCGCTGGCCCGGATCGGGAAAACGCAGATTCATGGCTTTGGTATGAGACATGGTACCGATGGTACCGCCGATATCACGGCCCGGCCATATCCAGGCCTCCGGACCCCGGGTATGGCATCAGATGCTCACGACAGAAATAATCCGAATCGACAAGCAAGCCCAGGCTGGCACTCTTGTGACGCCGGAGCTGGGGTCGGCGTCGACGTCGCCCGCGAAAGTGCCGGACGCTGGTGCCACCCGGCGCGTTGGCACCGGATGCGCCCGGACCTGTCTCCCGCCGACACCCCGACCCTCGAGCCCGGTCCGACCGGCTGAGCGACCGGTGCCCCGGCACGCCGGGCGTGGCGCCTCGCCCCGCTCATTGCCCCGGTACCCGCCCGCCGTGCTGCACTGCCGGTAGTCCTGGCCCAGCACGCACAGGGACCATCCGGCCTCGCCCAGCTCCTCGGCGAACGCCGCATCCCCGTTCGCCCGCCCGTAGACCTGGTGCAGCGTGACCCCGACGCGCCTGCGCTGCTCGGCGGTGAAAGCCTCGTCAGTCAGGGCCCGCCGGCGCTCCAGACTCTCGGCGCCATGGGCGGACACACACGCGGCGCACCGACAGCCGACCCGGTACAGGGTCGCCGGGCGAACTTCTCGTGGTCGCACTGCACGCGCACGGGCCGCTGGGCTGCGCAGAGCAGATGCTTGCCGGTCCATACGTGCTGGCGGCCCCGACGAGAGTGTGGGCGCGCAGCTTGCTGCCCGGCAGGAGGCTGTGGGTCACCATGCCACCGGCGCTGGTGGACGCCATGCCTCCTGCCGGGCGGCGATCCACGGACCGTGTAGACCCCCTCGGGATCGACTGGTCGGCGTAGGGGGCCAGGGGGTGGGGCTGTGTGGTTATCCGGGACAACTCGGTCGCCTTTGGAGTCGCCCCCGCAGGCATGGGGAGCACTTCCCGGTGGGGAAGGTCTGCACATCCTTGAAGGACCCACCCCCGCGTCGGCGGGGACAACAGCGCGTACGACCTACGCGACTGAATGATCACCCGTCCATCTCTACTCTCGCGGAGAGCCGCACTACCGGGGTCCCCACACGCTTCCCGCCGGCGCGCGTCGTCCGGCTCGGAGAACCTGCTCGTCTGGCTGAGCTATACAGCCCGGCATGAGCATCGTCGACACGTCCATAGCCGCGGCCTCAGCAGCGCTGAGCGGTGCTGCCGCTTACGGCGCATGGAAGGCCTCCCGCGAGGCGAACAGGGCGGCCTGGAACGCGAACGAGACGGCGGCCGCCGTCGCACAGATCGAACGGGACCGCTGGCACAAGGAACTGACGCCCCAGCTGCGAATCAAGCTCCCGGCTAACACCCACCTGGCCACCGGGCTGAAACGGTACGAGGCCGAGCACGACTGGCTCACCACCGTCCGCCTCCCGCCCTACGCACCTGACCTCAATCCCGTCGAGGCAGTCTGGTCGCTGGTACGCAGGGCGATGGCCAACACCGCCTTCGACACCTCCGACAACCTCGGCCGAACTCTTCGCCGCGAGTTACGCAGGATCCAGCTCCGACCCCACCTGGTCGACGGCTGCCTCACCGCCACAGGTCTGGCTATCACCCCACCGACCCTGCCCTGAGAACTTCAGTAGCTCCATTACTGATGGCCGACCGCTGTAGGTCACCCTCTCAATCTGGCCTCGAGCTGTGTAAGTCCACCGCACATGACCATTTGAGCCCCGCCGACAGCCGCGGAGGCGTCCTCGTCGATGACGAACTGCGGCTCATGCCGCCCGTCGTCGACGACGAACCGATCGTGATTCAGCACGACTTGAGGTCTCTTCAGTGAGGAAGTCCCGCGGGCTGCACTCGGCCGCCTCCGGCGGTGGAACGGATGGCGGGGGCAGGCTCTGCGGAGTCAGGGCAGTTCGCAGCCGTACCGTTCCAGGACCTCGCGTGTGCCGCGGTCCTGCGGCCGCAGCGGGTGTGTCCCGCCGTCCTCGGCCGGGCCGAGCTGCAGCTATCGGGAGTGGTGACCCAGCACGTTGACCACCCGTCCGCTGGGGTCACGCACGAAGAACCGCCGCACGCCCCACTCCTCGTCCTGCAACGGGTGGACGATCTCCGCGCCGCTTGCCCGCATGACCGCGTAAGCCGCATCCACGTCGTCCACCTCGATACTCATGTCGGGGGCGACGGGCGCGGTCTTGTCGGCGGTCATGACACTGATCTGCGCTGCCGGGCTGGACGGGGTTGCGAGCGTCATGATCCAACCATGGTTCATGACCTCCTCGAAGCCCAGCAGGCCGTAGAACTCCCGGCTCTCCTGCGCGGCCTCCGACTGGATGTTGGGCACGACACGGCGAACGGCCATCGACGACTCCAAACGAGAACCAAGGTGTCTCCGTCTCCCCAGGAGTACTACGACACGTCCACCACCGCAGGCGTTTTCGGTACACGCCCTGTCGGGACGCTCCCGCCGGGCGGGCGGAAGCAGACCGGCGCCTGGTGTTTCCACCGCCCCGCTTCAGAAGACGTGGAAGAGCTGGAGCAGCATCAAGGCGACGAACTACATGGCCAGCTGAGCAACCAGGCAGACGGTCACGATCCCGACTTCCGATCCCAGCGTCTCCAGTTCACCCGTGATGCGCGCCCGCGCCGGATTCCTGGGGTCGTAGGCCACCATGACATCCTCGCCGGGCGCGGCATACAGCCTGCGGTATCCACGGGTCTTCTTCGAGTAGGAGCCATGACCGGCGACCCGGTAGCGATAGCTGGTGAATCCCGAGATGCAGTAAGGAGACGACTGCCCAGACACCCCAGTGCATGCGTTTCCCTCGCGGCCCGGAGGTGTTCGGGGGTACCGAGGGCCGCCGCCGCCAGCTCGGCGGAGAGAGCGGGCTCACCCGGGGTGGACGCCACGGCGGCGGCCGGTGCCGGGGTCTGGGGCAGGTCGTCCTCGGTCAGCTTGCCGGACCGGATGAGGACGTCCCGGACCGGGACGCCCAGGGCGCGCGCGAGGCCCGGCATGGTGTCCAGGTCGGGCATGCTCTGCCGTTGCAGCAGGCGGGTGATAGCCGCCCGGTGCACACCGGCGTCCTCGGCCAGCTTGGTCTGTCTCGTCGGAGCCACCGTGCCAGGTGATGGTGCCAGCTCGCACTGACATATCTGCCGGCGCGGCCCCACAGGGACAGGTCACCGCTCGCGTCGGTCGGGGCCGGGCCTGGCGCCGGGACGGCAGTGTCCGGGCTGCCGACCGGATCGCGATGTCGTGCGCGCGGTCAGGACCGGGAGCGGCCGTCGAGCCCACCGCCGCAAGGGGACGGATCGCTTGCGCGGGGGCGGGCTGTGACGTCCCCTCGCGTCAGGGCGTGTGCCGGGTCCATGCCTCCAGTTCACCGAAGGCCGTGACGAACGACGGCAGCATGGGCTTGAGCGTCTGCGGGGCGATGGGGACCAGCCCGTCGGTGTGGGTACCGCCGGCGACGAGGACGTAGCGGTGCAGGGGCGAGCGTCCGGCGTCGGCGACCATGCGGTGATACACGTCGCCGAAGGCGGACGGCGGGGTGAGGACGTCCAGGGTGCCCTGGACGCTGACCAGGGGCCGCCGGATGCGCCCGCTCAGCGCGATCCGGTCCACGGCCCTGTGGACCCGGGCGGGGCGGGAGGCGAAGTCGTAGTCGGTGTCGCAGCCCGCGCCGGTCCCGGCCGGGCAGAACGGGGTCCCCGCCTGCGCGGCGCCGTCGTACCCGGGGTCGACCTCCTCGCGGATCACCCGCTGCAGGAAGTCCCACTGGGTGCGGTAGTGGTAGTCCCACAGCGCCTCCGAGCCCGCGGGATAGCCGGCCGCGAGCATCTCGGCGTGCGCGCCCGACTCCCCCGCCCGATAGCGGGGGTAGGCGCGCAGCGCGGGCGGGAGGGTGGTGAGCAGGCTGCCGTTCCGGGTGAAGACGAGGGCGTTCCAGTCGATGCCGCCGGTGTACAGCTGCGGGTAGTGCTCGAGCTGCCAGCGGACCAGGTACCCGCCCGCGGATAGCCCGGCGGCGTACGTGGTGCGCGGGGCGTGGCCGTAGTACCCGGCGGCGGCCCGCTGGGCCGCCCTGGTCAGCTCCGCGAAGCGGCGGTGCCACTCCAGGATCGCGTCACCGGGGCGCTCACCGTCCCGGTAGATCTCGGAGCCGGTGTTGCCCTTGTCGGTGGCGGCGTAGGCGTAGCCCTTGGCGAGCACCTGGTCGCTGATGATGCGGTCGTTGGCGTACTGCTCGCGCACCCCCGGCGGGCCGGCGACGACCAGGCCGCCGTTCCAGTGCCGGGGCAGCCGGACGACGAACTGGCTGTCGTGGTCCCAGCCGTGGTTGGTGTTGGTGGTGGAGGTGTCCGGGAAGTAGCCGTCGACCTGTACCCCGGGCACTCCGGACGGGGTGACGGTGCCCGGCGCCTCGAGGCCGGCCCAGTCGGCGGGGTCGGTGTGGCCGGTCGGCACGGTCCCCGTGGTGGTCAGGTCGGCCAGGCAGGCGGAGACCGTGTGGGCGGCTCCCGGGACGTGCACGTCGGCGCAGCCGACGGGGACCGGGGTGGTGTGGCGGGCGGTCGCCGCACGGGGCACCGCCGCGTCGGCGGTCGCCGCCGGAGCGGCGAGGCAGGTGGTGAGCAGCAGCGGGACGACAGCGAGACGGCGGAGCACGCCGTTCTCCTCTCGTTGGGTGACGGGACGCCGCCGAATCTAGGAAGCGCGGGTCAGTGGCGGTAAGTGCGGGACGGCCAGTGCGCGATGGCCGAAGGGCACATGACCTGTGGCCAGGATGTGGGACGGCGGCTTCCGGTCCGGTGTCCGCTGCGTAGGCTGCGCACGGTGGAAGTGGGGAGACGCGTGAGCCCGTAGGGAGGCCCGATGACGCGACCGGTGCCCTGGATACCTTCCGTCCTGTACGGCGCCGTGCTGTTCGGGGGTGTCTACTACGCCGCGATCGGGCCAGGGCTTGAGGTGCGGGCAGTCGGGTTCGCGGGTCTGCTCTGCGCGCTGACGGTTCTGGACGCACGCGAGTGGCCGGTCGCGCCGGGGGTCGTGTTCGCGCTGAGGACGGTGCTGCTGGGCGCGGTGGCGGCGCTCGACCCGTCCGGCCTGTCCCGGGTGCTCTTCGTGCTCCTGCCGTTCCTGGCGTTCTTCGTCTACGGGCGCACGGTGTCCGTTGTGCTCGGCGCCGGCTGCGTGGCTGCCCTGGCGGGGGTTTTCACCCTCCGGGTTCCGCACTGGGAGGTCCGGGCCGAGTACATCTCCGACCTGCTGATGTTCGCCCTCGGGGTGGTCCTGGCCATCGCCATGGCCGCAGTGGCCGTCCGCGAGCAGCAGGCCCGCGCCCGCCTGGAGGGCACGCTCGCCCAGGTGGCGGAGTTGTCCGCGGCGCGTGAGCGCAACCGGCTGGCCCGCGACATCCATGACAGCCTCGGCCACCATCTGACCGCGATCGGCATTCAGCTGGAGAAGGCGGAGGCCTTCGCCTCGCTCGATGCGGCCGGTTCCGCGCAGGCCGTGGCCCACGCCCGGTGGTCGGCGAACCGGGCCCTGGACGAAGTGCGCGCCTCGGTGCGGGCGCTCGGCCCCGAAGCCGACTCCGAGTCCGCCGGCCTCGGGCGTGCGCTCACCGACCTGGTGCACCACCTGGACGGCGGTTGCGGCCGGATCACCCTGAAGATGTCCGGCACCGAACGCCGGCCGCTGCTGGTGCTCTACCGGGCGGCGCAGGAAGGACTGACCAACGCCTGCCGGCACTCCGGGGCCACGCAGGTCCATGTGGACGTCGCCTACGAGGAGCGCGGGGCCGTGCTGCGCGTGGCAGACAACGGGAGCGGGCTCGGCACTGCCGAGGAGGGCTTCGGTCTCGCGGGCCTGCGCGAACGGCTCCGCCTCGTCGGCGGGTCGGTGGACCTGCGCAGTTCAGCGGCCGGCACCGTGCTCACGGTGAGGGTCCCCTGGTGAGCGCGGAGGAGGACACGGCCACGCGGGTGCTCGTCGTCGACGACCAGGAGCTGGTGCGGGAGGGCATCTGCGCGCTGCTCGGGCTTCAGCCGGGCATCGCGGTGGTGGGCAGCGCCGGCGACGGCGCCGAGGCCGTCGAGACGGCGCGGGCCCGCCACCCCGACGTGGTGCTGATGGACGTCCGGATGCCCGGGCTGGACGGCGTGGCCGCTACCGCCCTGCTGCGGCGGGTCCTGCCCGCCTGCAAGGTGGTGATGCTCACGACGTTCGCCGACGACGAGTACGTCACCCGGGCGCTGCGCGCCGGGGCGGTCGGGTACCTGCTCAAGAACCTGCCCGCCGCCGCCCTCGCTCAGGCCGTCCGCCTGGCGCACGCGGGCGTCGCCCAGTTCGACCAGAGCGTCACAGCCGGCCTGATGGCCGGCGTTCCGGCGCCGGAGCTGCTCACCCCGCGCGAGACGGATGTCCTGCGCCTCATCTGCGCGGGCGCCACCAACAAGGAGATCGCTGCCCGTCTCTACCTCAGCGAGGGAACGGTCAAGAACCACATCTCCCGCGTCCTGAGCCGCCTCGGCCTGCGCGACCGCACCCAGGCGGCGTTGTACGCCCGGGAGAACGGGCTGCTGTGATGCACCTTGCTCATCACCTACGGTCGGCGACCTGACGTGGCGTGATAACACCGGCTCTGGCCGCGCTTCCGCGTGACGCCTAGGCGCTGTTTCTCGGATCTCTCTCCCTAGGTGGGGTGTTGGGGGCAGGCTGACTCCATGGGACGCGGAGACCTGACGAATGCGGAGTGGGATC
>NZ_JBVIYZ010000029.1:0-65372 GCF_055592085.1 Streptomyces sp. NPDC041135
CACTCCACCACCAACCGCCGGTACTCCCCCGCCGGCAGATGCGCCTGACGCGCCGACCCCTCCGGATCCGCCGCCATCGCCTCCAGCACCGAGCGCAGCATCCCGGCGAGGCGGTCGGTGGCCTCCCTGCCCAGGGCTCGGGGCGAGGCCGTGAGGACCAGGTGGCCGATACGGGCGGAGACGCCGAGCGGGAACTCGGTCGGGCTGTCGTCGATGCTGGCCAGGTAGTCGACGCGGTCGCGGTCGACCTGGTCGAAGTCGTGGTAGCTGAAGCGCATGTCGATCAGACGCTCGCCGTCGGCGAGTTCCCGCTGGATGACGGGCATGGGGTACGCCCGGTGCGGCCAGAGGTCGATCTCACGGGCGTAGACCTGCGCCACCAGCTCGCGCCAGGTGCCGGCCGAGCGGTCGTGGGCGAAGGGCAGGGTGTTGAGGTGCATGCCGTACACCCGGTCCGCGCCGAGGACCTCGGGCCTGGCGTTGCAGACGAGGCCGGTGAAGAACCGCTCCTCCTCGGTGATCAGGCTCATCGTCTTGAGGTACGCCGCGTGCAGCACGCTCTTGAGCGACGCGCCCGCCTTCGCCGCCAGGGTGCGCAGCCGGTCCTCCAGGTCGTGGAAGGGGACGGGGACGCGGTAGGGCTGTCCGGTGTCCTGGGCGTCGCCGGTCCAGGGGGCCGGGACGGACAGCCGGGCGTGATGGGTGACGACGTCCTGCCAGTAGCCGCGCGCGTCCGGTGAGGCGAGCGTCGACAGTTCGGCCGCGACGAAGTCCGCGAAGCGGACGGCGGTTCCGTCCGGCGCGGCAGCGGTGGGCTCTCCGTCCCGGACCCGCCGGTACTCCTCCAGGACCTCCATCAGGAAGCAGTGGTGGCTCCAGCCGTCCAGGATCGCGTGGCACTCGGTGTTGGTCAGCCACCAGCTGCCGTCGCCGGCGAGGTGCGCGTGCAGCCGCAGCAGCGGTGCGGTGGCGAGGTCGAAGAGGTCGGCACGCTCGGCGGCCGTGAACTCCCGTAGCGACGCCCGCAGTTCCTCTTCGCCGAGGGCGCTGAGGTCACGTACCCCGAGGGACATCTCGGCGTGGGCGTGCACCAGTTGCAGCGGTACGGAGTAGGTGGTGAGGTCCACGGAGGTGCGCAGGACGTCGTGGCGCGCGACGACGGCGGCCACCGCCTCGCGCAGCGCCGCCTCGCTGAAGGGCTCGGCGTCGCGTATCCGGAACGAGGTGACGTTGTGGTACGGGTGTCTGCCGTCGTCGGTCAGCATCTCCACGACCATGCCGAGCTGGACCTGCGACAGCGGGTAGGCGTCCGCGAGGCCTTCCGGGAGCCGGTCCCGGTCCTCGTCCGCCAGCAGGGCGAACGGGCTCACCGTGGCGGGCCGGGCGGCCGGCGCGGGGCGGCCGGTGACGAGTTCGGCGATGCGGGCGACGGTGCGGTGCTCGAAGACGTCGCGTACGGCCAGGTCGTACCCGGCGGCGCGCAGCCGCCCGACGAGGGTGACCGCCCGGATGGAGTGCCCGCCGAGGTCGAAGAAGCCGTCCTCGACGCTCACCCGGTCGAGGCCGAGCACGTCCTGCCAGACCTCGGCGACGCGCTCCTCCACGACGGTGCGCGGGGCGACGTACGCGGTGGCGCCGACGGCGTCCTGACCGGGGGCGGGCAGGGCGCGCTTGTCGAGTTTTCCGTTGGTGGTCAGCGGCAGCCGGTCGAGGACGACGAAGGCCGCCGGGACCATGTACTCGGGCAGCGCGGCGGCGAGTGACGCGCGCAGCTGGGCCGGGGCGGGGGCACCGGCGGGGCCCGCGGTGACGTAGGCGACGAGCCGGGCGTCGCCGGGGGTGTCCTCGCGGACCAGGACGACCGCGTCGCGGACGGCCTCGTGGGCGGTGAGGGCGTTCTCGATCTCGCCGGGTTCGATGCGGAAGCCGCGGACCTTGACCTGGTCGTCGGCGCGGCCGAGGAACTCCAGCTGACCGTCGGGGAGCCGGCGGGCCAGGTCGCCGCTGCGGTAGAGGCGGGCGCCGGCCGGTCCGCTGGGATCGGGGACGAAGCGCTCCGCGGTCAGGTCGGGGCGGCCCAGGTAGCCGCGGGCGACACCAGGGCCGCCGACGTGGATCTCGCCGGGTACGCCGACGGGCACCAGCTCGCCGTTGCCGTCGAGGAGACGCACGGTCAGGTCGGCCAGCGGCCGCCCGATCGGGTTGCCGCGCCGCGGGTCGAGGTCCGCGGCGGTCAGCCGCCGGTAGGTGGTGTGCACGGTGGTCTCGGTGATCCCGTACATGTTCGCCAGGGCGGTGCGGTCCAGGCCGACGCGGTCCGCCCACGGACCGAGTTCGGAGACCTCCAGCTTCTCGCCGGCGAAAACCACGGCGCGCAGGGCGAGCCGGTCGATGCGCGGGTCGCCGTCGCGGGCGGCGGCGGTCAGCGCGCGGAAGGCGGACGGCGTCTGGTTGAGGACCGTCACTCCCTGCTCGACGAGCAGGTCGAGGAACTCCTCGGGGGAGCGGGTGACGGCGAAGGGCACGACGACGAGGCGTCCGCCGTGCAGCAGCGCGCCCCACATCTCCCAGACGGAGACGTCGAAGGCGTAGCTGTGGAACAGCGGCCACACGTCGGTCCGCGCGAAGGCGTAGTGCTCGTGGCCGCGCGCGAGGAGCCGCACCACGTTCTCGTGGGTGACGGCGACGCCCTTGGGGCGGCCCGTGGAGCCCGAGGTGTAGATGGTGTAGATCAGATTCTGGGGGCTGCCGGCCACGCCGGGGGCGCTGCCGGGCTGGGCGGCGAGGAGGGCGGCCGCGGTGTCCAGTTCGACCACCTCGCCCGCGTAGCGCCCGTCGAGGACGCCGGCCTGCGCCGCGGTGGTCAGCACGACGGGGGCGTTCGCGTCCTCGACGATGTACGCGAGCCGGTCGGCGGGGTTGGCCGGGTCCAGGGGCAGATAGGCGGCGCCGGACTTGAGCACGCCGAGGAGCGCGGGCATCAGGTCGATGCCGCGTTCCAGGCAGACGCCGACGAGGTCCTCGGGGCCGACGCCCTTGCCGCGCAACAGGTGCGCGATGCGGTTGGCGCGGGTGTCCAGCTCCGCGTAGGACAGTGCCCGGTCCTCGAAGACGACGGCCACGGCGTCCGGGGTGCGGGCCGCCTGCGCCTCGAAGATCTCGTGGACGCGGCGGGTGACCGGCTCCACGCGCTCGGGGGCGCCGGCGAGCAGGGCCCGCTCCTCGGCGCCGAGGATGCCGGCCGCGGAGAGGCGTACGGCCGGGTCGGCGGTGCCCGCCTCGAGGAGCCGCAGCAGGTGGTCCGCCATGCGCTCCACCGTCGCGCGGTCGAACAGGGCGGTGGCGTACTCGAGCCGGCCGGTGAGTGAGCCGTCGGCGTGCTCGGTCAGCTGCAGGTCGAGGTCGGTCTTGGCGACGTGGCCGGTGCCCAGGTACGGCTCCGCCGTGACGCCGGCCAGGTCGAAGGCGGCCGTCCGCTCACCGTGCATGGTGAACGCCACCTGGTAGAGCGGCGTACGGGACAGGTCGCGCTCCGGCTGGAGCCGGTCCACGAGCTGCGCGAAGGGGACGGCCTGGTGGTCGAAGGCGTCGAGGACGGTGGCGCGGGTGGCCGCGAGCAGGTCACCGAAGGACGATCCGTCGCTCCAGCGGCCGCGCAGCACCAGGCTGTTGATGCCGTAGCCGATCAGGCCCTGGAGTTCGGGCAGCGTGCGTTGCGAGCCGACGGTGCCCACGGCGACGTCCGTGCGGCCGGTGTAGCGGCCGATGAGGGCCTGGAAGGCGGCGAGCACCACCATGAAGGGGGTGGCCTCGTGGCGCCGGCCCGTCTCGCGGATGCTCGCGGTGAGCGGGGCGGGCAGGGTGAAGGCGACGCTGTCGCCCGCCGCGTCCCGTACGGCCGGACGCGGCCGGTCGGTGGGCAGCCGGAGCGTCTCGAGGCCGGCCAGGCGGGCCGTCCAGTGCTCGAGTTGGCGGGCCAGGGCGCCGCCGTCCAGCTCGGCGCGCTGCCAGGCGGCGTAGTCCGCGTACTGCACCGGCAGGGGTGACAGGGGGTTGCCGGCGCCGCTGGTGAAGGCTCCGTACAGGGCGGAGAGTTCCTGGCCGAGGACGCCGGTGGACCAGGCGTCGCAGGCGATGTGGTGGAAGACGACCGACAGCACGTGGTCGTCGGCGGCGCGCCGCAGCAGCCGGGCGCGTACGGGCCACTCGCCCGCCAGGTCGAAGGGCCGGCCCATGTCGTCCTCGACGGCCCGCAGCAGGCTCTCCTCGTCCGCCACCGCGGTGACGTCCAGCGAGGTGGGGCGCGGCGCGTCGATGACCTGGACGGGTTCGTCCCCGGCGAGGGCGTAGCGGGTGCGCAGGATCTCGTGGCGCTCCACAAGTGCCTGCCAGGCGCGGCCGAGCGCCGCAGGGTCCAGCGGGCCGCGCAGCCGCAGCACGAGCGGCACCACGTACTCGGTGCTGTCCGGCTCCAGCCGGTTCAGGAACCACATCTGCTGCTGTCCGTACGACAGCGGCAGCGGGGCCGTGCGGTCCGCGCGCGGCACCGTTGTGCGCCGGCCGGCGCCGCGCCCGCCCGCCATCCGGCGGCGCAGCAGTTCGTCGCGCAGTGCCGCGGTGTCCCGGACCGTCTGAGCCTTGTCCCCGGTCATGCGTCGTACCCCTTCACCAGCAGTTCGTCATGGACGAGTTCCGAGTCGGCGAGTGCGGCGATCTCCGCCTTGATGCGCTCCTCGACGGTGGCCGCGAGGCCTGCGACCGTGGGTTGCTCGAACACGGTCCGCACCGCGAGACCGATCTCGAACTCCTCCTGGATGCGGGAGATCAGCCGGATCGCGGAGATGGAATTGCCGCCCGAGTGGAAGAAGTTGTCGTGGGCCCCGGCCCGGGTGCCGAGCAGCTCGCTCCAGATCTCGGCGACGCGCTCCTCGACGGGGCCGCTCGGTGGCACCCGCCCGGCCGGCCCGTCGTCCGCGCCGGGGCCGGGCAGGGCACGCCGGTCGACCTTGCCGTTGGCGTTGAGGGGCAGTGCGTCGAGCCGGGTCCAGACGGTGGGCACCATGTAGTCCGGCAGCCGCCGGGCGCAGTGCGCGGTGAGGGTGCCGGCGAGGTCGCCGCCGCTCTCGGCGACGTAGTGGGCGACGAGCTGCCGCTCACCGTCGCCGAGCGGGTGGACGGTGACGAACGCCTCGCGCACGGCCGGGTGTGCGGCCAGGACCGCCTGCACCTCACCGGGTTCGACGCGGTAGCCGCGGATCTTGACCTGGTCGTCGAACCGGCCGAGGAACTCGACGTTGCCGTCCGTCCGCCGGCGTACCCGGTCGCCGGTGCGGTAGACGCGGGCGCCGGGCGCGCCGAACGGGTCGGGCAGGAAGCGTTCGGCGGTCAGGCCGGGGCGGCCGGCGTAGCCGCGGGCCACTCCCGTTCCGCCGACGTAGAGTTCGCCCGCGACCCCGGCGGGTACCGGCTGGAGCCGGTCGTCCAGGACGTACATCGCCATGTTGGGCAGTGGCCGGCCGATCGGGAGGACCCGCGTTCCGCTCTCGCCGCTCTCCCTGCTCTCCCCGGTCTCCTCCGGCACCTCGAAGACGCAGGTGCCGACGGAGGCCTCGGTCGGGCCGTACTCGTTGACCAGGCGGGTGCCGGGGGCCAGAGCCCGCCACCGCCGCAGGGTGGCCACCGAGAAGGCCTCCCCCGCCACGACGAGGACCGGGGCGAGGGCGCCGGCCTGGGCCGGGGTGAGCTGGAGGGCGAGCACGTCGAGGTGGCCGGGGGTGAGTTTGACGAAGCTGAACGGTTCAGCTCCGGCAAGATGCCTGCCCAGCTCGGAGAGGTCGGTGTCCTGCGGCAGCAGGAACAGCCGCTGCCCGGTCACCAGCGGCACCCACAGGTTCGGGACGACGAGGTCGAAGGCGACGGACGAGAACAGGGGCGCCCCGCCGTAGTCGCGCGGCGCCAGCTCGCGTGCCGCCCAGGCGACATGGTTGACGAGGCCGCGGTGGGTGACCTCGACGCCCTTGGGCGTCCCGGTGGAACCCGATGTGAAGATCACGTAGGCGAGCCGGTCGAGGTCGTCGGTGCGCGCGGGCCGGGTGGCCGGAGCGGCCGCGATCAGTGCCGAGTCGGTGTCGACGACGATGGCGCCGTCCCCGGCGGCCGCCGTGTGGGCGCTGGACGTGATCACGGTGTTCGCTCCGGCGCTGCGGCGCATGGCGGTGAGCCGCTCGGCGGGGCAGGAGGGGTCGACGGGCAGATAGGCGCCCCCGGCCTTCCACACCGCCAGCAGGGCCGTGACCAGCTCGGGTCCCCGGTCCAGGAGCACCGCGACCCGCGACTCGGCGCCGACGCCCCGCTCCCGCAGCAGATGCGCGAGGCGGTTGGCGCCGGCGTCCAGCTCACCGTAGGTGACGCTGCGCGAGCCGTGGGAGAGGGCGGTGACGTCCGGGTCGGCGGTGGCCCAGGCCTCCACGAGCGCGAGGACGGTCTCGGACTCGGCGCTGACCTCGGTGTCGTTCCACCCGGTGAGGAGCCGGCCGCGCTCCTCGGCCGACAGGAAGTCCACCTCGCCGAGCGGCAGGTCCGGTCGTTCGGCGACGCACCGGAGCAGGCTGGTGAAGTGTCCGGCGAGGCGCTCGGCGGTGGCGCGCTCGAAGAGGGCGGTGGCGTATTCGAGGACGCCGTCCAGGGCGCCGTCCGGGGTCTCGCGCATGAACAGGGAGAGGTCGGTCTTGGCGACCTGCCAGGCGGCGGTGAAGGCCGCCATGTCGTCGTCCTCGGTGGCGACGCTGGTGACGCCCTCGCTGTGCAGGTCGAAGGCGACCTGGTAGAGCGGGGTGCGGGACAGGTCGCGCTCGGGCTGGAGCTCGTCGACGAGCCGCTCGAAGGGCAGTTCCTGGTGGGCGAAGGCGGCGCGCGCCGCCTGTCCGACCCGGTCGAGGGCGGCGGCGAAGGTGAGGTCGGCGTCCAGTGCGCAGCGTACGACGAGGGAGTTGAGGAAGAAGCCGACGGTGTTCTCGGTCTCGGGGCGGCCGCGGCCGGCGACGGGGGTGCCCACCGGGATGTCCCAGCCGCCGCTGTAGCGGGCGATCAG
Source organism: Streptomyces sp. NPDC041135 (assembly GCF_055592085.1). NCBI lineage: Bacteria > Bacillati > Actinomycetota > Actinomycetes > Kitasatosporales > Streptomycetaceae > Streptomyces > Streptomyces sp. NPDC041135. The sequence continues at coordinate 7,091 of NZ_JBVIYZ010000029.1, forward strand.
GGTGGCGTACGCGGTGAGCAGTGTCATATAGGGCGTCGCACGGTGTGCCCTGCCCAACTCGGCCAGCCGGCGCGCGAGTTCCGGTTCCACGCGGAAGGGGACGACGGCGCCGCGCGGGTCGCGTTCGGCGGGGCGGGGGTGGTCCAGGGGCAGGTCGAGGGGTTCGATGCCGGCCAGCGCGGAACGCCAGTGGGCGAGTTCGCCGGCGACGAAGTCCTCGGTGTGCCGGGCGTGCTGCCAGGCGGCGTAGTCGGCGTACTGCACGGGGAGCGCCGGCAGCCGCGGCGCGCGGTCCGTCTCGAACGCGGCGCACAGTTCCCGCAGTTCGCGCTCGAGGACGACCGTGGACCAGCCGTCGACGGCAATGTGGTGCAGTGTCAGCAGCAACACGTGGTCGCCGCCGGTGCGAGCGAGCAGCGCCCGCCACAGCGGTCCCGCGGCGAGGTCGAACCCGCGCTCGAACTGCTCGCGGAACAGCTGTCCCAGTCGATCGCGGGAGGTGTCCTCGACGCGGAGTTCGACCGGTTGCGCGCCGGCCTCGCCGATCACCTGGCGGGGCTCGCCGGCCCGGTCCGGGTAGCGGGTGCGCAGCGCCTCGTGGCGGGCGGACAGCGCCTCCAGGGCGCGTCGTACGGTGTCGGCGCCGGTGGCCGCGGGCAGCCGCAGGAAGAGCGGGGCCACCCACTCGGGGCTGCCCGGGTGCATCCGGTCCAGGAACCAGAGGCGGCGCTGCCCGGACGACAGCGGCAGCTCACCGTCGCGCGGGACCGGCACGACCGGGCTCTCGTCGGCGGGAGGGGCCTCGATGAGCCCTGCCTGCGCCTCGACGGTGGTGGCCCGCAGCAGTCCGCGCAGCGGGATCGGCGCGCCGGACGCGGCGCGCAGCCGGGCGGCGAGGCGAGTGAGCTGCAGGGAGGAGCCGCCGAGGCCGAAGAAGTCGTCCAGCGCCCCGACCCGGTTCAGCCCCAGCAGGTCGGCCCAGGTGTCCGCGACGAGCTGTTCGGCCGCGGTGCGCGGGGCGACGAAGGACGGCTGGTCGGCCGCGGCGATGTCGCCGGGGGTGGGCAGTGCGGCCCGGTCGGCCTTGCCGTTGGGGGTGAGTGGGAAGGCGTCCAGGGTGTGGAAGAACGACGGGATGTGACTCTCGGGAAGCCGCTCGCGCAGGAGGGCGCGCAGCGCGTCGGGCGACGGACCCGCGGCCGCGTCTCCGGTCACAGTGAGGTGGGCGGCGAGCCGCCTGCTGCCGCCTCCCGCCTCGTACGGCTGGACGACGGCACCGGTGACGCCGGGATGGGCGGTGAGCGCCGCCTCGACCTCGGCCGGCTCGATGCGGACGCCGTTGACCTTGACCTGTTGGTCGAGGCGGCCCAGGTAGTCGAGGGTGCGGTCGGTACGCCAGCGCACCAGGTCACCGGTGCGGTACAGGCGGGAGCCGGGTTCGCTCGCGTACGGGTCGGGCACGAAGCGTTCCGCGGTCAGGTCGGGCCGGGCCAGGTAGCCGCGGGCCACGCCGGTCCCGCCCGCGTACAGCTCACCCGGGGTGCCGACCGGGACCGGGTCGCCGTGGGGGTCCAGCACCAGGACACGCGTCCCGGGCAGCGGGCGGCCGATCGGTACCGCGCCGCTGGTCTGCGCCGGATCGACGGCCTGGGCGGTGATGTCGATGGAGCACTCGGTGGGCCCGTAGGTGTTCCACACCTCGATCGCGGGACCGGCCTTCTCGCGCAGCCGGGTGACGAGTTCGGCGTGCAGGGCCTCACCGGCGGAGAACAGCAGCCGCAGCGACCCGCAGCCGCTCCAGTCACCGTCCTCGACGAGGATGCGCAGGACGGACGGGACCACCTGGAGGACGGTGACCCGGTGGCCGGCCACCGCGCGGAGCAGGGCCGCCGGGTCCCGCTCGGCCCCGTGCGGGGCGAGGACCACGCCGGCGCCGGCGACCAGCGGCGCGAAGATCTCCCAGCCGGCCGCGTCGAAGCCGATGGACGTCTTCTGCAGGATGCGGTCGGCGGGGCCGAGTCCGTGCGTGCGCACGGTCCAGCCGACGCGGTTGGCGATGCCCGCGTGGGTGATGACGACGCACTTGGGCGTGCCGGTGGAGCCGGAGGTGAAGACGGCGTACGCCGCGCCGTCCGGGTCCGCGCCGCCCGCGGGGGCGGTGTCCGGCAGGCCGGCGGGCACCTCGTCGGGCCCCGCCCGGCGGGCGCCCGCGTCGCGTACGGCGCCTTCCAGCCCCGCTGGGGCCAGGACGATCCGGGCGCCCGAGGCACGGACCAGACCGGTCAGCCTGGCCGGTGGCTGGGCCGGGTCGAGCGGCAGGTAGGCGGCGCCCGCCTTCCACACTCCGAGCAGCGCGACGACCAGGTCGGCGCCGCGTTCCAGGCCGACCCCGACGACCGAATCGGGCCCGGCCCCCAGCCCCCGCAGGAAGTGCCCCATGCGGTTGGCCGCCCGGTCGAGTTCCGCGTACGTCACGGTGCGGGCGCCGTCGATGACGGCGACCGCGTGCGGCGTGCGCAGGACCTGTGCGGCGAACCTCTCGGGCAGAAGGAGGGTGCCTCCGGCCGCCGACGGCCGGGGACGGATGTCGGGGACGTCACCCGACCGCTGTTCGGCGTTCACGAGATCTCCTGTTCCGGATCGCGAAAGAGAGAAGGTGCCAACGAGGGGCGGGGCGGTCGCCGGGTCAGGCCGCGCCGGCCTCCATGCGCTCGCGCAGGCTGCGCGGGCGCATGTCCGTCCAGACCTCGGCGATCCGGGCGAGGCACTGCTCGCGGGTGCCCTCGGTGCCCTCGGCGCTCCACCCGGCGGGCAGGTCGCGCTCGGTCCACCAGATCGAGTACTGGTCCTCGTCGTTGCGGACGACGCGGTAGGTGCGGTCGTCGGTCGGCTCGGTCGCCATGTCTGCTCCTTGGAGGGTGGTGGTGCCCACGCCGGGCGGCGGTGGGTGGTGGGGTGGTGCGGGCGGTGCCGGACGCGCACGGGCGTGCGCGTGCCTCAGGCGGCGGGCGGGGGCAGGAAGCCGTCGACCCGTGTCCCCAGGCCGCCGGCGGCCGCCGCATCGCGCACGAAGGCGGCGAGGGCCATGTCGAGCACACCGAGGCCGAACGGCGAGAACACCGTCGTGCGGCCCGGGACGCGGACGAACTCCCGCTCACCGGTGAGCAGCTCGCCGATCGAGGCGTCGATGAAGTCGCGGTTGCCGGTGAGTTGCTCGGCCAGGTGCGGCGAGGTGTGCTCGCGGCACACGTGGTCGGCGTCGTCGACGATGTTGTGGGTGTCCAGCAGTGCCTCGGGGTGCAGGTCGCGCAGTGAGACGTGCAGCACCAGGGAGCCCGGCCGCACCGCGTCGAGGCCGGTGTGCGGTACGCCCGCCGTGGTCGCGAAGGAGACCAGCGGCTGCGCGGCGAGGGCCTCGTCGAGCGAGTCGGCGCACGCGACCGCCGGCCCGGACGCGTCGGCGGCGAGCCGCCCGGCGAACTCCTCAGCGCGGGAGCGGGCCCGGTCGTACAGCGTGACCTCGGTCAGCTCCGGAAGCACCGCCCGCAGATGGCGCAGGATCTCCTCGTTGACGACGCCGCAGCCGATCAGTGCGACACCGGTCGGGCGTGCGCCGCGGGTCAGCAGCTCGGCGGCGAGCGCGGCACTGGCAGCGGTACGCCGGGCGGAGATCACCGAGCCCTCGATCAGCGCCTCGGGGTGGCCGGTGGCGAGCGAGTTGAGCAGGATCGCGGCGCTGGCCCGCCGCAGTCCCGACTCGGTGTTCGCCGGGAACGACGAGATCCACTTCAGGCCGGCCACCGGGCGGTCGCCGCCGCGGTAGGCGGGCAGGCCGATGATGCGGTCACGGTCGTGTCCGGGGAAACGCAGGAAGACGGAGTGGGGGACCGCGGTCCGCCCGGCGGCATGCAGCCGGTAGGCCTCGGCGACGGTGCGGACGTTGTCCGCCTCGCGGCCGTCGAGGATGCTCTCGACGTCGGCATGCCGTATGACGATCATGGGGAATTCAGTCCTTCCAGAGATGGGAGACCTCACCGAAATTCCGGCGCACCCATTCGTCGGAATAGATGGTGTCGAGATAGCGGTCGCCGCCGTCCGGGAAGATGAGTACGCAATTCGATCCGTCCGGGATGTGCTCGGCGTATTTGCGCAGCGCCGCGACCGTCGCCCCGGACGAGCCGCCGGCCAGGATCGCCTCGCGGGCTACGAGTCTGCGGCAGGCGGCGACGCATTCGAGGTCGGAGATGTGGACGACCTCGTCGGCGGCCTGCGGGTCCATCAGTGCCGGCACCACGGAGGCGCCGTGCCCGGGAATGAGCCGTGCCGTCGATTCCAGTCCGAAGATCGCGCTGCCCAGGGCGTCGACGGCGACGACCGTGGTGCCGAGGCCTTCGGCGTGGATGTGGTCGGCGCAGCCCTTGAGCGTGCCGAAGGTCGAGACGGAGGCGAAGAGATAGTCGACCCGGCCGTCCAGGGCGCCGGCTATCTCCCGCATGGTGACCTCGTGGGCGCGCGGATTGAGGGGGTTGGCGTACTGGTTGGGCCAGAAGGCGTTGGCTGTTCCGGCGACCAGCTCGCGCACCCTGCGCAGGCGGGCGGGCAGGTACTCGCCGGTGGCCGTGTCGCGTTCGGTGACGATCTCGACCTCGGCGCCGAAGGCGTTGAGGACGGCCAGGTTCTGACTGGTGGTCTTGCTGTCGACCACACAGATGAAGCGCAGTCCGAACGAGCGGCAGATCTGCGCGAGACCGACGGCGAGGTTGCCGGAACTGGACTCGACGACGACCGACTCGCCCGGCCGCAGTTCGCCGCTGCGCACCGCGTCGACGAGCATGCTCAGCGCCGACCGGTCCTTGACGCTGCCGCCCGGGTTGAATCGCTCGACCTTGGCGTAGATCTTGGACCCGAAGCCGGGCAGCAGGTTTTCCAGGTGAACCAGCGGAGTGTTCCCGATGGTCGCCAGAATTCCTGAGTACGGTTTCTCGGGCACGGCTGTCCCTTCGTGGCAGGCACTGTCGAAAACCTCTGACCTGACATTCGAATTCTGTGCGGGACCGCTATACCTCCCCTATACGGCCGGGGTCCCGCATCCGCGGGCGGGCACGCGCGAGGGAGCCGGGGTGCGCCGTCGCGGCGTACCCCGGCTCCCTCGTGCTCGCCGTCAGCGGATGCGGGACCCGGGTCCCGCGGGTACCTGCCCGGACGCCGCCAGGTGCGGCGGGGTGACCGCCACCGGGTCCGCCGGCGCGGGGGCGGGCGTGTCGTCGCTGCCCTCCAGGCCGACACCGGGCAGCCATCGCAGGGCGCGCGGCATCTTCCAGGTGGCCTCGCCGAACATCGTCAGCGCGGCCGGCAGCAGCACTCCGCGCACGACCGTGGCGTCGATGAGGACGGCAGTGGCGAGTCCCACGCCCACCATCTTGAAGTCGATGGCGGAGAGGGTGGCGAAGACCGAGAACACCGCGACCATCACGGCGGCGGCGCTGGTGACGACGCCCGCGCTCCTGGTGATGCCCTGCACGACGGCCTGCTCGGTGGACAGGCCGCGGCCCCGGTACTCACGGACCCGGCTGAGGATGAACACGTGGTAGTCCATGCTCAGCCCGAACAGGGTGACGAACATGAACAGGGGCAGCCAGCTGACCACCGCGCCGTAGGAGCGGAAGCCGAGGAGCGAGGACAGGTGTCCGTCCTGGAAGACCAGGGTCAGGACGCCGTAGGCCGCACCGATCGACAGCAGGTTCAGCACGATCGACACGACCGGGATCACCAGCGATCGGAAGGCGGCCGCGAGGAGCACGAAGGCGAGGACGATCACGAAGCCGAGGACCCACGGGGCACTGCCGTCCAGCGCCGCGTTGAAGTCCTCCTGCTTGGCGGTGTCGCCGGCGACGGCGAACTCCAGACCGTCGACCTTGCCGAGCGAGGCAGGCAGTGCCGTGTCGCGCAGTTCCCTCAAGGCGGCCGCGGACTCGGCGTCCTTGCCGTCACCGGCCAGTGGCACCCGTACCACCATGAGTCTGCCGCCGGGGATCAGGTTGGCCTCGACGGGCTCCTTCAGCCGGCCGCCGCTGTCGGCGACCTGCTCCTTGAGCGCGCCGATCGCGGACCTGACGGCGGGCCCGTCCAGATCCGTGCCGCGCACCACGATCTCGGCCGGCTGTGTGTCCACCGGGAACGCCTTCTCGACCCTCTCCAGGGCCTGCAGGGCCGGTACGTCGGTGGGCAGCCGGTGCTTGAGGTCCGGGTCGGAGAGCTTCAGGCCGAGCGCGGGCACGGCGAGCAGGGCCAGGGCCAGCGCGCCGACGGCCGCCCAGACGACGGGAGCCTTGACCACCTGGCGCACGATCGAGCCCCACACCCGGGAGTCCTTGACCGTGGTGCGGCGGGCGCCGAGCCACGGCACCTTCCAGCGGTCGACGCGTTCGCCGAGCCAGGACAGCATGGCGGGCAGCGCGGTGATCGCCCCGAGCATGGCGATGCCGACGACCGCGATGGTGCCGACGGTCATGCCGGTGAACGTCTCGATGCCGGTGAAGAACAGTCCGGCGAGCGCGACCATGACGGTGAGCCCGGAGACCACGACCGCCTTGCCGGAGGTGCGGCCCGCGATGACGAGGGCGGTGTCGCTGTCGTGTCCGGCGGCGCGCTCCTCACGGGCCCGGCGCAGGTAGAACAGCGAGTAGTCGACGCCCACGGCCATGCCGATCAGGAGCACCACCGAGGGCGTGGAGTCCCCGATCGCGATCCATTTGCCGAAGAACGTCAGGACACCCATGGCCGCGACGACGGAGACCAGCGAGATCAGCACCGGCAGGCCGGCCGAGACGAGCGAGCCGAAGACGACGGCGAGGATCAGCACGGTGAGCGGGACGGACAGCAACTCGGCGCGGCGGAAGTCGTCGTCCTGGATCGAGTCGATCGCCTGGCTGACGCTGACCTTGCCGGTCTGTGTGATGGCGACCCCCGGGTGCGTCTTCGCCTGTGCGGTGACGGCCTTCTCCACCGGCTCCATCGAGTAGCCGGTCACGGAGAACCGCACGAGCAGCGAACGCCCGTCCGCGGACACCAGCTTCCGCGCGGCGTCGGCGTCGTCGGTCGGCGTGACGACGTCGGAGGCCCACAGGGCGCCGGTCTCGTCCTTGCCGAGCGCACGCAGCGCCCGCGCGACGTCCGCGGCGGCCCGGCGCATCTCGGGGTTGCCGGGGTAGGCGGGGTCGCCCGCCCTGGCCTCGATCAGCACGTTCTCCTGCGGCGGCGAGAACACGGCCGCGTCGTCCAGCATCCTCTGGGCACGGCCCGTCTCACCCGGCGCGTGCTCGTCGAGGCTGGTGGAACCCAGGCCGGCGCCGATCGCGATGACGAGGACGACCAGACCCAGCCAGCCGAGGGCTGCCCGTTTCCGGTTCCGGACACTCCAGTGGGTGATCCGTTCGACCAACGGCCGTCGGCCGGCCCCGGCTGCCTGATTCATGATGGTGACCTCATCGATAGGGGTGGTGGGTGCACGCTGGCAGCGCCTTCTCATAAGCGGCCTATATTCCGAGGCCGCGGGATGCGCGCGGCAGCGCCCTCACCAGTCGTCGTCCTGGCCGTCGCCCAGGCCCAGCAGGTGTGCGAGCTGGTCGTCCGTGACCAGCGGGACGCGTGAGACGACCGCCGCCGGCTCACACACCGCGGCCTCGATCATTCGGGTGCACACCGCGGCGAACCGCTCGACGCTCTCCCGGTCGAACCGCTCGTCCGCGTAGCGCAGGACGAGCGTCAGCCGGTCCGCGGCGCTGCGCAGTTCCGCGTTGACGTCGAACTGGCCCTCCATGTGCGGCAGGTCCAGCAGCGACAGCCGCAGTCCGCCGTACGTGACCGGTCCGGCCGCGCCGACCAGTCCGGGCACCGGCAGCCGGTCGGTCGCGAGCATCGTCACGGCCATGGCGAAGGCGGGTACGGGCACGGGGTGGCGCAGCTGCCGGAGGCCGGCCAGCAGACCCTGGTGGGCCGCGGTCACGGTGTCGCCGATGGTGGTCCCGGCGGTGAACCGGGCGCGCAGGGCGAGGGAGTTGACGAGGTAGCCGACCATGTCGGCGGTGCCCCCGCCGATCCTGCTGGAGGCGGGGCAGCCGATGAGGAAGTCGTCCAGCCCGGTGCAGCGGTGCACGGCGGCCTGGAAGGCACCGAGCAGCAGCGCGAAGGGCGTCACCCCGGCCCGTGCGGCCGCCTCGGGCAACCGGGTGGCGAGAGCGGGTGCGAGCGGACGGACGTGGGTGGCGCCGCGCAGCGCCGCGGAGTCGGTGGCGGGCCGGTCGGGCGGCAGGGTGGCGGCCGTGGTGCCCCGGCCGAGCCCGGCCCAGTACCGCTCGGCGCGGGCGCGGGCGGGGCTGCCGGCGAGCGCGCGCTCCTGCTCGGTGTACCGGCTGTAGGGGACGGCGACGGCGGGCAGCGGTGCGCCGCCGAGGGCGTACGAATCCAGGAGGTCGCGCAGCATCAGCCACTGGCTGGTGGCGTCGCTCGCGATGTGGTGGGCGGCGACCACGAGCGCCGCGTCGGCGGGCCCGCGGCGCAGCAGCACGACCCGGAACGGCCAGGCGTCGCGGAGCGTGAAGGGCCGGGCACCGGCCTCACGGGCGAGCGCGGTCAGTTCCTCCTCCGTGCTGCCGGGCAGCTCGCACACCTCGAACGGCACGGGCAGGCCGGGCGCGGGCCGGCGCAGCGGCTGCCCGTCCCGCTCCTCGTAGACGCATCCCAGCACTTCGTGGCGTGCGGCGAGGGCCGCCACCGCCCGGCGCAGGCCTGCCGCGTCGACCGGGCTGTGCACGCGCACCCCGAGGACCACGTTGTACGCGGCGCTGTCCGGGGCGAGACGGTGCAGGAACCACATGGCTTCCTGGCCCGCGGAGAGCGGTGAGGCGGCGGTCACCGCGTGGCCAGCTCTTCCGTGAGGTGGGTGGTCATCGCGTCGACGGTCGGGTGGTCCCAGGCGATGGTCGGTTCGACGGCGAGCCCGAACCGGTCCTCGATGTCGCCGCACAGGGTGAGCGCGTAGACCGAGTCGAGGCCCAGGTCGACCAGTTGCGCGCTCTCGTCGACCTGGTCGCCGGGGCACTCCAGGTAGAAGGCGATCCGTTCGACGAGCCAGCCGCGGATGTCGGCGGCGGAGACGGTGCCGGGTGCGGTGGACCCGGTGGACGCGATGGACATGGCTGAACTCCCTGGAAGGAGCGTCCCGCTCACGCGAGCGGAGCGCGGACGAGGTCGAAGGTGAGGTGCTCCCGGTGGCGGCGGAGCAGCTCCGCGTGGAGCTCCTCGGCCGCGTCCCGGGGCAGCGGTCCCGGCTTCAGGCCGAGACGGCCGGCAAGCCGGTGCAGGACGCACAGCACCCAGGCCGGATCGCCGAGCGGGCCGGCGCCGTGCTGCCACACCCCGAGACAGGCCGCTGCGGCGAGCACGTGCGCGTACCGGTCGGCGAGCAGGAACCCGCGGCGCGAGGCGAGCACCGTGCGGTCCCGGGGCGGCAGTTCGGCGGCGCGGCGCGCGATGCCCCGCAGTTCGGCGACGAACAGCCGGGCCAGGGCGTTCACGCGGGGGTCGTCGTACTCGGTGTCGGTGACGGCCCGGCTGAGGGTGTCCTGGCCGCGCGAGGTGAGTTCCAGCCTCGCGAGGTCCAGGGGCGGCAGCGGGTCGCCGGGGCGGAACAGCGCGGCGGGTGCCGCGGCACCGGGCCCGAACCAGCCCCGGTCGGCCAGCCGTGGCAGCTGCGGCACGATCGTGGCCTGGCAGACGGCGCTGCCGGCGTGCGCGAGCGCCACCACGGGCAGGTCCCGGGCGGCCTTCTGGAAGACGGTGTAGGGGCCGGTGCGCAGGTAGCTGCGGGCGCCGAGCAGCACCGAGAGCCGGTAGGAGGACTCCTGGAGCAGCTTGGGCACCAGGTATTTCACGGCGGCGGACTGCACGCTGGTCTCGCCCGGCAGCAGGTGCAGCGAGCGGGCGCCGACCGTGGCCAGGGCGTCGCCGGCCAGCAGGTCGGCGAAGGCTCCCACCAGCGCGGCGCGCGGGTGGGGGAGTTCGGCGACGGGACGGCCGTACAGGCGGCGTTCGAGGCCGAAGCCGAGCACGGCCCGCAGCTGTGTGTCACCGATGCCGACGACCATGCCGGGCAGCACGCTGCGGGTCACCTGGAAGGCGCGCAGCACGGTCTCCATGGCGTCGCCGGGTGTGCCGAGTACGCAGTCGGCGGGCACCGTGCAGTCATCGAACTCGATGCCGCCGAGGAGACAGCCGCGCACGCCCGACGTCGGGTAGCGGATGTCGCGGCGCACCGTGCCGGCGGGCAGCCGGTCGAGGTCGACCAGGAGGTGGGAGTGGCTGCGGCTGCCCGGTTCCGCGCTGGTGCGGGCGAACACCACGGCGGCCTCAGCCCGTGAGATGTTGTTCACGAGCTGCTTGCCGCCCCGCAACCGCAGTCCACCGGGTGCGGGGGCGGCGGTGAGGTCGACGCGGGAGAAGTCGCTGCCGTGGTCGAGTTCGGTGTAGGCGGCGACGATGCGGCCGCCGGAGAGCAGGAGGTCGGCGGCCCGCCGCTGCTGCGCGGCGGAACCCGACGCCCAGACGGGCAGCCCGGCGATGAAGCTGGTGACGCCGTAGCCGATGGCGAGGGAGCAGTCGCGGCGGAAGACGGTGCGCATGAGGTGGGCGAGCCCGTCGGCCTGTGTGAAGCGGCCGCCCAGGGCGCGGGGTACGAACTCGGCGTTGAGGCCGTATCCGGTGAGCAGGCGCTCGCCCTCGGCGGACAGTTCGCCGCATTCGTCGGCGGCGAGCACGGCGGCGGTGCCCAGGGGGTTGCCGGGGTCGTCGGCGGGTCCGACGAGGCGTTCGAGGGCGGCGGTCCGCACCCGGTGGTCGGGGTCGGCCGCGGCGGGCGCGGGCGCCGGCCCGGGTACGTGGGTGATCGTCCCGCTCATGACCTCTCCTCGGTCGGACGGCCCGGGGCCTCGGCCAGTTCGCAGTGCAGCAGCGAGAACAGCAGTCCGTGGCGGTGCTGCCGGCGCAGCGCCGGCAGCAGCCGGTCCAGGGCCGGCCCGTCCACGTCGTCGAGATCGGGCTCGCCGCTCAGCTGCCGCAACAGCCGGGTGAGTACGGCCTCCAGCCAGCCGCTGCCTGACCAGCGTCCGGCGGGGTTCTCCAGCCACAGGTGCAGGGCGGCCGAGGCCGCGTACAGCAGCGTGTAGTCGCGGGCGAGGGCGAAGGCGTGGTCGGGCACGTCGCGGGCGGTGGGCCGGTGGGCGGCGAGCGCGTCGTGCAGTTCCCCGGCCAGGACCAGCAGCCGCTCGGCCTGCGCGGCGACGGCGCTGCCCGGTTCGCGGGCGCACAGGCGGCCGACGGCGGCCGGCAGTGCCTGGACGACGCTGCAACCGGAGCGCGCGTACAGCGTCAGGGAGTCCGGGTCGAGTGCGGGTGGTGGTGCGTCGAGCCGTGCGGAGGCGGCCACGCCCGCCGGGTCGGTGGGCCCGCGCCGCCAGCCCCGGACGAGGACCGGGAACTGGTTGATGAGGTAGTGGAGGTTGACGACGGTGCTGCCGTCGAAGATGCCGACGATGCGGTGGTCGCGTTCGATCTTCTGGAAGGTGCCCTCGGCGTGATCGGCGACGAGCATGGCGCGCGCCCCGAGGAGCTGCCGCAGACCGGCGATGAGCTGGTCGCCGACCGTCGGCACCAGGTACTTCACGATGGCCGAGACGACGCTCTGCTCACCGGTCAGGGTGTGGATGCCGCGGGTCGCGACCAGGCTGACGGCCTCCGCGGCGAGCAGGTCGGCGTAGGCCTCGGCGAGGGTGCGGCCGGCCTGGGGGAGGTCGGCGAGGCGCCGTCCGTACAGCTGGTGCCGCTCGGCGAAGGCGACCGCGACGCCCAGGGCCTGTCCGGCCATGCCGAGCGTCATCGCGGAGCAGAGCGTGCGGGTGATCTGCAGGCCCTTGAGGACGATCTCGAGTCCGGCGCCCTCGGCCCCGATCAGCGCCGCCGCGGGGATCTCGGCGCCCGTGAAGGCGATGCCGCTGATGTCGGCGCCGCGCACCCCGTGCGTGGGCAGCGCCGGGACCGGGTGCCAGCCGCCCTCGTCCAGCTGGGACTTGTCGACGAGGAAGAGGCTGAAGCCGCGGGCCCCGCCGGCCGGGTCGGTACGGGCGAGGACGGTCACCAGGTCGGCCCGGGTGGCATTGTTGATCAGCCACTTCTCGCCGTCGAGCCGGTAGCCGCCCGCCCGGGTGCGTTCGGCGGTCAGGTCCCCGGCGAGCAGGTCGCTGCCGTGCGACCGCTCCGTCAGCGCGAGCGAGACCACCGCGCCGTCCATGACCCGTTCGGCCAGCCGTGCCGCCTGCTCGGCGGTGCCGCCCACCCAGACCGGGACGGCGCCGAGGTATGTCTTGGTGTGGGCGAGCGCGACGGTGAAGTCGCGGCGGCCGAGCACGCGGATGATCTGCAACAGCTCTCCGGCGTCACGCAGTTCGCCGCCCAGGTGGGCGGGCACGAACCACTTCGGCAGGCCGAGCGCGTCGAGCTGCCGGCACACTTCGGCCGGGAACGCCTCCGCCCGGTCCAGGGCGCCGAGCCGGGCGAAGGAGAAGGCCAGGGCCGCGTCGTGCGGGTCGCCGAACCAGCTCTCCAGCGTCTCGGTGAGCCCGTAGGGGGACCAGGTCCGGGCCGTGGTCGCTGCCGTGGCCGCCGTGGTCACCGGCTGTCCGCCTTCCGGGTGCGGGAGGTGCCGGCGGGTGCCAGCGCGTCCTTGAGGTACAGCTCCCGCATGAGGGTGCGCCGGACCTTGCCGCTGGTGGTGCGCCGCACCTCACCGACCCGCACCAGGGCGACGGCGCCGACCCTGACCCCGAGGCGCCGGCCCAGCCGGGCGCGGGCACTGGTCGCCAGCTGCCGCAGCTCGTCCTCGCCACGGCGGCCGGCCCGTACCTCCTGGGCGACGACGATCTCCTCGTGCGGGCCCTGCGGAACGGCGAAGGCGGCGGCCGGCAGCCTGCCGAACTCCTCCTCCAGAGCACCGATCTCCCGCTCGATGTCGTGCGGGTAGAGGTTCCGCCCGTGCACGATGATCATTTCCTTGATGCGTCCGGTGACGTACAGCTCGCCGCCACGCAGGGCGCCGAGGTCACCGGTGCGCAGGAAGCCGCCGCCGAGCCCGGCGGCGGTGGCGCCGAAGGTGCGCCGGGTCTCCTCCTCCCGCCCCCAGTAGCCCAGCGCAAGGCTCTCGCCGCGGATCCAGATCTCGCCGATCTCCCCGTCGGGACGCACCCGGGCGGTCGCGGGGTCGACGATCCGCACCTCCAGGCCGCGCACGACGCCGCTGCTGACCAGCTCCCGCCCGGCCGTGCCCGCTGCCGCGCCGGTGAGGCGTCCGGCGGCGAGCGCGGCGGCGTCCACCGTCGTCACCACCGGCGGTGTCTCCACGCGGGTGCCGGTGACGAACAACGTCGACTCGGCCAGTCCGTAGCCGGGGAGCAGCGCCTCGGGGCGCAGTCCGGCCGGTGCGAAGCGGGCGGTGAAGCGGGCCAGGGTCGCGGCGTCGACCGGTTCGGCGCCGTTGCAGGCGTGCGTCCAGCGCGACAGGTCGAGACCGGCGACCTGCTCGTCGGTCAGGCGCCGCGCGCACAGGTCGTACGCGAAGTTCGGGGCGCAGCTGATGGCGGCGCCGGTCCGGTCGATCAGCCGCAGCCAGGAGACGGGCCGCTTGAGGAAATCGGTGGGCGGCATCAGGACCGCGGTGCCGCCGAGGTAGAGGGGCGTGAGCATCATCGCGATGAGCCCCATGTCGTGGTGTGCGGGCAGCCAGCTGCACCAGGTCTGACCACCGTGCCAGCCGTGGCTGGCACGCATCAGCTCGATGTTGTGGACCAGGGCGGCGTGGGAGACCACCACCCCCTTGGGCTCGCTGGTCGAGCCGGAGGTGTACTGCAGGAAGGCCGGCAGCTGCGGCAGTACGGCGGGCGGCGTCCAGCCCAGTACGTCGCCGGCCACGGCCTGTTCGAGCGCGGCCTCGTCGAGGACCAGGCTCGCGCCGCTGTCGGCCTCGATGCCGCGCACGCGCGCCTGCCGGCCGCTGTGTCCGCCCTGCGCCGGCACGGGTACCGGGATCACCCCCGCGTACAGGCAGCCGAGGAAGGCCCGGACGAATCCGGTGCCGGGGTGGAAGGCGAGCAGCACGCGCTGGCCGGGGGCGGTGCGGACGGCGAGCCACCGGGCCACCGACCGGGCGGCGCGGTCGAGCTGGGCGTAGCTCAGCAGCTCGTCGGTGACGGCGTCCGCGGAGGCGAACCGGACGGCGGTCCGGTCCGGATGCTCCGCGACCCGGCGCCGGAATCCGCTCACGTACCCGTCGAAGCAGACCACGTGCCACTCCCCTGCGTTCGAAGCCGTCTGGTGGACCCACCCTGGTCGGCCCGGCTATCCCGGGCCTATACCTGCCTGCCGGAGTCCACGCGGAGTGCGGCGGGCGGAAGGCGGTGCGGGCCGCCGTACGGCAGGAGGGTGCCGGACGGCGGCCGGATGACCGCGGGACGTGCCCCCGCGCCGGCCGACGGGGGGCGGCCGTGCACGGGGTCCGGGCGCCGGGTGGGCCCGGCGTGCGGTGTCAGCCGCAGCCGCCCGCGTGGCCGTCGTCGAACGACGGGCCGTGCGGGAGTCCGCCGTCCCCGCGGGGACGACCGGCGCCCGCGGCGTCCCGGGCCTCGCGGGCGGCGGCGGCCGCCACGAAGTCCCGTAGCCGGTCGACGCCCCAGAACTTGTCGTAGTGGACGGTGAAGAACGGCACCCCGAACACCCCGTCGCGGTGCACCGCGAGCAGGGCCTGGAGACCCTCCTCGCGCAGGCCGGGCTCGTCCGACGCGCCGGCCAGCTCGGCGCTCGCGATGCCCAGTGGCGGCCCGAAGGAGCCGACGGTGGCCGGATCGCAGATGTTCCGGCCCTCCTCCCAGCGGGCCCGCGCGGCGAGTGCGACGAACTGCGCGCCCCTGCCGTGCCGCCGGGCGGCGAGGTAGCCCAGGTGCGGCACCTCCCACACCGGGTCCCGGTCGACGGGCCAGGTGAAGTCCAGTCCGCGTGCGGCGGCGAGCCGCCGCACGTCCTGCAGGATGTAGCGGTGCTTGGCCGCCGACATCGCGGCATAGGGGAACTCTCCCCCCGCCGCGTCCAGCATCGTGCGGCTGAGCCGGTCCGGCTCGAAGAACGGCACCCATTCCGTGCGCGCGGCCAGTTCCGGGTGGTCGTCGACGAGTTCCCGGTAGGCGAGCCAGGAGTAAGGGCTGCGCAGCGAGAAGTAGAACCGCGGCGTCACCCGCTCGCGCTTCCCCGGCCTCACAGCGCGATGCCGCCGTCCACCTGGAACACCTGCCCGGTGACGTAGGACGCCTGGTCGGAGACGAGGAAGGAGACCAGCGCGGCGACGTCACCGGCCGTGCCGAAGCGGCCCAGCGGGATCCGCCCGAGCATCTCCGCGGTGACCTTCTCCGCCAGGACCGACGTCATGTCGGTGTCGATGAAGCCCGGGGCGACCGTGTTGGCGCGGATGCCGAACCGGCCGCCCTCCTTGGCGAGGGAGCGGGTGAAGCCGATGATGCCGGCCTTGGACGCGGCGTAGTTGGTCTGCGCGGCGTTGCCGGCGACGCCGGTGACCGACGACAGGGTCACCACCGCGCCACCGCGCCGCTTGATCATGGGGAAGATCACCGAACGGCACACGTGGTAGGTGCCGTCCAGGTTGGTCCGCAGCACCGCGTCCCAGTCGTCGTCCGGCATCAGGACCAGCGGGTTGTCCCGGGTGATCCCGGCCGAGGTGACCGCGGCGGCGATCGGTCCGAAGGCTTCCTCGACGCTCGTGACGAACGCCTTGACCTGCTCGCGGTCGGCGACGTCGGCCTTGCGGGCGAACACCCTGCGGCCCAGGGCCGTTACCTCCTTCGCCACCAGGTCGGCGGCGGAGTCGTCGGAGCGGTAGCAGAACGCGATGTCATAGCCGTCGCTCGCGAGCCGGTTGACGACGGCGCGGCCGATGCCGCGCGATCCGCCGGTGACCAGGGCGACCTTCGCCCCGGCGGTCCTGGACGTCCCGGCGGCGGCCGGGGACTTCGCAGCGGTCATGGCCGATGCCCTCCTTTCACACAGGCAGGCCCGCGGGCGCGGGCAGCAGTTCGGTGACGTCCTTGAGAGCGACGACGAAGGCGCCGACGCTCAGGAGCCGGCGACCGCCGGCGTGGGTGTGGCCGGCCAGGATCGCGGTGTCCCCGGCCTGCTTGAGCAGGCGTACGGAGTGTTCGAGGACCTCGCCCGGGTAGGCGTGGCCGTCGAGGAGCACGTCGTTGATGGCACCGGCCAGTTCGACCTTGCCGGCGAGCACGTCCGGGTTGGGCTGCTCCCAGGTGGCCAGCAGCACGGCGGACTGGGCCCACGACTCGATGACGAAGGCGGTCGGGTACGCGTAGTCGGCGGGCGCCGCGTGCCGGCCGAACTCCGCGTAGCAGGGCTCGTTGCCGGAGATCGCCTTGTACGTCGTCATGCGCACGCCGGGCACGACCTCGCCGACCCGGTCGACCAGCAGGATGGGGAAGCGGTGCGGGATGGTGTTCTTGATCCGGTGGACGCCGTGGAACGCGCCGGTGTCCTCGGTCCCGGGACCCGTCCGTGCGGGTGCGGACGCGTTCACCGGGTCTCTCCCTCGGGGGCCGGCGCCGTGGCCGCGAGGACGCGGCGGTAGCGCAGGCGGATGTCGGCGACGGCCCCGGAACCGGTGTGCGCGGACGCCCTGGCGGTCAGCGTCCCGCCGTCCTCACCGGTGTCGACCGTCACCTCGGTCGACACCCGGTCGCCGGGGAAGACCGGACGGCGGAAGCGGCAGCGGTCCATGGCGACCAGTTCGAGGTCCGTGCCGAGACCGGCGCCGGCCGCCCACAGCCGTACGGTGCGGTCGGCGGCCTCGATCAGGAAGACGCCCGGCTGCACCGGGAAGCCCGGGTAGTGGCCGAGGAGCACCGGGTCGCCGGGCTCGGCGACGACGGCGGTGGTGGCGCCCCGCGGCTCGTCGCGCAGCAGTTCCAGACCGTCCGCGCCGAGCGCGCTCGCGCGGCTCACGCGGCCTCCCCCTTCTCCTTCAGCTTGCTCTGGAGCAGTTCGTAGGTGCCCTGCAGGGAGGTGACGGCGAGGAGTTCGGACTCGGCCATCCTCACCGCGTACTCCCGCTCCAGGCGCACGAATATCTCCAGCGCCATCAGGGAGTCCACGTCGAGGTCGTCGACGAAGTGGGCGTCGTCGGTGACCTCCGCGACGTCCAGGTCGAGGATCTCCGCGACGAGGACGCGCAGTTCCTCCTTGTCGAGGGCGGGAGTGCCGGTGGCGTGGCTGCTGACTGTGGTCTCGGTCATGGTCGTCTTCCGTTCGGGGATGCGTCGGACTGGGGCCGCGGGCGCGGCGTACAGGGCCTGGGCGAGCAGGCGGCGGGTGCGGCGGGCGTGGCGGCGGACGGTCGGCAGCACGGGTTCACACCCGCAGCAGGGTGCAGCCCGCCTGGCCGTCCGGGTCGACGGAGGTGACCAGGGCCACGCCGCCGGGGCCGGTGGCGCACAGCGCGCCGGCCAGCTGGAAGGCGGCGGACGCGGCGGAGGCGTCGCCGATGAGCCGGCGAAGGCGCAGCCGGCGGGGCCGGTGCGGCCCGAACACCTCGTTCAGGGCGGCCTCCTCGCGGCCGCCGAGGGCGCCGCCGGTGTCGCCCGGAACGATCAGCGAGACGTCCTCGGGCTCCGCGCCGGCCTCCTTGAGGGCCTCGGTGACGGCCCGTACGACGGCCTGCCGGGCGCCCTCCGGCTCCGGGAAGCCCAGGAAGCGGCTGCCGAGCAGGGTGGCCAGCGGAGCGCGCCCGTACGACTCGGCGCGGCCGCGCGGTTCCAGCAGGAACAGCGCGCAGCCCTCACCGAGCGGTCCCGCCGGGCGCCGCGCGGTGTCCTGCCTGCCCCGGTACTCCAGCCAGGCGCGGTCGGCCGAGTACTCCTCGACGGCGCCGCACAGCACGGCCTCGCAGTGGCCCTGCCGCAGCAGCCGCGACGCGTAGTTGAGGGCCAGCAGCCCGGTCAGCGCGCCGCCGGCCACGGTGGCGTTGGGGCCGCGCAGCGTGTGCCAGATGGCGCTCTGGCCGGCCGCCCGGTTCATCACCGTGTTGGGGAAGCGGGCGGGGTCCACGTGGAAGGGCTTGTCCCCGGTGAGGGAGTCGCGGGTGAAGTCCATGATGCTCTGCACGCTGCCGTGGCCGGTGCCCAGCACCATGCCGACGTCGTCGGGCCGGTCCCCGGCGAGACCGCCGCCGGCTTGCGCCAGGAGCATCCCGGTGGTGGCGACGGCGATGGCGGTGGCCCGGTCCATGGCCCGGGTGCCCTTGCGGCCGAGGACCGTGCGCACGTCGAAGTCCGGTATCGCGCCGGCGCGCCGGTACGGCCCCTGCCCCGGCGCGGTGGTGGCGTCGCGGCCCGCGCGCACCCCGTCGGCGAACGCCTGGGCGCCGAGCCCGTAGGGCGATGCCGCGGACCATCCGGACACGACAAGGCTGTCTGCGGTCATCGTCCCTCGCCCTTCGGCGTGTCGTCGGTGGCACCGGTCCCGGCGGAACCCCAGGCCCCGGCGGCGGCGTGCAGTTCGGCGCCGTCCACGCCGATGGTGTTGCCGCTGATCCAGGACGAGTCGGTGCGCGAGAGCACCGCGACCGCCTCGGCGATGTCGTCGGGCCTGGTCAGCCGGCCGTGCGGATTGTTCACCGCGGCGCGCGCGACATAACCGGCGTGCTCGGGGATGGCCCGCAGCGCGGGCGTCAGCGTGACACCCGCCCGCAGGGCGTTGACGGCGATGCCCTGCGGCGCCAGTTCGCAGGCGAGCTGGCGGACATGGCTCTCCAGGGCGCTCTTGGCCGCGGAGACCGCTCCGTAGCTGGGCAGCGCCTGGACGACGCCCGCGCTGGTCATCGCGTAGATCTTGGAGCCGCTGCGCAGCAGCCCCGCCCGGTGCAGGTCCTGCGTCCAGTGGACGAGGCTGTGCGCCATGACGTCGAGGGTCATCTCCAGCTGCCGGGAGGTGACCGGCCGCTCCCAGCCCTCGCGGGGCAGGAACGGCACCAGTGTGCCGAAGGCGAGGGAGTGCACCAGGATGCGGATGCCGCCGGTGGCACCGGTCAGTGCGGTGAGGTGGGGCACGAGCCGTTCGCGGGTGGCGTGGCTGGCGGCGTTCGCGTTGTGGAACGACGCCTCGACGCCGTGTCCCCGGATCTCCTCGACGAGTGCCGCGACCTCCTCGTCCCTGGCCGCGGTGTCGAAGTGCACTCCGGCGACGTTCACCCCCTCGCGGGCCAGACCGAGGCTGATGGCCCGGCCGATCCCGCTGGAGGCGCCGAGCACCAGGCACCAGCTGCCGTCAAGGGATGTGAGCATCAGGGGGTCCCCCGCTTCTGGGAAGTGTGCGACGTCTCGGGATGGCGGTAGGGGTCCGGCCGGGTGCGGACGAGTGCCAGCGCGGCGTGCCCCTCGCGCGTGGCGGTGGTCAGCAGCCGGGTGCCGGGCGGGCCGGTGAGCAGCCCGGCCAGCGCCTGGGCGGCGGCCAGACAGCCCGCTCCCGCGAGTGCGACGCGGCCGCTGGTGCCGGTCGCCCGGTCCACGCCGGCGGCCACCGCCGAGGCGAACGGCGAGCCGTCCAGGACGTGGTGGACCCGCACGGTGGTGTCCGGCTCGGGCAGCAGCCGGCGTACCGCCCCGGTCAGCAGCCCGGCGGGCGGCTCCCGGTCCGGCGGGACGAACAGCGAGCGGACGGCGACGGTGCCCAGGACCCGGGCGCCGCGCGCCTCGGCGGCGGCCGGCGGCTCCAGGGTCAGGGCGACGGCGCCCTGTTCGCCGTCGCCGGCCGGTGATTTGGGCAGCCGGTGTTCGGCCGCGCCGACCAGGAGCGTGTCGCAGCGCCCGGCCGCCAGGGCCCGGCCCCCGGCTTCCACCGCCTCCAGGGCCGCGACCCTGGGGGTCGCCAGCGTCAGCGCGAAGGCTCTGATGCCGAGTTCCGAGGTGAGGCGGGAGCCGAGCAGGCTCACCGCGAAGTAGGGGGCGGTGGCGGGCGACAGCCCGGCGGCGCCGCTCTCCAGGGCGATCTGCCGGTCCATCCGGTCGAAGAGTTCGGCGAAGCCGCCGTTGAGCGCGAGTGCGGCGCCCCTGCGCCGGGCGGGCACCGCGTCGGCGCGGCCGCCGTCGGCGAGCGCTTCGCGGGCCGCGGCGAGGAGGTACTGGGCGGCGGCGGGCAGGTACTTGTAGCCGCGCGGTCCGAGCCTGGTCCGGTGGTCGAACCAGTCGTCGTCCCCGGTGCCGGGGGTGACCTGCCCGATGCCGGTCACGGCCCACGTGGTCCCGCTCATGCCGCCGCTCCTTCCAGGACCAGTGAGGAATTGCTGCCGCCGAAGCCGTAGGCGTTCACCAGGACCCGCCGGCGGCCGCTGGGCAACGGCACCGGGGCGCGCTGCGGCAGCCACACCGCGCACGCGGGGTCCTGCTCGCGCAGCGGCACGTTGCGCGGGATGTGCCCGTGGCGCAGGATCAGCGCGCCGGCGACCGCGCCGAGCGCGGCGGAGGCCCCGCCCGCGTGTCCGAGCAGCGCTTTGAGGCTGTAGAGCGGTACGTCGGGCGTGCGCTCGCCGAAGACACGGTGCAGGGCCCGGCTCTCCACCACGTCGCCGAGCCGCGTCCCGGTGCCATGCGGGACGACGCAGCCGATGGCCGCGGGGCCGCCTGCTGGGCCGACGGCCTCGCGCATGGCCCGTACGATCTGCTCGCCGTCCGCGTGCGGTGCCGTCACATGGCCCGCGTCGCAGCTCCAGCCGCAGCCGGCGAGGGTCGGCGCGGCCGTGACGCCACGGGCCGCGGCGTGGGCGGCGGACTCCACGACGAGGATGCCGGCGCCCTCGGCGAACACGGTGCCGGCCCGTTCGGCGGCGAAGGGCCGGCACCGGTCGGGGTCGACGGCGCCGAGTCGGTTGAAGCAGCCGAGCGCGACCCGCGAATAGGCGTCGGACCCGCCGGCGAGCACCACGTCGGCCTCACCCGCGCGCACCATGTCGTACGCCATGCCGAGCGCGTATCCGCCGGCCGAGCAGGCGTTGGCGATGTCGTGGGCGACGCCGGCCAGGCCGAGCCGCGTGGCGGTCGCGGAGGCCAGCCGGAACGGCGCCGTCCATGACCCGTCGCCCCGCTCGCGCTCGTTGGGACCGGGCTCGCCCATGCAGCTGCCGAGGACGACCGCCGCCTCGGACAGCCCGGTCAGGCCCGCGTCGGCGAGGGCCTCCCGGGCCGCCGCGACGGCGAACCGGGCGGCACGTGCCGCCCGCAGGTCGGGGTCGGGCACCAGGTTGATGCGCGGCAGCTCCATCACGGCGAGCGGGTCGGCCGGCTCGTCCGGCCGACGCACCCGGGCCGCCGTCATGGCACGCCACAGTGTGTCCGTACCGCCGCCGTGACAGCAGACGGCACCGATCCCGGTGACCACGACCTCCCCGGTCATGCCGACGTGCCCGCCAGCGCCGCGTTCATGCGGTCGTCGAAGGGGACCAGGCTCCAGTCGCGGCGGTTCTCGATCACCGCGTAGCCGTGGGTGATGCGCCCGGTCGCGGTGTGCACCAGCGCCCCGTCACGGACGACGTAGGTGTCCATCCGGGAGGTGTAGGTGAAGCCCTTGAAGACCTCCTCGACGGTGAGGACCGTGTACAGGTCCTCCTCCATGCGCGCCTCGTCGAGGACGGTGATGCGCGAGTGCGGGACGACCGGGATCCAGTTCCGCTCGTCGAGCAGGGTCTTGATGGAGACGCCGCGGTCGGCGACGAGCCGGTCCTTGGCCTCCTCCATCAGCCGCAGGTAGCCCGACATCTGGATGCGCTCGGTGAAGTGGCAGTACCAGTACGGGATGCGGAACTTCCAGGCGACGGAGTTGGTGCCCGCGGTCAGCTCCTTCAGCAGGTCCGCGGAGTCGGGGTTCGTCCCGGGGGCGGCCGGGTCCCAGGCCGGGACCGCCCCCAGCCGCCCGACGGTGTACGGGGCGAGGGACGCGGGCACCGGCTCGTTGCCGCCGCCACGCGGGTCGAGGCGCAGCTGGACGCGGACGGTGGAGGTCACGGCCTTGAGCAGGGCGCCGCCGCGCCGGACGTGCAGCACCACCGACAGCAGCAGTTCGCCGTCCTTGGCCCGGCGGTGCCGCGTGACCTCGGCGTGCGCCACGTCGTCGATGTGGAAGGCGTGCAGGATGCGCGTGTCGATGTCGACGATGTCGGTGCACAGGCCGTACGTCTCGTACGCCGTGCCCGGCAGGAGGCCGCCGTGTCGCAGATGGTTCAGCACGGCTTCTTCGACGAGGTAGTTGACGTGCTTGAAGCCGATCCAGGTGCAGATGTTGGAGCCCTCGTACCGGGGCCGTATCTCCAGGGAGCTCGGCTCCTGGAAGGGGTGGGCGGTGCTGTTCGCGGTCACGTCAACTCCGTTACGTGAGAGGGCAGGCAGGAGGGTGGGACGCAAGAGGCGCGCGTGCGGGAGGACAGAAAGTCGTGCACGGCCCCGGCGAACAGCTCGGGCTGCTCGGCCATCGGGAAGTGCCCGGACCGCTCGAAGATCCGCAGTCGCGCGTCCGGCAGCGCCCCGGCGAGGGCGCGGGCGTCTGCGGCCCGGGCCGCGACGTCGTGCTCGCCGGCCACGACGAGGGTGGGCAGGGCGATGGCCGCGGTGTCGAGGAAGGGACTGCGCAGGTAGGCGTCGAAGAACCGCATCCAGCCGTACGGGCCGATCCGGTCGCGCACCCGCAGCGCCATCGCCTCGCGCAGGTCGACGGGGATCCGGCCGCCCGAGCCGACCCGCAGCCCCTCGTCAAGGATGCGCTGGAAGCCGTGCAGATAGTGGACGGCGGTGTCCCAGTCGAACTCCTCGGGCGTCCTGCGGTGGAAGGGTGACACCAGGACGGCGGCCCCCGGCCGCCCGGCGGGCCGCGAGGCCAGCAGCTCCAGCACGGCGTTGGCGGCGAAGGAGTGCGCGATCAGCAGGTCGACCCTGCCCGGTACGGCGTCGAGCGCACGGGCCACCCAGGGCACCGGGTCGGGGCCGTGGCTCCAGCGGCTGTCGCCGTGGGCCGCCCAGGGCAGTTCCGCCTCCCACAGCTCCAGCTCGCTCCCGGCCAGTTCCGCGAACTGCCGCCACACGGCGGACGATCCCGCGAGGCCGTGCAGAAGCAGTACCCGCACGGGCCGCCGGGCGTCGTCGTGGGCCATGCGGCGCAGCCGTACCCTCAGACCGCCTTCGCCGCCCTCGCCGGACGTCATCACGCGCTCCCCGCCGGGGCGAGGATGAGGGCCGCCGCCGCGTCGTCCTGGGCGCCGTCGCCGGTACCCGCACTGGCGAGCACCACGGCACCGGCGCCGTCCGGGGCGGCACCGGCCAGCCATGCCGTGCCGGCCACGCACTGGAGCACACCGAGCGCCCCCGAGCTGGGCCCGAGCAGCGCGGACAGATCGCGTACGCCGCTGCCCGGCACGGCTCCGAGGCAGGCTCCGGGGGCGCGGACGCCTTCCGGGTGCTCGGGCACGCACCACAGGCCGACGGCGCGCGGTTCGCGTGCGCGTACCTCCGCCACGGCCCGGGTGTGCTCGGCCCGGCGCGCGTAGGGACCCAGCTCCGCCAGGGGCCGCACCCCCCGCGCGGCCGCCGAGGCGGCGGACTCGAGCACCAGGGCGGCCGCCCCGTCGAAGAACTCGCCCTGCTCCGGGGCGAGGTGGCGGACCGGTGGGTTGTCCGGCTCCACCCCCACCACGAGCGCCCGCTCGATCCGGCCCGAACGGATGAGCAGGCGGGCCCAGTTGACCGCGTCGAGACCGGAGGTCCGGCCGTTGCACAGGGTCAGGTTGGCGCCGCGCAGCCCGTGGGTGATGGCCAGCCAGGACGCCACCACGTTGCTGGAGGTCGCGGGCAGCAGCATGGGGCTGGTGGCGAGGTAGGTGTCGCGGGCGATGGTCGCGACCGTCTCGCAGACGGTGTCGACGTTGCCGAAGTTGGTGCTGACGACCGTGCCGATGGACTCGCCGGGTACGGTCGGCGCGCCGTCCGCCCCGGTCAGCCCGGCCGCGGCGAGCGCCTGGGCGCCCGCGACCATGGCGAGCTTCGTGGCCC
Organism: Streptomyces sp. NPDC041135; assembly: GCF_055592085.1. Lineage (NCBI taxonomy): Bacteria > Bacillati > Actinomycetota > Actinomycetes > Kitasatosporales > Streptomycetaceae > Streptomyces > Streptomyces sp. NPDC041135. Next base: position 31,294 of record NZ_JBVIYZ010000029.1, read on the forward strand.
GGTCCCGGTAGCGCAGGCCCCGGCCGGTGAGCCGGTCCACCGGGTCGGCCTGCGCCGCGCCGGGGAGCCGGTCGCCGAGCAGTTCCGCGGGGGTGGCGAGACCGCGGACCGCCGTACCGACCGCGGTGACCACGACGCCTGTCCGGCTCACCGTCCCTCCTCCCGCGCCGCGGCGCCGGCCGGGCCGGCCGCCTCGCCCTGCGGGCAGCGCTCGACGATGGCGACCGCGTTGAGCCCGCCGAAGCCGAAGGAGTCGATCTGGGCGATGCGCAGCTCCTCGTCGGGGCGCACCGCGCGGCCGCGCACCAGCCGGAATCCGGCCACGGACTCCACCGGATCGTCGAGCCCGACGATCGGCGGCACGCTTCCGTGCCGCATCACGTCGACGGCCGCGACCAGGCTGTGCAGCCCGGACGCCCCGGCGGTGTGCCCGGTCATCGACTTGATCGCGGTCATGTAGGGGGACGGCTCCACACCGGCGAAGACCGAGGCGAGGGCCTCGGACTCCGCCTCGTCGTTGAGCGGGGTGCCGGTACCGTGCAGCATCACCAGGTCGATGTCGGCGGGGGCGACCCCCGCCCGGCGGTGTGCCTCCCGCACGGCAGCGGTGATGGTCTTCGCCTCCGGCGCCGAGGGGTGATAGGCGTCACAGTTGACCGCGACACCGCGTACCCGTGCCTGCGCCGCGGCCCCGGGGCCGGGCCCGTCGGCCTCCCTGCGCAGCACGATGGCGGCCGCGCCCTCGCCCTGCAGCATGCCGCGCCGGGCCCGGTCGAACGGCCGCACCCGGTCCGGTGCTTCGGGGTAGCAGCGGTCGAGCAGCCCGTACGTGCTCTCGGCGATGGTGTCGACACCGGCCACCACCACCGTGTCGGCCTGTCCGAGGTCGAGCAGGTCGGTGGCGAGGGCCAGGGTGTAGAGGGACGCGGAGCAGGCGTTGGCGACGGTGTGGGTGTCGGCGGCGCCGAAGCGCCTGCGCAGCATGGTGCCGAAGTGCAGGTCCGCGGCCTCCACCGGTGTCCCGTCCCGCCAGGACAGCTCCACGGAGCGCAGCTCGCGCAGAGTCGTCCCGACCAGGACCGGCACCGACGACAGGTCGTCACCGAGACCGGCTTGCCGTGCGGCCGCCGCGACGGCGCGCTCCAGCCAGCGGGTGGCCCGAAGGGGCTCGTCGACGCCGGGAGCCGGCCGGTCGTCGATCTCGTAGGCGACCTGGGCGCGGAACCTGCCGCGGTCGTAGCCGCGCAGTGCGGCGAGGCCGCTGCGGCCCGCCACCAGCGACCGGTAGATCTCCTCCGTGTCGGAGCCGATGCTGGCGACGGCTCCCCTCCCGGTCACGATCCAGCTCATGCCGCGCTCCGGTACTTGCCGAGGATGACCACCGCGTTGTTGCCGCCGAAGGCGAGCGCGTTGTTCTGCACGATGTTCAGCTCGGCCTCGCGGGCCTCGTTGGGTACGCAGTCGACACCGCACTCGGGGTCCGTCTCGTGGTGGTTGACGGTGGGCGGGATGAAGCCCTCGGTGAGGGCGACGGCGCACGCGGCGGCGGCGACCGCGCTGGCCGCTCCCATGCTGTGGCCGATCATCGACTTGATGGACACCGTCCGCGGCATGGAGTCGGCACCGAAGATCTGCCGGATCGCGCCGGCCTCGGTGATGTCGTTGGCCCGGGTGCCGGTGCCGTGCGCGGAGACGAAGTCGATCTGGCCGGGTGTCACGCCCGCGTTGCGGTGGGCGATGGCGATGGTGCGGGCGATGCTGTCCCGGTCGGGCGCTACCGGGTGCAGGGCGTCGCAGGCGAGCCCGTACCCGAGCACCTCGGCATGGATCCGGGCGCCCCGGGCGAGCGCGGAGTCCAGGCTTTCCAGCAGGAGGATCCCGGCCCCCTCGCCGGTGAGTATGCCCTTGCGGTCCTTGTCGAAGGGCTGGCAGACCTCGGGGGCGATGGTGCCGAGCCGGTAGAAACCGGTGAAGGTCTTGCGGCACAGCGCGTCCGCGCCGCCCACCAGGGCGATGTCCACGTCGCCGCTGCGCAGTGCGTCGTAGCCGTAGCCGACCGCGTAGTTCCCCGCCGCGCAGGCGGTCGGGATCGTGACGGCCTCGACGTCCTCCAGGGCGAACTCCCTGATGATGCCGGAGGAGAGCCGGCCGGCCGGCACCCGGCGGGCGACCACCGGGTCGTACGACTCCGGGCCGGCGGCGAGACCGGTCTCGGCGAGCTGGTCGAGGTCGCGGGACTCGCCGTCCGTGGTGCCCACGGACACCAGGGAGCGGCGGGCGCGCACCTCGTCCACGGTCAGGCCCGCGTCCTCGATGGCCATCCGGGTGGCGGCCACGGAGAACTGGCTGGCCCGCCCGAGCTCGTCCGGGTCCACCCGGTGGATCCACCGCGCCGGGTCGAAGTCCGCGACCTCGCAGCCGTTGGCGTGGTCGAACCCGGTGGTGTCGAACGCCGTGATGGGCTTGACCCCGCCGCGCCCTTCGCGCAGGCCGGCGGTGAACGCGCCGATACCGATGCCGATGCTGGTGACGACGCCGAGCCCGGTGACGACCACCCTGCGGGGGGCGGGGTCCGGGCCTCGCGTACCTGTGTTCATCGAAGCTCACCTCTGACTGACACAGCCGACTGATCGGGGCAGGGCCTGGGCACTGCTGGTCAGCTGCGGGCAGCGGCCTCTTCGACGACGGTGTACACGCCGACGAGGTTGACCATGCGGCTGAGGTCGGCCTGGTCGATCGTCACGTGCTGGGTCCGCTCCAGGGCGGCGAGGATCTCGATCGCGCGCAGCGAGTCCGCGTCGTGGTCCTCCTTGAAGAGGCTGACCTCGGTGACCTCGTCCTCGTCGATCTCGAGGATGTCGCAGACGACCTCCTTGATGTTCTGCTTGCGCGCGGCATCCAGTCCGGTGGTCACGTCGGTCATGTCGACTCCCTGAGAGATCGGTGAGGATCCGGAGTCGTGCGACTCCGCCCGTCCGTTCGGTGAGTCGATGTTGAGGCGGGCCGCTATGCCCGCTCTATACGGATGATTCGCGCAGCTCAGCGGTGCCGACCGGGGCCGCGTCCAGGGGCCCTGCCGGTTCGTGCCTCCGCCCGTCCGGCTGCCCGGTCCGGTCGCCGTCACCGCCGAGCCAGCCGGACTCCACGGCGCGCATCCCGGCCTGGAAGCGGCTCTTGGCGCCGAGCCGGCCCATCAGCTCCGCGGTGATCCGGCGCCCGGTACGCACCGAGACACCCAGGCGGCGGGCGACCACCTCGTCCGTGAGCCCTTCTCCGAGCAGGCGCAGCACGGTCTGTTCCTGACCGGTGAGTTCGTTCTCCTCGGCGGGCTGCCGGGGCCGTTTCTCGCCGCTGAGCGGCACCGCCCTGTCCCACACGTGGTCGAAGAGCTCGCAGAGGTTGGCGAGGATGCCGGGGCTGCGGAACACCATGGCGCCCGCCCCGGAGTCGTCCGGGTCGATGGGCACGACCGCCTGCTCCCGGTCGAAGATGAGCATCCGGGAGGGCAGCGACGCCGTGGTGCGCACGTGGTTTCCCGAACGGATCAGCCAGCGCGCGTAGTCGACCGACTCGGGGTCGTTGTAGATGCTGTCGAGATAGACGGTCTGCATCACGACGCCGCGTTGCCGTAGGGTCTCGCTCAGCGGCCGGCCGGCGGCGCGGCTGGCGGAGGACTGACCGCCGCCGGGGTGGAACGCCAGGAGCGAGACCTGGCAGGAATGGCTGAGTTCCTCGATCCGTGAGCGGATCTCGTCGATTCCCTCCATGCGCTCGGTCTCGATCTGGTGTGACTCCCGTTGTGCCGTGGCGTAGTCGTGGACGAGCCGGGAGACCTCGACACGCAGCTGCGTCATCTGCTGCTGCCGTTCGAGGAAGTCGGCCTCCTGCCCGGCGAGCAGCGCCTGCAGTCCGACGTCCGGCGGGACCGGCCGCACCGTGCCCGGCGTCTCCCACGAGGGCCGGATCAGTGACAGCCGTACACACTCGTCGAGTGCGGCGTGCACCCGGTCGGCCGGCCACCTCAGGGTGTCCACCAGGTCTTCGACCGATAGGCCGGGACGCGCCAGGACCGCGCGGTAGAGCTCTGCCGGGTTCTTCCCCAATCCAAGGAGTTCCAGCATGCGTTAACCCCCGTGTTATAGAGGCCGCTGTCCCCGCGACCTCCTCCCAACCAGGGTAGGCAAGGGCGTACACCCCCTCGTTTCCTTTCGCCCATTTCCGGCCCGGCCGGGGGATCCCTCACCGGCAGGGCGATGGCGCGCTCACCCCTCCTGCGACGGGCCGCGTCCTTCGAAGTCCCGCCGCAGTGCCGCTCCCCGGTCTTCGACCAGTCCGGCCTCGTCGGGCAGGTCCACGACGGTTGCGCAGTGTTCGCACAGTCCGTCGTCTCCGGCCGGTGTGCCGCATGCGGTGCAGAAGCGGCGTTCGGTGTGCTGCGTCATGACGTTCTCCGGGGCAGGCCGAGCAGTGACGCGGGGCGGGTACCCGCGGGCCGGACGCCGACTCCCGGGGATGAGCGCGCCGTCCTCGCGGCTATCCCGGCAGCAGGGGCTGGGTCAGGGCGACGGTCGCGGTGAAGGCGGGAGTGTCGTTCTGGACGGCCTGGACGCTCAGGAGGTGGTGGTCGTCCCCGTGGGTGCCGGCCGGGGTGCGGTCGATCCAGCAGGGGGCGTCGAACTCGACGTACTGGCTGAAGACGGCGTCGAGTCCGGTCATGAGCATGGGGCGCGGGTGGGTGGCCGCGTGGGCGCTCTGGCGGGCGGCCTCGAGCAGCAGCATGCCCGGTACGTGGTCGACGGCGTGGTCGAAGAGGACCGGGTGGGAGAGGTCGGCGCGCAGCTGGGTCCGGCCGGGGACGGAGGTGGGGGAGAGGACCACGTCGTGGGTGTGGGTGCGGGCGACGCGGGCCGGTGTCATGGCGGGGGCGAGGGGGACGGCGTGCCGGGCGGCCTGTGCGGCGTCGGCGTAGGGGCCGCGCAGCCGGGGGTAGACGGCCGGGGACAGGTTGCAGAACCTGGTCTCCGCCACGCCGAGCGGGCGGCCGTCGATGTAGAGGTCGACCTGCATGCGCAGTGAGGAGAGCCGGCCGGCGCGGCTGACCACGTCGGAGCAGGTGACGCGCATGTCGATGTCCGCCTCGGTGCCGGTGAACGCCAGGGCGAGCGGGTCGGCCTCGTAGCGGAAGGTGCTCCAGGACTGGCGGTGCCCGAAGGGCACTGCGTAGGCGACGTGGCTGAGCAGCGGCACGGTCTGGCGGACCGACTCGGCGATGAGGAGCGGGTCGTGGAAGCCGCCCTTCGGACCGTAGAAGGGGTGCTGCGACGGCCAGCGTGCGGTGATGTGGAACCGGTCGGGCCCGGCCGGGGACAGCCCGGTCAGCAGCACCTCGGACGCGGCCGTCTTGTGCACGTACTCGCGGGGAACGGAGGTGGCCGACGGACGCGCTATGACGCGCGTCGGGGCAGTCATCAGCATGCTGGATCCCCCCCAGGGATGTTGTTGACCTCGCGTACGGGTGCGGCGAAGTGCCGCCCCGACAATATAGAGAGCGCTCGTTTTGTTTTACTGCCAGTTTATGGCAAAGGTGAGGTCATGGATTGGTCAAGTACGGCGGGACGAGAACGGGGCGAATCAGTCTTTTCTCGGCGGGCCGCTTGAGTCTTCCTAGAGTTTGGGCAGGTTGGAGGGTGGGAGGCCGATACCGTAAAGAGTGTTCGGTTTCACAGGGAGGTACTGGTGGCTCGTCAACCCAAGCAGGAACGAGGAGTGCAGACGCGGAATCTGCTGCTCCGGGCGGCGGCAGAGGTGTTCGACGAGTCCGGCTTCGCCGGCGCGAGTATCAAGGACATCCTCCAGCAGGCCGAACTCACGGCCGGAGCGCTCTACTTCCACTTCGAGTCCAAGGAAGCGCTCGCCCGTGCGGTCATGAACGCGCAGCCCGAGTCGATAGTCCCGTGGCTGGAGTCCGAGGGCCTGCAGCGCCTCGTCGACATCACCCTGGTCTGGTCCCAGCAGCTGCGGGCGGACCCGCTGCTGCGGGCGGGCGTACGGCTCACCAGCGAGCAGGGTTCCTTCGGCATGCGGGACGCCAAGCCCTACCGGGACTGGGGCGCCATCATGGCCGACTGCCTGCGGGTCGCGGCGAGCAAGGGTGAGCTGCAGGCGGGCGTCGAGCCGGAGGAACTCGCCGAGTTCGTCGTCGAGGCGTGCACGGGCATGCAGACCTACTCGGCCGTGGCGAGCGAGGGGCGGGCGGACCTGGGCGACCGGGTGGTACGGATGTGGCGGCTGCTGCTGCCGGGCATCGCCGTACCGCCCGTCATCGCCCGTACCGAGGTGAGCGAGACACGCGCGCAGGAGCTGGTGCGGGCCGCGGCCTCCGCGTCGGCGGCGGCTTCCCCGCAGGGCGGCGCCCCGAGCAACTGACTTCGGGCACCGGAACGGCCGGAGCGGCGCCGGGGGCGGATCGCCCCCGGCGCCGCGGGTGCCGTGGGCAACGTGAGATCCGTATCGACAGGGGAGACGACATGGTTCACGGTCTGGAACAGCTGCGCCTCGGCGCGGTCAACATCGACGGCGTCATGCTCAACGACACCTTCAGCCCGGTCATCCACCACTTCCTGGTGAGCCGCGGCTGCGCCTACACCCCGCAGCTCGAGCAGAGCATCTTCTCCCGGCCCCGTGCGGTCGCGGGCCGGCTGCTCGCCGAGGCGGTGGACGGGTCCATGACCGGCGAGGAGGCGCTGGAGGCGTACTTCGAGGAGCGTGCGCGCCATGTCGCGGCGCACCCGGTGCGGGTGAACGACGGGGCGCTCGAACTCGTCCGCAGGCTGCGCGGGCTGGGACTGCGCACGGTCTGCTACGGCGGCCTGGACAGGAGCCACTTCGACGCGTTCCTGGGAGAGCACGCCGGTCTGTTCGACGGCCCCGGTTACATCTGCACCGACGCGTTCCGGCCGGGTCTGCACGAGATCGCCACCGAGCACTTCGGCCTGAAGCACGACCAGGTGCTCGTGATCGACGACGTCGCGACGGTCGCCGAGGCGGCCAGATCGCTGGGGATGCCCTTCATCGGTCACCCCAGCCATTTCGAGCACAGTTTCCAGCGGCAGCTGATGCGCGAGGCCGGGGTCCGGCACCTGGTGGACTCGCTGCACGCCGTGGACGAGGAGCTGCTGCGGACGGTGGACGCCGAGGCCGCCGCCGGCACGGTGTGGCCGCACTGAACGGCCGCCGCCGCGCGGGAGGGGACCGGGGCGGCCGTCCGGGCCGCCCCGGTGTGTGTGACGTGACGAAGGGGGAGGTCTCGTGGGAGACGAGCGGAAGCTGCTGAGCGGCAGGGTGGCCATGATCACCGGGGCGTCGAGCGGGATCGGCGCGGCCGCCGCCCGGCTGTTCGCGCAGGAGGGGGCGGCCGTCGTCCTCATGGCCCGCCGGGAGGACCGGCTGGCCACGCTGGTGCGGGACATCCGCGGCGCCGGCGGCCGGGCGGCGGCGGTGGCGGGTGACGTCGCCGTGGCGGACGACGTGGCCCGCGCCGTGGCGACGGCCGTGGACACGTTCGGCAAGCTGGACGCGGCATTCAACAACGCCGGCTACGCCACGGCGGGAGTCCCGCTGCACGAGATGGACGCCGAGACGTACGACACGACGATGGACGTCAACGTGCGGGGGGTGTGGAACTGCCTGTCCCGGCAGATACCGGCGATGCTCGCGTCCGGCTCGGGCGGGGCCGTGGTGAACACCTCCAGCGTCGCGGGCCTGAAGGCCACCGGCGCCTCGGCGGCGTACGTGGCCGCCAAGCACGCGGTGATCGGCCTGACGCGGGCGGCGGCCTACGACTACGGGCAGCGGGGCATCCGGGTCAACGCGCTCGTCGTGGGCGCCACCCGGACGGAGATGATGGACGACGTCATCGCGCGGATGCCGGAGCTGGAGGACGTCTTCCTCGCCGACTCGCTGCAGCGGCGGATGTCGCGGCCCGACGAGGTGGCGCAGGCCGCGGCCTGGCTGTGCAGCGACCGCTCCTCGTTCGTCACCGGCGCAGCGATGGCGGTCGACGGCGGTTCGACCGCGGTGTAGGGCCGCGCACGACCTCTCCCGAGCCACCGCACGACCTCACCCGGGCCATCGCACGACCTCGCCTGGGCCATCGCAAGACCTCTCCTGAGCCACACGACGGTTGTCCGGAAGCAAAGCATAGAGAACGATCGTTTTGCTAAATTGGGCATCTTCGGACGGCCGGGTCGCTCCCGGCCGTCCGGGCCGATCAGGAGGAGGAGATGCATGAGGCAGCAGGAGCGGGCGACACGGACGCGGGCCCGGATCGTCCGGGCGGCGGCGCTGGAGATGGACAGGTCGGGCTACGAGGGTGCGCGGCTGTCCCGGGTCTCCCAGGTCGCCGATGCCTCCATGGGGGCCCTGACCTTCCATTTCCCCACCAAGAAGGCGCTGGCCGAGGCGGTGCGGGAAGAGGGCGCGGCGAGTGTCGCCGCGGTGGTGGACCGGACGGTGGCGGACGGCACCTCACGGCTGCGTGCCGTGGGCGACCTGACCGTCGCGCTCGCGGCCCTGCTGGAGCGGGACGTCGCCGTCCGGGCGGCGGCACGGGTCGCCCGGGAGCAGCCGGACGTGACGGAACCGTGGTCGCGGACCTGGCTGCCGACCATGCTCGACCTGCTGACCCGGGCGCGGGCGGACGGTCAGCTGCGCCCGGAGCACTGTCCGGAGACGCTGGCCGCCCTGGTGGTGTACCTGCTGGCCGGCGCGGAGTCGGAGATCCGTACGGGCAACGAGGCGCCGGTGTGCGCGGCCGAGAGCGTCGCCGAGCAGGTCGAACGGATCTGGCGGCTGGTCCTGCGGGGCGTCGCCACCGAGAAGGTCTGACAGAAGGTCCGACCCTGCCCCGGTCCCCTGGATGCGGTAGCCGCCGTTCCGTACTAGAAAAACATAGCGAACGTTCTGTACGGTAACTACGGGCCGTCGGGCTCGGCGGAGTCCGGCGTACCTGGCATCGGTTCGGCTGCCGCAGACACGGAGAAGATGGGGGATTGGCGTGATTCGAATCCGAATACGGGCTCGCGCGCTCGCCGCGCTCGGCACCGTGGGTGTGAGCTGACGGATGAACATCAAGCACCTCAGCGCGTTCCTGACGGTCGCGGAGTCCCGCAGCTTCACGCAGGCGGCCCGCATCCTGGGGCTGGCCCAGCCGACGGTCACCGCCCGGATCAAGTCCCTGGAGCAGACGCTGGAGACGCCGCTGCTGCACCGTACGGCCTCCGGGGCGAGCCTCACCCCGGCCGGCCGCCGGCTGCACCGCTACGCGCGCCGCATCGTGCAGCTGAGCGAGCTGGCCCAGCAGTCCGTGTCCGTCCCCGACGCGGACGACGCCCCGGACGCGCTGGTGATCGGGGCCGCCGAGTGCATCGTCACCTACCGCCTGGTCCCGCTCATCGAGTACCTGCACCTGCGCCACCAGGAACTCGACCTGTCGCTGCGGACGCTGGACAGCGACCCGGTGCGGCTGGTGCGGGAGGAGCAGGCCGACTGCGCGTTCTTCATCGGCCCGCGCACCGCGGCCGCCGACGTGAGCCATCTGGTGCTGCGCCCGGAGGGCCTGAGCCTGGTGGCGCACCCGGAGCACCCGCTGGCCGGCCGGCCGGTGCGCTCCACCGCCGACCTCGCCCCGTACACCGTGGCCTGCGCCCGCCGGGAGAGCGGCTACCAGCGCGCCTTCGAGACCGCGCTGGTGGAGGCGGGCGCCGTCGCCCGCGGCATCCTCGTCCTCGGCTCGGTCGACGCGGTCAAGCGCAGCGTCGGCGAGGGCATCGGCATGGCGCTGCTGCCCACCGTCACGGTCGCCGAGGAGCTGCGGCTCGGGCAGTTGCGGTGCGTGGACTGGCAGCCGCCCTTCACCGTGTACTCGCAGTGCGTGTGGCGCCGCGGCCTCGACGACGACCCGGTGTTCCGCACGGTGCTCGGCACGGCCCGGCAGGTGCTGGCCGAGTCGGGCGACCCGGCCGCCGACCTGACGCTGCAAGCGGTCTGCTGACCGTGCGCACCCCGCGGACGCGGCCGCAGCGGTACGCGTGCGCGGCCGGGCTCCCGGATGGGGAGCCCGGCCGCTGTGGTGTCCGCCGGGGTGGGGTCCGCCGGGGCGGGTCAGGCGGCGGCCGGGGCGGACAGCAGGGCGGTCAGCGCGCCGCGGTCGACCTTGCCGTTGGCGTTGAGCGGCAGCGCGTCCAGCGCGGTGAGGCCGGCCGGCACCATGTAGGCGGGCAGCCGCTCCCGGAGGCTGTCGAGGAGGGCCTCGGTGTCCTTGTTGGGGCCGGTGTACACGCCCGACAGCTCGATCTCGCCGTCCGGGCCGTGCAGGGCGACCACGGCGGCCTCCGCCACCCCGGCCTGGGCGAGCAGGGCCGACTCGATCTCGCCGAGTTCCACCCGGTAGCCGCGGATCTTCAGCTGGTGGTCCAGCCGCCCGAGGTGGACGAGCGCCCCGTCGAGGGTGGTGACCCGGTCGCCCGTGCGGTACCAGTGGGCGGCCGTCAGCGGCCGCGAACCGTCGTAGGGGACGGCCCGCTCGCCGTCGAAGGACAGGAACCTGCCGATGTTGTCGGCCGGGACCAGGTAGCCGGGGAAGCGCTGCGAGCCACGCACGCACAGCTCGCCGTCGGACGCCGGGCGGCCGTCCTCGCCGATGACGAGGTGCTCCTGGCCGGGGTAGGGGGTGCCGATGGGCACCGTGCCGTTGGCCGGCCGGGGCCAGTCCTCGGCGCGGGCGGGCAGCCGGAACTCCGTCCACGTCACGGTCATCTCGGTCGGGCCGTAGATGTTCTCCACGACCGAGTCCGGGGCCGCGGCCGCCCAGGCCCGGGCGTGGGTCAGCATCAGGGCCTCACCGCAGAACAGGCTCCAGCGTAGCGTCGGCATCACACCGGGCTTCAGCGCGCGCAGCCGCAGTGCGATGGACGCCACCGACGGCACGGAGTTCCAGTGCGTGATGCGGTGGCGGTTGACGAACCGCACCGGCGAGAGCAGGTCCTTCTTGCCGGGTACGACGAGGGTGGCGCCGGAGCCCCAGGCGGCGAACATGTCGTAGACCGAGGGGTCGAAGGTCAGGTCGAAGGTCTGGGAGACGCGGGCGTCCGGGCCCAGGCCGTAGCGCGGGATGACGTGGCCCAGGTAGGCGGAGACGTTGCGGTGCGCGATGGGCACGCCCTTGGGCCGGCCCGTCGACCCGGAGGTGAACAGGATGTACGCCAGGTCGTCCGGGCCGGCCGTGGACGCCGGCAGGTCGGGCACCGGGCCGGTGCGCAGCGCCGCCATCCGCTCGGGCGACAGCGCCACGACCGGGACGGGCAGCTCCGCGCGGCCCGGCGCGCCCTCCTCGGCGATGACGAGGTCCAGGCCGGCGTCACGGGCGATGGTGGCGTTGCGGGCGGGCGGGAACGCCGGGTTGAGCGGGACGATCGTGGCGCCGAGCCGCTGGACGGCCAGGTATCCGGCGTAGGCGGCCGTGCTGCGGGCCGCCAGCAGGCCCACCCGGGAGGGGACGCCGCCGTGCGCGGCGAGGAGTTCGCCGGCCAGCCGGTGGGCGGTGGCGTCGAGTTCGGCGTAGGTGAGGTGCTCCCCGGCGACCTCGAGCGCGGTCTGCCGGTCGCCGTGCGTGGCCGCGGAGGCCGCGAACCAGTCGTACATGGTCCAGGTGGCGTTCATGATGTCCGGTCCTCTTCCGTGACGCGTCGCAGGACGCCGGAACAGCTCCCGGCTTCGCGACAAGAAATGGGAATGCATGTCGGGGGCGTCGCCAAAATGCTATTCGCGGTGGCCGGCAGCCGGTCAAGGGTGCGGCCGCCGGCGGGTCCGCCGCCATAGAGTTCCTGAATCCGGTGCCATAGAGGTTCTGAATCCGGTATTTGCCGGGGGCCGGTGTCCGCGCCATCCTTTTCCGGTGCTCGCGTAATTCGCCAGCAGACGACTCCCCATTCCCGGTGAGGACCCATGACATCGGCACCCGTGGAACTCCCCAGTTCGCCCGCTCAGGAAGCCCTGTGGTGGATTCAGCACCGCGCTGAGCGCAAGGACCTCTACAACCTCACCTGGCGGCTGCGGGTGACGCGGCTGGACCCGGCGGCGCTGGCCGCGGCCTGGCGGCTCGTCGTGGAGCGGCACGAGGCGCTGCGCACGGCCCTGGCCCGGCGCGGCGACGCGGTCGTCCAGCTGATCCACCCGGCCTGCGACGCCACGCCGCAGGAGGTGGGCTGGCGCGAGCCGCCCGCGGACCGTGCCCCCGAGGCGCTGCTCGACGAGGTGGCCGCGCAGCTGCACGCGACGCCGTTCGACCTGGAGTGGGCGCCGCTGGCCCGGCTGGCGCACGTCGGCGTGGGCGGCGTCGAGGAGGTGCTGATCACCGTGCACCACGCGGTCCTCGACGGCTGGGCGCTGCACCTGGTGGTGGAGGACCTGCGGGCCGCGTACGAGGCGGTGCGGGAGCGCGGCCCGCGGGTGACGGCCGCCGAGGTGTTCCGCGAACCGGCCGTTCCCTACCGGGACTTCGGCCGGCGCCCGCGCGGCGGGAAGGCCGGCGACGACCTGGCGTTCTGGAGCGGGCGGCTGCGCGGGGTGAAGGCGGCCGCGCTGGTTCCGGACCCGGCGCCGGACCGGCCGGAGGGCGCCGCCCCGGCCGGGGCGGCGCTGCGGCACCGGCTGTCCGGCCCGGCCCGGGAGGCCGTCGCCCGGATCGCCCGGCGGGTCGGCTGCACGGCCTTCGCGGTGCAGCTCGCCGCGGTCCGTACGGTGCTGGCGCGGGGCGGGGCGGCGGGGCGGACCGCGCTCGGTGTCGTCGTCGCGAACCGGATGACCCTGGAGGACCAGCGGCGGGTCGGCTACTGCGCCAACACCGTGCTGCTGGCGGACGAGGTCGGCGGCGGCGAGGGCTTCGACGACGTGGTCGGCCGCACCCGGGACGGCCTGTGGGAGAGCCTGCCCCATCAGCACGCCGGCTTCTCCGAGGTGTTCGCGCGGCTGTCCGCCGAGGACCGGGCGGCGCTCGGCTCCACGCCCCCGGTGCTGATCACCCACCACGGCAGCATCGGCTCCGGGCTGTCGCTCGGCGGCGGCCCCGCCCGGCTGCTGCCCAGCCCGTCGACCAGCGCGCGCTGCCAGCTCCTCGTCGGCATCTTCGAGGAGGGCGAGCACACCGTCCTGGAGATCGAGTACGACACGGACCAGCTGCGGGAGGGCACCGTACGGACCTTCCTGGACGACGTGGAGCACGTGCTGACCGCCTCGGCCGGCCCGGGCGGGGAGCTGAGCGGGCTGCGCGTGGCCTCGCGGGCCGCCGCCGGTGTCCCCGTGGCGCCGACGCGGGCCATCCCGGCGGCCGGTCCCGCGACCGCCGCCGCCGAACCGGAGGAGGCCGGGCTGCTGGCCGACTGGCGGCACGTGCTCGGTGGGGACGTGCGCGAGGAGGACGACTTCTTCGAGGCCGGCGGGCACTCCTTGCAGGTGCTCGAACTCGTCGCCCGGGTGGAGGCGCGCACGGGCCGCGAACTGGACGTGGCCGAGTGGCTCGACGACCCCACGCCGCGGCGGATGGCCCAGCTGCTCGCGCCGCCCGCACCGCAGGGCCCCGGCCCGGACGGCGGTCCGGCCGCCGGCCGCGGCGGCGGGCCCGTGACCCTGCGCGGCGGTGCGCCCGGCGGCCCGCATCTGCACCTGGTGCACGGCGCGGGCGTGGGCAGGCTGCCCTACCGCGAGCTGGTCGAGGCGCTGCCCGCCGACTGGCGGGTGACCGTCAGCGAGGACGACGGCGCGGGCGCGGCGAGCGTGGCGGGCATGGCCGAGCGCTATCTCGCGCCGCTGCTGGCCGGTGAGCGGCTGCCGGACCTGCTGGGCGGCTGGTCCATGGGCGGACTCCTCGTCCACGCGATGGCGGGCCTGCTGCGGCGGCGCGGCCTGCCCTGCCCGCCGCTGCTGCTGCTCGACCCGCCCGTCCCCGGCGACTTCACGGACGCCGACCGGCACGATCTGGACGCCTTCGCGCACAACGCGCTGCGCTCCGCGGGTGCGGCGCCGCCGGACCGGCTGCGCCTCGGGCGCCGCGCCGACCTCGGCATCGGGACGCTGGTGGCGCTGCTGCGCGCCACCGCGGGTGAGGCGCCGTCGCGGGCGCTGCACGAGCGGTACGCGCTGCACACCCGGCATGTGACGGCGATGGCCGGCTATCGCGGCGCGGACGCGGTCGAGGCGCGGGCGCTGCTGGTGGCGGCCGATCTGACCGACGGGGAGGTGGCGCGCTGGCGGCGCCTGTTCACCCCGGAGCCGGCGACGGTACGGCTGCCCGCGGACCACTACACGCTGCTGCGCGGGGAGGCGGTCCGCCGGGTCGCCGACCTCGCGGCCGGACTGCTGCCGGTGCCGGCCCCGGTTCGCTGACCCTGCCGCCGTCCCGGGCGGGGGCGGCGCGCTACTCGCCGTAGGCCTCCGCGAGGGCGGGACGGGTCAGGACGCGCAGGAAGGGGACGACGGTGACGGCGACGGAGGCGGCGAAGACCAGGAAGGCGAGCCGCAGCCCGAGCCACTCGGCGAGCAGGCCCATGGCGCCGGCTCCGATGGGCATGGCGCCCCAGCTGAAGAGGCGGCCCACGGCGGTGTAGCGGCCGAGCATGGCGTCGGGCACCAGGCGCTGGCCGATGGTGCGGGCGTTGACCGTCCACAGGGTGCCGCCCAGGCCGCCGGCGAAGGCGGCGGCGGCGACCGCCCACAGGCCGGTGGTCAGCGCGGGCACGGCCATCATCGCGAAGGTGCCGACCAGGTCGGCGAACATCACCCAGCGCCGTCCGAGGACCCGGTTCACCCAGCCGACGGTGAGGGCGCCGACCAGGCCGCCGATGCCGAGCGCGCTCAGGAGCGTCCCGTACTGGCGGGGGCTGAGGTGCATCACGTCGGTGGCGAACAGCGGCATGAGCGCCAGCCAGGCGCCCCAGCAGGCGCACAGGACCGTGAGGATCAGGGACATGGTGCGCAGCAGCGTGTGCCGCCACAGGTAGCGCAGGCCGCCGGTGATCTGCTGGTTGACGCTCTCGGCGGGGCGGGCCGCCGAGGTGTCCCGGGCGGCGCGGAACCGGCCGGTGAGCAGGAGCAGGACCAGGGCGGCCGCCAGGTACGACACCCAGGTCACGCCGAGGGCGAAGCCGGTGCCCGCGGCGAGCAGGAGGCCGCCGACGAAGGGGCCGCAGAACTCGTTGCAGACCGTCTCCGCCCCGGCGATCCAGGCGTTGGCGCGCTCCCGGCCCTCCGGCGGGACCAGCGCCGGGATCAGCGCCGAGGCCGCGGTCAGCGCGACCACCTCGGCCACGCCGAGCACCGCGCCCACGGCGCACAGGACGGGGATGGTGACCCGGTCGGCCAGCGCGGCCTCGGCCAGCGCGCCGAGCGCGAGCAGCCGCAGCGCGTTCGCCCCCCACAGCAGGCGCCGGCGGTCGACGCGGTCGACCAGGACGCCGACGTGCAGGGCGACCAGGAGCCAGGGCAGGGACAGGGTGAGCGACACGGCCGAGATCTGGGCCGGGGAGGCGGAGGCGCGGGTGGCCAGCAGCGGCAGGGCGATCTTGGTGACACCGTCCGCGAGGTTGGTGATCGCGGTGAAGGCCAGCAGGACGACGGTGTTGCGCGTGCCCTGCCGGGCGCCGGCCTCCTTCGACGTCCCGTGGCCGGCTGGCTTGCGCGGCTTGCCGGGGTGGATCGCGGCGGGGCGTGCCGTGGGCCGTGCGGGGCGTGCCGTGGGCCGCGTGGAGGGCTGCGCCGTGGTGTCGTCCGCGACCGCCGCCGGCGGCCGCGCCACCTGGAGGGCTTGATCACTCATCGCTGTTCCCCTAACCATCTATCGCCTTCACTGGTTATTCCCGAGGAGGCGAGTCTGACACGTTCGAGGCCTCGTTCGCTACCCGGTCAAGCCGTTAGCCGGTTAGACCGGGTGTAGACTGGGGTCCCTACCAGGAGGTGGCTCATGTCCGAAGCCCCGGCTTCCGCCCAGCTCATCGAGGCCTTCGCCAACACCGTCGACGTGGAACTCGGCACCGACGAGCTGGCCACGGCGAGCGCGCTCTCCGCCTGGCTCACCGAGCGCGGGCTGCTCGACCGCGAACGCCGGATCGGCGCCGAGGACCACGCCCTGTGCCTGCGCCTGCGCACCGGCATCCGCGAGGAACTGGGCGTCAACGTCGGTGACACCGCCGACGCGGCCCTCCTCGCCGGCGCGGACGAGGCCCTGCGTGAGCTGCCGGTGCTCATCACCGTGCGCGGCGCCGCGGGCCGCGGCGGTGTGCTGTCCCCGGCGGCGGACCTGACGCCGGTCAGGAAGGCCCTGGCCGGGCTCGCCATCGCCTGGAGCGAGCTGGTCGTCACCGGTGAGGCCGTGCGGCTCAAGCGCTGCGCCGAGCACGCCTGCGCCTGGGTCTTCTGGGACGTGTCCAAGAACCGCAGCCGCCGCTGGTGCTCGATGCGCGTGTGCGGCAACCGCGCCAAGGCGCGCCGGCACTCCGCGAAGCAGGCCGCCGCGGCGGCGGACCGGTAACCGCCTGGCGCCACCGGTCCGGCCCGCGCAGGCCCCGCCACCCCCCGGCGGGGCCTGCCGCTTCGCCGGCCCTCTTTCCCCCGCTCCCTTTCCCGGGTCCCGTTTTCCGGGCGCCCTTTGCGGGGCGCCCTTTACGGGCTCCTCTTTCCTCCGGCCATCGGCCATCTGCCATCGGCCATGCGCCGCCCGCTATCGGCCATCGAAAAACTCGATGACGTCCGATAGAAGAATTCGATGGCTGCCTGATGACTGCCCATAGAAGTGGCCGATCGCCTGTCATCGAAGAACTCGATGCCGCGAAAACCGTTCCTTGACCCCTCTTCGGCAATTGCTGAATCATCATTCACGCGTCATGAACAGTGACCGTTGCCTGAGGAGTCTGAGTAATGAACCGTACGGACGACATGACCGGCGGCGACATCATTTCGGTGGTCAGGAGGTATGTGCGCGTGCCTTTCCATGACCATTCCCTGCTGGCCGAGGTCGGACTGGATTCACTGTCCGTGGTGCGGATCGCCAGCGAGCTGGTTCCCGACCCGGACCAGGAGATCGACCCGACGGGCCTCGCCGCGGTCCGTACGGTCGGGGACCTCCAGCAGTGGCTGCGGGGTCTGCTCGTGCCGGCGGAGAGCGTGCGATGACCGTCGCGCCCCAGCTCGCCACCCTGCCGCTGACGGCCGCCCAGCAGGGCCTGCTCGTCGTGCACGACACCGTGCCCGTCCCGCACCTCTACAACGTCCTGGCCGAGCTGGAACTGGACCCGGCCCTCACCCCCGGCGACCTGCGCGCGGCGCTCGCGGACGTGCTGGCCGTCCAGCCCGCGCTGCGCCTGGCCGTACGCCGGCGGCCCACCCCGCACGCCGAACTGGGCACCGTCCCGGACGAGATCCCGCTGCGGGTGGCCGTGACCGGCGCCGCCGGCTTCGAGCGGCGGCGCGCCGAACTGCTCGCGGAACTCGGCGGCCACGCCTTCGACCTGGAGCGGCCCCCGCTGCTGCGGGCGGTGCTGCTGCACACCGACGGCCTGTCCCGCTCGACGCTGCTGCTGGTCGTGCACCACCTGGTCTTCGACGGCTTCTCGCTGCGCCAGTTCGTCCGCGACCTCACCTCGGCCGTACGCGGCGACCTCGACGTCGACCGGGTGCGCGTCGCCCGCGAACGGGCCCTGTGCCGGGAGCTGGCCGCACAGCTGTCGGCCGCCGAGGAGGAGCAGGTCGAGCGGGCGGCCGCCGAACTCGCGGAGCGGCTGCGCGCGGTGCCCGCCACCGTGGTCTTCCCGCGGCCGAACCGGCCCGCCACCACCGCCTTCACCGGCGCACGCCGGGAGATCCGGCTGTCCCCGGAGCGTTCCCGCGCCCTCGACGACGTCTGCGCGGCGCTCGGCGTCAGCCCCTTCGTCTTCTTCTCCGCCGTCTACGCGGCGCTGCTGGCCCGGCACTCGGCCAACGCCTCGGTGGTCTTCGGCAGTCCGGTGCTGGCCCGCCGCACCCTGGGCTCCCTCGACCTGTGCGGCTTCTTCGTCAACACCCTGCCGCTCGTCGTCGACGTCCCCTGGGACCAGCGTTTCGACGAGTTCGTCACGCGGACGGTCCAGGCCGAGACGGACCGGGTGAAGGGCGGCGCGGCCGTCTCCTTCGACCGCATCGTGCGCCACGTCGAACCGGACCGCTCGACCAACCGCAACCCCGTCTTCTCCTGCATGCTCGCCATGCAGGACGCCACCGGCGCCGAGCCCGGCTCGCCGGTGCTGGGGGTGCGCGAACACGGCAACGGCACCGCCAAGTTCGACCTGTGGCTCGGCGTGACGCCCGGCCCCGACGGCTGGCTGCTGGAGCTGGAGCACGACCGCGAGCTGCTGCCCGAACCCGTGGTCTCCGCGCTGGCCGACTCGCTGACCGGGCTGCTGGACAAGGCCGTCGCACACCCCGGCACGGTCCTCGCCGAGCTGTTCGAGGACGCCTCGTCGGCCGAGTCCCACGCCCACGACGGCTTCTGGCGCCGGCCGCCCCACCCGGACCTGCGCCGCTGGCTGCGCGCGGCGCTGGCCCGGCGGCCCGGTGCGACCGCCGTCGAGGAGGACGGCCGCCGGGTGACCTACGGCGAGCTGGCGCGGCTGGTGCGCTCGGCCGCCGCGGGTCTCGCCCGGCACGGGGTCGGCGCCGGCACCGTGGTCGGGCTGACCACGCCGACGCTGGTGGACACGGTCGTCGCCGTCCTCGCCGTACTCGAGCGGCGCGCGGTGTTCCTGCCGCTGGACCTGTCCCTGCCCGGTGAGCGGCTCGCCTACATGACCGGCAAGGCCGGCTGCCGGCTGGTCGTCGGCCGCGGCACGGTCGACGGCGCCCGGGTGCTGGCGCTGAGCGAGCTGACCGGCTCCGGCGACGGCGACGCGGCGGCCGGGGAGGCCGCCGCGGACACCGGCGGCGGCGACAGCCGGGGCGGCGGCGACGCGGACGGGGTGTACATCATGTTCACCTCCGGCTCCACGGGCCGGCCCAAGGGTGTGCTGATGGGCGACGGCCCGCTGGTGAACCTCACCGCCTGGCAGCTCGACGCGCTCGACATGGACGAGGACACCCGCTTCCTCCAGTACGCCCCCCTCGGCTTCGACGTCTCCTTCCAGGAGATCGTGCCCACCCTGGTCGCCGGCGGGACCCTGGTCTCCCGGGAGCCGGCCGACCGCCGGGACCTGCCCGCGGTGCTGGACCGGGTCGGCGCGCTGCGGATCTCCCACGTCTACCTGCCCGTCGCCGCGCTGCGCCCCTTCACCCGGGCCGCGCAGGACGCCGGGGACGACCTGCCGGACCTGCGCCTGCTGTGCGTCTCGGGGGAGCAGCTGCTCCTGGACGACGGCATCCGGCGCTTCTTCGCCGACCGCCCGCACATCCGGCTGGTCAACCTCTACGGCCCCACCGAGACCCACGCCGTCACCACGCACCGGCTCGTGGCCGGCAGCGGGCCGTGGCCGTCGCACGTGCCGATCGGCCGCCCCATCACCCACACCACCGCCCAGGTGATCGACGGCACCGGCCACCTCGCGCCCCTCGGCGTGCCGGGCGAGCTGTACCTGGGCGGCGTCTGCCCGGCGATCGGGTACGTCGGCGATCCCGAGCGCACCGCGGAGCGCTTCCTGCCCGACCCGCGCGGCGAGCGGCCCGACGCCCGCATGTACCGCACCGGCGACCAGGTGCTGCGCGACGAGCACGGCACGCTGGTCTTCCTGGGCCGGGACGACGACCAGGTCAAGATCCGCGGCTACCGGGTGGAACTCGGCGAGCTGGAGACCGCGGCCGCCGCCCACCCCGGCGTACGCCTCGCGGTGGCCGCCGTCCTCGGGGAGGGCGCCGAACGGCAGCTGGTGCTGTTCTGCGTGCCGGAGGAGGGCCGCTCGCCGGACCCGGACGACGTGCGGCGCCTGGTGGCCGGCGCGGTCCCGGGGTACATGGCGCCCTCGCGGGTCTTCACGGTCCCTTCCGTGCTCCTGACCCGCAACGGCAAGGTGGATCGCCCGGTCCTGGTGAAGGAGGCGGAGCGGGCCGTCCGCGAGGAGAGCCGGTCCGGCGCCGGGGCCGTCACCGCGGCGGGCGACCCGGTCGAGGCGTGGCTGCAGGAACTGTGGGGACAGCTGCTCGGCCGCACGGATGTGCCCGTCGACCGCTCGCTGCTCGAGTACGGGGCGCACTCGCTCAACGTGATGACCGCGCGCGCCATGATCGAGGAACGCCACGGCGTGCAGATCCCCGTCCTCGACTTCTTCCGCGACCCCACCATCCGCGCCCAGGCCGCCTGGATCAGCTCCGGGGGCGGTGCCTGATGGACACGACCGGCGCCGACGCGCGCCTGCTGGTGCTGCTCGCCCGGCGGCCCGGCCCGCTGCACAGCCTGCTGGTCCACCCGGCGGGCGGCGGGCTCGCCCAGTACCTCGGCCTCGCCGGCCGGCTCGCCCGCCACGGCACCGTGCACGGCATCCGCGCCGACGGGCTGCTGGCCGGCGAGGAACCCGACGACAGCGTCGCGGTGATGGCCCGCCGCTACCTGGCCCTGGTGCGGGGGCTGGACCGCCGGCCGGACGTGCTGGTCGGCTGGTCGCTGGGCGGGGTGATCGCCTGGGAGCTGGCGGCGCGGCTCGCCGAGGACGGGCCGGCGCCCGCCGTCGTCCTCATCGACAGCTTCGCCGAGCGGGAGAGCGTCGACGCCGCCGTACGGGAGGGACTGCGGGCCGCGGTGGAACGGTCCGTCGGCCACCTGGGCGGCGGCCGGGACGCGGCCCGGGCGCGGGCCACGGCGTTCGCGCACATCCGGGCCGGCGCCGGTCACCGCACCGAGGTCCGGGGCGCCGGGCCGGCCCTGCTGGTCGCCTGCGAGGGCGCCCAGCGCACCCGGCAGATCGACCGCTGGCGGCGCCTCGCCGACCGGCTGACCGTACGGCACCTCGCGTGCGGGCACTTCGAGGTCTTCGACCCCGCCCACCAGCCCGGTCTGCTCGGGCACCTGGACGAGTTCCTGGCCCGCCGGGCCGACGCCGCACAGGAGTACGCACGATGACCACATCCCGTCCGCTCGCCGTCGTCACCGGCGGCACCCGCGGCATCGGCCTTGCCCTGTCCCGGCGCCTGGTGCGCCTCGGCCACCGCACGGTCGCCCTGTACCGGGCCGACAAGGAGGCGGCCGAACGGGCCGCCGGCGAGCACGGCCTGATCGCCGTGCGGGCCGACGTCGCCGACAGCCACGCGGTGCGCGCGGCGGCCCGGCACATCCTCGCCGAGCACGGCACGCCGCGGGTGCTGGTGAACAACGCCGGCATCAACATCGACCGCCCGTTCCTCGACCTCACCGAGTCCGACTGGCAGCGGGTGCTGGACACCAACCTGTCCGGGCCCTTCCACCTGACCCAGGCGTTCGCCCCGGCCATGCTGGCCGCGGGAGACGGCACCGTCGTCAACGTCGGCGCCACCACGGGCATCCGCCCCCGGCTCAACGGCGTCAACTACGCGGCCGCCAAGGCGGGGCTGCTGCACCTCACCAAGTGCCTGGCCCTGGAGCTGGCACCAGCCGTCCGGGTCAACTGCCTGATCCCCGGAATGACCGAGACCGAGGAGCTCGTCACCCGGTTCCGGCTGACCGAACCCCGGCACCGCGCCGCCGTCCTGTCCGAGATCCCGCAACGTCGCATCGGCTCCCCCGACGACATCGCCGACGCCCTGGAGTACCTCGTGGGCCCCCTCAGCGGCTATGTCACCGGCCAGAAGCTGATCGTCGACGGCGGCCAGTTCATGTGGTAGGAGATCATGACCGACGCACTGCTCACATCCGCCCGGGCCGCCCTGGCGGCCGCACCGCCGACCGGCGACCCGGCCTACGCCCGCTACTGCCGCGAACTCGCCGGGCGCCTGGCCGACCACTGGCCGGCCGTCCTGAAGGCCAACGCCGAGGACGTGGACCGCGCCGCCGAGCGCGGCCTGTCCCCGGTCCTGCTCGACCGGCTGCGGCTGACCGACGACCACCTCGGCCGGCTCCAGCGGCTCACCGCCGCCGTGCTGTCCGAACTGGCCGAGGTGACCGCCCGCGACCCCGGCGTGCCCGTGGGCGACTGGGGCGTGCGGCTGCGCTCGCCCAAGCCGCTCGGCGTGGTGTTCATGGTGTACGAGGCCCGTCCCACGGTCACCGTGGAGGGCGCGCTGCTGCCGGTCGCGGTCGGCAACGCGGTGCTGCTGCGCGGCGGCAAGGAGATCGCCCGCACCAACGAGGCGCTGGCGGTCGTGGCCCGGGAGGCGCTGTCGGCGGCGGGGCTGCCGGCCGAGCTGGTGACCGTCCTCGACGACCCCGACCGGTCGCAGCTGCGGGCCCTGCTGAAGCGGCCCGACGCCGTCGACGTGCTGATCCCGCGCGGCAGCCCCTCGCTCATCGACTACTGCCGCGGCGCCTCCTCGATCCCGGTGATCGCCAGCGGCGGCGGCGTCAACCACGTCTACGTGCACCGCAGCGCCGATCTGGAGCTGGCCGCCGAGGTCGCCCTGGACAGCAAGCTGCCGGAGCCGACCGCCTGCAACACCGCGGAGCTGATGCTCGTGGACGCCGAGGTCGCCGGTGACCTGGTCGCCGCGATCGTGCGGGCCGCCGAGCGCGGGCAGCGGCAGGTGACGGTGCGGCTCGACCCGCGGGTGGCGCGGCCCGGCGGGCAGGCCGAGGGCGGGCCCTGGCGGATCGAGGACCTGCGCGAGCACGACCTCGGCCGGGAGTTCCTGGACGCCACGATCGGCGTGCGCGCGGTCGAGGGCCTCGACGAGGCCCTGGCCCACATCCGGCGGCACGGCTCGGGGCACACCGAGGGCGTGCTGGCCCGTGACGGCGGCGTGAGCGAGGAGTTCACCCGCCGGGTGGACGCCGCGGCGATCGTCGTCAACGGCTCGCTGCGCCTGCACGACGGCCCCACGCTCGGCCTCGGCTCCGAGATCTCCATCAGCACCGGCCGCATGCACGTGCGCGGCCCGGTCACGCTCGGCTCGCTGGTCACCCACAGCTGGGTCGTCGAGGCGCACGGCACGCTGCGCAGCCCCCTCACCGCGTCCCGGCCCTGACCCCCCGGCCCCCGTGCCGCGGCGGGGCCGCCGGGCCCCGCCGAACGCCCGATCCGCCTGATCCGCCTGAACTCGCCGGCCTGTCCCGGCCTTTCCCGGCCTTCCGGCCTTCCCGACCTTCCACGGAGGAACCATGATCACCGGGCTGGACCGCACCGCGGTCACCGAGTCCGTCAAGCGCGTGGTCATCGCCGAGTCCCGGCTGTCACTGCGCCCCGCGGACATCGACGACCACGAGCCGCTCAACGGAGAGATCCTGCGCGTCAACTCGCTCGGATTCGTGGGCATGCTGGTGCGACTGGAGGACGAACTCGACATCGTCCTGCCCGACGACCTGTTCGTCGGACGCAGCTTCCAGACCGTCCACGACCTCATCGAGATCGTCGTGTCCGCGGCGGAGGCGTCCCGATGAGCCGCACCGAACCGCCCGCCCGCTGGCGCAGCGTCCTGCCGCACCTGGACGAGCGGCTGCCCGCGGACCGTACGCCCGAGAGCGCCGCCGGGGGCGGCAGCGTGCAGGTCAACCTGCCGATGGAGCTGGTGCGCCAGAGCGTCCAGCTGAAGGAGTACTGGGAGATCCCGGCCGAGGTCGCCGAGGCCTACCGGGCGTTCCGGCCGACGCCGCTGTGGCGGGCCCGGGGCTTCGAGCGCGCGGTCGGGGCCCGGGTGCCGATCTACGTGAAGTACGAGGGCGGCAACATCTCCGGCAGCCACAAGCTCAACACCGCCCTCGCGCAGGCCTACTACTACGCGCGGGCCGGGGTGCGGGAACTCGTCAGCGGCACCGGCGCCGGGCAGTGGGGCACCGCCCTGGCGGCGGCCTGCGCGATGTTCGGGATGAAGTGCACGGTCTTCATGGTCGGCGGCAGCCTGCGCCGCAAACCGTACCGGGGCACGCTGATGCGCACCCTCGGGGCCACCGTGCACGCGAGCCCGAGCCCGCTGACCGAGGTGGCCCGGCAGAGCGAGGCCGGCGTCAACAGCCTGTCACTGGCCATCGGCGAGGCGGTGGAGTACGCCGCCCGCACCGAGGGCGCGGCGTTCTGCATCGGCAGCGGGGAGACGTACAGCATCCTGCACCAGTCGGTGATCGGTCTGGAGGCCGCCGAGCAGCTCGCCGGCCTGGAGGCGTCGGTGGACGCGGTGGTGGGCTGCGTGGGCGCGGGCTCCAACTTCGGCGGGATCGCGCTGCCGTTCTTCTCGGCCGCGGCCGCCGCCGGCACCGAGCCGCCGCTGCTGGTGGCCGCCGAGTCCAGCACGACGCCCAAGCTGACCCGGGGCACGTACGCCTACGACCGCACGGACGCCACCGGCACCGGGCCGATGGAGGCGATGTACACCATCGGCAGCTCGTATCCGATCCCCGACTCGCACTCGGCCGGGCTGCGCTTCCACGGCGCGGCGAAGGTGCTGTCGGCGATGCGCCACCGCGACCAGATCGCGGCGACCGCCGTCGGGCAGGTCGAGGCGCTGGACGCCGGCCGCCGCTTCACCCGCGGCGAGATGGTGCTGCCCGCGCCGGAGTCCGGTCACGCACTGGCCGCGGCGGCGCGCCTGGCGGGCGCCGGGGCCGAGGGGAACAACGGCACGCTGCGCGCCGAGAAGGGCGTGGTGGTGTGCGTCAGCGGCCACGGCTACCTGGACCTTGGCGCCTACCAGCAGCTGCTGGACGGCGAGCTGAGCAACGAGGCGCCGGACGCGCAGGCGCTGCGCCGCGCCATGGGCGGTCTGGAACCGGTGGAGCCGGCGCAGCGGCTGGCGGAGGCGGGGGCCGGTCATGGCCGCTGACCCCGCGACCGCGACCGCGGCCGTGACCGCAACCGCGGCCACCGCAGCCGCGTCCGAGCCCGTGTCCATGCCCGGATCCGTGGAGTGGGCGCTGTTCGACTGTGTCCAGGTCAACCTGGCGGTCCTGGCCGACCGCTGGTACGGCCCGGGGACCCATCTGGACCTCGGCTCCGTGCTGCGCTTCCGCCCGGTGCCGGGGCCGGACGGGCTGCCCACGGTGGAACGTTCCGCCACCGAGCAGCTCGGCGAGGCGGCCCCGCTCCTCGGGCTCACCGTCGTGGAGCGCCGTACCACCCGGGCGGGCGAGGCGATCGCCCCGGCCGAGGGCCGCTACGTGGTGGCCGACGCCTACCACCTGCCGTGGGTGCCGTACTTCGGGCGGCGGCACATGGAGCACAGCTTCCTGCTGGAGCCGGCCGCCGGCGCGGACGCCGTCGTGGTGGACGGCTACCACAACGAGACACCCTGGGGCAGCGCCCGCCCGGTCCGCCGCCCGCTGGACCGCGCCGGGCTGGCCGCCGCCGTGCCCGGACCGGCCCTGGCCGTCACCCTCGCCCCGGCCGGACGTCCGGCCGCCCCGGCCGGCGCCGCACCCGACCTGGCGGACGAGGAGACGGCCGCCCGGTACGTCGCCGCGTACGCGGACCACCCCGACCGGCTCGCCGCCCTGGACCGGCTCACCCTGGAGACCTGGCTGCTCGCCCGCTCCCGCAAGCTGCACGCCCGCTTCCTGCGCTCCCGCGGCCTGCTCGGCGACGACACGGCGGCCCTCGCGCACGTCACGGCGTGGGAGTCGCTGGCCGAGAGCGTCTACCTCGGCTACCGCCGGGTCGAGCGCGGCCGGCCCGAGGCCCGGGAGGTGTTCGACCGCCTGGCCGGGCAGCTGCGCCGGGACCGGGAGGCGTTCGGCTCCACGGCGTTCCGCGCGCCCGAGCCGCGGCCGGCCGACGCCACGCCCGTGCCCGCCGCGCTGCGGGCCCGGGTCGCGGCCGCCGCCGGGGCCGTGCTCAAGGCCGACCCGGCGGCCCTGCTCGACGGGCTGCCGCTGGCGGACGTACCCGGCTTCACCTCCTTCCGGGTGGTGGAGATCGTCGAACGCCTCGAGCGTGAGCTGGCCGTCGAGTTCGACGCCGACGACCTCGTCCCGGAGAACCTGCACCACGTCGACGGCATCTGCCGCATCGCGCTGCGCGCCCTGCCCGCCCCCGCGACGGCGCCGCACCCCGTCCGTCCCGTCGCCCGTACCGGAGGGAACTGATGTCCGCCCACGCCGACCTGCTGCACGAGCTGCTCGACCGGGCCGCCGCCCGGTGGCCCGAGCGCCCCGCCGTGACCAGCGGCGAGCACACCCTCAGCTACCGCGAACTCGACGCGGCCTCCCGGCGCCTGGCCGCCTGGCTGCACGCCTGCGGGCTGCGGCGCGGCGACCGGCTCGTGGTCTGCGCGCCCGGCTCCGCCGCCCAGCCCGCGCTGGTGTACGCCGCCTCCCGGGTCGGCGTCGCCTTCTCGCTGCTGCACGAGCAGGTCCACGGGATCCAGCTCGACCACGTCCTCGACGACTGCGAGCCGGCCCTGCTGGTCACCGACGCGCCGGACTCGCAGTTCGCCGCGCAGCGCCGCGGGGTGCGCACCGCCGGCACGCAGGCGGTGGCCGCGGTGGCCTTCGGCCGCTCGCCCGCGCCGCGGGACACCTGGACGGGGCCGCTCACGGTCGACCCCGTGTGCCTGATCTACACCTCCGGCACCACGTCGCTGCCGAAGGCCGTCGTCAGCACCCATCAGCAGCTGACGTTCGCCGCCACGGCCATCCAGTCGGTGCTGGAGTACCGCCCGGACGACGTCGTCTACAGCCCGCTGCCCCTCTCCTTCGACTACGGCCTGTACCAGCTGTTCCTGTCCGCGCAGGCCGGTGCGCACGTGGTGATCGGCCGGCCCGCCGAGGTCGGTCCGGCGCTGCTGGGCAACCTCGTGCGCACGGGCGCCACCGTGCTGGCCGCCGTGCCGTCGGTGGCCGACGCGCTGGCCCGGCTGCTGCGCCGGGCCTCCCGGGACAAGCCGCCGCTGCGGCTGCTGACCAACACCGGCGCGGCGATGCCGGCCGAGACGCTCCGGGCGCTGCGCTCGTCGCTGCCGGGCCTGCGGGTGCAGCTGATGTTCGGCCTGACGGAGTGCAAGCGGGCCACGATCATGCCGCCCGACGGCGACCTGGAGCGGCCCGGCTCCAGCGGACGCGCGCTGCCGGGCACGGAGGTCTTCGTCGTCGACGACGACGGGCGGCGCAGGCCGCCCGGGGAGATCGGCGAGATCGTGGTGCGCGGCCCGAACGTCATGGCGGGCTACTGGCGCCGCCCGGACCTCACCGCGCAGCGTTTCCGCCGGGTGGAGGGGCTGCTGCCGCAGCTGCACACCGGTGACTACGGGTGGGTGGACGAGGAGGGATACCTGTACTTCGACGGCCGGCGCGACGACATCTACAAGGAGAACGGCTTCCGCGTCAGCGCCACCGAGGTGGAGGCCGCCGCCCGCCGTATCCCGGCGGTCGGCGCGGCCGCCGTGCTGCCGCCGGCGAGCCCCGCCCCCGCCGTGCTGTTCGCGGTCGGGGAGCTGTCGCCCGCGGAGGTGCTGCAGGGCATGCGCGAGCAGATCGAGGAGTTCAAGATCCCCCGCCACTGCCTGGTCGTCGACGCGCTGCCCCTGACCGGCAACGGCAAGGTCGACCGCAAGGCGCTGGCCGCCCTGGCCCGGGAGGCGAGCCGTGTCCGAGCCCAGTAGCGCGGTCCTCGCGGCCCCGCCGGTGCCGGCGGACGTCCTGCGGCACGTCCCCACCCCGGCGTACGTGTACGACCTGGCCGAGGTGCGGCGCAACCACGACGCGCTGCGCGGGGCGCTGCCCGACGGCGCGGGCCTGTACTACTCCCTCAAGGCCAACGCGCACCCGTCCCTGCTGAGGGTGCTGCGCGAGCGGGGGGCGCTGCCCGAGGTGTGCTCCAGCGGAGAGCTGGAGGCGGCGCTCGGCGCGGGCTGGCCGGCCGCCGACGTGCTGTACACCGGCCCGGGCAAGCGGGACGAGGAGATCGGCCACGCGCTGCGCCTGGGCGTGCGGACGTTCTCCGTGGACTCCCCGTACGCGATCGGGCAGCTGGACCGGCTGGCCGGGCGGGCCGGGGTGTACGCGCGGTGCCTGCTGCGGGTCAACGACGACCAGCCGGTGCCGGGCCAGGGCCTGGCGATGACCGGGGTGGCCTCGCAGTTCGGCGCCGACACCCGGTGGGTGCTCGACCAGCCGGAGCGGTTCGCGAACCGGCCGCACGCCGAGATCGTCGGCCTGCACCTGTACATGGGCACCAACCTCGGCGAGGTGGACGCGCTGGCCGGCCAGTTCGCCCGCTCGCTGCGCACCGCCGCGACCCTGACGGCGGCCCTGGCCCGGCACGGTGTGCGCATCCGCGTGCTGGACCTCGGCGGCGGTTTCGGCGCGCCGTTCGCGGCGGACGGCGCGCGGATCGACCTGTCCGGGCTGCGCCCCCGGCTGACCGCGCTGCTGGACGGGGAACTGCCCGGCCGGCACGAGGACGGCACCCGGGTCGTCTTCGAGTCGGGCCGCTACCTGGTGGGCACCGCCGGGACCCTGCTGACGGCCGTGCTCGACGTGAAGCGGTCCCACGGCAAGGACGTCGTCGTCCTGGAATCCGGCATCAACCACCTCGGCGGCATGTCCGGCCTGCGCCGGCTGCCCGCCCTGAACCCGCGCCTGGTGCCCCGCGTCACCCGCGGCGGCGCCCCGGACGGCGACGGCCCCGGGCCGGTCCTCGACACCCTGGTCACCGGCCCGCTGTGCACGCCGCTGGACACCTGGGCGCGCGCCGCGAAACTGCCCGCGCTCGTCCCCGGCGACGTGGTGGCCGTCCCCAACGTCGGCGCCTACGGGCTGAGCGCGAGCCTCGTCGCCTTCCTCGGCCACCCGCTGCCCGTCGAGGCCGTCGTCGACGGCGACCGCCCCGGCGCGGCCCCCGAGGTCACCCGCCTGCACCTGACCCGCACCACCGTCCCGGCCCCGGCCGGAACCGACCCTGGAGTGAAGTGATGGATGCCCGTTTCACCGAACTGCTCACCCCGTTCCTGAAGTTCCTCGGCGAGCAGGAGATCACCCCCGACGCGTCGCTGCGGGAGCTGGGCCTGGACTCGATGCAGGCCATCGAGCTGCTGTTCGCCATCGAGGACACCTTCGGCGTGACCCTGCCGGACGACGACATGAACGACGACACGTTCGCCACCGCCGGCAGCCTGTGGACCGTGGTGCGCGCCGCGCTCGACGCGCGGTACGCCGCGGACGGGACCCAGGTGACGGCCGCATGAGCGCGCCGACGTTCGCCCCGGTGCGGCCGGCGCCGGTCGCCGCACCGCTGACCGCGGCGGGACTGACGGACCGGGTCGCGCGGGTCGCCGCCGTGGCGGCCGAGCACGTGGAGCGCACCGACCGGGACGCGTCGTTCCCGGTGGAGGCGCTGGAGGAGATGCGCCGCACGGGGTTGCTCGGGCTGCTGGTCCCGGTGAGCCACGGCGGCCTCGGCGGCACCACCGACGACATGGTGACCGCCTCCGTCGCCCTGGGCCGGGTCGACATGTCCGTGGCGATGATCTTCGCGATGCACTGCCAGCAGGTGGCGGCGGTGGTGCGCTACGGCAACGAGCGGCTGCGCGACGAACTGCTGCCCGAGATAGCCGCGGGCCGGATGTACCTGGCGTCGGTCACCACCGAGGCCGGCAAGGGCGGCCACCTGCTGAGCAGCGAGGCGGCGCTCGCCGCGCGCGAGGGCGAGCTGGTGCTCGACCGGTTCGCGCCGATCGTCACCGGCGGCGAGTACGCCGACGGCTTCCTGGTCACCATGCAGAGCCCGCCGCCGGCCTCCCCCAACCAGGTGTCGCTGGTCTACGCCCACCGTGACCAGCTCACGGTGGAACGCTCGGGCGACTGGCAGCCGCTCGGCATGCGCGCCAGCCACAGCGTCGCCCTGCGGCTGACCGGGACGGTGCCCGCGCATCAGGTGGTGGGCGAGCACGGCGCGTTCCGGACCATCGTGACCACGGTGTTCGGGCCGATGGCCCACCTGGGCTGGTCGGCCTGCTGGCTGGGCACCGCGGCGGGCGCCCTGTCCCGCGTCGTCAAGCTGCTGCGCTCCCCGCAGAACCGGGGGCGCGTGAACCTCGACTCCGAGCTGCTGCTGACCCGGCTGTCGCGGGCCCGGCAGCGGATCGACACGGTGCACGCGCTGCTGGACCGCGCCCGGCAGGTCGTCGCGACCGCCGACGACCTGAGCGTGCCGCGTGTGCAGCTGCTGCTGAACGCGCTGAAGATCACCGCGGCGGAGGAGTGCCACCGGGCGGTGGACGGCCTGGTGGACGCGGTCGGGATGCGCCACGGCTACCTCAAGGACTCCCCCACCCGGCTGGAACAGAGCCTGCGGGACCTGCGTTCGGCGGCCCTGAACTACAGCAACGACCGGCTCCACCTGGTCGACGGCAAGCTCGCCCTGCTCGACGCGGAGGTGCGTCTTGTCTGACCTGCTCCAGGCGGAACGCGCCCCGACGGCGCGTCACCGCCCACGTGCGGCCACCGCGCTGGCCGCGGTTCCACCGGGCGCGCCGGTGTCCCGGGTGTGGGCGGCGCTCGGCGCGGCGGGCGTCCTGACCGCCCTCCTCGACCCCGACGGCGACCACGACGGCCCGGACCGTGACGGCCGGGACCACGACGGCCGGGACCCGAGGAGCGCCGGCGCCCCGGACCCGGCCCGGCTCGCCGAGCTGATCGGGGCCGTGGACGCCCGCGGCGACAACGGCGTCACCCTCAGCGTGCTGGTCCAGGCGGCCAGCGCACTGCCGCTCCTCGCCGCCTGCGCCCCCGCGTCGGGGCCGGTGCGGCAGGCGCTCGACGAGGTGCTGTCCGGCGCGTCCACGGTGGCGCTCGCCGCCACCGACAGCGCCGCGGCGGGCTCGGACCTGGCCGGCCTCGGCACCGAGGTGACGATCGGAGCGGACGGGCTGCTGCTCACCGGCGGCAAACGCTGGATCACCACCGCGTGCGCGGCCGACCGGCTGCTGGTCCTGGCCCGGCACCGGCCCGGCCGGCACTTCACCAGCTTCACCTGGGTGCTGGTCCCCGCCGCGGCGCCCGGTGTGCGGGTGCGCCCGGCCGACACCGACCTGCTCGGCGGCTCGGCGACCGGACACGTCGAACTCGACGGCGTACGGCTGCCGCCGGACCACGTCGTGGGGCGCCCCGGGCGCGGCATGGCGGTCTTCGCCCGGCACATGGGCACCGAACGCCTGGCGGGCGCGCTGTGGGCGGTGGCGCTGACCAGCAGGGTGCTCGCCGACACCAAGGAACGGCTGACCCGGCGGCACGTCGACGGGCGGCCCCTGTGGCACCACGACGCCGTGCGCCAGCGCTACGCCGCCTGCCTGGTGCAGGTACGGCAGCTGCGCGCGCTGTGCGAGAGCCTCGGCGAGCGGGTCACCCGCCGCCAGGACCTCGCGGCGGCGGCGCTGCTGAAGTCGGCGGCGGGACTCGTCGCCGATCCGGTGCTGGCCGTATGCGCCCAGCTCCAGGGCGCCGACGGCCTCGCCCGCGACGGCGCCCAGCGCATCCGCGGCGAGGCGGGCGTCCTGGGCATCGGCGGCGGCGTCACGGAACTGGTCCTCGCCACGGTGGCCGACCACGCGGACACGGTACTCACGGAGTTGCGCTCATGACTCTTCTGACGCTCCAGGTCACGCCCGGCGTCTGGGTGGCGCGGGGCGAACGCGGCCAGTGGGCCCGCCCCGACCCGCACCCGCACGACCGGGCGGCCGCGGCCGTCCTGCCCCGGTGGCGGGTGGAGGAGTTCCTGGCCAGCCGCGCCCTGCTGCGGCACCTGCTGCGCACCACCCTGCCGGAGCTGGCCGACGAGCCGGTGCTGGCCGAGGAGCAGGGCCGTCCCGTCCTCGCCGGGGACCCCGGCACCGGCATCAGCATCTCCCACGACGGTGACGCCGTCGCGGTCGCCGTCGCCCCGCACCGCCGGGTCGGCGTCGACGTCCAGCAGCCCCCGGACGACGTGCCCGACGCGCTGCTGCGCCGCTGCCTGGGCGCGCACACCCCGCAGGTGGGCGCGTTGCCGCAGGGCAGGCGGGCGGCCGAGTTCGCCTGGGTGTGGACCGCCCAGGAGGCCTGCGTCAAGGCGGCCGGGACCGGGCTGTCCGGGCGGCCGTGGGCGATCGACATCCCGCCCGGCCGGCGCCACGGACAGTGGCACGACTTCCGGTGGATCAGCCTGCGCGACCGCTCGAACACCCCGTTGAGCTGCGCTTTCTCCGCCCCTCACCGTGACTTGGACCTCCCGTGAACCTGACCGGCGCGCCGGCCACGATGCCGGACCTCAGCTGCTACACGACCAACCTCCTGGCGTATCTGGCACCGGACGTGCCCGGCGTCCGGCGCCGCTTCGCCGAGGGCGTCCGGCTCGCCGTACGCCTGGACCTGCCGCCCGGTGAGCTGGCCTTCTCGCACCACCCCCGGGTGGACCGCACCGAGGACGGCCGGGAGCTGGCCTACCGCGGCGCCCCCGACTGGCCGGCCGCCCGGGCCGCGCTGCTCGACCTGCTCCACCGCGAGCGGCGCGTGCTGGCCGCGGGCAACACCCGCCATCTGCCCTGGGCCCCGGCCCACGGGCGGGCGGACGCCCCGCACTGGCTGCTGCTGCGTGAGCACCGCGCGGGCCGCTGGCTGGTCGCCGACCACTTCGCGGCCCTGACCCCGTTCGGCGACCAGGAGCCGTTCCTGGGCTGGGTGGAGGACGCCGACCTGGCCGCGGCCCTGTCCCCGGTGCCGGACCCGGCGCCGGAGGTGGTGCGCCGGGACCGGCTGGCGCTCGGGGCGGAGATTCCCGTGCCGCCCGCCGGGCAGTACCGGTGGCTGGCCTGGCAGCCCGCGCCGCCGCACGACGACGACGCACCGGGACCGGGCACCTGGAGCCTCGCCCTGGAGCCGTCGCTGACGGCGGTCGCCGGTGCCTTCCGCGCCGACGCCGCGGCGCTCGCCCGGTACGTCGACGACCTGTGGGCGGCCGCCCGCCACCACAGCTACGCGCTGGCGTTCGCGGCCGCGGACGGCCGGCTCCACCCGGAGTCGGCCGCGGCCGCGTCGGCGGCCTGGGGCGAACTGCCCCGGACGCTGCGGTTCGCGGCCCAGTCCGCCGCGCGCGGCCGGCCCCGCCCCGGCGTGGTCGACCGCTGCGTCGAGCAGCTCCTCACCGCCCACCACGCCCTGGGCGCGGCCCTCCCCCAGAGAGGATGATCATGGAAAGCACTGTGTGTCAGCCCGGTACCCCCGAAGGCGGGGACACCCGATGACGACCGAGAGCCTGCTGTCCGCGCCCCCCGGAGTGTCGGGCGAGGCCTTCCGCCACGCGATGGCCCGGCTGCCCACCGGCGTCGCGGTGATCACCGTGCAGGGCCCCGACGGACCGGTCGGCTGCACCGTCAACGCGGTCATGTCGCTGTCGCTGCGGCCGCCGGCGCTGCTCGTGTCGCTGTCCACCGCGAGCCGGACGCTGGAGCAGGTCCTGGCGAGCGGCGCCTTCGCGGTCAACGTGCTGCCCTTCGCCGCCCGGCACCTGGCGCGGCAGTTCGCCACGGGCACCGCGGCCCAGCGCTTCGCCGGCGTGGCCTGGCAGCCGCAGGACGGCGTCCCGGTGCTGACGGCGGCCTCGGTGGCCGCGGTGTGCGACGTCAGCAGCTCGGTCCGCATGTTCGACCACACCCTCGTCGCGGGCGCCGTGAGCTGGACCCGCGCCGACGAACGGCCGCCCACCGTGCTGTACGCGGGCGGCCAGTACCCGGCGGGTGGGTGACGCATCCCTGACGCGTCGCCGCCCGCCCCGCCCCCACCGAGGAAGGCAATTCCCATGCGCAGACCCGTCGTACTCATCGCTGAAGAGCTGTCGCCCGCCACCGTCGACGCGCTCGGACCGGACGTCGAGGTCCGGCACTGCAGCGGAGCGAACCGCGCCGAACTGCTGCCGGCCGTCGCCGACGTGGACGCGATCCTGATCCGCTCCGCCACCAAGGTCGACGCCGAGGCCATCGCCGCGGCGAAG
>NZ_JBVIYZ010000030.1:0-65201 GCF_055592085.1 Streptomyces sp. NPDC041135
GATCCCACTCCGCATTCGTCAGGTCTCCGCGTCCCATGGAGTCAGCCTGCCCCCAACACCCCACCTAGGGAGAGAGATCCGAGAAACAGCGCCTAAGGCCACACCGTCGAGAACCCCAACTGGGCCTGGACGGTTTGGATTTCGGTGAAGTAGCCCGTTTTCCCGGCCGGCGCGAAGGCACTCTGTTTGTTGCGGCCCCAGAGCAGGCCCACCGCTGTCGGCCCCGTCTCCTCCAGGACCAGGGATCCGGAGTCGCCCTGATCGCAGAAGACGCCGTCACCCAGTACCGCGACCTGGTCGATCAGAAAGGCGTTGGGGCCGCCCGGCTCCCAGTTGACGGTCAGGAAGCGGTGGTAGGCCAGTCCGTTGGTAGGGCCGGTGGTGAATCCGCGTTTCCGTATGCGGTGCGGCAGCCAGCCGGGCGCGTTCAGGTCCGCCGTCGCGGTGACCGCCCCGACCAGGTTGGGCTGTCCCGGGCCCTGGTCGGCGATCGCCGGGGACGGGAGTCGTCCGGCCGCGGCGGCCACGTCGAGGTGGATCAGGGCCGCGTCGGACATCCCGGCCAGTATCGGGGAGAACGGCAAGGGGGTGGTCTGCGGGAAGTCGACCCGCTCCACCTCACCGAGATTGTCGTCCTTGACGATGCTGACTCCTACGGCGATCGGCGGGTTGTCGGGCTGCCAGATCGAGTGCGGGAACGCCTCGTGGGCGTCCCCGGTGACGTGGAAGCAGCTCAAGCCGAACCGCTCCAGGCTCTGCGCGTCCACCACCACCGCACCGAGCGTCCCCGTCCCCACGTGCGGTTTCCTGATCGCGATGCCGCCCCGCACGTCGGGATAGCGGGCGACGTCGGGGAAGCCGCAGGGCTCGACCGACCTCTCGACGATGCACACGCCCACATCGCCGATCCGTTCCGGAAGGCCGTCCGGCACCTGCGCCATGTCCTCGACGTAGATGACGACGGAAAGCTCGTCGAACAACTCGCCGTTCTCCTCGCGCATGCCGAGCCCCACCGCGTTCACCCCGGGCAGGGCGAGCAGGCCGAATTCCACGGCTCTCTTCGCCTCGACGAGTTCTGGAGGGATGTCCATGACGCCTCCTCTTGCCGAAGTGCCGGGTCTGACACTTCCAGGGAAACGCGCCGGTCCCCCTGCCGCGAATCGGGGCGGACGGCCCTCAGCGGTCCCCGGGGCCGAAGCGGCGTACGTACCGCTTCTGCCAGGGCGTCTCGACGGCGCGGCTGTCGCAGTGCCGGCGCACGTACGCCACCGCGTCCTCCGTGGGGACGCCGTCCAGGACCGCCAGGCAGGCCAGCGCCGTGCCTGTCCTTCCCCGGCCTCCGCCGCAGGCGAGCTCGACGCGTTCGGTGGCGGACCGCTCCCACGCCTCGCGCAGGACGGACCGGGTCTCGCGGTCGTCCGCGGGCAGCCGGAAGTCGGGCCAGCGCAGCCAGCGCGCCTCCCAGGGGACTTGGGGAGGCCGCCTGCCCAGCAGGTGGACGGCGAAGGCCGGTTCGGGACCGGTGGGGAGAGGGCGGCGCAGGCCGCGACCACGGACGAGGCGACCGGAGGGCAGCTTCATGACGCCGGGCGCGCCGTCGTCCCAGGTTTCGCTCACGTGTGCACCCTAAGGGCTGTCCGGCGGATCACTCACGGATCACAGCCGGATCGCGGCGACAGCGACCGTCCCGTGAGAGACGAACGCTCTCTTGTCGTACCGGGTCGCCCCGGCCCGGAAGCCCTTGAGCGCGTTGATCGTCCGCTCAACTTCGTTCCCGCGGGTATGGAGCGCCCGGTCGAACCCAGCGGGCCGACCGCCCCGGCTTCCGCGCCGCTGCCGGTTGGCCCGCTGGTCCCTGCGTTCCGGGATGGTGTGCTGGATCTGCCGTCGCCGCAGGTAGCAGCGGTTGCGACGGGAGCTGTACGCCTTATCGCCGCACAGATGGCCAGGGCGAGTGCGCGGGTGCCCGCCCGCCGGGCGTGGGACACGAGTGCCTCCTGAGCGTCGGTGCAGATGTCGTAATCCACACCAGAGATCGCCGAACTCGTCAACATTCCGCCGGCAGGCCGTGGACCAGGGCGAGTTGACCGGCTTGCCTGCGCGCCGCTATTGCTTTCGTCGGCCGCAGCTGTGCCGTCGCGAGAGGGGAGTACGCATGATCCTGATCGGGTGGGTCGTCGCCGTGGCGGCGCTCGCAGTGGGGTGGACGCTGTGGCGGCTCGTGCGCTATCCGGGCGGATGGGGATACGCCTTCCACGAGGAGCACCGTGCGGCGCGCGGGGCGCTGGAGGAGGCGCGCAGTGCCGTGCGCGAGCTGAGCGGGGCCGCCCGCCGCGAGCGGTGGCAGGCACTGGCCGGGGTGAAGCGGGCCGAGTGGGGTTACCGGCGTCGGATCAGACAGGCCGAGGCGGAGCTGGAGCGGCTGCGCATTCCGCACCGTGGGTCATGGGTCGGACAGCTGGGCGACATCAGCCTGTACGAGCACGCCGTCGTCGTCCGCGAGGATGAGATACCGCTCACGGGCCTTCGGATCCGCTTCGAGCTCGCCCGCTCGGCGCACCGCTCGTACGTGTACCTCACCCAGCCCGACGGGCGTGAACGGATGGAGAGCTACGAGGACCAGGCATACGCCGAGGACGCGGTGCGCCAGTTCGCGGTACAGATCCAGAACGCGGCCGCGGCGACGAACCGGCTGCAGCAGCGGCGCGCCGAGGAGATCCGTGCGTACGAAGCCGAACTGCGCGAGGCACAGGAGGCGACGGCACCGGTCGAGGCGGCCCGCAAAAGGCTGGAGGAGATCCACGCCCGTCACGACGCCGACGTCGAGCTGCCGCACGCACGGGCAGCCCTCGATGACGCCCGGACCGCATGGGCCGATCTGACCGGCCGCCGCCCGCTGTGAGCGGCTGGAAACTGAAAGCACCCTCCCACCCCCAGCCCTGACCGCGCCCGTCAGCAACCACCGGCAGTCGTCACTCGCTCTGGTGGTCTCCCGCCGTCCTCACAACCGGTCCGGCCAGGGTGTCGTCCGGGCGGGTGTGGAGCCCTGCAACGGCGCGCATGTGGCACGGCCGGGTCTGATCGTGTGGGACATGGCGGTCGGCCATGAACAGTCTCTCCGGCGTTCCAGGAGGCGATCGCCACCATGTGGGCCACCTCGACGAGCGAACACGTCATCCGTGATCCGGGTCAGTCCGGGATGAGGCTGCGCTGCTGTCTGGACCTGCACCAGCTCCTCACCACCGCACAACCGGCACCCCGGCCCTCTGACCCGGTGACGCCCTGCCCCGCACGTCTGCGCTGACGGCCGGGACCCTGGCGAGGCAGTCGGTGGTTCCCAGCAGAGGGGCGCGGCCGGCTGCGAGGGCCGGGGCCCCGTCTGCCGCGTCGCTGAGATGGCTGAGGGCCGCAGGGGAAGGCGTGCACGGCGACGTGGACGCTGCCGCAGCCCATGCTGAGCACTCCCCCGCCGAGCCCTGCCCCGCGGCCGGGCTGGGCGGCAGAGCAGGAGTGGGACGGCTTCAGGCAGGCCTGTCCATTCGGACGGCGGCCAGGTGGTGCTGCGCTCGAGGCAGGGCACCGAGATGGCGTTCCCGGAGATCGCCGCAGCAGCCACGCAGCTCCCGGTCGCATGCGCGTTGCACGGCGAGCTGGTCGTGTGGGATGCCGCGGGGCGGCCGGCGTTCGAGCGGCTGCAGAACCGGCTCACCCGGCGCGGCACCCGAGCAGCCCAGGCCGCGCGGGAGTGCCCGGCTCAGTTCGTCACTGGAGTTCACGCGGGTTCCTCGAGACGTACCGCAGTCGGTCCGTATGAGTGAGCAGGTCAGCAGCCTGCACCGGGCGAATCAGCGAGCGCCGAGGCTCTCGCACTCACGGGCAGATGTCGAGAGCGGATGACCTGGACCTCGGCCGGCATCGAAGGCGTCGTCCTCAAAAGGCTGGAGGGCGCCGCTCGCCCGCTGGCGAGAGGCTGGCCAGAAGTGCGAGGTCCCCGAGGCGACCGGAACGATCGTCGGCGCGGACCGGCTCCCTCTCGCCCTCAAGTTCCGGTGACCGTGATCACAGTCACGGACTCGCACGTCACCTGAAGTTTCGTGCACTGAGGCGGGGAATCCGCACAGGAGCGCCACATCGGCCCCACACGGTCTTTCGAAGGCGCCGTTAGCGTTACCTGCTCGATCCCACACTCGATCCCTCGTGCGAAACCGTCAGGAAGAAGCGGATGGACTACTGCTCCTCGTGCCGTCGGCACCTCAATGGAGCCCTGGTGTGCCCGGGTTGCGGCGCTTACGCCCCCGACATAGCGCCAGTGACCTCGGGCGGCCGCACCGTCCCGGCCCCGGCCGCCACAGCGCTCTGGCCGGAGGTGGCGGCGACAGCGGGAGCCGACGCGTACGGCGCTTACGACGACGCCCGCAGTGTTTTCGAGGACGTCGGCGGTGATGTCGAGGGCGCCGACAGTGAGACCGAGGTGCCCTCACCCTCACCGCAGGGGCGGGCGGGCCGGCGCCGACAGCGGGCCCGCTGGAAGAAGAACCAGCGTCGAGCCGTGGTCGCGACCGCCGTCGCGCTCGTCGGCGGCGGTCTGACCGCGGCATCGATGGAGGGCGGTTCCGGCCACCGCGCCCAGGCGTCGAGGGCCGACAACCTCCCGAGCATGGGGACCGACGAGCAGTCGGTGGATCAGACCGCCGAGCTCCCGCCGGCCGGCACGGGCAAGCACCGCAAGCCGTCCTCCACGAGCCTGCGGTCCTCCACGACCGGCACCTCGCAGCGGCGTTCCGAGGCCGTCGCGACCCACACGGACTCGGCGAGGGCGCGGCAGCCGCTGGCAGCCGCCTCACAGGCGAGGTCGGGGGCTGCCGCACAGCCGGCCGCGTCCGTACCGTCCGCCCACACCCGTTCCGCCGCAGACACGACGACTGCCGGCACCGGTACGTCGGCGGCCCAGTCGCCCGAGCCGGCGGCCACCGGCGGCACGGGGTCAGGAACCTCGGCGACTTCAGGCGGTTCGGGAACTTCGGGCACGTCGAGCACGTCGGATGCGTCGTCCTCAGGATCCTCGGGGACGTCCCAGTCGAACTCCGCACCGGCGGCGACCTCCCCGTCGGGGATCTGTGTGCTCGGGCTGATCTGCGTGAGCTGATCCCCTCCCAGGTCAACTGCTCACTCCCGCACGAACCGGCCCGGGCAGTGAGCGGGCGTCGTCCCGCGCACTGTCCAGCCCCAACGACTCCCAGCGAACGGTGGCGCAAGCATCCCACCGGGCGACGGTCGCAGCACCACCCCGCCCAGGCGGCCGGCCATACGGTCGGTGGCCCGCTCACCACGGCGCAGTGGGCGCGGGCGCGGCGGCGTCTCCGCCCGGTCCTGGCCCGCCCCCCCGGGCGCGGCTTCGCGTGTACGTGCCACCGAGGAGATCCGCGTCAGGCGCGGGACCGGTGACGGTCCCCCGGCCTCGACCTGTGTGCAGCCCACCCCTGTGCGGCCCATTCCGTGGCCAGGCCCATTGGCCGACGGCCGTGCACGGCTCATGAGACGAGCCGCGACCCGATCCTGGGCATTCGTGCAGTTTCACATGCCATAGCACGGATACTCGCAAGGTTCCTGAATGTGAACGCAGGTGCAAGGCGTGATGAGGCATCGCACCGGGCCGAGAACCGTGGCCGAGGGTGCGTGACGCTCACGCACGGTCTCTCACCCAAGCCGGGAATTGTCCACCTCGACCGAGCACACTGCCCGGAAGCGGGTACCGGCCACGGCCTGCCGAGGTCGGCCGAGCCGCCGACGCGGTGGCGGATACCGCGCCAGACAGGCAAGGTCGGTGAGCCGGTGGACAGACGGTGCGGCGGAGCCGGGAGGCATCTCGCCGGACGACTCCCCCGGCCCCGGAGTCTGCCGCCGCCTGGTGACACTGGCGGTCACCGGGCGGCGGAGGAGCAAGTGAATAGCCAGGCCGGGCGGGTCACGGGGAAGGCCAGTCCAGCCGGCAGGTAGCCGAAGAGGCCGGCAGCGACCCATCGGACCTCGTCTGCACCATCAGCGGCCGCTGCCCCGCCGCGTTCCTCCGGGGTGTGGCGGCACCGATCGGAAGGGGTGGCCATGCCCCGCCACCGCACAGACCGCGAAGACCGCACAGACCGCACAGACCGCGGAGAAACCTCCCGCGAGGAACGGCAGACGGACCAACCGGCGAAGAAGCCGACCGACCTGTCGAAGGGTTCCTGGGGAAGCGTCCTCAAACGCACCCTGAAGGAATTCAAGGAAGACAACCTCACCGACTGGGCGGCCGCCCTGACCTACTACGGCATCCTGGCGATCTTCCCCGCCCTGCTCGCCCTGGTCTCGATTCTCGGCCTGCTGGGCAGCTCGGCGCTCAAACCGATGATCGACAACCTCGGCAGCGTCGCCCCCGGCGCCGCTCGGACCATCCTCAACAACGTCCTCAAGCAGCTGCAGGCGAACCAGGGCGGAGCAAGCATCGCGTTCATCATCGGAATCGCGCTGGCCCTGTGGTCGGCCTCCGGCTACATCGCCGCCTTCATGCGCGCCTCCAACGCCGTCTACGACATCGGCGAAGGCCGTCCCGTCTGGAAGACCATCCCCACTCGCCTGGCCATCACCCTCGTCGTCGTGGTGCTGCTCGCCGCCATGGCCATCGGCGTGGTCTTCACCGGCACTCTGGCCAAGAAGACCGGCCAGGTCCTCGGCCTGGGCAACACCTTCGTCACGGTCTGGAGCATCGCCAAATGGCCCGTCATGATCCTGCTCTTCGCCGCGATCATCGCCCTCTTGTACTGGGCGGCCCCCAACGTCAAGCGCAAGCTCCGCTGGGTCAGCCCCGGCAGCCTTCTCGCCATCGTCATCTGGCTCATCGCCTCCGCCGCGTTCGCCTTCTATGTCGCGAACTTCAGCAGCTACAACAAGACCTACGGCAGCATGGCCGCGATCATCATCTTCCTGGTCTGGCTGTGGATCTCCAACATAGCCATCCTGCTCGGCCTGGAATTCAATGCCGAACTCGAGCGCGCCCGGGCCATTGACAGCGGCCACCCGCCCGGCGAAGAGCCCTACGTCGAA
The DNA here is from genome assembly GCF_055592085.1 of Streptomyces sp. NPDC041135. NCBI lineage: Bacteria > Bacillati > Actinomycetota > Actinomycetes > Kitasatosporales > Streptomycetaceae > Streptomyces > Streptomyces sp. NPDC041135. The sequence continues at coordinate 7,081 of NZ_JBVIYZ010000030.1, forward strand.
CCCCGCGACACCCGCAAGCTCTGACGCGCCCCCGGGGCGCCGTGCCGATCGGGGAGGCGGTCCTCGGCCGTTCGCGTCCGCTACGTGGGCAGGGAGGCGATCCCGATCCGGCAGTGACCCGACGAGCGGCCAAGAGGCCGGTCGGCATACCGGCCGCGCGTCCGGTCTCGTCCGAGCAGGTGGTGGCGACCACGTTGTCCCTCGGGTTGCCCGCGTCCCACGTGCTCTGTCCGTCACGGTCAGTGCAGTCGAAGGTGATGTCGATGTCGGCCTCGACCTTGGCGTACTCGAGGACCTTCGCCGTGTGTGCGCCGACCTGGTCGTCCATGCCGCGGTTGTTGCTGCTTCCGGTGCCGGCCCGCGGGCTCAGGCGAGGGCGGCCGCCAGGCAGGCGAAGGCGGCGATGATGACGGCGACGCGGACGTAGTGGTAGCGGTCCCAGCGGCTCATCTGCCCCTTCCAGTCCTCGGGCCGGTTGTCGGGGGTCCACGTCTTGCCCCGGTTGTTGATCGGGACGAGCAGCAGGATCGACGCGATCACGCTGAGGGTCAGCAGTGCGCCGGCGGTGACGACGAGGCCGGTGCCGTGGTGGTGCCATCCGACGATGGCCCAGACCGTGACGAGGACGAGCGAGGTGATGTACCAGACCGGCATCACGGCGCCGAGCATCCGGCCCCCGTGGGCGCGGCCGAGTTGGCCGCTGTCTTCCGGGAGGGCGTTGAGGATCGGGTTGATGACGAAGGCGACGGAGAACTCCACCCCCACCATCACGCCGACGACCACGGTGGTGAACACCTCGAGTGTGTTGAGCATGCGACCCCTCCTAAAAATCTAGTGGCGCTAGAAGATGAGGCAACGCTAGTACTGCTGCCGCTCGATTGTCTAGCGATGCTAGGATCGGGTCATGTCGGTACAGGAACGCAAGCAGCGCGAACGGGCGGAGCGCGAACGCCTCATCGTGGCGACAGCCCGCGAACTCGCCGAGCAGCAGGGCTGGGACGCGGTCACCACCCGCCGACTCGCCGAGCGCATCGAATACAGCCAGCCCGTCCTTTACAGCCACTTCCGCGGCAAACGCGAGATCATCGGCGCCGTCGCCCTCGAAGGCGCCACCGAGATGGCCGCGGCGCTGCGGGCCACGACCTCCGCCGCAGACGACCCCCGCACCCGCGTCACCGCCCTCGCCCGCACCTACCTCGACTTCGCCGCACGCAACCCGGCGGTCTACGACGCCCTGTTCCAGCTCGACGGCGGACTGGCCTTCGCGAACGAGGACACCCCCGGGCCTCTGAAGGACGCCTTCGCCGCCCTGCTGGAAAGCCTCGGCGAGGTCGCCGGGGACGGCGTCCACCCGGGACTGTTCACCGAGGTGTTCTGGGCAGCCCTGCACGGACTGGCCACCCTGACCCGGGCGCGACGGCTCCCGCCGGAGGACACCGAGCGCAGGGTGGAGCTGCTGGTGGACCGGCTCGCCATGGTCTGACACGCCGCCCCGGCGGACACGCAGCCGGGGTTCCCGGACCCGCTGCCTGCCTGCGGCATCGCTTCCGGTCGCACGCCCGCACGGCGCCACCGCGGACCGCCGGGCCCCGTACCCCAGACGCCGCCGAAGCGGTCCTTGTGCTCGCCGGTGAACGCTACGAGCGTGTGGCGATCGGGGACTACGCGGACTGGGGCGAGTGATGTGGGGCCGGTCCCGGATTCGGTCAGCCGTCCAAGGTCAAGCGCAGGTAGGCCGGTCGCAGGGATGCAGCCGTCGGCGAGGTCAGGGCGGTACTGGTTCTGGTTCCGTTGCTTGCCGTCGGCGAGGTGACGGTTGCGGCCACCGTCACTCCGGCGTCCGTCTCCGGGGAGTGGGCCCACGGCGACGTCGAAACCCCGATCACCTGGGCGCACCGGGAGTCAGGCGGGATGACGTCGGCAGCGGACGCCGATGACGACCTCGACTGGACGGTGTCGGTGGATTCACCCGTCGCGCGGGCTCATCGGCACGGTGCCGGAGCGGCCCCGCCGGGGAGAGCCCGCTGATCACGCGCTGGGACACTCCCCGCGGCGGGCTGAGCACCAAGGTCCACACGTGCCACCCCGGACGGCCACCGCTCGATCCCTGGCCTTCACCGTCGAACCTGACTGAACGTACGCCGGTAGGTCCGCGGACTGACGCCGGTGGTGCGCTTGAAACGGTCACGGAAGGCGGTGGGGGAACCGAAACCGACCTGGGCGCCTACGCGTTCGACGGAGTGGTCGGTGGTCTCCAGCAGGTGCTGTGCCTGACGGACACGAGCCCGGTGGAGCCACTGGAGCGGGGTGGTGCCGGTGTGATCGCGGAACCGCCGGATCAGGGTTCGGGTGCTGGTTCCGGACCGGGCGGCGATGTCCGCCAGGGTGAGGTCGCGGTCCAGGTTGTCGCGCAACCAGGCGAGCAGCGCGTCGAGTTCCGATCCCTGTGGAACAGGCGCGTGGTCGTGCACGATGAACTGGGCCTGCCCGCCTTCGCGTTCGAGGGGCATCACGGACAGACGGGCGGCGTCGGCGGCGACCGCCGACCCGTGGTCGCGGCGGATCATGTGCAGACACAGGTCCATGCCGGCCGCCGCGCCGGCCGACGTGAGGAACTGGCCGTTGTCGACGTAGAGCACGTCCGGGTCGACGTGAACGCGCGGGTGCGTGGCGGCCAGCAGCCCTGCCGCGATCCAATGGGTGGTCACCCGCATCCCGTCGAGGAGGCCCGTGGCGGCGAGCGGGAAGGTGCCCGTGCAGATGGAGGCGATCCGTGTGCCCGCGGCGGCCGCCGACCGGAGCGCGTCGCGCACGCGCACGGGAAGCGGCGCCATGAGGTCGGCGACGCCCGGCACGACGATCGTGTCCGCGCTCTCCAGTCCCTCCAGGCCGAAGGGGGCGCGCAGGGTGAAGGCCCCGGCGTCCACCTCCTCCCGCTCGGCGCACACCCGTATCCGATAGGCGGGCCGGCCGTCGGGCAGCCGGGTGCGGGAGAAAATCTCGATCGGGGTGGACAGGTCGAACGGGATCACCCTGTCCAGTGCGAGTACGGCGACGGTGTGCATGGCGGGAACCTATCCCTTCACCGGTCCGGCAGCCACGGTCCGGCAGCCGGAGAACCCCATGTCACCAGCGCCTTGTGCCGTCCGACAGGGTCCTGGCAATATCCCGTCGAAGTCTGTCACTCGTGCCACTGGGGGATCACGTCCGGGACCGGTTGACTTCTGGGCGTCCAACGAGCCGACCCCGGAAGGCGCCATCCATGCACACCCAGACCGTCCCGCCGGACGGCCTCGACCCGCTGACCGGAGACATCGGCATGTCGGTCGAGGACGAGCGGGACACGTCCGTCACCGAACCCGCCGGACACGCCACACCCGCCGGTGGGCGGTTCACCGGGAAGCGGGCCCTCGCCGGCCTCCCGGAACCGCACTCGGCCCCCGACGTGACACCCGAACGCACCACGCCGACGGGAGACTCCGGAGCCGACCGGTGCCCGGCGTTCGTAGGACCCGACACGCGCCGGCGGACGAGGGGTACACGCTCCGGGCGACAGATGCGGTGCGCGGAGCCGGGGAGCACCCCGGAGCGCCGGTCGTGACCGAACTCCTGCTCTCGCTGCACGTCCTGGCCGCCATCATGGCCGTCGGCCCGGTCGCCGTCGCGGCGAGCATGTTCCCCGCGACGCTGCGCCGCGCCATCGGCGCTCGGGCGGGCGACGCCCTGCCGACCCTGCGGACGCTGCACCGCGTCTGCCGTGTCTACGCGGGCGTCGGCATCGCCGTCCCCCTGTTCGGCCTCGCCACGGCCGCCGAACTGGGCGTGCTCGGCGACACGTGGGTGGTCGGCTCCATCGTGCTGACCGCTGCCGCCGCAGGCATCCTGGCACTGCTCATCCTGCCCGCTCAGGAAAGACTCCTGACCGAGACGCAGAAGACGGGCCAGGCCCCGGTTCCGCCATCGCACCGTCTCGCGATGCTGACCGGCATCTTCAACCTGCTGTGGGCCACGGTCACCCTTGTGATGATCATCCGTCCCGGCTCCACGACGGGGGTATGACCATGTATCCGCGCCCACCGCGCCACCTGCGCGCCGCGGCCCACGCCGAACTGGTCTCGCTCGTCGTGCTGCTGTCCAACCTGTCGACCGTCCACCTGAAGCCGATCTCCTCCTTGATGGGACCGGCACACGGCTGCGCCTACCTGTTCGTCGTGATCGCGACCTGGCGCCTCGGCACTGCCACGACCGCCGCCAAGGTCCTGGCCGTCGTTCCGGGAGCCGGTGGGCTGCTCGCGCTGCGGCGGATCAACCGCCCCGACACCGTGCGGCACGAGACGGGAAGGGCCGCCGCTTCATGAGCCATGTGTCACCGGTCGTCGTCGGCGTCGTCTACTGCCTGCTCATGTCCCCGATCAAGGAGCCGCACCGGCGGCATTTCAACGCGATCATGGTCGGGGGTGCCGGTGCGGCGTACCTGAGCGGGGGCGGCGTCGGTCCGTGGGAACTGCCGTTCGTCGCGCTCATGGCCTACGTCGCCTACCGGGGCCTGGAGTCCTGGACGTTCATCGGCGTCGGCTGGCTGCTGCACACCACGTGGGACGCGGTCCATCACCTCACCGGCGATCCCATCCTGCCCTTCCTGCCCGACTCCTCGTTCGCGTGTGCCGTCTGCGACCCCGTGATCGCCCTGTGGTGCTTCTGCGGAGGGCCTCCGCTGATCGCGCTCCTCCGCGACCGGTTCGGGCGCCACCGCAGGGAGCACCAGGCGCACGATCAGCCGTCCGTGCCGACCTGACGGGACGCGGTGACCGCTCCCGCCGGCGGGGCGCCGGGCGGCCTCCCTGGCTGCGGCTGCGGAGTCCGGAGCCCCTGTCGCTCAGTTGTAGTCCGCGACCTTGTTCTCGGCACGGATCCCGCCTGCACCGCCTGAGCATCGTCCGCTCGATGATCGACGAACCGGACATCCTCTTCCTCGACGAGCCCGGCGGGCACTTCGCCGCCCGCGAGCACCCCGCAGTACCTCCGCTCGCCCCGACTTCGCGGCGGTTGGGCGACGTCTGCAGGCCATAGGCGAGGGCGGTGGGGACGTTCGCCCGCTGCATCCGTCGTACGAGTCGTCCCGGCGGGTGACACCCGTATCTGTTTCCTGGCTGCGACGGCCACCTGAAGCGACCCACTGCTCGTGTTACCGTCGCGGTGGAGGCTCGTATGTGCCTGCCCCGGACGAGATGTGCGCCGTACCCGGCTCGCCAAGACGACGCACTCCAGGAGCTGTCATGGGCGCGCGTACCTGCATGATCGACTTCACCGGACAGGCCCCCTGCACTCATGGACTGGACGTCCGGTGGATCCACGGCTCGCCCTCCGCCAAGCACAACACCGACCCGGACATACAAGTCCACGCCTACGACGAGCACACGTTCATCCTGCGGCAGAACATGGCGATCGACTATGAGGCGCCGTTCCTCTTCCTGCTCTTCGGCAATGCCCGGGCGGTGCTGATCGACACCGGGGCCACCGCATCGCCCGAGTTCTTCCCTCTACGCCAGGTGGTCGACGAGCTCATCGACTCCTGGCTCGCTCGTCACCCCCGGCACGGGTACCACCTGCTGGTGCTGCACACCCATCCGCACAGTGACCACATCGCGGGTGACGGCCAATTCACCGATCGTCCGAACACCACGGTGATCAGCGCGGAGCTGGCAACCGCCTGGCCGTACTACGGATTCGTCGACCACCCCGATGCCGTGGCCCGGATCGACCTGGCCGGCCGGGTTGTGGAGTGTCTGGCCACCCCGGGCCACCACGAAGCCGCTGTCACGTTCTACGACTCGTGGACCGGGTTCCTCCTGACGGGCGACACGGTCTACCCCGGCCGCCTCTACATCACGGACTGGCAGGCATTCAGCCGGACGATCGATCGCCTGATCGACTTCTGCGACCGCCGGACAGTCACCCACGTACTCGGCTGCCACATCGAGATGACCCGGCAACCGGGCGTGGACTACCCGATCCGCACCGTCTACCAGCCCGACGAGCCCCCACTGCAGATGACCACCGGCCACCTGCGCGACATCCGTGAGGCGCTGAAGGAGATCGGCGACCGGCCCACCCGTCGGGCCTTCCCACTGTTCGTCCTGTGCCCCGAGGCATGAGCAGCACGGACAGGACCACCTCATGTCCCGGCTCTGCGACGGCGAGGACAGCGAGCCGACTGCCAGTGTCGGGCAGAGGCCGTCGGGCAGGGCGGAGCCACAACCATCGGCGCCCGCAGGTGCGAGCATCGTTCATCGGATGTCGTCCGCGTGATGCCGTCAACGGGGAGGGTGGCAGCGCGGCAGAACGTGCGAGCTGCAATGGAGCGGGCAGGTACAGGTTCTGCCGACTGCCGGTCCTCCTTTCTCACGCCAGGGCGAACTTCTGGGCGTCCGCGCCGTTGCAGTCCCAGATCTGCAGGCGTGTGCCGTTCGCGGTGGCACCTGACGGCGAGTCGATGCACCGGCCGGTGGCCGGGTTGGACATCGAGCCATTGGCGTTGGCCACCCAGTTCTGGTAGGCGCCGCCGTTGCAGGTGGCCAGCTGGAGCTTCGTGCCGGCCGCGTTGAGACCGCCCGCGATGTCCAGACACCTGCCCAGCGTGCGGAGGGTCTGGCCGTCCCAGGTCCACTTCTGGTCCAGCGAGGTCGCCTGCTGGCAGTCCCACAGTTGGACCGCGGTGCCGTCACCGCCGGTGTCGTCGCCCGCCACGTCGACGCACTTGCCGCCCGGGCCGTAGATCGGGGTACCGATGGCGAACTTCTGGGCGTCCGCGCCGTTGCAGTCCCAGATCTGCAGGCGTGTGCCGTTCGCGGTGGCACCCGACGGTGAGTCGATGCACCGGCCGCTGGCCGGGTTGCGCAGCGAGCCGTTGCTCTGTCTCACCCATGCCTGGTAGCCGCCGCTGTTGCACGTGGCGAGCTGCAACTTCGTACCCCCGGCGCTGTTTCCGCCGGCGACGTCCAGGCACTTGCCGAGGGTCTGGAGGGTCTGGCCGCTCCAGGTCCAGTGCTGGTCCTTGGCTGCCGACTGGCAGTCCCACAGTTGCACCGCGGTGCCGTCACCACCGGTGTCGTCACCCGACACGTCCACGCACTTGCCGCCCGGTCCGGTGATCGTCTGGCCGGTCACCGAACCACCACCACCGCCACCGCCGCCGGATCCGGGATCCCTGTTGTAGACGGCGACCGAGTCGATGACCAGTTTGCCGCCGGAGACCGTGGCCGCGTTCGGGCCTCCGCCGAAGGCGTCCGGGAAGCCTCCGCCGATCGCCAGGTCGTAGATGATGAAGAAGGGGTGGTCGACCGCGTCGGACCAGGTCGCCGCGTCCACCTGGTTGGCGCTGACGGTGAAGAAGTTGTTCCCGTCGAGGTAGAACCTGATCTGCTCCGGCGACACCGAGCGGTCGATCTCCTCCGCGTAGCTGTGGAAGCCGGTCTGGCAACCTGGACAGGGGCGTTCACCCGAGCCGATGCCGGTCGGCTCGTTGCATGGCCCGCCTGGGTTCACGCCGCAGTGAAGGGTGCTGAAGTGGGAGCTGCGGCCGTTGATGTCTTCCATGATGTCGATCTCGCCGGACTTCGGCCAGGGCACGCCGTTGCGCAGCGGTGCGCCGAGCGTCCAGAACGCCGGCCAGTAGCCCGCGCCGTTGGCGGTCGTGACATCGGGCTGCTGGAGGACGGACTCGATGCGTACGACTCCGCCGGCCGGGGCGCCGAAGGACGCCGACTGAGTCTCTACCCGCCCGGACGTCCAGCCCCCTCGCGGGTCGGAACCGGAGTGATGAGCCTGGAGCACCAGATGCCCTTGGCCGTCGTAGTAGACGTTGGAGGTGCTGCTGGTCATGGTCTCGATCTCACCGGTGCCGAAATTGCTGCCCGGCCCCGTGTCGTACTTCCACAGGCTCTGGTCGATGCCTGCGCCGGACGCACCGTTGAAGTCGTCACTCCAGGTGAGCGTGAACCCGGACGGCGCGGGGGGCACCGCCGCATGAGCGTTCAGTGTCGCGGTGACGGTGGCTGCCACCGTCATCGCGACCACGGGAACCAGGGCGAGCGCTCTCTTCCACGCACCACGCCGTGGCCTTGCATGAGTTGTTCGCATCTGTCTGACCTCCCAAGAGGGGGTATCCGCTACGGAGCCGCTGGTGATCTCGACCAAGGCGTGAGCGGTACCGGAGCCTTGCGTCTCTGTATGACGGTGAACAGCCGACGTGCGGCATCGGGACTGCTCTGACAGGTAGACCCGGTCCGCCGGACCTTTGTCCCTGGGCAACGGGTGCACCATGGGCGGCGTCGTCCAGGACCAGTAGCCTGACCACGCGGTGCTCGGACGACAAGGTTTCGACGAGCGGGCGAGCGCGCCCGGCCTCGTGGTCTTACAGGAACTGCCACAGGTGGTCGGCGGTGCCGTTGTGGCGCCCAGGGTGACGCTCCATGAGGTGGGTGCTCCGTCCTGGATGTGTCCGTCGACGGGACCGAGCCGGTGGGACCGACGTCGTCGTAGGGGAAGGCGCAGCCGATGCCGGCGTACTCGTGGACGAGCCGCGCGTAGTGCTTGGTGATCGGGTCCTGGTAGTGCTGCGAGGCGTCACACCGTCGGGTTGGTTGTTCCCGCCCGGGACCAGGAGCGAGCTGCGGTTGAGCGCGGCGGCGAGCCGGGCCGCTATCACCCCGCGGGCGTCCGGCCCGGAGTTGTGGAGAGAGGGCCGGAGGCGCAGCCGAAGATGTGGACGGCACTCGGCTACCCGAGATGTACGCATAGACGCTGTCGTGTCAGGAGTTGTTCGCCAGCTTCACGGGAAGGGTCCCCCCGCAGCCGCGGCAACGGAGGCACGAGGTGAGAACAGGCTGAGCGTGGCCGCGGTGGTGGCGCCGACCGCGGTCAGGGAGGAACGACGGGATACCACAGGGGACCTCCCGGATGGATTGCCGCCTCGTCAACACGGTGACGGGCAGGGGGTGTTGAGCCATGTGGGGTTCTGTGCGGGGCTGACGATATTGGACTGTACCAATGTGGTCAAGAAGTTGCGCGCCCACAGTCAGGAAGTTGCGCACCGACCACGGCTTGGAAGCTTGGCCGCATGACTGGTCCTGGCCGGTGGATACGCGCGTCGGGCCGAAGCACCGCTCCTGTGCGTGATCATCGGCACGCGGTGCGGGAGTCGCACCCCGGTCGGCCAATCCTGTCGCGGGCATAGACATGACGGATCGGTCGTGGTCTCATGCCGCCTGAGGACGCCCTTTCCAACGTTGAAACCCCACCCTCGGGAATCCCTGCGTGCGCCCGCTTCCCGTCGGTCACAGGCAACCCAGCGGTCACAGCCGGGCGTCGCCGCCGACCGAGCTTCGCCTCGGCCTCCGATGAACATGCGCAACGGATCTTCGCCGTGCTCACCACACAGAGAACCGGATGACATGTCAAATCCCCCCACACCTGGACCCAGCCGTCGCGCACTCCTGCGGTGGAGCGGCGTGCTGACCGCCGCCGCGGCCACCGGCGGGCTGCTACCCGCGGGTACCGCGCGGGCCGCCTCATCAGCCTTCAGTCCCCTGCGCCCGCCCGCCGTCCCGCTGGCCGTGCGCTCCCCCTACCTCTCGACCTGGTTGCCTGCTGACAACCTCGTCGGGAACTGGGCCACGTTCTGGACCGGTCACACCACCGCGCTGTGCGGCCTGGCCACCATCGACGGCGCGGCCTACGTCTTCGCGGGAGCTCCCGCCGTACCCGGGGGCCCCACCCTCAACGCGATGCAGCAGCTCTCGCTCCAGCTCACCGCCACCCGCTCCATCTACACACTCAGCGGCGGCGGGGTGACCATCACCGTCACCTTCTTCTCCCCGGTGGACCTCGGCAACCTCCAGCGGCAGTCGGTTCCCCTCAGCTACGTGACCGTGCAGGCGGCGAGCAACGACGGGCGTGCTCACAGCGTCCACGTCCACGTCGACGTCTCCGGCGAGTGGGTGCACGCCAACAGCGCGACGGCCATCACCTGGGCGCAGCAGCAGTCCAGCGGCATGACCATCCTGAGCGCCCAGCCGGCCTCCCCGGCGGTCCTCCAGGAGAACGGTGACCAGGCCGCCTGGGGGCGGCTGGTCCTCGCCGCGCCCGCCGGCACCGACACCAGCTGGCAGATCGGTCAGGACACCGTCGTCCGCTCCGCCTCGGCGAGCAGCGGGCATCTCGCCAACACCGTGGACAGCGCCCGGCCCAGGGCGATAAACGACCGCTGGCCGGTGCTGGGCTTCAACCGGGACCTCGGCACCGTCACCCCCGCCGCCCCCTCCCCCGCCTTCACCCTCACCCTCGGTCATGTCCGCACGCCGGCCGTGAGTTACCTCGGTACCCAGCTGCAGCCTTGGTGGACCCGCTACTGGGACTCATGGACCGACATGGTCAGCTGGTTCGACGCCGACCACACCGCCGCGCTCGCCGCCGCCACTGCCCTTGACCAGCGCATCCACAGTGACGCCGCATCGGCTGCCGGCGGGGGCACCACGGGTGAGCACTACGCCGCCGTCTGCGCCCTGGCGCTGCGCCAAGCCGTGGGCAGCGCCGAACTGGTGGACCGCGGCGGCAACCCGTGGGCGTTCCAGAAGGAGATCTCCTCGAGCGGCAACATGTCGACCGTGGATGTCATCTATCCGACGTTCCCGGTGTATCTCCACCTCTCTCCCGCCTATCTGCGGATGCTGCTGGAACCGCTGCTGGACTATCCGGAGCACGGGCGGTGGCCCAACACCTTCGCGGAGCACGATCTGGGCCGGCTCTACCCCAACGCGGACGGGCACGACGACGGCAATGAGGAGTCCATGCCGGTCGAGGAGTCGGCCAACATGCTCATCATGTCGGCTGCGGTCGTCCAGCGGCTGCCCGCCGCCGACGCCTCGGCCTTCGCCCGCGCGCACTACTCGATCCTGCGCCAGTGGGCCGAGTACCTGGTCGGCAACGCTCTGGACCCGGGTTACCAGAACCAGACCGACGACTTCACCGGCTTCATCGGCCACAGCTCCAACCTGGCACTGAAGGGCATCATCGGCATCGGAGCCATGAGCGTCGTCGCCGGCGCGACGGGCAACACCGGCGACACGGCCCGCTACTCCGCACTGGCCCGCAGTTACATCAGCCGATGGACGACCCTCTCCGAGGACTCCTCGGGCAAGCACCTCAAGCTCGCCTACGACCAGGACGGGACCTGGAGCCTGAAGTACAACGGCTTCCCCGACCGACTGCTCGGGCTGGACCTGGTGCCGCTGGGCACCGCCGCCCGCGAAGCGTCCTGGTACTCGGCGCGCACCGGCACGTACGGGATACTCCTGGACCCGCGCAACGACTACACCAAGGTCGACTGGGAGCTGTGGACAGCGGCTTGGCTCGCCGACCACACCGCCACCCGGGACGCTCTGGTGAACGGCGTCTACAACTTCGCCGACACCACCGCGCAACGGGCTCCTTTCACCGATTGGTACGTGGTCGGCACCGCCGCCCAGCGGGGCTTCGCGGACCGGGCCGTAGTCGGCGGAGCCTTCGCTCTCCTGCTGCCTGCCGCCGCATCCGGCACGGTCTGGCGCCGGATCCAGAACCGCAACTCGGGGAAGGTGCTCGCCGTTTCCGGGATGTCGCTGGCCGACAGCGCCGAGGTCACCCAGTACGCGGACAACGGCACCGCCGACCATGTGTGGACACTGATCGACAACGGGGACGGCACCGTGCGCATCGTGAACCGCAACAGTGGCAAGGCCCTGGCGGTGCACAACCAGAGCCTGGACAACGGCGCCCACGTGCAGCAGTACCAGGACAACGGCACCCCCGACCACATCTGGCGCATCGTCGACAACGGCGACGGCTGGTCGAAGATCGTCAACGTCCGCTCGGGAAAGCTCCTCGCCGTCGACGGAATGTCCACCGCGGACGCCGCCCAGGTCACGCAGTGGGAGGACAACGGCACCATCGACCACTTGTGGCGGTTCCTGTGATCCCCCGGCCGGCGGAGGCGGACGCCGGTGAGTTGATCAGGCCGCTACCGCGCACGCCCCTGCGTCTGCTGCTGGTGCCGGCACTGATCATGCTGCTGCTCGCGGCGAGCCAGGCTCGCGCCGGAGCGGCGGCCCCGGACCGGCCATCGGCCTCGGCGACCGTCTGCGCGCTCTTCTGCGACACCCTCGACCCCTCGCAGGCGGCACAGGAGGCCTTCCCCGTGGCGACCATCTACCTCAATGGCCGAGCCCTGCGGTTGCACGTCGACGACACTGACGGCATGGCCTGGGCCAGCATCGACGACGGCCGAACCGGTGACGCCGTGTGGCTGGACCGGTCCTGGGACGGCGGCGCCACCTGGGACGGCCTGCTGGGCAAGGCCGCCGTTCCCGCCACCTGGACCGGCACCCGCACCCTCATGTACAACCTCTACGATCCCGGCAACCACCGTCGCGGCCTGCTGCGCGCCTGCGGTGACGCCCAAGGCGTGACCTGCACGGCGTGGGCTCACACCACGATCTGCGCCCCGGTGTGCGACGGCGGCGGCACCGCCGGCGGCGACACCCAGCCGGTCGCCTCCACCAGTCTCGCCGGGCGCATCATCGCCCTGCACAACGACAGCACGGGCAGGAGCTGGGCCACGCTGCGGGGCGGCCGGGCAGGCGACGAGGTATGGCTGGACCGGTCCTGGAACGGCGGCGTCAGCTGGCCCGACGGGTCCTCCCTCGGGCGGCTCGCGGTGCCCACCGGGGCGAGCGGTGTGGGCACCGCCCGATACAGCACCACCGACAGCCTCGGGCACCTCTACGGCGGTACGGTGCGGGCGTGCGGCCGGTCCGTGGAAGGCCAGAACGGCAGCTGCACCGCCTGGGCCCGGCCCGTGACGACCCGCACCGCCGGCGCGGCCGATGCGCTCATGTACTCCTACGATCCGGACTCGGCCTACTGGCCTCACAGTTGGTGGAACTCAGCGGTGACACTGACCACCATCATCGACTACCTGCGGCAGAGTGGCGACACCCGGTACACGTGGATCATCGACCGGACCTTCCGGGTCAACCGGGGCACCTTTCCCGCCGGGACACGCAGCTCCGACCCCATCGAGGGGCACTTCATCAGCCGTTCCACGGACGACGCCGAGTGGTGGGCGCTGGCCTGGATCGACGCCTACGACCTCACCCGCGACCGCCGCTACCTCGACGAGGCTGTCACCATCACCCAGTACGTCGGCACGCTCTGGGACGACGGCAGTTGCGGTGGCGGCGTGTGGTGGGACCGCGAACGCACCTACAAGAACGCCGTCACCAACGGCCTGTACGTGCGCCTCACCGCAGCTCTGCACAACCGGATTCCCGGAGACACGGTCTGGCTGGACCGCACCACCACGGCCTGGAACTGGTTCCTCGGCAGCGGCCTGATCAACGCCTCCGGACTGGTCAACGACGGACTGACCAATGGCTGCGCCAACAACGGTCAGACCGTCTGGAGCTACAACCAAGGTCTGGCGATGGGCGCCGCGGTGGAGATCTGGCGGGCGACCGGAAGCGCCGCCGCGCTCACCACGGCCCGCCGCCTCGCCGACGCCGCCATCGGTTCACCTGCCCTCGTGCGAAACGGCATCCTCACCGAGAGCTGTGACGCCCCAGCCTCTGACTGCGATGACAACGCCGAACAGTTCAAGGGCATCTTCATGAGGTACCTCCAGGACCTGGACACCGCCACCGATGACGCCTACCTGCCCTTCGCCGCCCGGCAAGCCGAAAGCGTCTGGTCGACCGACCGCGACAGCCTCAACCGGTTCGGCGAACGCTGGGCCGGCGGCACCACCACAGCGCACCCCAACACGGTGGACTGGCGCACTCAGGCCTCAGCCCTCAGTGCGCTCCTGGCAGGTAACTGATGTCACGGTGAACCCGAACCCGGACCCGTCAGCTCGCACCTCGCCGTGACCAGGAGACGGATCGCGATCCCGCAGGCAGCGCTGCCATGCCTCACGAGGGGGATCGGGGCATGGACGTCCTGCACGAACGCTGCGACGGCGCGGGCATCAGTAAGAAGGACGCCAAGGCGTGCGTCCGCCGAGACCACCACCTGGACCTCAGTCTGTAGCTGGTCCTGGGGGCGCTGGGAGGACAACCGATGTCGCCCCGCCGGTTCGTGGCCATCGTCGGGCCAAGGAGTACTACCAGTCGGACTATGCGGCAGTGTCCCTCAAAAACGAGCCGCCGGCACCACAGCGTTCAGCCCGCGGTGAGGCCGGAGAATGCTTCGGTCGTGAGCTCCTGGAGCTCGGCGAGCGGGACGTCGCGGAGATGCTGCGTGAGCCCCCACCGATGACCGAAGGGGTCGAGCAGCTGACCTTCTCGCTCGCCCCAGAAGGTGTCGCTCAACGGGCGAATCACGGTGGCCCCGGCATCGACGGCCCGCTGCCAGGCGTCATCGACATCGTCGACATGCAGGTAGATGGCACCGTACGTGCCGCCGAAGTGCTGGGGCCCGACAGACTCCATCTCGGGGAACTCGTCGGCCAGCATCAGGGTGAGCGTCCCGATGCGGACCTGGACGTGGATCAGCCGGCCGCCGGGTACCACCAGCCTGGTGAGCTCCGTGGCTGCGAAGGCTTGTTGGTACCAGGCGGATGCCTCGTCCGTGCCGCGAGCGGTCAGGTGCAGGGTATGGGAGCTGAACGACATCGGTGCTTCCCTTCTGAGATCTGGGTGCGACCGGTTCGAGCACGGCATCAAAGCGCGCCGGCGGACCGACCGATCGACAGCCTGGCAACGGGAGTTGTCAGGCTCGAGGTCGACGCGCGCCTCAGCTGCCCCATGACTGCAGCTTGTCCGGGTTGCGAATCGCCCAGATACGTCGGATGTGGGACTCGTCGATGTCGAACGCGTACACGGTCAGCACCTCACGGCCGTTCACCGCGACGAGGCCCGGTTGGCCGTTGACGGTCCGCTCAAGGAGGTCGAGTCGGCCCGCGAGGCCCGCCAGGTGTACCAGGAACTCCGCAACCCGAAGCTGGCCCTGGACCGGCACCGGCGAGGCCATCGCGCGACCGCCACCGTCGGCGATGGCGACGACTGACGGGTCGAGGAGTCGTACCAGGGCATCAAAGTCCTTGGCCTGCCACGCCTGCCGGAACTCACCGACGAGGGCGGAACGCCGCCGCGTCCGTGCACCGCGGGTGCGGGCAGCAGCCACTCGTCGACGACCCGACGAGGCGAGTTCGCGGCAGGCACCCGGCGTGCGGCCGACGATCTCTGCGACCTCGTTGAACGGCACCCGGAAAACATCGTGCAGCATGAAGGCGACGCGCTCGGCGGGCGTCATCGAGTCGAGCACCACCAGGAACGCCATCTCGACGGACTCGTCCAACGTGATGTGGTCGGCGGGATCTGTCGCCGTCGATCCGTGGGACAGCGTGCTCCACTCGGCCCGCGCCGGCAGTGGCTCTGGAATCCACTCACCGACGTACCGCTCTCGGCGCATACGCGCCGAGCGGAGCTGGTCCATGCAGATTCGGCTCACGACAGTGGTCAGCCAGGCTGCGGGATTCGCGATAGCGGCCCGGCGCTCGACAGATTGCGCGAACCAACGGGTGTACGCCTCCTGGACGGCATCCTCCGCTTCGGTCAGCGAGCCGAGCAGTCGGTAGGCGATATTGGCGAGGTTGCGTCGCTCCGCCATGAGCGGGTCGTCCGCAATGCGCGCCGGAGCGTCTTCGTTTCCGCCTGTGATGTCCATTCGGTCAGAGCCTTTCGCTCGCCACGTATTGATCCTCCTGCGAGATACGACGGGTCAGGGCCCGCAAACGTCAGCGGGCGACCACGGCGGCCCGTCTCCTGACGATCGAGGCCACCACCGCGTCGGTGTGGGCGTTGGCACAGCGGTGGACCACAGCGGCGTCCGCGTGCCCATGGTTGCCCTAATTCGTGACAGGAGAACGCATCATGACCAAGATCGGCATCATCATCGGCAGTACGCGTCCGGGACGGCTCGGCACGCAGGTCGCCGGGTGGGTCCACGAAGCCGCGGCGCGGAGGTCCGACGCCGAGTTCGAGCTCGTCGATCTCGCCGAGTTCCGGCTTCCGCTCTTCGACCAGCCGGTTCCACCCGCCATGGGCGGAACCGGAGGCCCCGAGGCGCGAGCCTGGGTGCGCACGATCGACAGGCTCGACGGATTCGTGTTCGTCACGCCGGAGTACAACACCCAGCTCCCCGGCGCACTCAAGAACGCCATCGACTTCGTCTACGCCGGCTGGGCGAACAAGGCCGCCGGGATCGTCGCCTACGGCGTCGTGGGCGGCGCCGGATCCGCAGCCCAGTTGCGGCAGATCTGCGGTCTGCTCGGGCTCGCGGACGTGCCGGCCCAGGTCTCCCTTCACCTGGCCACGGACTTCGAGAAATTCACAGTGTTCACTCCTGGTGAGTCCGCGGCGCGCTCGCTGGAGGAACTGCTCGACCGTGTCGTCGCCTGGACCGCGGCACTCGAGCCCCTGCGAAGTGCCCGCGCGGCGTCCATCGCCTGAGCTGCCTCCTGTGAGGGACAACCGGTGGAGACCAGAAGGGAGAGGCCCGACCATGCCTCATCTCACCGTCCACGCTCTCGAGCCGCAGATCACCGGGCACGAGAACGACCTCATCGCCCGGCTCACGGACGCGGTCACCTCCGTCTACGGAGAGTGGGCTCGCAACCTCGTGGTCGTACAGCTCGCGGGACTCCCGGTCGGCCGCTGGGCCGTCGGCGGGGTAGCGCGCCCTGAGTTGGCGCCGACCGTGACGCTCGCCATCCGAGAAGAGGCGCTCAACCGGGCTGATGGGTCGCAGATCGCGGCCCGGCTCGTCGCAGCAGTGACGGACGCAGTCGCCGTGGCGCTCGGCGAGCACCATCGCGGCAGGACGGTCGTCGACCTGGTCGCCACACGCGACGACCGCACCGCCGTCGGCGGCCGGCTCATGAACGAGGCGGTGATGAGTGAACCGGACGCGCTGAGGGACCGCGTCGAGATCGAGGCGCTCCGCGCGGAGTTCACGGACGCGGCGATGATGAATGACCACGATCGACTTGCCTCACTCTTCATGCCAGACGGCGTTGTCCGAATCCCGGACGCCGGCATCGAGGCCGTCGGCCGCGACGGCATTCGGGGTCTCGGGCAGCAACGTGAGGCCGGCTTCGAGGTCTTCGTCCAGACGACCCACCCCGGGGTCATCTCACTCTCAGGAGACACCGCGACCGGCCGCGCCTATCTCTCCGAAGTCATCCGGATTCGTGGTGGCGCCTCGCACCTCAATCACGCGATCTACCACGATCGCTACCAGCGCACCCCAGACGGCTGGCGCTTCGCTGAACGCGCGTATGAGATCCGTTATCTGGACTCGACGCCACTCGCCGGGAGTCCTGGTGGCTCCGTCGCGGATCACGGATAGTCGCGTTCCGCGCAGGGTTCGTCACTGAGGGGTTGAGCGGCGAGGACTGGTCGGCTGGTCTGGCGTCTCATACGACGAAGGCGAGGTTGTGCATGCGGGCGACGGCCTGGACAGCGCAGTGAAGGCCGTCGCCACGTTGCCGGCAGTCACTGAGGATCTTGTAGTTCTTCATGCAGGAGAAGGCGTGCTCGACGCGGTCGCGGGCCTTGCGGTGGGCCGCGTTGTCCTCCTGCTCGCCCCTGAGCAGGGACCGTCCGGGGCGTTTGCGGTGCGGAACGATCAGGCCGGCGTTGACGTAGGCGCCGTCGCCGAGGACCGTCACGCCTTGGCCGTGTGTGGCCAGGCCGGAGTCCCGCCAGGCCTTGGCGTCCGCCGTGTTGCCAGGTACCGGCCGGGCCGCGGCCACCACCAGGCGGAACTCGGCATCCACGATGACTCGTACGTTCACCGAGAACCGGTAGCTTCGCGAGCACGCTCCGACCGCGCGGTCGCGGACCGGAATGAGGGTGCCGTCCACGATCCAGCCGCTCGACTGCTCCCCCGGAAGCACGGGCGGGCTCCAGCGCGAGCAACGGACCGAGCCTTTGGATCACCCGGCACACGGCCGCGGGCGAGACGCCGAACAACGGGGCGAGCTGCCGCATGGCGAGGTTCGTGCGGTAGTACACGGCCGCAACTCCGCAGACGGGCGCGAGCCGCGAACCGATGAGAGCGCGGACGTCACGGCCCGTGCCGACGAGTCCCCGCCCGCGAGGTCGCCGGGCTCGCTTGACGACCTTCGTCATGTGACCGGAGCAGCTTCGTCACCGGTACGGAACTCTTCGCCGACGGCGTCCCTCAAGCACATCCAAAGCGGGTGCGCGGCGAGGCGCCCGCCCTCGCCAACGCCTCGCGAACCCGCAGACACTGTCGCTCGGCCACCCCTATGCGGCCGTCCGACACGGCGTATCATCCGCCCATGGCACTGCGGTTCGAAACGCGCCGGTCCGACTCGCCGTGGCTGGACACCGTGTGGACCTGCACGAGCGAGCAGGTCGCGGTGATGACGTCTGTCGCAACGGTGCGCTGGGGCCTGGTGTTCTGGGAGCAGGACGGCCGAGCGTACGCGGGCATCACCGGCCCCGAGACGCGAACCGGCACGGCGCCGGTGCCGCAGGGCGCGACCTTCACGGGCATCGATTTCGCAGTGGGCACCTCGTTGCGGGACATGCCCACGCCGACGCTGGTCGACGGCGGCGTCGAACTCCCCGACACCACGCGCCGGACCTTCCGGCTGGACGGTGCACGCTGGGAGACGCCTGGCCCCGACGACGCCGAGGCCCTGGTCGAGCGTCTCGTCCGGGTCGGGATCGTCCTCCGGGACCCGCTCGTCGCCGAGGTGCTGCGGGGTCACCGCCCGGCCGTCTCGGGGCGCACCGTCGAACGTAGGTTCCGCGCCGCGACCGGGCTGACGCCGGGCGCCGTCCGGCAGATCGAGCGGGCTCGCACGGCGGCGGGGCTGCTGGCGGCCGGCGACTCGGCCGCCGACGTCGTCGCCAAGCTCGACTACTTCGACGAGCCGCACCTGGCCCGGGCGCTGCGGACCTACGTCGGACGCACTGCCAGACGGCTGCGCGAGGGCGTCGGCGGCGCGATCGCCCTGGATCTGGAGCTGGATCAGCGCTTGACCTCGTAGACCAGCTTCAGAACCCCGTTCGAGTAGCTCTCCGAATCCCGCAGTACCAGCATCTGTTTGTCGCGGTCGGCCCGGCCGAACAGGCCCTTCCCGGCACCGAGCAGCACGGGGAAGACGAGCAGGTTGTACTGGTCGATCAGGCCCGCGTCCGACAGCCGCCGGGCCAGCTCCGCGCTCCCGTGGATGAAGATCGCGCCGCCCTCACCCTCCTTGAGCGCAGCGACGTCCTCGGTCGACCGCAGGATCGTCGTCGGCCCCCACCCTTCGACGACGGCGTCGTCGGACAGCGTGGTCGACACCACGAACTTGGGCAGCTCCTTGTAGCCGGCGTGGTCCTCCGAGCCGGGCCAGACCGGCGCGAACGCCTCGTAGCTGCGGCGGCCGAACATCAGCGCCGTCGTGTCGGCGAGCTCCTCGCCCTTGAGCGACCAGGCTTCGGGTACGAACGCGAGGTCCTTGACCACCCATCCCCCGCTGCGGTGCTCCTCGCCCGGCCCACCGCCGGGCGAGTCCACGACGCCGTCGAGCGACATGAAACCGGTGTAGACCAAGGTACGCATTGTGCTGTCTCCTCATGGTCGGGCGAGCTACTGGGTCCACGCTAGATCACGGCCGCGGCGACCGTCTTGGACGGAAACGACAGCGGTCCACTGAGCGTTTCGTTATGGGTGATCTCTGGTGTGGGGGTTCAGCTCCGCGCCAGTCGAGGGTGGACGGCGGCGCAGGCGGCGCCGGCAGGCCGCGCCGCAACGGCTGACGGCCGGCAGGGCCCAGGGGCGTGCCGGCCGGGCTGCCGCGCCTCCTTGGTCCTTCGCCGTTTCCCGGACCATGACGCCGGTGCGGCTGCCCGGCCGCACCGTCGCGTGCTGCCGGGCCCGGTCCGTCATGCCGCGCGCCGAGGTCTGAGCGGGCGCTCCTACTCGCCGCCTCGGACGCGATGCGCTTCGCGCCCTGACCAGGTCAGCGGCGCAGGTCACCAGGTGGTGCCAGCGGGCTCCTCAATGGTGGTGTTGATGCGGTTGAAGAAGTTGGTCAAACCGATCATCAGGATGATCACGGAGAGCTGCTCCTCGTCGAAGTGTTCCGCGGCCTCGTCCCACACCTCATCGGGGACGGCCTTGCCGGAGCGGTCGGCGATCCGGGTGGCGGCTTCGGTCAGGGCCAGGGCCGCGCGCTCCTCGTCGGTGAAGAACGGCGCCTCGCGCCAGGCGGCCACGGCGTGCAGGCGTTCGTCGCTCTCGCCGCGCTTCTTCGCGCCTGCCACGCCGGCGAACACGCAGGCGCTGCAGCCGTTGATCTGGCTGCCCCGCAGATGGGCCAGTTCCAGGATCTGCGGGGAGACGCCGCCCTGGTGTATGGCCTGGTAGATGTTCTGGATGCCCTTCATGGCGTCCGGCAGGACCAGGGCGGGGTTCTTCATCCGGGCAGTGGCGGTGTACTCGCTGGTCATCTGATGCTCTCCTGGTGATCCGTTAACGTCTGTCACTGGACCGACGGATCCGGACACGGGGGTGTGACAGGTGAGCGGGAACTTTTTTCTGGCGGATCGTTTCGAGGCGGAGCGGCCCGCGCTGCGGGCGGTGGCCTACCGGATGCTGGGATCGCTGACCGAGGCGGAGGACGCCGTCCAGGAGGCATGGCTCAAGCTCAGTCGCACCGACGTGAGCGACGTGAAGAACCTGGGGGCCTGGTTCACCACGGTCGTGGGCCGGACATGCCTGGACATGCTGCGCTCGCGTACTTCGCGACGCGAGGACCCGCTGCCCGAGCAGGACGGGTCGGTCCGGCTGCCGGACCCGGTGGTCACCGCGCTGGCCCGCGCGGACCCCGAGCAGGAGATACTGATCGCGGACTCGATGGGCATCGCCCTCATGATCGTGTTGGAACTCCTCTCCCCGGACGAGCGACTCGCCTTCGTCCTTCATGACATGTTCGACGTCCCCTTCGACGACATCGCCCCCGTCCTCGGCCGGACCACGGTTTCCACCCGGCAGCTCGCAAGCCGCGCCCGCCGACGCGTTCAGGGCGCCGCCCCGGCGGCCGACACGGACAACGCCCGCAAACGCGATGTCGTCAACGCGTTCCTGACCGCCTCCCGTGGCGGTGACTTCGAAGCGCTCCTGGCCCTCCTCCACCCCGACGCGGTCGCTCGTTCCGACGGCGGCACGCTCGTCCCGAGCATCCTGCGACGCGGCGCGGGCGACGTGGCGTCCCAGGCGATCACCTTCGCCCGCTTCGCGGCGAACGCGCGTCTGGTGCTGGTCAATGGCACGCCCGGTGTTGTCTCGTTCGCCGGGGACCGGCCCTTGTCCATCATGTCGTTCA
Organism: Streptomyces sp. NPDC041135; assembly: GCF_055592085.1. Classification (NCBI taxonomy): domain Bacteria; kingdom Bacillati; phylum Actinomycetota; class Actinomycetes; order Kitasatosporales; family Streptomycetaceae; genus Streptomyces; species Streptomyces sp. NPDC041135. The sequence continues at coordinate 28,523 of NZ_JBVIYZ010000030.1, forward strand.
CCATCCGGGCGGGCCGCATCACCGGGCTCGACATCCTCACCGACCCCGACCGCCTGACCGGGCTCGGGGTGACCGACTGAACGATGCCGGCCAAACGTACCGTCCGATGACGGGTCAGCCGCGACTCGGTTCGTCGGCGGCGGCATCCGTGCGTTCATCCGGCAGCCATCGGGAGTGGTGCCGCGCGGCCCAGGACCTGCTCACCCAGCCCGTACGCATCCCCAGCCGCGCCTCGGGGTCCTGGAACGCCTTGCGCATGTGCCCGATCACGACGATGGCGATGGCCCAGGCGAGGCAGTCGTGCACGAAGATGGCGCTGGTGCGCGAGATGAGCGGCAGGAATCCCATGAACCACATCAGCAGACCGGTGAACATCATCACCAGAACCGCGCCCGCGATCCACCCTGCGTAGAGTTTCTGTCCCGCGTTGAACTTGCCGGCAGGGCGTGCTGTCGGTCCTGTCCGCCGCCGGCGGACCGCCCTCAGCCACTGCCGGTCGTAGACCGCGAAGCGGTTGAGCCTGCGCAGGTCCGCCCGGAAACTCGGGGAGAGCAGCCCCAGCAGGGACGGAACCGGCAGACCGATGCCCGACCACTCGTGGACGGTGGCCACGATGTGACGGCGGCCGACCACCTCGGCCAGGGGGCTGAAGTAGAGGCAAGCGGCGGTGGCCAGACACAGCAGCATGAGCCAGCCGGTCGCCCGGTGAATCACCCGTTCCGCCCGGCTGAACCGGCGAACATGACCGGACCGCTCAGGCAGCTCCATCGCTCCGGTCGGCACCGTCGAGCCAGCCGTCGACCGCATAGCCACGCTCCTCCCAGAAACCGGGGATGACCTTGTCGGTCACCGTGATGCCGGACAGCCACTTGGCCGACTTGTAGAAGTACATCGGGGCCACGAAGAGGCGCACCGGTCCCCCGTGCTCATGGGTGATGGGTTTGTCCTGCATGTCGAGCGCGACGAGGACGTCCGAGCGGCGCGCCTGCCCGAGCGTCAGGCTCTCGGTATAGGCGCCGTCGAAGCAGGTGAACCGGATGGCCGCGCCTTCGGAGCGCACCCCGGCGGCGTCCAGGAGGTCCGCCAGCCGTACGCCTTCGAAGGGCGTACTGTCCACCCGCCACCCGTCCGTGCAGAGCACGTCGTGGACCACCCGTGTCTGGGGCAGGGCGCGCAGCTCGGGCAGCGTGTAGGTCCTCGGGCGGTCGACCAGGCCGTCGACGGTCAGCTCGTAGGTGGCGTCGTTCTTGCGTGGCACCGAGCCGACGACGCTGTAGTAGCGGAAGCCGCCTGGGTTGGGCAGCAGTCCGCTCAACCCCGTGGCGTCCACTTGGGAGGCGGCACCCAGGACGCCTTCCCAGCCGCGCTGCAGGTACGGAGCGGCGGCGAGGCCCGCGGCGCCCGCGCCGAGCATGCCCAGCAGCGCGCGTCTTCCCACAGGTGCGCCGTCGGCGCTCCGCCTCGGCTTCTCTGCCATGTTCAGTCCTTCTCGGAGAGTCGGTGACGTTCCGCTCCGGGGTGATCGACAGTGGTGGTGGCTCCGGGCGTCCTGGACGACGGCGACGGCGGCGACACCTCAGCGTCGATCCCGGCGCTGCGCCCGATCACCTTCGGGCGAGCACGCGCGTGCCCGGCGCCGACTATGCCGGACCACGTCGAATCGCCCACGGCCGGTACGGTCACAGCCCCAGATCCCACGCGAGGCAGGAGAAGTGGTTCCAGGAGGCCTCCGGATCGTATGAGGCCGCCTCCGCACCGCTCGGTCCCGCCTGCTTCTCCTCGACCATGTCATGGAAATGGATACGCTCCGGCAGTTTGCCGAATCGCGCGTGCCGCACCGCCGCCTCGACTTCTGTAGCGGACTCGTTTTCCATCACGGCCTCCCTTTCGTCGCGCCGGGTCGCTTCGTCCCATCCGGCGACCTCAAGACTGCACCCGAATGAGTAACCTGTCAAGGTGGTGACGACCGTCATGCGACCGGCTACGGTATGCGGTTCCACCTCGCAAGGAGAGCCGGCATCGAGCCACCCGATCGACACGTATGTCGGATGGCGATTGTTCGATCGTCCCACTCTGCCGCGATCCCGTCCTGCCGCACAGGTCATGTACCACCCGTGAGTCGACGGTACGGGTGTCTTCTTCCGGGGCTGGATGCGTATCGGCCTGCGACACCGGTCTCAAGACAGATCGTCGCCCTGATCACGTCGGGGCGCGGACGCCACGAGTTGCGGAAGGACCTCGCCCCACGGGTGCGGGGCGAGGTCCTTTCACGGCGTCATGACGTCACACGCTGGCCCAGTTACCGCACGCGTAGCCGGTCCCACCGTCGTAGACGCATATCGCGATCCTCCAGACGTCGAAGCTCGGCTCGGTGGTCGCCGTCTGACCGGCACCCAGGTAGAGCTTGTACTGAGTGCCGTTGTAGTCCTGGTACTTCACGTAGGCCTTGGCGTACGGGCTGTATCCCCAGACCCAGCTCGCGGCTCCGTCACCCGGGCTGTTGTCGAACTGCGCCCTGGCATCTCCGAAGTATGCCGTCACGACCGTGCCGGCGGGTGCGGCCTGAGCGGGAACGGAGGCTCCCAGGGTCACCCCAGCGAGTAGTGCGGTGCCTGCGGCAGCCCGGAGCACGTTCTTCATACGCATGATTGCGTTCATCCTTCTTTCGAGCAGGGAAACGCCCAAGGCGCGCGAGCGCGGGGCGTGAGGGAATGCCAAGGTCGGGACAGCGGTCCAACTACTTGTCGCATCAACCATACGGACGGACAGGAGTGATCGTCAACAACTGCAACCGGCACACACGTACCGTCGATGTCGGGCAGACGCGTGCGGACGTATCAAGGTCAAGGACACCGTCTGGTGTATACGTTGGGCCTGTCGGTTGCAGGGCGGCGGTGACTTGTCCTCAGCTCCGTCAGAGCCCGCTTGACACCCACCGAAGGCAGCCAAGTTGCTGGCACGTCCCGTCAGCGCGGCGTCGCGCGCGCGGTGCCGGGACCGCGTGGAACTGCCGGAGCACGGGGCAGCATCCGCGAGGCACGCGCCGTGACACCCACGCCGACATTCGGCCAACGCGACGGCCCCGAAACCCGCAACTCGCGGTCAAGCGCCATGACTCCTCGTCGACACCTCAGAGCCGGCGCCCGAGCAGCCCCGCACGGCCGAGTGAGCTGCGGTCCGGTCGCGACGGGTCCAGGTACACGCTTGCTGGACGGTGCGGGAACAGGGGTCCAGCCGGCGCAGGCGGCCGAGCGGTCAGGCCCTTCCGCTCGCCGGGGAGCCGGCGTTGTGACGGTTCACGTTGGCCGTCAGGCGGCGCACGAGGGTCTGGAGGGTGACGATCTCATCAGGCGTCAGCCCCACCGCGTCCCCGATGGCGGGCGGGACGCTGGAGAGGTGCCTGTGCACCGCGAGACCCTCAGCGGTGAGGGCGACGTGGACCACCCGCTCATCGTCCGCCTGACGCTGCCGCTTGAGCAGGCCGTTCGCCTCAAGCCGCTTGATCAGCGGGGTGACGGTCCCGTAGTCCAGTTGCAGGAGGGCCACCAATTCCTTGACGGTCACCGTGCGGTGCTCTCCGAGGACGACCAGCACCAAGTACTGCGGATAGGTGAGGCCGAGCGGCTCGAGCAGGGGCCGGTAGGCACTGGTGATCGCACGTGAGGCCGCGTACAGCGTGAAGCACAGGTGATCGTCCAGGAGTGGAACGGCGTCGCGCGGCTCGGTCGCGCTGCTGTGGTCACTCATCGTCGGCTCCTAGCTCTCCAGGGCGTCGTGCCGCCTGGCGTGACAGTGGCAATCCGGGACATTGCCTCACCTACTACAGGAACACTATACGCTGGCTCCCTTTTATCTTGCGCACAAGAGACTTGCGCACAAGATAAAAGCGGGCTAGGTTTCTGGTCATCCCCACCGGGCGGAAGACATCGTCCGGTGGCTGTCCCAGCCCACCGCCTCTCACCCCGAGGAGACCTGCCATGAACGTCTCGCCCGCCTTCCGCCCCACTCGCAAGCGCGTCGCCATCGCCGGGGCCCTGACCGGAGTGGCCGCCCTCTCCCTCGCCGCCGTGGCACCGGCGGACGCCACGGCCGGACACGACCCGTCGGACAAGCCCACCGTCGTCCTGGTGCACGGCGCCTTCGCCGACTCATCCAGCTGGAACGGCGTGATCGAGCGCCTGCGCCACGACGGCTATCCGGTGGTCGCCCCCGCCAACCCGCTGCGTGGCCTGACCAGCGACGCGGACTACCTCAAGAGCTTCCTCGAGAGCGTCGAGGGGCCCGTCGTGCTCGCGGGCCACTCCTACGGCGGCGCCGTCATCAGCGAAGCCGCTGCGGACAACCCGAACGTCAAGGCACTGGTCTACATCGCCGCCTTCGCTCCCGAGAAGGGCGAGACCGCACTGGGGCTGTCCAACAAGTTCCCCGGCAGCACGCTCGGATCGGTCCTGAACCCCGTGGCCTACCCGCTGCCCACGGGCGGAACCGGGACCGACCTCTACATCAAGACCGACAAGTTCCACCACCAGTTCGCCGCCGACGTCCCCAAGCGCGTCAGTGACCTGATGGCCGCCACGCAGCGCCCCGTCGCCGCATCCGCCCTGGAGGAAGAGGCGACCCGAGCCGCCTGGAAGACCATCCCCTCCTGGAACCTCGTCACCACCCAGGACCTCAACATCCCGGCCGCCGCACAGCGCTTCATGGCCCAGCGCGCCCACTCTCACACCACGGAGATCAAGGCCTCCCACGCCGTCTCGGTGTCCCGGCCGGGCGCAGTGACGCGCCTGATCGAGCAGGCCGCACGTTCCACCGCGGGCCGCTGACCCGGGGCCGTCCAGGCCGACCGCCAAGTTCCGTCCGGCGCGCCCAGCGCACCAGCGGACCCCGCGAACGAGGAGCTCGCCGTGCGGCCGGCGGGGATCACGGGACGACCCTTGGCCGAGCCCGGCCCGTCGGCCACCTCCGCGGAGGAGCGCTACGCAGCGGGGCGATCCGCCCACGCCTGCTCCAGCGCCCGGGTGAACGCCTCGGGCGGCTGGACACCGCTCATGCCGTAGCGCCGCTCCAGTACGAAGAACGGCACGCCGCTCGCGCCCATGTCGACCGCGAGTCGCTCGTCGGAGCGCACTTCCGCGGCGAAGGCGTCCGGATTCCCGAGCACCTCCCGCACCTCGGCCTCCTCCAGGCCGGCCGCTACGGCGAGACCGACCAGGGTCTCCTCGTCGTAGATCGAGGACTCGTCCGCGAAGTTGACGTGGAAGGCCTGGTCCAGTAGTTCGCCCTGTCGGCCGCGGGTCTTGGCGAAGTGGGCGAGACGGTGCACGTCGAAGGTGTTCCCGAAGACGCGTCCGCCGACGCGGAACTCCAGTCCCACGGCATTCGCCATGGCCCTGGCCTGTTCCTCCCTGGCGATCTGCTGTTCGCGGGTGCGTCCGTACTGCGCCGCGACCGCGTCGATGATCGGGACCGTACCGTTCTCCGCCTGGGGGTTCAGCTCGAAGGAACGGTGCACGACCTCCACCTGATCACGGTGCGCGAAGGCGGCAAGTCCCTCGGCGAAGTGTGCTCTGCCGACGTAGCACCACGGGCAGGCGACGTCCGTCCACATCTCGACTCGCATCATCTCGACCATCTCCATTCGCGATACCGGCGGCCTCGCCCACGAGGAAACGTCGGGGCTGCCGACCCAGTCGATCCCAATCTCCGCTGGGCGTTTCCTGAACAGTAGACGACCGATCGTCTATATCCAAAGTAGCAGGTCAGATGCTAGATAAGGCGAACGGGGTGCCAGGGGCAGACACCCCTGGCACCCCGCGCCTCAGCGCCGCGGTCCGCGGCGTGGACGGCGGCTACTCATGCGCTCCCGGGTGGAGATAGGCGCGCCGGACGGTCTGCCGGACGCGGTTGCCGGAGTCGTCGGTCGCGGTGATGCGCAGCGTGACATACGCGTCCTGGTGCACGTGGGCCGGCCGCTCGACAACGGCGGTGAAGCGGTTGCCGTGGCCGCACCGCGTGGTTCGTGCCGTATTCCAGGTGACGCCGTCGTCGTACGACGCCTCGGCCGTCACCGAGACCCCACGCGGGGCGGCCATGCCGTCCTGCATGCGGACGGACAGCCCGACCTCGTGCGTGCGGGACCGGCCCACCGCGTTCAGCGCATCGACCGGTATGTCGTAGTCGACCTGGAGCAGAGGCAGCAGTGTCGGGTGGGGCGTCGTGCCGGAGCGCAGCGTCCAGGACGTGTGCGTGCTGGTGCCGAAGTGCCATTCGTCCGCGGTACGCCCGGTCGACAGATCGAGCCGGTAGGTGGCGTTGCCCGCCGGGATCCTGAAGTCGCCCCACGCGCCGTTGTCGGACGTGGCGACCAGGGTGCCGTTCCGGTACAACTGCGCCGTGTCGAGATCCTTGACGCTGTCGAAGCTGCCGGACTCGGCGAACGACCAGTGGCCGGCACCCGAGTCGTTGAATTCCGGGACGTAGATCGACATGGTGTCGCCGTCACGTACCGACGGAAGGTGCTTTCCCTCGGGAATGGAGGGACGGACCACCGAGCCGAACCACCGCTCCGTGGTGTGCTGGTGGGGTCCGTAGGCGTGCGGGTCGTCGTGCATGCCACCCTGCAGCACCTGGTCGCTGGCTTCGATGACCCGGTACTGGACGACGTGCTGCCACTGAGTACCGACCTCGGCGCTCACGTACTCGGTGCGCTCGCCTCCCGTGGGTACGAGACGGTTCAACTGGTTCCAGGCGGTGTCCTGGTAGGGCCGCCAGGCGAAGCGCTGTTCGCTGGCCCACCCGGAGGTGCCGGTACGGTGGTAGGCGGCACGAACCACCGCGGTGTCCCGCTCGGAGACGGTATGGACCGGGTTCTTCGGAATGGCATCCCAGACGGCCATCACGTCGTACAGGTAAGGACTGCGCACCGTACCGCTGAACGACACCCTTCGCGTGCCGGTCGCCATGGCCTTCAACAGGGCGGCCCCGTCGGTCGAGGAAGTGCGGACGAAGGGCAGTGCCATGCGCTCACCGGTCGGCCACCAGTCGGTCCAGACGGGGAACCGTTCGGGCAGCACAAGGAGCACGCCCTTCGTCCCGGCGGCTCTCGCCGCACGGGCGAGCGCGTAACTGTCGTAGCCGTCGGAGCCGTCGTCACGCAGAACGGCCAGCCTCCCCCGCGCGGCGCGGAAGTCCGGTGCCTGGGCAGTGCCGGCGACCACCGCGGTCAACCGGGCACCGCGGTCCCCGAAGACCGGGGAGAACCTTTCGTAGTACGGCCGGAACGTCGCCGACCCGCCGGAGGTCTTCGCCTCCAGTTGCGGAGCGCGCAGCTGCGTGCGCAACGTGTATTCGAACTCGCCATCGGTGACGGGGGTGGTCGAGTTGGTGTACATCCGGTCGCCGCCGTACACCATGGTGGTCTGGAAGAGCTTCCTGCCGTCGATCTGGCGGTAGTACGTGGGGCTCATGATGCCGAAGCGCTCGGCCGGACGCGGCGTGCGTACCCTCACTTCGCGGGCCTCGGCCGCGTTCAGCGTGACCGTGGTGTCCTTGGTGACCTTCACCTCGGGAGCGATGACGTTGCCCGTCTCGGAGTAACCGTCGGCGGCGTAGTCGGTGAACGATCCGCTGACGTAGTACGTCCCCTCCTCCACCATCGCCACCCCGGCCTCGCGGTCCGTGTAGTCCGCGAAGCCGTCCGCACCGAAGATCGTCCCGAGCCAGCCCGGCTCGATCCGACCCTGACGGTTGCGGTAGACGACCTTCAGCTCGTGCTGGGGAGCGTGCACCACAAGGGAGACGATGGTGTGAACGGCCACCGTGCCGTCGGCGGCCACGGCGGTGAGGTATCCGTAGTACGTGCCTCGCGCAGCGCCCGCCGCGGAGTCCGTGCGCAGCGGTACCTCCGAGGTGGCACCGGGGGCGATCTCGACGGTACGGGACCCGACGCCGACCACCCCCTCGGTGAGTACCCGTCCGGTGTCGGTGGCCAGCTTGAGGGAGAGCGACAAGGTGACGGGGCGGTCACCGGTGTTGGTGTAGCGGACGGTGGTCTGCCGCTGTTCCCGTGACCCGCCGGTGGTCAGCGGGTCGAGCGTGACGGAACCGGTGGCGGTGACCGGACCTATGGCCGCGGCCAGGTCGACGCGCCCGCCGCCCTGCGCGGTCACATCCGTGCCGGGTACCGTGCGGGCGGTGCTGGTCAGGGTGTCCTTGAGCCGGCCGGCGCTCCAGTCCGGATGTTGCTGGGCCAGCAGTGCGGCGGCGCCGGCCACGTGCGGGGTGGCCATGGAGGTCCCGGACATCTCCGTGTAGTCGCTGTCGACCGGAGTGCCCAGGGCGGTACCCGCCGCGCGGGCGGCGACGATGCCGACGCCGGGCGCGGTCACGTCGGGCTTGACCGCGCCGTCGCCGAGGCGGGGCCCGCGGCTGGAGAAGGACGCGAGGGAGTCGTCCCGGTCGACGGCGCCCACGGTCAGGGCGGCGTCCGCGACTCCCGGTGCGTTCAGTGTGGTCCGGCCCGGGCCGGAGTTGCCGGCCGCGACGACGAACAGGGTGCCGCTCGACGCGGTCAGGGAGTTGACGGCCTGGCTCAAGGGGTCGGTGCCGTCGGACTGGCCGGTCGATCCGAGACTCATGTTGACGACCTTGGCGTGTTCGCCGACCGCCCACTCCATACCGTCGATGATGCCCGACTCCGAGCCGTAGCCGTCGTCACCGAGCACCTTCCCGATCAGCAGGTCCGCCTTGGGCGCCACGCCCCGCCGGGTGCCGCCGGACGCAGCACCGGTTCCACCCACGATGGCAGCGACGTGTGTGCCGTGCCCGAAGTGATCCTCGACGTTTCCGCTGCCGGAAAAGTCCTCCGCTGCCAGAATCCGGCCGGACAGATCGGGGTGGTGGGCGTCGGCGCCGGTGTCCAACACGGCCACCTTGACACCCTGCCCCTCATAACCGGCTTTCCAGGCGGCGGGAGCGTTGATCTGCGCCGTGCTGCGGTCGAGCAGTGCCGTGACCTTGCCGTCCAACGAGATCCGTGGGGTCCTCGCGGCCCGTGAGGCGTCCGGGTTTCTGCCGGGGGCGAGTGTCTTCCAGAACGTGCCCAGGTCCTTGTCGGCGACCAGCAGGGAGCGGGCGCCGATACTCATCAGGTCGCGGGACGGTGTGCCGGGTCTGTTCAGCACCATCAGCCGGTCGGCGGTCTCGGCGGCGGCTCTCGCCTCCCGCGCGCCGGCCCTGGCCCCGTCGCGTGACGGCTTCGGCGTCGTGGAGATGATCAGTGGCAGCCCCGAGCCGTGGGCCTCGTCGTATCCGTCGGCGATCAGTGCTGACACGTTGAACAACCGCCGGTCCAAGGTTCCGGCGAGGACGAGGGACTGGGCGTCGAACGGCACGACGTCGAGGGCCTTGTCGTCCTCCTCCGACGTCTGGAAGGAGATGTGCTCGCGCCCGGGTCCGGGCTGCACCGACACGGTGCGGCGCCCTCCGGGCAGCGACGTCACGGTCACACGGTCACCGGTGATCAGTCGTACGGTCGCGGAGTGGGGCCTGGGTGCGCCGTCGTTGCGGGCCGCGGTACTTCCAGCGGTCTGCGTAGCTCGCGACGCGAACGCGGCAGGCGTGACTCCGGTGACCAGAGCGATACCCGTTGTTATCGCCGCCATCATGCGAGTGTTCAGCATTACTCGCAACACCTCTCATGCGCCAAATGCGCAAACATAAAAACCGCCAAAGGGATGTGTGGATAACTAGTTACTTACCTCGTCAAGTTCTTCGAGAATGTATCCGACTCGAAAGGGTCTCTCAACACCCAATCGCCTGACGCCCCGTCACCACTCCCCCGCAAGCCGGTGGTTGCATCGTTCCGTAGGGGGACTAAACACCAGAAGATGCGCTTTTCCCGACGGGATCAGATGTCTTCCGTCCGGCGAATGGGCAAGGAAGGCGTCACAGACGGCCGGACGCGCGATGCTCGATAAGGGAGCTTTCGTGTCATCTGTCCCACACGGACCAGACGCTTGAGAAGTTCGGCCAGCTGCCGGTCAGTTCTTCCGCTCGACACTCGACAGCGGCCCGAACAGGTAGGCGCGGGCGGTCGCTCGGGGCTCCACCCACCCGAACCGGCCCGCGATCCGGGTCATGACCTGATCGAGCATCGCCCGCCGACGGACAGGTTCTATGCCATGGCCCGCGGCCACCGCACGATTTCAGGAGTCCACACAACCCCGGATGATCACGCGATGGCCGTTCCCGTTCCCCGCCGGGTCCGCGGCAAGGTCGCGAACCCGGACTGAGGTGTCAGGAGTGATCGAACAGAGTGACTACGCTCTGCGGTGCTTCCCGGCCGAAAAAGATCTCCAGGTTCTGCGCCGAGCGGCCGGCGGCGTCGCTACTACGCGGGAACAGCCGCTCTTCGTAGGCGGTGAGCGCGACCTCGACGTCGGGTTGCTCAACCAGCTTGCTGGCCAAGTCTGCGCCGTCGTACATGGCGAGGTTCGCGCCCTCGCCGGCGAAGGGCGACATCAGGTGCGCGGCGTCGCCGACGAGCGTCACGCCGGGCACCCTGTCCCATATGAGCCCGACGGGAAGGGCGTAGATGGGTCGGGGCCACGGTTCCGCGTCGCTCTCTGTCACGAAGGCGGTGAGCAACGGCGACCAGCCGTCGAACTCGACGGCAACGTGGCGGAGGCCGGCGGACGGGTCGCCGAAGTCGATCGACCTCATCCACTCCTCGGGCTTGTTCAGCGCCACGTATCCGCGCACGTGCCCGTCGGCGTAGCGATGGGCGATGATCCCTTTGCCCGGTGCGACCGCCATCAGCGTGCCGCTGCCGATCGCAGCCACGCTCGCCCGACAGTTGTGGCCGCCCGAGGTGAGAGCGATCTCGATGAAGCAGGTCCCGCTGTAGAGAGGCTTGGCGGGGGTGAGCAGAGGACGCACCTTCGACCAGGCACCGTCCGCGCCGATGACGATGTCGGCGCGCGTGGCGGAACCGTCCGCGAAGGTGAGGACGCAGCCGCCCTCCGGACGGTGCCGGACCGAGGCGAGCTTGTGACCCCACCTGATCGTCCCGGGCGCCAGCGAGTCGATGAGCAGGCGCCTGAGTTCGCCACGATCCACCTCAGGACGGGCCGAACCGGGGTCCGCAGGCATGTCGAACCGGATCGTGCCGTGGCGGTCGACCACACGCTTGGCGTCCTCGCCCGGGCGGACCAGAGTGAGGAACTCGTCGTACAGACCAGCTGCGCGAAGCGCGACCTGTCCGATCTCTTCATGGATGTCGAGCAGGCCGCCCTGCACACGGGTTGTCGCCGAAGCCTCACTCTCGTAGATCGTCGCGGCGACGCCGTGAGCCTGAAGCACCCGGGCGAGCGTCAGCCCGCCCAGTCCCGCTCCGACGATGGCGATGGTCTTCCGCATGCTGCGCTCCTCTGTAGCGCCGACACGCGTCGGCGATGGTCAGCGCCGTGAGCGGACGGGACGTCCGGTCTCGGCAGGAGACGCTCACCGACAAGAACCATCTGATCGATGTACGAGCGATGCCTGGCGGGTGGACCCGCGAGACACCGTTTTTCGCGACGCTGTGACTATAGCCCGGCATCCACCTCGCAGCGGCCGGGGCCGCTCACGCTGCGACGCACCGCGCCCGCCACGTTCATCTCCGACAGCCGCCTCGACCGGCTCGGCGGTGTCGTTGGGCGTGGTTGTCCGAGTGCTGCCGTGTCCACGGCCAGGCTGCTGCACTGGTCCATCTGGCGCCGACACCACCAGGGCGACAGCCCAGCGCAGCCACTACCGACGGCGCGGACGGGAGTGGGAGAGATGCGGCCGACGTGCACCCGGGCTCGCGCACACGGCTCCCGGAGCTCCGGCGCAGCCTCAGCCTGCCCTCGCACGGAACGTCCTCACCTCGTACGGGCGCTCGCGTGCCGGACGCCGGGGGGCGTGCGCGATGCCGAGCCTCGGCGAAGCCGTCGCCCGTTCACTCCGCCAGGCGACGGCCGAGGTCGAGTTCCACACCGTCGGGCCGCTGGAGGCCGCGGTCGAACAGAGAACGGACGCGGTCGGCGTTCTCCGGACGGCCCGACGTCTGGAAGAAGGCAAGGAGACTGGCGCCGTAGGACTGGTCCGTGGGAAGGGATTCCACGTCCACCAGCGCCTTGGTCCGGGTGACGGCCGTCTTGTCGAAGCCTGCGACGCGGCGGGCGAAGCCGTCGACGAACTGCTCCAGTTCGTTTCCCGGCACGACACGGTTGACGTAGCCGTACTCCGCCGCGAGGTCGGCGGGAAAGTCGTCGGCGCCGAGCAGGATCTCGAGTGCCCTCCCGCGGCCCACGAGATGAGGAAGCCGTCCGGTGGGGTTGCCGCCGGGGACTGATCCGACGCCCACCTCGAACTGGCCGAGGACGGCGCCGGGTCCGGCGAAGCGGATGTCCGTCGCGAGGACGAACTCACTGCCGGCACCGCGGGCGCGTCCGTCGATCTCACTGATCGTGACAGCGGGGACCTTACCGAGCCGGTACAGGTTGTCCGCGAAGGGATGCAGACCCGAGGCGGCCGGCTTCATGGCAGCGACGCGGGACCGGTCGGCAAGCATGTCCCAGTGCGCCATGAAGAAGTCGGGGTTGGCGCTGCGGAAGACGACCGCGGTCAGTGCGGGTGCCTCTTCGATGCGGGTGACCAGCTCGGCGAGCTGCTCGATGGTGTCGGGGTCGATCAGGTTGATCTCTCCGTTGGAGAAGGTCACCCTCCAGTAGGACGGGCTGACCTCGTCGACGGCGAACTGCTCGTTGGCGCTCATGAGTACTCCTTGTTGTGCTGCGGTGCGGTGGTTGCGGTGTGGTGGTGCGGTCCGAGGTCGCGGTGAAGCCGTCTCGTGGAGGGGAGAAGCGGCCGACGGGGCCGAGCAGGCGGTCGGCGATCCGCCGGAACCACCGAGGCAGGACGCACGGCCGACCTCGGCGTCCGTCCCGCCGGGCGGCCTCGTGACGGCACCCGGACGACCGATCCGGGCCTGAGTCCGTGCGCGACCGACCTGAAACCTGTTTTCCAATCTAGCACCTGGATTGGAAAAAGCGTCTCAGCGGTAGGCTGGCAGCATGCCGAAGCGAAGCCAGGGACCTTCTACAGGTGACACACGCTGTTCCATCGGCCGCGCGCTGGACGTGATCGGCGACCGCTGGAGCCTGCTGATAGTGCGCGAGGCACTCAACGGAGCGACCCGATACTCGGAGTTCAGGGACCGGTTGCCCGTGGCGAGCGACGTGCTCACCCAGAGGCTCGGGGGCCTGGTGGAGGCCGGGGTGCTCGACAAGCAGCCCTACCGCGACGCCGGAGCCCGGTCACGCATGGCCTACCACCTGACGCCCGCGGGCCGCGAACTCGTGGTCGTCTTCGGCGCCCTGCAGCAGTGGGGCGACCAGTACTGCCCGCACCCCGAGGGCCCGCTGGTCCGCCGCACCAGCAGGACGAGCGGCACCCCTCTGCGCGTGGCGTTCGTCAGCGCGGACGGCCACGAGACGCCACTCGGCGACGTCGACCTGGGTACACCGGTGGGCTGACCTCCGCTCGGCCCACCGCCCGGCCCACGTCTTCCCGCAGTGAGGGCACGACCGCCTCCTCGTCGGCGACACGTGCGGCGCGCCCGACAACGGGACGCTCACGCGACCGAGCCGCCTTCCCGGCCTGCGGAACCGCGCGTCGACGCTCTTGACGCCGAAGCCCGCGGACGGCGCAGGCCGGCATTTCAGAACGTGCCGCCCTCCGGCCGATCCGCGCCCACCCATGCAGTGAGGGACTCATCCAGACGGAGCCTGCCGCTCTCCGCTCCTGCCGCCACCTCGTGCAGCATCCGGTCGACGAAGACACGAAGCGGCCGGGCCGGCACATCCAGGTCGGTGGTCCCGTCGGGCGAGCTGATCCGTATGCGCACGGTACCCCCGCCGGCCTCCAGGTGATGCGCCCTGCGGGGGGCGGGCCAGATCTGCACGTCCCCGAGGCCGGCCGGTCTGTGCAGCCCGTCCGTCAGCAGATCGCGCGCGAAGACCCATTCCACCGGCGGCGTCGAACCCGTGTGCACCACCATGCGCACGCTGTAGGGCTCGTCGGCGGCGTAGTGGAAGGCCATCGTCACGGGCAGGGAGATCGGGTCGTCCAGCAGCACTGCCGCTTCACACCGGCAGCTCACGTTCGCGGCGGAGGAGGAGGACGGTCCTGCCCCGGAGGAAATCGGGTGGTTCATCGCGCTCGTTCGCTTCCGTTCGGCGCCAATGGAGCGGTCACAAGGCGATCGGCCCGCGACCTCGTCATGCGGAACGTCGCCCATCACTTCAGTAAACAAGACGATCGGTCCACTTATTCCGTTTCCCGTTGACCGCACCATATGCAGAACACGCCTCTCGGCTCGGGAACAGGCCGGGTTCACGGGGACCGCCTCGGCCCGATCGGGCCGAGGCTTGTCGACGAGCGGTCCCTTGCCTCCACGACCAGCAGGTCGCGCGCCCCGGCAGGCCGCGGCCGTCGGGAGCCGGGCCGGTCGAGCCCGAACGTGCGGAGCGCCTCGCCCCTCCCCCGCAGATCTCGGTTCGACACCTCGCACCTCCACCCTGACCAGCCCTGTCATCGCGCCGGGACGCGCCCGCTCCTCCAGCGTGGACCGGCGAGGTTCACAGGAGGACGGTCACTGGACGGCAACGAAGCGGCTGCGGGCCGGCAAAGGAAGGACCCTCCGCCCGTCTTCCGTCAGGTGGCAGCCGGGCCTGCGTCCGGTTCCGTCGGTACAGGTGTCATCGGCGAGCACTGATGCTCGCCGGTGATTCGGCCCGGCACCGGGGCTCCCTTCAGGCGGACGCGGAGCGCGAACTGCGGCGCGCCAACCGGGCGTTCACCGTGTCCAGCAACTGGTCGGAGAAGTGCTTGTCCGCCACGGCCCGGGACATGAGGACCGCCCCGACCATCGCACTGAGTGTGAGCATGGCCTCGGCCTGGGAGTCCTCGGTGTCGTCGTCCAGGCCGGCGATCAGGTCCAGATAGGTGCGGACCTGGTTCTCGTACGCCTCCTTGAACTGCTGGTCGCCGCGCCCGGCAGCGGCGCCCAGTGTCACGAGCGCGCATCCGGTGGCCGGTCCGTCCCGGTGCTGCTGCGCGAGGTAGGCATCGATGAGGCCCGCCCGCGCGTCCTGGTCGTTCTTGTGTGCGGACCGCTCCATCTTCGCCGTGCCTTCCGCCAGCGCGAAGGCGGCTGCCTGGGCGATCAGGTCGTCACGCGAATCGAAGTGCTTGTAGAAACCGCCGTGGGTCAGGCCGGCTTCGCGCATCAGCTCGGCGACGCCCGGGCGGCTGACGCCGTCGGTTCGGATCCTGCGCGACGCAATCCGCAGAACGCGTTCGCGGGTTGCCGCCTTGTCCGCCTGCGAGTGGCCCATGACCACACTGCCTTTCGTGGGACGGAGCCGTGCGGAACCACACACGACTGGATGACACCCATCATACAGCTATGTCCGCGATGGCGGGATCTCCCCATTCCGCGCTTGACTTTCAGGATGATGGACGTAATCTACAAATCCTCAAGATGATGTGCATCATCCAGATTGGAGTGGGCCCATGACTCAGCCCTACGACCCAGGTCGCACAGCCGTGCTGCTGGTCGACCCGTTCAACGACTTCCTGTCCGAGGGCGGAAAGATCTGGCCGCGCCTGGAGGCGATGGCGAAGGAGGTGGGACTGCTTGACCACATGTGTTCGGTGGTGGCCGCCGCACGCGACGCCGGAGCACCCGTGGTGTTCGTCCCCCACCGGCGCTGGGAGCAGGGCGACTACGAGTCCTGGGACCACCCCAACCCCACCCAGCTCGGCATCATGGAACGGCACACTTTCGCCCGCGGAACCTGGGGCGGCGAGTTCCACCCCGACTTCCAGCCACGGCCCGGCGAGGTCGTCGTCGCCGAGCACTGGGGGCAGAGCGGTTTCGCCAACACGGACCTGGACTTCCAGCTCAAGCAGCACGGCATCACGCACGTCGTGCTCATCGGCCTGCTCGCCAACACCTGTATCGAGTCCACCGGCCGCTTCGCCATGGAACTGGGCTACCACGTGACGCTCGTGCGGGACGCCACCGCCGCGTTCCTGCCGGAGATGATCCACGCCGCACACGAGCTGAACGGGCCCACCTACGCCCACGCCATCACCACCACCGACGAACTCGTCCACACGTTCGAGGGAGCACGCTCATGACACTCACCGGAGAACTGCTCATAGGCGGAGTCGGCGTATCCGCCACCGCGGGATCGATGAAGGCGTTCGCCCCGGCCACGGGAACCCTCATCGAGCCGGAGTTCGCCTTCGGCGGTCCCGCCGAGGTCGACCGCGCCCTGCGTATGGCCGACGACGCCTTCGACAGCTACAGCCACACGGGGCTCGCCGAGCGGGCCGCGTTCCTCGATCTGATCGCGGACAAGCTCGAAGCGGTCAAGGACGACCTCGCCGCCCGGACCTCTCTGGAAACCGGCCTGCCCGCCGCCCAGTTCGAGGGCGAGACCGTCCGCACCGCCGCGGTCTTCCGCAAGTTCGCGACCGTCGTCCGCCAGGGACGCTTCCTCCAGACGGCCATCGACCCCGCGCAGCCGGACCGTCTGCCCACACCCCGCCTGGACCACCGCCTGCAGAAGGTGGCTCTCGGACCCGTGGCGATCTTCGGCGCCAGCAACTTCCCGATCTCCTACTCCGTCGCGGGCGGTGACACCGCCTCCGCCCTGGCCGCCGGCTGCCCCGTCGTACTCAAGGCGCACAACGCGCACCCCGGCGCCTCCGAGATCCAGGGCCGCGTCCTCCAGGAGGCCGTCACCGAGGCCGGACTGCACCCGGGCGTCTTCTCCATGGTCCGCGGCCCCGGCAACGAGATCGGCGAAGCCCTGGTGGACCACCCGCTGGTCAGGGCGGTCACCTTCACCGGCTCGGAGGCCGGCGGCATGGCGCTCCACCGCCGGGCCCAGCAACGCCCCGACCCCATCCCGGTCTTCACCGAGATGACCAGCGTCAACCCGACCTTCGTGCTGCCCGCCGCCCTCGCCGCCCGCGGCGCCGAGATCGGCACCGCTCTGGTGCAGCGAGGCATGTACAACGTCGGACAGGCCTGCCTCAAGCCCGCCGTCCTCCTCGCCGTCGACGGACCCGGTTACGCCGAACTGCGCGACGCGGCCGTCGCCGAGGTGGAGAAGTGGGCCGCGCGCCCCATGCTCACCCCTGGCATCCACGGCGCCTACGTCCGCAACGCCCAGCGCCACCAGGACAACGGCGCCGCCCTGCTCGGCAAGGGAGCCGCCCCGGCCGGCGAGGCGGACGGCCAGGCCCTCCTGCTCGAGGTCACCGGGGAGCGACTGCTGGCCGAACCCACCCTCCGTGAGGAGGTGTTCGGCCCCACGCTGCTGCTGGTCAAGCTGACGAGCGCGGAGGAACTGTTCGAGGCGGCCCGCGCCTTCCGCGGACAGCTCTCGGCAACGCTGCACGCCGACGCCGCCGACCGCACCGCCGCCGAACAGCTCCTGCCGGTCCTGGAGCGGCGCACCGGACGGATCGTGTTCAACGCCTTCTCGATCCCCCAGGAGGTCTCCTACGCCTCCACCCACGGCGGCCCGTTCCCCGCCACCTCCGACAGCCGCTTCACGTCTGTCGGGATGGGCGCGATCGAGCGGTTCCTGCGTCCGGTGACGTACCAGAACTTCCCCGACGACCTGCTGCCACGGCCCCTCCGCGAGAGCAACCCGCTCAACCTCTGGCGGCTGGTCGACGGAGAACTCACGCAGCGCTGAGCAAGCACCACGGCCCGCCCGCCGGGCGGGACCGATCGTCCTCGACAGAAGGGAGCACTCCTGTGCCCGCCAACGAACCGGCCGCGGAGGGCGACGAAGCCGGCGTACGTGACGAGGTCCGCAGACGGTTGCTCGGCGCGTGGCAACTCGTCTCGTACACCGCCAGTAGCCCCGACGGAGAGATCATCCACCCCCTCGGACCCACCCCGTACGGACTGATCGTCTACACCCCCGAGGGATACATGTCCGCCCAGCTGGGACGTGGCGACCGGCGCCCGCTGACCACCCCGCGGCTGGAAGAGGCGGCGACCGACGACCTGGCCCGGGCGGCCGCCGGGTACGTGGCCTACGGCGGACCGTTCGCGGTGGTCGGTCCCCGCACCGTGGAGCACCACGTCACCACCAGCCTCTTCCCGAACTGGATCGGCCTGACCCAGGTACGCACGGTCGAGTTCGCGGGCTCGTTCCTGCGCCTCGGTGTCACCAACCCCACCCGGCTCTGGGGGGCGGACCGTACGGCCGAACTCACCTGGCACAGGCTGGTATGACCTGAGTCATCACTCCGCGGGCGCCCGGTGGGCCGCGTACCGGGTCGCACGTCCCTCCGGCGCGCGCCGGTACCCGGTCCGTCGGGCCGTGGGTGAGAACACCGGCGCTCGGACCGGTCACACGCACTCAGCTCACGGCACGGCACACCACTGAGCGCCTCCTGGGCCATCCTCGCCCTCGACATGCTTGCGCATCCAAGTTGCTTGACTCGACAACTTCTATGGTAAGTTACTTGTAGAAGCAATTAACTCGGGGCGGCTACGGGCTGCCCTTGCGAAAGGTTCTGGTATGACCAAGATCGGTATCATCCTGGGCAGCACCCGTCCCGGCCGTAACGGCGAGGCCGTGGCCCGCTGGGTGCTGGATGTCGCCTCGAAGCGCTCGGACGCCGAGTTCGAGCTGGTCGATCTCCTCGACTACAAGCTTCCGCACCTCGACGAGGCGCTGCCGCCCTCGATGGGCCAGTACGCCCAGCCTCACACCCAGGAGTGGGCGCGGAAGATCGCCTCCTTCGACGGCTTCATCATGGTGACGCCCGAGTACAACCACTCGACGTCCGGCGTGCTGAAGAACGCGATCGACTACCTGTTCGCCGAGTGGAACAACAAGGCGGTCGGCTTCGTCAGCTACGGCGCCATGGGCGGCGCCCGCGCCGTGGAGCACCTGCGCCTCGTCGCCGGTGAACTCCAGATGGCCGACGTACGCGCCCAGGTCGGTCTCTCGCTCTTCCACGACTTCGAGAACTTCAGCGTTCTCAAGCCCGGTGACTTTCAGGTCGACGCGCTGAACACCACCCTCGACCAGGTCCTGGCCTGGAGCCGCGCCCTCGCCCCGCTCCGCGCCGCGTAACGGACCGCCTCAATCAGGAGTAGCCGCCACTCCGGCGACCGCCGCACGCGAGCCGGCGCCATCGGCCCCGCGGCCGGCGGTGGCACTCCGGCGCGATCAGTATCCGCTCGCCCCGCACTCCCTCGGGCCCACCGGTAGCCCGCTCCCCCGGGCCCACCGGTAGCCCGCGTCTGCCGCGGACGGTGGCCCAGACAGGACGGGAGGCAGGGCGAGAGGGAACGCGGGGGGCGCTCGAGGGCGAGCGCCCCCCGCCTCACGGCGGTCCGGGACGCCTTGGCCGTCGTCGGGCACCCGTTGTTCTTCGTGCCTGATGTCATGTCCGGAGCGGCCCCTGTCTCACGGCATCGCGCACGGACAAACGGGGCGAGGCCTGGCGGTCCCCGCACCCGTCAGGTCAGTCCCCCGCCGCACGGCGCGCCTCAGGCTCACCGACGGCGTGCGCGGATCGGCCGAGTCCAACCGGTCGGCCCCCTCCTCCCCCACCGCGGCCGAGCGGACAACGCGCACCATCTGGATCCCTCAACGGACGGCGGTGGCCGGCGCGGCAGGACGGCGCACCCGGTTTCTCCCGTCCTGACGTGCGCCGGTCACGCGTGGCCGCACCCACGCCGCTCAGGCGCCGTCCGCCACCACGGCGCGCCACGCACCCTCGCCGGAGCACGGACGGCAACCCCACCAGGGCCACGTGCCGGACGGCTCACGTACGTCACACCCCGATGCGGAGCGCGCCGCACCGCCCCCTCACCTCTCCAGTCTCCGAACAAGGACGATCGTGTACATCGCTGCTGTCATCCTCAGTGCTCTCCTCGCTCTCTTCTCCCTCGCCGCAGGCGCGCCGAAGGCACAGCTCAAGGGCGACGTGCCCGAAGGCCTCGTGGCGAAGGGACTCAGCTCCGGCCTGGTCCGCTTCATCGGTCTCTCGGAGGTGGCCGCCGCGGTGGCCCTGGTGGCGGGAATCTGGTGGCAGCCCCTCGGCATCGCCGCCGCCACCGGCATGGTCATCCTGCTCCTCGGCGCGATCACGTATCACGTGAAGTGGGGCGACTACGCGGACAGTTCGTCCCGCAACGCCGCCATGGCGCCCGTGGTGTTCTGCCTGCTCTCGGTGGCCACGGCCTGCACCCTGGCAGCCTCCCTGTGAGATCCGACCACCGCTGCCGTACTCACTGAGGAGTCCCGCGGCGGTGGTCGGGCCGAGATCCGCGATCGTTCGCGGTACCGCCCGTGACGAGGCCCGCCCGCCGCTCACCTCGAGCGTCGGGCGACAGTCATGCCGCCGTGGACAGCGGCACCCGGTGCGCCGGAGAGGACTCCGTCGCCGCGGACCGCCGTGCACACGCACACGCCGTCTTCACGACGGTGCCCGCACGTGGAGGTTCGGTAGCAGCACCGTCCTACCGTGAACCGAAGGGGTCTCCCCGGGGGTTCAACGAACGGTGCCCCCTCGTGGTCGCGCCGCATCACCGATCCACCCGGAACACTCGAGCACGAACGGAAAGTTGTGGGCTGATCATGGCCTCGAACACGCGACAAGTCGTCATCGTCGGCGGAGGGTACGCCGGTGTACGCCTCGCACGGGAGCTGGACAAGGAGGCCGATGTCACGCTGATCGACCTCAAGGAGGCGTTCTTCCACCGGGTCGCGTCACTGCGG
This sequence comes from Streptomyces sp. NPDC041135, assembly GCF_055592085.1. Lineage (NCBI taxonomy): Bacteria > Bacillati > Actinomycetota > Actinomycetes > Kitasatosporales > Streptomycetaceae > Streptomyces > Streptomyces sp. NPDC041135. Next base: position 49,378 of record NZ_JBVIYZ010000030.1, read on the forward strand.
GCGAGCGCCGACGAGAGATGGACGCACGCCCCTTTCATTCCCTACGACTCGCTCCTGACCCATGGCCGTGTCGTGATGAACAAGGCCGTGCGCATAGAGCCCGACAGGCGCCAGATCGTTCTCGTCACCGGGCACCGCGTGCCGTACGACGTACTGGTGCTCGCGACCGGCGCCGACTACCAGGAGCCGGCGCGCTTCACCGGGAACACGGTGGACGAGGCGGCAGCGGCCTTCCGGCACCACCAGCGCCGGACCGCGACTGCTCGCAGCATGCTCGTGATCGGGGGCGGTCCCTCCGGCGTGGAACTCGCGGCGGAACTGCGCCGGGCGAACCCTCGCGCCGCGGTGACCCTCGCCCACTCCGGTCGGAACCTGCTCTCCCACAACGGCACTGGCCGGATGGGCCGTCGAGCGCTGACCTGGCTGGAGGGAAACGATGTGCGTGTCCTGCTGGACACCTTCGTCTCGTCCGGGGGCGGTGTCGGTACCCGGCTGCGGGACCAGGCGGGTGGTTCCCTCGACGCCGACGTCGTGTTCTGGACCACGGGTACCACTCCCAACACCCTCTGGCTGCGGCTCGCGGGACTTGGGTCCTGGCTGGACGGGAGCGGCCGCGTCATGGTGGACGACCACCTCAGAGTGCGTGGCCGGCGGGACATCTTCGCGATCGGCGATGTCAACGACGTGTCGGAGGCGAAGCTCAGCCCGTCAGCCGTCGCGCAGGGCGAGGCCACGGCCCACAACATCCGCGCGTACCTCGAGCAGGGCGCACAAGGGCGCATGCCCCGCCCGTACAAGCCGGCGCCGGTGCGGGCCTTCTCCGTGCCCTTCGGGCCCGAGGGCGGCACCACCTTGCTGCCGGCGCTCGGCCGGGACGTCCTCGTCCTCGGCAACAGGGCGACGTCCAGACTCAAGAGCAAGCACCTGATGGTGCCGATGATGCGCAGGCTCCTGGGCCACACGGAGGGGTAGGCGGGCGGAGATCCCCGCCCCGGACCCGTCGGGCGCTTGCGGGTGCCGGACCCCTCCTCGGCCCGGCACCGGGAGCGGCCTCTGCCGCGCCCCCGTCCGGGAGTTGCAGGATGTGCCGGTGACCGGTGGTGCGTCCCGCCCGTGTCCCACGTGCGCTCGCAGACGTGCGGGCTCGTGGCCCGGTCCGCCGGTCAGACCCCTCCGCTCAGCACCGCACGGGCGCGATCGTCCGATGGGTAGGGGCGTCCCGGCCGCCCGTCCGGCACGCGTCGCATCGCCGGACTGTCGTAGTGGCCGGTATGTCTCCCGGCGTCCTCGCAGCGGGAGAGCACCGCACGACCAGCGTCTCCCGGCCCTCGCCCGCCGGGCCGGAGACCGCCGGCATCGCGCAGCCTCGTCTGCGGCGAGGGCGTTCGCGGCGCGTTCGGCGGGCCCCGGAGCATGGCTACCTTTCCCGCTCGTGCGGGAGGTTGACCGCGGGCTCCCGCGGTGAGCGATGCCGCGGCCCGCCCGATGCCACGACGGTGGACTTGGCGGTTCGCGTTCGGCGGCGGGCGCGGATCCGCAGGACGACGAGGGCCGGCACGATCGCGGCGGCCAGGGCCGTCACGCCGACCAGGCCGGCCGTGTGCAGCAGCCCGATGGCGGCGGCGCCGGCGAAGCGGCCGAGCAGGACCGTGGCGATGCCCCAGACCACCGACGCGGCAGTGCTGTGGAAGACGAAGCGCTTGTACGGCATGCCCGAAGAGCCGGCGGCGTAGGGCAGGAACGTCCGGGCGAATCCGATGAACTTCCCCGTGAACAGGGCCGCCCCTCCGTGGTGGGCCAGGAAGGCCGTTGCCCGTCCGTCACGGTGTCGCCCCGGCACCTTCGGCGTCCGGCGGCGGCCGGGCCGTCGTGCGCACCGGCGGCCCAGGGCGTAGCCGAGGTTGTCCCCGGTGATGGCGCCCGCGACCACGACGGTCGCGAGCACCGGAGCGTCCAGGTCGCCCCGGCCCGCCGCGGCCGCCGCCAGCAGGACGGCTGTCTCCCCCGGTACCAGCACTCCGAGGAAGGCACTGGTCTCGGCTGCCGTCAGGGCGAAGACCAGGGCATACGACCACCATCCGGCCGCCTCGATCACGGCGTCGAGGTTCATGGCCATCAGCCCGCCTGTTGTGACGGCGCGGGCCGCCGTGCGGGGACTCCGGCCGGGGTGCGGGTCCGGAGGGAGACCACTTCTCCCTGAGGATCCCAGGCGTCGGCGGGCCGGCGCCGCGCTCGCTGCCCCGGAAGGCGGCCCACGACCAACAGCGCCAGCAGGGGTACTCCTGCCGCGAACGAGGCAGCGGTCACGGGGTGGGCGGACGTCAGGACGGAAGTGACGACGGCGCCCGGACCTGCCGTCATGAGGAGGGCACGTACGCGGGACGACGCGACCGCGCCCGCCACGGCGAGGGCCGTCAGCAGGTACCAGCCGGTGACCGCGCCCGGCACCGCCACGTACTCCCGGAAGAGGCTTCCCTCGTGTGCCGGAAGGTCTTCGAGGTGCGCCCAACAGGTGTAGCCGAGCCCTGCCGCGCTGGTGAGCAGCAACGCGAGCGCGGTACGGGCGTACAGCACCGGCTGCCGGTGCGCCAGCCACAGCAGTACAAGGGCGGTCAGCGGCCAGGGAGCGAGCACGAAGAGGGAGGTCGTCCCCTGCGCCGAGTAGATCTCCGCGAGGTCGGGGTACGGCTCGCCACGCCTGGAGACACCGAGGACGGCGGCATCCAGCATCGCGACCGCCGCCGCCCCTGTGGCCAGGTGCCGAAGGACTCCGGGCAGCCGCGCCTGACGTGCGGCAGTGCCATGCCTGGTCCCGATCAGGTGAACTGGCGCCCGGGCTGCGGCGCCCGGCGTCGTCCTCGCATCAGTGTCCACGATTGCCCCTCAGTAGTTGACGAGGCAAGCATATGCGTTACTTGATGCGTCAAGCAAGTAAAGTAATGACTGCCTCCACCAACGCGACGGGTCCTACGAGTGGTTCGCCGAGTCGCGCGTCCGGTCGGCGCAGGCCCCCCGGCGTGCGGCCGGGCTCCTGCGTGCGGAAACCTCCGACGTCCGGAAGGGAAAGCTCGCCCCGTCCCTCAGGTCCGCGCACGCGGGTCAGCTGAAATCGGGACCGCTGGTGCGCGTGCGCTTGATCTCGTAGAAGCCCGGCATCGAGGCCACGGTGAGGACGCCGTCCCACAGCCGGGCGGCGTCCTCCCCCTTCGGAGTGGGATTGACGACAGGACCGAAGAAGGCGGTGGGATCGCCGCCCGCCTCCGGACCGGGAACAGCGATGATCGGGCTGCCGACGTCCTGGCCGACCAGCGTGATGCCCCTGCGGTGGGACGCCCGCAGCTCTTCGTCATAACGGTCCGTCTCGCCGGCCTCGGCCAGATCCGCCGGGAGCCCGGTCTCCCTGAGGGCGGCTTCCAGAGTCGCCCGGTTCCTGGGCTGCTGCTCCAGGTGGTAGCGGGTTCCGAGAGCGGTGTAGAGGGGTTGGAGCACCTCGGGCCCATGGGTGAGGCGTGCGGCGGTCAGTACGCGCACAGGCGCCCACGCCTCCCCCATCAGCGTGCGGATGCGTTCGGGCAGCTCGTCCAGGCGGTTCTCGTTCAGGACGGACAGACTCATGACATGCCAGGACACCTCGACGGGCCGGTATCTGGCGACTTCGCACATCCAGCGGGAGGTCAGCCAGGTCCAGGGGCACACGGGATCGAACCAGAAGTCGACGGTGGTCGGGGACGCGGGTGCTGGGGATGCGTGCACGGGAACTCCAATAGTCACCACGGCTTGGTCGTTGCCGACCGGGCGGATCGACTGGATCGGCGGGAGTGAAGAGACGCCAGTGCAACGGTACGCACGCCCGCCGCTAGCGTGCCTGTTACCGGCACTGTCCCGACCTGTTAAATTCTCGACCGGTCGTCTACAAATTAGGCGGTCGCATCACCGGTGTCAAAGAGGCGGCCCGCCACCTCATTGGCCCCGAGATCGACAATCGCGGCCTGACGCACCCCACTCCACCTCGCAGCCGGGGAGGCCGCGGGTGACGGTCCAGCTCCCGGATACCGCCACCCGCCGAACCGGTCTCCCGAGCACGGCACACGTGAGCGCCGAAGGCCGAGCCGCCTGGTGCGCGTTCAGCTCGCCGCACCATCGGTCGGCCCACGGCAGGCGTCGTGCCCAGCGCGTCGGGCGAGCCGCTAGCGCAGTGATCGGAACGCCGTCCGGATCTCCCGGGACAGCAGTTCCGGCTGTTCCCAGGCGGCGAAGTGACCGCCCTTGTCGACCTCGTTCCAGTGCACGAGGTTCCCGAAGGCCCGTTCACCCCAGCTCCGGGGAGCGCGGTAGATCTCGCCCGGGAACACCGTGACCGCGACCGGGAGAGTGGGGATGTCGAAGGCGTCGAACGGCCCGCCACCGGCCTGCGCGCCTTCCCAGTACAACCGCGACGACGCCGCACCGGTGTTGGTGAACCAGTAGAGCGAGATGGCGTCGAGCATCTCGTCATAGGTCAGGACCTTCTCCGGCTTGCCACCGGAGTCGGTCCACTCCGCGAACTTGTCGTAGTAGTACGCCGCCATCGCGACCGGGGAGTCGGCCAGTGCGTAGCCGATCGTCTGCGGACTCTGGTTCATCATCGCCGCGTACCCGAAGCCGTCGCGGTAGAAGTGCAGCAGCCGGTCGTAGGCGATCTTCTCGCGATCCGACAGGCCCCGGGGCGCCGGGTCGAAGTTGCGGAGGTGCCGCAGGACGTCCTGCGGCACCGTTCCGGGCATGTTGACGTGGATGCCCAGGAGTCCCTCGGGACGCTGCACCGCCAGCAACTCCGAGATGATGGCACCCCAGTCGCCTCCCTGCGACACGTACCGCCGGTAGCCGAGGCGTTGCATGAGTGCGTGAAACGTGGTCGCCACCCGAGCCGGGTTCCATCCGGTCGACGTCGGCTTGCCCGAGAAGCCGTAGCCGGGCAGTGTCGGAAGCACCAGATGGAAGGCGTCCTCGGCGCGCCCCCCGTGTGCGGTCGGATTGGTGAGCGGTCCGACGACCTTGAGGAGTTCGATGATCGAACCCGGCCAACCGTGCGTCATGAGCAGCGGCAGGGCGTCGGCATGGGGCGAGCGGATGTGTGCGAACTGGATGTCCAGTCCGTCGATCGCAGTGATGAACTGCGGCAGCGCGTTCAGCCTGCCCTCGACCTTGCGCCAGTCGTAGCCGCTGCCCCAGTACTCGACGAGAGGACGAAGCCGGCCCAGTTGGGCGCCCTGAGACCGGTCGCCGACCGTCTCCCGGTCGGGCCAGCGCGTCTCCTTCACCCGGCGCCGGAGTTCGTTGACGTCCCGCTGCGGAATCTTGACGCGGAACGGGCGGACCCCGGGAATCCGCTCCACCGGACCGGACGCGGCACCGTCGGATGCCGTTGCGCCCGCCGCCGCCTGCGCCTGGCCGGGCAGGCCGATCTGGGTGGCGGCGACGGCACCGGCGGCGAGGCCGAGGAACCGGCGCCGGCCGGTGTTGTGCCGCCCGGCGCCTTCGATCGTGCTCATAGGGAACTCCTCCAGTCGTTGTGGGGCATGGCTCGTGTCACGTGGCGATGACAGGGCGAAGGGCCGGTGGTTCCCGGGACCGACGCGTCCAGCTCGGTGCCCGCCCCTGGCGGTCGCCCGCTTCGAGCTCGCCGCTCCGGCGGCACCCGTTCACCGATGCCCAGCGTGGCGGAACACCTGGCGAGCGAACTGCAACGCCGGTTCGCCCCGAACTCTGCTCAGTGAGCCAGGCGGGGCGCCCGGATGATCACTGATGCCGCGCCCAGGCCCATGTGCGACACGTGTCCATACTCATGGCGCGTGTGCGTCATTGCCGGAATCGCCGCCACCAGGACCACCGGTCCTCATGCGACGGCGCTTACGGCAATGATCGTGACACCACATGCGTCACCAGTCAAGCCGGTGACGTCGCGTACGGCACTCAGTGCGATCGAGGGTGGCCGTCGGGGCGGCCGGGCCGCCTTCGTGAAGGCGCAGGAATGGCTTCCGTGTGTTCGTACACCGGTCGGTCCTCACAGCGCTTACGCGCGACGAGGACGGTCAAGCAGGGCCGATCCCAACACCTACACTGAGCCCATGGCAGACGCGACGTCGATCGATCCGCTCAACTCCGACGAAGAGGCCTTCCTGCGGGCTCTCGGCAGAGTCATTGCGTTCTTGCCCCGGGCCGTCGATGCGGACATGCTCGCGGAACACCCGATCTCCAGTGTCGAGTACACGGTCCTGGTGCACCTTTCCGAGGTCCCGCACCATCAGATGCGGATGAGCGAGTTGGCCACCATGTGCGGTCTCTCGCTGAGCGGCATGACCAGGGTCGTGAACCGTCTGGAAAGGCAGTCACTGGTCGTGCGCCAGAAGTGTCCTGAGGACGGCAGGGCGTGGCTCGCCGTCCTCACCAACCCGGGGTGGAAGATGCTGAACCAGGCGTGGACCACGAACCTGGCCAGTGTGCGCCGGCACATCTTCTCGCGTCTGGAGGGCTGCGACGTCGCCGCGGCCGCTGAGGTGCTGGAGCGCATAGCAGCCCCCTGACCTGCCCTCTCGGTGGTCGCCGGAGCGTCAACGCCGGCAGGGCGGCCCGAGGCCTCCGTCAATGGAGTCACTCCGCGCGTCCAAGGTCACGGCTCGTCAGGTGGCGACGTTCCGCAGCGCCACGGCGAGCTTCTTGAGGTCCAGGCCTTCGAGATGGTCCAGAAAGTGACGGCGTACGGCGGCCAGGTTGGCCGGCCAGGCCTGTTCCAGACGGGCGAAGCCCTCATCGGTGAGGATGGCGTCGGCACCACGAGCGTCGCGGTCGGACCTGACGCGCTGGACGAGTCCCTGACCTTCGAGTCGGGTTACCAGCCGCGTCATGCCGCTGAGGGACATCTCGACCGCGGCGGCGAGATCGCTCATGCGCAGTTTGCGCTCAGGAGCCTCGGAGAGGCGCGCCAGAGCCAGGTACTCGACCAGAGACAGACGCTGCTCCCGGATCATGTCGGCGTCCATGGCGCGAGGCAGAGCGTAGATGACGCGGCTCAGCGCCCTCACCACGGCCTCTTCGTCCGGGGTCAGGGGTTCGACTGTTCCCGGCTGCTCTGCGGTGCCTGACATCGCTCTCCGTTTTCCGCTCGTCGATGGGACCGGTGAAGAGGTTACCTGGCAGCGGACCCGGCCACTCCGGGACGTCCGCGAGATCCGGTCCCGGAGGAGCGGGAGACGCGCCTGGCGGGTACGTCGGCCGACTGGAGTTCACCGTCGGCGAGGCGCAGGAGGGTGCTCCACGGCGCGGGCGCCGCCCATGGCGCCGTAGCTGACGACGCCGACCGCCTTGTCGTTCCACTCGGCGAACGGATGCCGAAGCGGACGTTCACTCGTGTCACCGCGGTCGGGTGACCACGGATGAGCGTCGAGCGGGCCACCGCCCCGTCATGCACGCCGGGGTCGTGGAAGCGGTCACGCCTGCACTCAGCGCCCAGTGCCCCTTCGCATGATGCGGAGGGTTGTCCGTGATGACCCGCGATACCGTGTTGGCCGCCCCGTTCCGGTCCCCCGCCACGACCGGGCCGAGGTCCCCGGGGGACGGCACCGCCGCCCCGGGCCGCACGGCGCGCGGCCTCGGACGACACAGGCGACTTCCCGCTCAGTCCCGGCGACCAGTCGCTGCCACCGGAGCGGTCGAACCGCCTTGCGGGCGTGTCGTGGTGTTCGCGTCGGCCTCGTCGACGGGACCGACGGCAGGCTCCCCACCCCGGCAGCACGGGCCGGCCGTAACCGTCATGGCGCGCGCCGGCCGACGTTCACCGGCCTAGATTCACTTCGACGACCGAGGGGGTGCGGCGGAGCGAGCCTGAGCGATCACGCGTCCGCCGACCGACGCCGCCGGGAACCGGTCGAGCATCGCGCGCAGCTCGCCGGCGCTGACGTTGGCACCGAAGGGCTCGGTTCCCGGTCCCAGCCGCACGCCTTCCGCGAGCGAGCCGGCGTCGACCGGGTCGAAGCCGAGGGCGTCGACCAGGACGGCGACCACGGCCAGGTCTCCCGGGTCGTCACCGGCGATGGCGATCGCCTTGCGCCCGGCCGCGCCTCGGGGCAGCGCGCCGTCCTCGAGGTCGTGGTAGCCCATGTGGTTGAACGCCTTGACGACCCTCGATTCGGGCAGGAACGCCTGAACGATCTCGCTGGTCGAGGTACGTGGGTCGGTGAGGTCGTCGCGGACTCCGTCGACCTCCCACCAGTAGTTCATCGCATCGATGACGAGCTTGCCCCGCAGCGCGTCCACGGGGACGGTGCGGTACTTGCCCAGGGGAAGTGCCAGGATGGCGACGTCCGCCTGGTCCGCCGCCTCGGCCGCGGCGACAGCGACCGCACCAGGGGCGAGGACCTCGACGGTGAGCGCGATGCCGTCCGGTGTGCCCGACCCCGCGACGAGCACCCGATAGCCGGCGGCGACCGCCAGCCGGGCCAGCACGGTTCCCACCTTCCCGGCGCCCAGAATGCCGATCGTGCGCACGTCCTCGACGTCCATTCCGTCTCCTTCCACGTGTCAGCCGGCGAGAATGTCGCGGACCATGGGGATCACCTTCGTGCCGTACAGCTCGACCGAGCGAAGGCGAGCGCTGATCGCCTGCGAGCCCGCCGTGTAGATGAGGTCGAACCGGCCGACACCGAGTTCGCCGACGGCCCGAGCGATCTTGCGCGCGACCGTCTCGGGCGAACCGATGTACAGAGAGCCGTGTGCGATCTCGGCCTCGTACTCCTCCCGGCGGATCGGCGGCCATCCTCGCAGGGCGCCGATGCGGTCCCGGATCACCCGGTAACCCGGCCAGTGCGCCTCGCGGGCCTCCTCGTCGGTGTCGGCGACGAATCCGGGTGAGTGCATGGCGACCGGATGGGCGGTGGTGCCGAACTGTGCCGTCGCGCGCTCGTACAGTTCGACGTAGGGCACGAAGCGCGTCGGGGAACCGCCGATGACAGCGATCATCAGGGGGAGTCCGTGACGGGCGGTACGCACCACTGACTGGGGAGAACCGCCGACACCCACCCAGGTCGTCAGATGGCCGGACTCCGTCGGAGGGTAGACCTCCGCCTGGTCGAGCGGCGGTCGCACGGTGCCCTGCCAGGTGACGGGCTCCTCCTTGAGCAACTGCACGAAGAGTTCGAGTTTTTCCTCGAACAGGACGTCGTAGTCGGCGAGATCGTAGCCGAACAAGGGGAACGACTCCGTGAAGGAGCCGCGCCCGAGGATGACTTCGGCCCGTCCGTCGCTCAGGGCGTCGAGAGTCGCGAACCTCTGGAAGACCCGGACCGGGTCGTCGGAGCTCAGCACGGTGACGCCGGAGGACAGGCGCATGCGCTTGGTGCGGGTGGCGATGCCGGCGAGCACCGTCTCCGGGGTGCTCACCGAGTATTCCGGGCGGTGGTGCTCACCGAGTGCGAGCACGTCGACGCCGATCTCGTCCGCGAGGACGGCCTCGGTGACGGTCTGGCGTATCGACCGGGCATGGGAGACGAGCGCACCCGAATCGTCTTCGGGTACGTCGCCGAACGTGTCCAGGCCGAGAACGAGTTCAGACATGTGTGGATTCCTTGCTCAGTATCTCCCGCACACGCGGCGCGACTTCGCGACCCAGCAGCTCGATGGTGCGGGCGCGAGCCTGGCGTGGCAGATGCATGACGTCATATTTGAGGTCGAAGCGGCTCAGGCTCAGGTCACGGGCGACTCTGGCGATCTTGCGAGCAACCGTTTCCGGGGATCCCACGAAGAGTGCGCCGTGGTCCAGCTCAGCCTCGTAGCGCTTGCGGCTCGGCTGGTAGAAAGCGCGCTCCTTCGCGAGCTGGGTCACGACCGGTTCCCAGTACCGCCACCAGGTCTCGGTCGCCTCGTCATCGGTGTCGGCGACCAGCCCCAGGGAATGCTGACCGACCGGCAGCGGGTCGTGCCCCGCCCGCTGGAGGGCCTCCCGGTACAGGGCCACGTGTCCGGTGAAGCGCTGGGGGCGGCCGCCGACCACGGCCAGCATCACGGGCAAGCCGTGACGGGCGGCACGGACGACGGAGCCGGGGCTGCCGCCCACACCGATCCAGGTCGGTATTCCTCCGGGGCGCATCCGCGGACGCAGACGCTGATCGACGACCGAAGTCCGGGTCTCCCCGCTCCACGTCACCTTCTCTTCCCTCTGGAGGCGCAGGAAAAGGTCGAGCTTCTCGTCGAAGAGCTGCTCGTAGTCGGCGATGTCGTAACCGAACAGAGGGAACGACTCCGTGGCGGAGGCGCGCCCCAGCACCAGCTGTGCCCGGCCGTTCGACACGGCGTCGAGCGTGGCGAACTCGTGGTACAGCCGCACGGGATCATTGGTGCTCAGCACCGTCACGGAGGTGCCCAGGCGAATGCGCCTGGTGACCATGGCCATGGCGGAGAGCAGAACGGGTGTGGCGCTGTCGACGTGGCCCGGCCGGTAGTGCTCCCCGACGCTGAAGACATTGATACCCGAGGCTTCGGCGAGTTCCGCCTCCTCCACGAGCAGCCGTACGGTCTCGGCATCGTCGAGCGTTCGGCCGCCGTCCGTGGCGACTTCCCCGAAGGAGTCGAGCCCGACCTCGAAGGCATGGGTGGGCATGACGTTCGCTTCCTCTCCCGCATTCCGGGCGGGATGACCCACCGAGCGGCACTTGCTTGACCCGTCAAGCATGCCTTCCCATGCTTGACTCGTCAAGCAGATGGGGTCGCGTCGGCGCCTCGGCGATGACCCCGCCCGGAAAGGGGCGACGCGTCCGGCCGCGCCCCCTCGGCGCCGCCGGTGTGGCCCGCCGGCCTCTCGGGAGTCATCGCCCCCACGGCGAAGGCGACGGACGCGGCGCCGCCGAAGCACGGCGCCCCACCCGAGCCATGACCCTTCCACCACGACCCACCGGACGATCAGCGGCCGTTTCGGCGGGGCGCCGGCCGCCCCCGCGCCCTCGATCGATGTGACGTGAAGCATGGCGCCCGAGTGCGCGACCGCCTCCGGGGGTGGTTATATTTGCTTCGCACAGCAAGTACAGTTCTCCGAGTCCAGCCCGGCCCGGAACCCCGCGCCGACGCGCTCGCAGACCGACGAACAACCGGGGAAAGGAACCACACGTGTCCCCCATCGTGATCGACATCCAGTCCGACCGCTCATGGACGAGAGGTGCCCCGGACGTCGCGGGCGCCGGCCGCCACAGGGGCCGGCAGGCCGACGAAGACCTGTGCAGGCCCGGTACCGACGCCGGGGGCCACGGCCGTCACCGCGCACCCGCGCAGGTCGCGCCCGCCCGGCCGGCCGTGACGCCCGGCGTCTTCGGCAGTGATCCGGCCGGTCGGCTCGTCCGGAGCTGAGGAGCCGGCCGGCCGCGACGGAAGCCACGTCCGCGACCGACAGCGGCAGCCCGTCGCACGGCCATGCGTCACTGCCCGGAGAGCTGAGGCGCGCCCCGACCGGACCCGCGGGGCCGGGACCTCCGGCTCCGGTGCGTCGACCGAACGAACGACCGACATGACAGACAGGAAGTGCACAGATGCAATTCGGGATCTTCGGCGTAGGGGACATAGCGCGCGACCCGGTGTCCGGACAGACGCCCACGGAGCACGCGCGGATCAAGGCCCTCGTGGAGTACGCCAAGCTGGCCGAGGACGTGGGCCTGGACGTCTTCGCCCTGGGCGAGCACCACAACCGCCCTTTCGTGCCGTCCTCGCCCACCACGCTTCTCGGCCACGTCGCGGCCCGCACCGAACGCATACTGCTGTCCACCTCGACGACCCTGATCACCACCAACGACCCGGTGAAGATCGCCGAGGACTACGCGATGCTCCAGCACCTCGCCGACGGCCGGGTCGACCTGATGATGGGCCGCGGCAACACCGGACCGGTCTACCCCTGGTTCGGGCAGGACATCCGCAACGGCATCCCGCTGGCGGTGGAGAACTACGCCCTGCTGCGCCGGCTGTGGCGCGAGGACGTCGTCGACTGGGAGGGGAAGTTCCGTACGGCGCTCCAGGGCTTCACCGCCACCCCCCGCCCGCTGGACGGCGTCCCGCCGTTCGTCTGGCACGCCTCCATCCGCAGCCCGGAGATCGCGGAGCAGGCCGCCTATTACGGCGACGGCTTCTTCCACAACAACCTCTTCTGGCCCAAGGAACACGTCCGCCGCCTGGTGGACCTCTACCGGGGCCGCTTCGAGCACTACGGTCACGGCAGGGCCGACCAGGCGATCGTCGGTCTGGCCGCCCACGTGTTCGTGCGGGCGAACTCCCAGGACGCGGTACGCGAGTTCCGCCCGTACTTCGACCACTCCCTGTACGGCAACAGCGGGTCCCTGGAGGAGACCATGGCGCAGACCGCGGTGATCGCGGGCAGTCCGCAGGAGGTGATCGAGCGGGTGCTGGCCTACCGCGAGCACGCGGGGGGCGACTACCAGCGGCAGCTGTTCAACGTGGACGGGATCGGAGTCCCGCGCAAGACGGTGCTCGAACAGATCGAGATGCTGGGCGAGATCGTGCCGGTGCTGCGCGGGGAGTTCGCCGACGGCCGCCCGGCGCACGTCCCGGACGCCCCCACGCACGCCTCGCTCGTCGCCGCGAACCAGAAGCGTACGGCCGCGGAGGGTGGCCGGCGATGAAGCGCACCCTCGCCGTCGTCTCTGCGGGCCTGCGGCACCCTTCGTCCACCCGCATGCTGGCGGACCGGCTCACCGAGGCCACCCGGCGGGACCTGGAGGGACAGGGGGCACAGGTCGACATCGACATCGTGGAGGTGCGTGACCACGGGCACGACATGGTCAGCTATCTGACGTCGGGCTTCCCGTCGGACGCGCTGCGCCAGGCGTTCGAGACGGTCGCGAAGGCGGACGGCCTGATCGCCGTCACCCCGGCTTTCACCGCCTCGTACAGCGGCCTGTTCAAGATGTTCTTCGACTGCCTCGACGACACCGCGCTGGTGGGCAAGCCGGTCCTGATCGCCGCCACCGGCGGTACGGGTCGGCACTCCCTGGTCCTGGAACACGCGCTCCGGCCGATGTTCGCCTATCTGCGTGCCGTGACCGTGCCCACCTCCGTCTTCGCCGCCACTGAGGAGTGGGGCGGCGGCGGCGATTCCCCGGGGACGCTCCTGCCGAGGATCGCGCGGGCCGCGGGTGAGTTCGCCGACGAGATGCGACGGCGGGAGTCCCCTGACATCTCGGATCCCTACAGCGACCCGGTGCCGTTCGCGCAGTTGCTGGACGGGCAGTGAGACGGCGCCGGCTCCCGGCGCCCGCGGATGAGGCCGAGGTATTCCCGGCGGGCGGAAAGAGCCGCTGCGACATGTCTCACGGTCCCGCCCGGTCCACTACCAGACAGATCTGTCTACTATGAGGAGGTCCCCGCGCCGACCTGGAAGTGATCGCATGAGCTCCCTGCCTTCCCCACCTCAGTCCGTCTCGCCGGGCACGCCCCGAGGCCGGTCCGGAGCACACGCGGCTCCGCGACGCGGGCGGCTCGGCCCCGTCGCCTCCATCGGCGTGCTGGCCTCGATCCTGGTCTCACTGCTGGCGGCGTCCAGCGCACCGACGCCGCTCTACGCGATCTACCAGCAGCACTGGGGCTTCTCCCCCATCACGGTCACGGTCGTCTTCGGCGTCTACGCGGTGGCCGTTCTCCTCTCCCTGCTGGTCTTCGGGAAGATCTCCGACCATGTGGGCCGTCGCCCCGTGCTCGTGGCCGCGCTGCTCGGGCAGGCACTGGCGATGGTGGCGTTCGTCGAGGCCGGCGGCGTGGGCGCGCTGCTCGCCGCCCGCGTCCTCCAGGGGATCAGCACCGGCGCCGCGGTCGGCGCACTGGGCGCCGGGATGCTCGACATCGACGCGCGCAGGGGCGGCTTCCTGAACTCCCTGGCTCCGACGGTGGGCACGGCGGGCGGCGCCATGATCTCCGGGCTGGTCGTGCAGTACCTGCCCGCTCCCACCCGTCTGATCTACCTGGTGCTGCTGGGCGTGTTCGTGCTCCAGGCGCTGGCGGTGCTCGCGATGGGCGAGACGGTCTCCCGCAAACCGGGCGCACTGGCCAGCATGGCTCCCGAGTTCAAGCTGCCGCGAGCCGCGCGTGCGGCGGTCGGTATCGCCGCACCCGTGATGTTCGCCGTGTGGGCACTGACGGGCCTGTACGCGGCCTTGGGCCCGGCCATCGTGCGGACTCTGGTGCACTCCTCCTCCGTGGTGTGGGGCGGACTGCCCCTGTTCGTCCTCGCCTCCTCCGCCGGGCTGGCCGTCGTACTGCTGCGGCGGACGGCCACGCGCACGGTCATGCTGACCGGCATCGGCGCACTGGTCGTCGGCGTGCTGATCACCTTGCTGTCCGTGGCCTCAGGTGGCGGCGCCCTCTCCGTGACCGGGTTCTTCGTGGGCGCGGCGATCTCGGGCTTCGGCTTCGGCGGCGGCTTCCAGGGCGGCATCAGGCTCGTCGTCCCGCTGGTCGAACCGCACGAGCGGGCCGGTGTGCTGTCCCTGCTGTACGTCATCTGCTACGTGGGCCTGGGTGTGCCGGCGGTGATCGGCGGGTTCCTGGTGGTGCACGGCGGAGGCCTGGTGGCCACCACCCGGGAGTACGGCGGTGCCGTCGTCCTGCTGGCGCTGGTGGCACTGACCAGCTTGCTGCTGAGCGGCCGCCGAGCCGAGCGCGTGGCCGTGGTGCGACCGGCCGGTCCGGCCGCCGAGCCCGTACCCGCGCCCACGGCGGAGATGGCACAGCGGTGACCTCGCCCGAGGCGCTGGATGGCACAGCGGTGACCCCGTCCGAGGCGCTACAGTGGACAGATCTGTCTGAGTGAGGTGACGAGATGACGACCAGCAGGACCGGGACCCGGACGCCGGCGCGGGAGCGACTGCTCCAGGCGGCCAACGAGCTGTTCTACGGCGAGGGAGTGCAGACCGTCGGCATCGACCGTGTCATCGAGCACGCCGGGGTGGCCAAGGCGTCCCTGTACAACACCTTCGGCAGCAAGGAAGGCCTCGTCTGCGCCTACCTGGACTTCCGTCACGAGCGCAGCCGCGAGCGGATCATGCGGTCCCTGACCCGCTTCCGCACCCCCCGTGAGCAACTGCTCGGCGTCTTCGACGCACAGGGCGAGGCGTTCACCGACCCCGCGTACAACGGCTGCGCCTTCGTGCGGGCCACCGCCGAGGCACCGGCGGACAGCACGGTGCGTCGCGCCGCCGAGAACTACCGCACCTGGGTTCGCGGCCTGTTCACGGAGTTGTCAGCCGCTTCCGGCTTCGCCGAGCCGGAGGAACTGGCCCGCCAGTTGCACCTGCTGTACGACGGCGCGGAACAGGCGGCACGGATGGACCGCGACCCGTCCGCCGCCACGACCGCCCGCAACGCCGCCGCCGCTCTCCTCGCGACGGCACCCCTCGCGCGGTCACCGCGCTGACCGTTCCAGCGTCCGCCGGCTCGCGAGAGCGTGGTGGACACCTGAACCGTGTCACGCGGCACTGAGCCCCGCCGTACGCACATCCGACGTGGCCGGCCGCACGGCCCGCCGGCGGATCGTCCGTCTCGGCGTGCTACGGCGTACGACCGCAAGGGCGTCGTAAGGTGCATCGCATGAGCGCTGACTCCCCGTTCCGGTTGTCCAGACGATCTCCTTCCTACTGGCGCGTCACCTTTGATATGCCGCCCATCAACCTCGTCGACTACGCGGTCTTCGCGGCATTGGGAGACCTAGGCAGTTTCGTTTGGATCATCGGGCGGACCAGAGGAAGATGCCCGCGATGTGGAGTCCGGCCAAGTAGATGGTGGCTGTCTTCTCGTAACGGGTG
>NZ_JBVIYZ010000031.1:0-57593 GCF_055592085.1 Streptomyces sp. NPDC041135
TGAGCGATGACCGCGCTCTCGTCACCCTGCCGGAAACGCTCGGCCGCCTCCCAACGCAACTTCTCGCGGAAAGCCCGCCGTTCGTCGGTCAGCCCGCCCCCTTGCGCATACCTCATGCCACCGGCGTACCGCAGGGATCATGAACCGTCAGCCCTGCCGACACCACGCTTTGAAGGTCAGTAGGGACGGAGCTACTGACGGGTGGCGAACTGGAAGTCAAAAGCTGAGTCCGTGAGCTTGCCAGTGCTGTTCAAGCACTCAACTTCTACATCTTCATTAGTGACGCCGGGCGTACTGGTCGCAGCATGTGACGATCCCAGGGAGTGGCAGTAAGCGAATCCTGCGCTGTTTGCCGTCACGCTAGTGCCACCACCGAGCCCCGTCCCGGATCCCTGAGAAGGCAGTGTCAGCAGGTACTTACCCTTCTTCGGATGGCGCACCGAGATGGAACCCGACTGAGATCCGTACATACGGTTGCGCTGTGCGGCCGGCACCTTAGTCGATCCTACAGGCTGAGCCGGAACGGAGGCATGAGCATCCGACGCTTGGTTCTTGAGTCCGATCAGACTAGCGCTCCGCGAATAGAGCAGAGTGATACCTTGTGGATCACCTGGAACCGAAGCTTGGGTGGCCGATGCGAGCGAATCACAGGCGATCTTGAACTGCTCCTTGCGACTGTCCAGTTGGACATGTGAGAGGAACCGGCAGGTGTTGAAGTGCGTGTCGCCAGGGTGATTCGCAGCCACCGAGAACGACGCGCCGCCGCGCCCGGGAAGCGCCGGCGTAACGACGGTGTAGCGCCCCTTGCTCGTCCGGTTGATAGTGATATTCCCACTCAGGGGGTCAGTCGCGGTCCTGGCTCGCCTGACCGCAGGAGTGCTCACTCCGTTCTTTGTGAGTGCGTTGTCGGTACGCATGATGGCAAGCGCACCTTCTTCGGTGAATCCCTGCGTGTAGTAAGCATCGAATCCAGCATCCACCAGTTGCCCGGCGGTAGAAATGCAGGCAACCGTGAAAGTGACGTCTTGCCCAAGGAACAGGCTGGGACGCCCGTAGCAGATACTTGCGGCGCTTGTCGCGTGAGCCTGAACCGCACCCAACATATCTTTGCCTGTCCGCGATACCGAACTCACTCCATGCAATGTGATTCGGTAGTCACCCCTCCCGATGCGCGTGACACTCGCCGTACCGTTGTGGCTCACTGCCGTACGGTTGCTGGGGATGTTCTGGGTTGCACCGTTGCCCAGATCGTCTGACACGGAGACGTAAGCAGCGACAGCGGCGGCAGGTGCGGCCTGCGCAGGGACGGCGCTCACAACGGCTCCGCCGAGTAGGCATGAGCTGATCGCAGCGAGCGCGGACGAGCGAACGAGCTTTGCAGACATGGACAGCTCCTTAGAGGACGACTTCTCTCTGATAGACGTCCCAGCCGACGCTCTCCAACTGAGTAGCTGTCGCTCAATAGCCCGGTCAGCCCGGTCAGCACTCGCAGCCGGTCGGTCCTTGTACTGAATCCACTGGCTGACCACCGATGAGGTGACGGCACCGAGGGCGCAACGTACGCGGCGCAACGTGCTGAGGAGGGAGGTGTTCGGAGCCGGAACTCGTCAGCTCAGGCTCCTCATGGGTTCCTTACCCTGCTGTACTTGTGCTGCGCACGTGTTGGTCGAGTGGGTCATCAGCTCATCATGATCCAAGGGTGTCCGCCGTCGCCGCTCCCGCAGCGCCGTGCCCTGGTCGCTGCGGTGTAGCTGTGCCGGCACGAACCCCATGGCCCGATCGCCGTAGCCTCTACGTTGCCGTCGGTAGCGCACACTCCTGCACCGGCGTCACCTGCTGGCCCAGCGTGCTGCGGGACTGCTGGGTGTCTTGTGTAGGTCCGACCCGGACTGCGTCCGGCTCGACGGCACCCTGGCGGAGTGCGACCGGGTCGGCGGCAGCCGGGCCGACTATTCCGTCAAACACCGCCTGCACGGGATGAGAAACTGGTGCTCGCCCGGACTGACGGGCCGCACACACGACCTGATCGTCGCCCGCACCCACGGAATCCTGCAAATCTGCAGACACCAATAGATGTCGGTGGTGGCCGACTGCGTCTGCATCAGCGCGGTTGCGTCGCTGACCATCCCATGACACCGCTTGTCCAAGGGCGAACTGTCCCTGGCACGGCGAACCGTCAACCGGGCGCTCTGCCGTGCCCGGGAGCGGTCGGGCGCGGCCGCGCCCGACTCGGATCTTCCGCAAGGCGCGGTGCAGTCTGAATCGAATGACGCACTCGCGGCAGCCGTCCTCACTCTGATTCGGCAACGTAGAAAGGGCTAGGTGACACAGGATCGACGGATGCGAGGACGACGAGAGCGGTGCCCGCCGCGACCTGGCTACCGGGCTCGGTCAATAGTTTCGTGACGATACCGTCTGTGGGAGCCAACACCGGTGACTCCATCTTCATCGCCTCGAGTACGACCAGAAGCTGACCAGCCGACACCCGGTCGCCGACCTTTACATTGACCTGCCAGACACATGCCTGGAAGTCAGCCTCGACCAGGCTGCTGCCCTCGGGGACCACAACCTGGGCAGCCGACTGGAATGGTCCGGCGTCCTCCCCTGTGCGGGCGAACTCTCCGGCGGCGTCCCAGGCATCGCGCTCGGCATCGAACGCCGCGCTTCGCCGCTTCCGGAAGGCGGCGATCGACGCGGCATTTTCCTCAAGGAAGGTCTGATACGCGGCGAGCGAGAAGGTGCCCTCCTCAGTCCTTGGAACGAACCGGCCGGAGATGATGTCCGCACGCAGCTCGAGGAGTTCGTCGGCCCCGACCGGGTACCACCTGATCCGGTCGAAGAAGCGCATCAGCCACGGCTTGCCCGGCTCGAAGGCGCCGCGCTGCTGCCAGGCTGACCACACCTGCGTCGTGCGGCCGACAAGCTGGTAGCCGCCGGGGCCCTCCATCCCGTAGATACACAGGTACGCGCCGCCGATGCCGACGGAATCCTCCGCGGTCCAGATGCGGGCCGGGTTGTATTTGGTCGTGACCAGCCGGTGCCGCGGGTCCAGCGGAGTGGCGACGGGAGCGCCCAGGTACACGTCACCCAGGCCCAGGACCAGGTACTCGGCATCGAAAACGGCACGGTGCACGTCTTCGATCGCCTCCAGACCATTGATGCGGCGGATGAACTCGATGTTCGACGGGCACCACGGGGCGTCGTCCCGGACGTCCGCTGTGTAGCGGGCGACGGCCTCGCGCGAAGCCGGGTCATCCCAGGAAAGCGGCAGGTGCACGATTCGGCTGGACACCACCAGCTCATCAGTGGCGGGGAGTTCCTCCTCCACGCGCAGCACAGCGTCGAGGAGTTCGTGCTGCGGTAGTACATCGGGGTTCGTCTGGACCTGGAGCGAGCGGATGCCCGGGGTGAGGTCGACGACGCCGTCGAGCCCTCGGGCGACCAGTGCCTCCGCGAGCGCGTGGACGCGTATGCGCAGCGCGAGGTCGAGCTGGATGGGCCCGTATTCGATGAGGAGGTTGTCATCGCCGCTTCGTCGGTAGGTGACCATGGGGTGGCCCTCGGTCCGCTCCAGACGGGCGAGGACACCGCCGTCCGCGATGGGTTGACGGTCGGAGCGCGGGGCCGCGACGGGGTTGCGTCGCAGTTCGCATGCCGCGTCTGCGGTGACCGGTACGAATCGGACGGTGTCACCTGGCCGGAGTTGGCCCAGCTTCCAGCGCTGTCCGGTGACGACTGTTGCCGGACAGACGAAGCCGCCGAGGGAGGGGCCGTCGGGGCCGAGGATGACGGGCATGTCGCCGGTGTAGTCGACGGCGCCCACGGAATACGGTGTGTCATGGATATTGGACGGATGTAGCCCCGCCTCACCGCCGTCGCTGCGTGCCCAGCGCGGGGTGGGGCCGAGCAGGCGGA
This sequence comes from Streptomyces sp. NPDC041135, assembly GCF_055592085.1. Taxonomy (NCBI): domain Bacteria; kingdom Bacillati; phylum Actinomycetota; class Actinomycetes; order Kitasatosporales; family Streptomycetaceae; genus Streptomyces; species Streptomyces sp. NPDC041135. The sequence goes on from NZ_JBVIYZ010000031.1 coordinate 3,916, forward strand.
CGCCAGTGCGCGCTGAATTGAAGTGCACTTGCCAGTGCGTGGCGTAGAACTCGCATATGTCGTACTCGGTGAAGAACTCGGGAGCGGCATGCGGGCCTTCGACCGCTCCCAGCTGCCAGGCGGTGCCGAAGACTGGGCGTTCGTCGGGGGGGACGACGGAGGTATTCGTACAGGCCTTCCCGCCGTGCAGGACGTCGCCCGCACGCAGGGCGCGGCCGCCGTGTCCTCCGACCCGCCCAAGGGTGAAGGTGGCTGCGCTGCCCAGGAACTCCGGCACCTCCAGACCTCCCGCGAACAGGACGTACGTACGCAGGCCTGGCCCGGCGGGGGCCTCGACACAGAGAGTCTGTCCGGCATCGACGGTGACCGGCTCCCATTGCGGGGTGTCGGCACCATCGATCGTCACCCGGGCGGGAGCACCGGAGACGCAGACCGTCACCGGGTGAGTAAACCTCAGGGAGGGACCCTGAAGGGTGCACTCCAGGCCGGGCGCGCCCTCGTCATTCCCGAGCGCGGTGTTGCCGAGCCGGAAGGAGAGGTCGTCCATGGGTCCGCCCGGAGGCACCCCCACATGCCAGTATCCGGTCCGTCCGGGCCAGTCCTGCACGGTGGTCAGGGTGCCCGGGGCTACGACGTTGATGCGCGGGGTCGGATCCGTGAGAGCTGCGAGTGAGGCCGTGGAGTGGGTGGCGGCACGGACGTCGGCGTCTCGGAGTGCGGTGCGGAGCAGGCCGAGATTGGTCTCGATGCCGTCGACGCGGGTCGCGGCGAGTGCCGATTCCAGGCAGTCGAGCGCCTCGGTGCGGTCGGCGCCGCGCGCGATGACCTTGGCGAGCATGGGGTCGTACGCGGTGATGACCTCCGTGCCGGTCTCGACCCAGGTGTCCACGCGAACGCCCTCGGGGAACACGACACGGGTGAGCAGGCCCGCGCTTGGGCAGTAGTCGCGGGAAGGGTCCTCCGCGTACACGCGCGCTTCGACGGCGTGGCCGGTGGGCACAGGAGGCTCGGTGACGACCGTGATGTCACCCTGCGCGAGGCGCAGCATCCATGCCACAAGGTCCACCCCGTAAATCGCCTCGGTCACCGGGTGTTCGACCTGAAGACGGCTGTTGACCTCCAGGAAGTACATCTCTGCGCGGGCGGCATCGTAAACGAACTCGACCGTACCGGCGGAGCGGTAGCTCACTGAAGCACACAGGTTCCGGGCAGCAGTGGCGAGTTCACGGCGGACACGGTCCGGTAGCGCGGGCGCCGGGCTCTCCTCCAGCACCTTCTGGTTGCGGCGTTGCAGCGAGCAGTCGCGGTCTCCGAAAGTGACGACCTTGCCCTGTCCGTCACCGAAGACCTGCACCTCGATGTGGCGGGCCCGCTCCACCAGCCGTTCCAGTAAGACGCCGGTGGAGGAAAAGGCGGCAGCAGCCACGCGCTGTACGCGGTCCCAAGCGTCGGCGAGTTCGTGCTCGTCATGGCAGGCCTGCATACCGATGCCACCACCACCGCCGGTCGCCTTTAGCATCACGGGATAGCCGATCTCCGCGGCCGCCTCAAGGGCCGCGGCCACTGTGGGAAGGAGCCCGGTGCCGGGGGCGAGCGGCACGCCTGCTGCCTCGGCGGCGGCGCGCGCAGAGTGCTTGGCTCCGAACAGTTCCAGTTGTTCGGGGGTGGGGCCGACAAAGACCACGCCGGCATCGGCGCAGCGGCGCGCGAAGCCCGCGTCTTCGGAGAGGAATCCGTAGCCCGGATGTATGGCGCCGGCACCGGTGTCCTTGGCGGCCTTCAGGACCAGGCTGGCGTTGAGGTAGGACTCCTTGGCGGGCGCGGGGCCGAGGCGGACGGCTTCATCGGCTAGCCGTACGTGCGCGGCGCCGCGGTCGGGGTCCGAGTGGACCGCGATGGTGCGCAGGCCGAGCTGCCGGGCCGTGCCGATGATGCGGCACGCTATCTCACCGCGGTTGGCAACCAGCAGGGTGTCGAACGTCATGGCGTACGTCCTCGTCTTTTTCGTCTCGCTGGTGATCTCCGTTCCCGTCCGCTGCGAAGGTTGCTGGACGGGGACGGCAGAACGGTGGTGTCAGTTCTGGTGCAGGGGACTCTCTGGTCGGGAACGCCGGGATCAGTTCGATGGCGGGGAGGATATACGCGAGCCTCCCAAGCGGCGTGCCCAGGAGGCAGCTGATTTTATTGCGTCTCTGCAAGTGGTAATCGATCGTGTGACGCAGCGGCGCCGGCGCATAACGTGTTGCCCCACGATGAGCGGCTCGATGCGATTGGACGACGCATCATGCTTCTGATTTTCATCCTGCCGAACCCCATGGCGCATCGGAACAGGCGTGACGGCAGTTTTGGGCACACAAGGCGCGGCTGGCGAAATCTTTCAGGCAGGTAAAAGGTGACCTCCTATATGTAGCGAGGGACCGAAATCAAGCCACACAGTATGCCCACCTCACCTGAGGTCTTCACCAAAGTCAAGACACGCGACCTGGAAAGCCCCCAACCGGTACCCCGGGAAGGCTGACGTCTGATTTTTTGAAGCAATGAGCAGTGATTACTCAGGCGAGCAGAGTGACTCAGTGCAAAGCATGGGTTCGAGCGCATGCTCGCAGCTGGGAACGATCAATGCATGCTTCCACCATCTGGGACGAGGTCGTATGGACTCTGAAGATGCTGATGCTGGAACTGCCGCAGAGATCGACTGGTCGTCGCGCACCTCACGTGTCCACGCCATCAGGTCAGACGGTCGGGCAATGGCAGTCCGTGGCCGGCGACCGGACGGCGGGACAGAAGGGCTGAGTGAGCCGTTGGAGGCAGAGCAGCTGGCCACGTTCGGTTACCGGCAAGAACTTTCGAGATCTCTAGGGAGCTTTTCGGCTTTTGCCGCCGGGTTCTCTTTCGTTTCTATCCTCACCACGGCATTTCAACTATTTGGCCTGGGATATTCGTTCGGTGGCAGCAGATTATTCTGGTCGTGGCTTGCAGTATTTCTGGGCCAGTCCCTCGTCGCGTTGTGTTTCGCAGAGCTTGCCAGCCGTTATCCGCTGGCCGGCTCGGTATACCAATGGGCTAAGTATGCAGGGGGCAGTTTTATAGCCTGGCTCGCTGGCTGGCTGATGCTGATCGGCTGCGTGTTGGCCTTCGGCGCAGCTGCGATTGCACTGCAGGTCGTTCTTCCCTCGCTCTGGCAAGGTTTCCAAATAGCTGGCAGCGATCCTTCCATAACTTCCGCATCCGGTGCGACCAACGCGGTCCTGCTCGGGCTGTTTTTGATCGTCCTCACAACAACAGCCAATGCAGCCGGAGTGCGAATCGTTGCGCGGTTGAACGACATTGGCGTGGTATCGGAAATCTTGGGACTGACAGTTCTGCTCGGTGGCCTGGTCCCGGCCGCTGTTCGGGGGCCTGGTGTAGTGGTCATTGATCACCACGCCAGGCAGTCCGCTTCCCCAGGAACAGCCGGCCTCCTCATGGCAACGCTCATGCCCGCCTACGTCATGTACGGATTCGACAACGCGGCTTCGGTGGCTGAAGAAACGATGTCTCCTCGCAAGACCGCCCCACGGGCGGTGCTGCGCGCGCTGGCTCTGTCAGGGGTGATCGGCCTGGCCCTGCTTCTATCGGCTCTCATGGCAGCACCGAGCCTCACCGATGGGCGACTCGCCACACAAGGCCTGCCTTACGTCATCGCGAACGTGCTCGACGGGACTCTTGGCAAGATACTTCTCGCTGACGTGGCACTCGCCGTGATGGTCTGTACCCTCACCATCCAGACCGGGACGGTGCGGCTGTTCTATGCGATGGGCAGAGACGGCTCGTTGCCCTTTTCCGCAATCCTGGCGAAGGTGAGTCCGCGCACTGGTGCCCCGGTGTGGCCTGCTGTGATCAGTGGTGCCCTCGCTTCCGGGGTCCTGCTCGTGAATCTGGGCAACCCCACCCTCTTCGCTGTCCTGACCGGGACGTCGGTAGTCATCGTCTACTTGGCCTACCTGCTGGTCACCGCACCCCTGCTGCTGAGAAGAATCCGAGGCCGCTATCCGTCGGCCGAACCCGGACAGTTCTCACTTTCACGCTACGGCCTGGTCATCAACCTGGCCGCTGTCACCTATGGCCTGCTTATGGCAGTCAACATCGCCTGGCCGCGGCCTGAGATCTACGACCCGGCCGGGTCCGGCCGGTGGTGGTCACTGCTGTTCCCCGTCGAATTCGTCGCAGCAGTTTCGTGCGCGGGCTGTGTGTGCTGGTTCTTCTCCTGCCGCAGACAGGCTGCCGTGCGTCGATAGACCCATTTACTCGTACACAGGAGAACCGCCCTATGCTCGGGATCTCGCCGTTTGCGCTCGCCCCGTCCTCGCTGTCCCGATCAGCACGCCACCATGGTGCGGCGTACAGCAAACGGGATCCAGACTCGGCCCGGCCGTCATCAGTCACCTCTTGGCTGTCCCTTCCCGTACCCGCCTCGAAGAAGGTCATCTGATGGGTGCTGCCGTTCGTAGCGCTTGCCAGGTGACGTCGGGTGCTGTGCTGTGGGGCACCATTGGGCTGGCCCACTCCTTCGTGCATGAGGCCGGCATCCTGGCAGTCAGCAGCGTCCGCGCGGCGATCGCGGCGTGCGTGCTCCTGGCCTATATGACGTGTATGCGCACTCTGCCGACACTGCAGAAGCTTGCCGAACCGAGAAATCTGCTCACTTGCCTGGTGGGTGCGGTCGCCGTGACCGCCTTCCAAATCTTCCTGTTCGCCGCCATACGCAGTGCCGGAGTTGCGATGGCCACACTCCTGGCCATCGGATCGGCGCCGGTATTCACCGGCATCGCCGCCCTTCTACGCAAGCAGCAACCTAAACCCGGATGGGTTCCCGCTGTTATCCTGGGCATTACCGGCTTAGGGCTGATCTGCATCCCTTCGGGCTCCGCACCGGCTATCCCCCTTCTCGGCACTATCTGCGCTCTGGCAGCCGGCATCGCATACAGTACATACACGATAGCTGCCAAATCACTCATCACTGCTGGTGTCCAACCCCATGCCGTCACAACCGCATATTTTACGGCGGCAGCGCTCTTTCTCAGTCCAGCGATTGCAGTCACAGGCGGCATGCGCGAACTGTCCTCACCCTCCGAATTGCTAGCTGTCGCATGGATGGGAATTATGGCCACAGCAGTCGCGTATTGCCTGTATTTAAGAGGGCTCTCGGGATTGGCAGCCTCCTCCGCCGCCTTGCTGGGGCTTGCGGAACCACTGACGGCCGCTTCCATCGGATTCCTGCTGCTGAAGGAGGAAGCCAGCGCGGGGAACATCACCGGCATGGTACTTATTGCTACGGGAATCGTCCTCTCTGTCTTATCCCCAATAGTGAAAGGCCAACGCGCACTGAGCCTTCCCTAGCAAGGTCGCGCACTCCTAACTGTCGTGGCAGCGGTGGGGCCATCTGACAGTGTCACTACTGTCAAGTATAAATTCCAGTGAGTGTGAGAACATCTCCATCCATCCCTGACCGGCCGATCCATCGGTCTCCTCGCCGGAATGCCGCGCACTGAAAGTGTCTCAGCGGAGGTCATCACCAGGCGTCGTTGAGGGCGAAGGAGGCTTCGGGCGACGCCGCCGATGCGGATGGGGCTGATCGTGATGCGCTTGAGGGTGCGCCAGCGTTCCCCTGATTCGGCGGCGGCCCCTTCGCCGAGCGCGCGCACCCTCGCGCAGGAGCGCGTTGCAGGTCCGAGTGTCGAGGTGAAGCTGCACGTGGGAGCTGCCGCGAGGCTCCTGGGGTGCTGAATGCCGGAGCCCCGATAGCCGCTGTCGGCGAGGGTGGAAAGACTGGCACCGCAGCCTTGCACAGAGAAGGCAGTGAGCCTTTTCCAACCTCACGTCTATGCTGGTCAAAGGCATGTCGGGCAGCGACAACGCCGACCAGTGGCAGGCCTGTAACCAGCAGATCCACAGTCGGCCGCCTCGCCGCGAACGCCCCGCCGGCATGGTCGACGTACCCGGCGGCCAGGTTGGAAAAGGCTCAGTGGGTGCGTGGGTCGAGAATGCCTGGCACCGAGCCGGGCTCAGCGTCGGACACTCCGCCCACAACGGCCAGGTGCACGTTCACCCCGGATGGCTTCTTCGCGGAGTACCAGGTGTCCACCGCCTTGCCCTCGGCGTCCAGGTGGGTAGCGGCGAGGCCGTCGCATCCGACGACACTTGGCAGCCGGCTCGCTCTGTTCCGGTGTGCAACGTAGATAGCCTTTCCCAACCTGGCTGCCAGCACAGCTGACCGGGCCTGGCAGAACATCAGGAGCGCGGTGGCCAGCTGCAAGGCTGCTGCGCATAGCCCTGTTGCGGGTCAGCACATGCCACCGTCAGCATGCCTTCGACCAGCCCGAATGCAGGATTTGACAGAAACTCATTGGTTGTATGCTCAAGCCCGGAGGACCACACCGTTGCGGACCTCGACCGTGACCCGCGGCAGGTTTTTCGTGGCCGGCCCGTGCATCACCTTTCCAGTCTTCGGGTCGAACTTACTCCCGTGGCATGGACAGTTGATGGAATCGGCCGTCACCTCCGCGACCGTGCAGCCGGCGTGGGTACAGATGGCGTCGAAGGCCCATACAGAATCGCCCTTGCCGCGGATGACGACGACATTGGCACTCGGCACCACGACGCCCCGCCCTTCGGGTATCTGGTCGAGCTGGACAATTTCCTTGGCCTTCTGGTCCACAATTTTCTGCACCTGTCCGCCGTCATTGTCCTTGCTGCACGCGCTGCATACTCCAAGCAGCGTGCAAGCACTCAGGACGGCGGCGGCAGTGACCGCTCGGCGGGTATGTTCGACGGGCTTGTCCACTGAAGTCTCCATCTCAATCCTCCGCATTGTGTAGGCTGTTCCTTGAGGACGAATGTCGCAGTGGTGTTCTGTGCGGTGACGAGATGCAAAGACCCGTTGCCCACGCCATAAACATGATGAGAGACCACGATCGAGCCTCGTACCGCTAAACATGCGCGAGTTGGGCTCCCGCCTGCCATGTGCATCAGGCGGGAGCCCCTAGTCTCGTCATGGGCACCAGACTAGGATAGGATCTCTCTGCAGAGGATTGCCGACTGCACGCTAGTCGGATTCCTGTAACGAAGTAAAGCGCAACTGCATGCAACTTGATTGAGTAGTCACTGCTTAACCGAGCCTCTTTCAGCCTGAATAGTCGCAGGTCGTGTGTGTGGACGCCTTGGACGACGGCCGACTCCTCGTGTGGAGCGTCGGGCTCTTCGTAGCAGTCGCCGGACTTGTGCTACTGATCCTTTCGTAAGTTCGGTGGGTGTGGTGGGTGTGTGGGTGGGAGGCTGTCGGGGTGACTTATCGACCTTCCTCTTCGGTTGCCGGCTCCTGCCTTCCTCCTTTGTCGCGGCCTCGGTTGGCGGAGGCGCGTCGTGTTCGGGCAGTCGGGTTGTTCGAGGGCGTTGTCTCGAATGCGGAGATCGCGCGGGCGGTGGGGGTGTGTGCCGAGAGTGTGCGGCGTTGGCGACGGGTGTGGGAGCAAGGCGGTGCTTCGAGCCTGCGGCGACGGGCAGCTACCGGGCGTCCACCCAAGCTGGACGACCAGGTCGAGATGGTGCGGGCCGCGTTGGAGCAAGGTGCCCAGGCGCATCGTTTCGAGGCCGGCCTGTGGACTCTGGAACGAGTCGGTGCGGTCGTCACCCGGGCTACGGGGTGGTGTTGTCGAGGGCGTCGGTGTGGCGGCTGCTGACCGGCCGGCTCGGGTGGAGTTTGCAACGGCCCGAGCGGCGGGCGGCCGAGCGGGACGAGTCCGAGATCGCCCGCTGGATCGCGCACGAGTGGCCGCGCATCAAAAAGGGGCCGTGAACACACGTGCCTGGATCGTCTTCCTCGACGAATCAGGCGTCTCCCTGCTCCCTCAGATCCGCCGCACCTACTCGCCCCGAGGGCAGACTCCGCTCCTGCGGCACCGCCTGAACTGCAAGCGCGCGTCGATGGCCGGGGCCCTGGGCTACCACTCCACCGACCCCGATCGCGGGGCCCGGCTGTGCTTCCACCTCAAGCCCGGCAGCTACGACACCGCCGCCCTCGTCGAGGTCCTCGAGCAGATGAAGGTCGTTCTACCGCGGCGAGCGAGTGGTCCTGGTCCGGGACGGCCTGTCCGCGCCGGCGACCACCTCGCCGACGTCGCCGACGCCACCGAACAAGGCATCCACCGCATCAACACCAACCCCCGACTGCCATGGTCATTCCTGGCCCACACCGGCCTGACCATCCACCCACCACACCCACCGAACTTACGAAAGGATCAGTAAGGGTCTGTTGTGAAAGTGGACCTTGTTCGTTGATGATCACGTCCTGTGGGCCGCCGGCATCATCGACCAGGCGGCAGACGAGGATGCCGTGCGCTCCACCGCCATCGAGATCACTGAGCCTCTTTCATCCTCGGCTCGGCATGATGCCTTGAGTAGCTCTGACCTGCGGTGATGTTCTGGATCTTCACTCCTGGGACTCCAGGATGAAAGAGGTTCACTGAGCCTTTTCAGCTTGACCCCGATCGGGTGACAGGCTCAACAGTGCAGGCTTCCGATCCAGCAGGTCGGCCGGTCGGTCAACGCCCGAGTGCACATCACCCTGCAGGGTGGTCGCTGAAAAGGCTCACTCAGACTCAGGTGAACAATGCCGGCGACACCAGCGGCACCATCAAGGCCCGCACGTACGCGCCGGTCCTGACCCTCCTGCGCGACACCACAGATCCGCTCGGCTGACCAGCACCTCACCCATCGCACCATGCCGTGCCCCGGGCGGTTTGCTCCGGGGCGCAGGCTGCCCACGGATGAGGAGATGGGTCAGTGGATCAGTGACCGCGCACATCGCACGGCACACGAGCGCGTGCGGGACCGCGGCATCCAGATCCAGAGTAACGGCCGCGGCTGCATCGTGCACTCGGACCGTGGAGCGAAGCACACCGCTGCAACCCCGCCGAGATGACAGCCGATTGAGGCTGCGGCGAAGCATGGGACGAACCGGCTCGTGCTACGGCGATGCCACCGCCGAGGGCTTCTTTCGCGCTGCTGAAAGCGGAGATCGGCACACGCCGCTGATCCGACCGTACGGCTGCCCGCGCTTTGGCCTTGGTCAGGCCGATCACGTCGGCAATCTGCATGGTGTCCGTCCGGGACGTCGTGGCGGGGCATGACTGCGACAGGCGGACACTGGCCCGTCCTGCAGCACTCCGCAGCTCCAAGGCACTCCTGGGACCGGTCACGTGCGACAGGATTTGAGCAACCTGTACTCCGTCGTACGAGGCCTTGCATCCAGGACAATTACTGTCGGCTACAGCGAACTCTCTGGCCAAGTTGAATCCATCCACCCTGCAGAGAACGGAACACGATGCTGGCACGCGGCGGTCAACTGCGCAGGGGGCTAACAGCGAGCGCGGTCGTCGCGGTAACGGTCGCTGCCCTGGCTGCGTCTCAAGCTCCGCAGCCAGTGGGGAACAATCGAAATCAGCCGATGAACGCAGCTGACCTGCCATCCGCCCCTGCCTCTTCGAGGGCTGGTGCCAGCGGCAACTCGCCGTACTACACGGACCTTCCGCCGCTCGACAGCCCCGAGCCCGGCCCCACCCCGTCGCCGGTCATCGGCACCCCGGTCTCCCGTGGCGAGGCCGAGGCGGGCATCCCCGCGACCGTCCTGGACGCGTACCGCAGGGCCGCGGCCGAGCTGCGCGGCTCCAAGCCGGGCTGCAACCTGCCCTGGGAACTCCTCGCCGCCATCGGCAAGGTGGAGTCCGGCCACGCCCGCGGCGGCCGGGTCGACGCCGACGGCACCACCCTCGGCCGCATCCTCGGCCCGCAGCTCGACGGCAACGGCTTCGCGCTCATCAAGGACACCGACAACGGCCGCTACGACGGCAACAGCTCCTACGACCAGGCCGTCGGCTCGATGCAGTTCATCCCGTCCACCTGGGCCTGGGCCGGCCGCGACGGCAACGGGGACGACGTCAAGGACCCCAACAACGTCTACGACGCCGCGCTCGCCGCCGGCCACTACCTGTGCCGCAACGGCTGGGACCTGTCCGTCCAAGGCGACGTCGACCGCGCGATCCTCAGCTACAACAACTCCCAGGACTATCTGAACCTGGTCCTGAACTGGCTGGAGTACTACCGCAAGGGCAGCCACTCCGTCCCCGACGGCACCGGCGGCATGCCCACGCACCGCAGCGACGAGCACACCGGGCAGCCGACCGGTACTCCGTCGCCCACCGACCCGCCGCGGACCAAGCCCCACCACAAGCCGCACCACCCGCCCGGCAAGCCACCCAAGCCCGGCACGCCCGGCAGCGGCGATGAAAGCCCTGACCCCGCGCCGCCGAAGCAGCCGGTCCCGCCGAAGCCGCCCACTCCCTCCGGCACCGTTGATCACCTGGCCGACGCGGGCACAGGCAAGCTCACCGCGCGGGCCGGGGACGACTTCGCCCGGCGGATCAGCATGCGCGCTGAGACCAAGGCCGGCACGGCTGTCGGCAAGGTCCGAATCCGATTCATCATCACCGGTTACACCGACACCACCTTCGCCGACGGCGACAGGGCCGCCACCGTCGCCACCGACGCCAAGGGTGTGGCGGTCGCACCCGCCCTCAAGGCCGGCAACAAGACCGGCGACTTCACCGTCACCACCGCCGTCATCGGCCACCGGGCCAAGGGTATCGACTACACCGCTACCGTGACCCCCCGCACCGCCGACACCCTCACCCTCACCAGCGGCACCCCGCTGACCTGCGCCCCCGGCGGCGAATTCGCCAATCCGGTCCAGGTGCAGGCCACCTATAAGGGCGCCGTCGCGGATAAGGTGGCCGCCACCGCCACCCTGATCAAGTCGGCTGACGACCTTACCGAGAACGACAAGGGTCCCTCCTTCAAGGACGCCGACGGCAAGCCCGTACGCACCCTCACCGGCCTCAAGACCGACGACAAAGGCCTGCTCACACTGCCCGAGCTGTACGCGGACGACACCACCGGCACCTTCCTACTCCGTATCGTCACCACCGGCGGTGGCACCCTCATCCTCGAATTGAGAGTCGTTGCAGCCGGCACTCCGTCGCAAGACACCTGAAGCGACCCTCCCACCGCGTGCTGCCATGCACCGCTGTGCTGCCGGTACCGACGCTTGCCTCGTCGATGCCCTGGCCGACGGCTGGCACCCTGGCGGAGGTCTTGACTGCTCCCTGGAACAGCGACACTCCACGGTCTTCTGTCCAGAACAGTGGCCTCAACCCCTCGACCACACTGCGTCCCACCGCATCAATTGACGCACTGAGCTTCTTCAGCGTTGCCGCTCATGGGTGAGGACGCTTTGGTGATTGACGTCATGCGGTTCGGACTGCAGCGGGCTCTGCGGAAGATCCACCAGGACTTCAGGCGGCCGGCGCCTCGTTCGACCGGTGCCCGTGCCGAGGCCAGGGCCCGGTTGACGGTCTTCTCGGTGCCAGTGAGTTCCTGCCGCGGCCTGCGTCTGATTCCTCTGGTCAGCCAGGGGCCACCGCCGTGGCAGGCGAGAACCGCCACGATGGTAACGCCCTGGCGCTCGCAGATCCGGATGGTCCGGTGGGCGCGGGCGGAGGTCAGGTCATCGGTGCGGCCCGGCAGGATGGGCGAGAGCGACAGCAGCCGGCCGCTGGGGTCGGTGACTACTTGCACGTTCACACCGTGGCGCCGGTTGTTTGTGGAAGTAGTCGGCCCGGCCGTCGCCGACCCGGTCGCAGTCGCAGTCGCAGTCGCAGTCGCAGTCGCAGTCGCAGTCGGCGAGGGTGCCGTCGAGCAGGGCGAAGTCGGGTTCGTGCTCGCGCAGCGTCTTCAATAGACCCGGTACACGTTCGGCAAGCAGGTCGACGACCGCGCTCGTGTAGGCGTGGGCAGTGGAGCCGCTGATCTCGGATCCAGCGGCGATCTTCGCGAGAGTGGTGTGTTCGCGCAGGTACACCAGTGCCACCATCACGCGCTGAGCCGGGTGGAGCTTGCAGCATCGGTCGCCCTCACGGGTGCGAGCAGCATCGTGACCCACTCCACGAGCGCATGCGGAAGGTCGAGTCCGGCAAAATGGATGACCAACGAGGCCTCCTTGCAACGTGACTGAGAGGGCATCTGATCAGCGTTCACGCCGATGTAGGTGAGATGTCCGTTCCAATGCGCCACGTTGGTGCCGATTCTCCGGTCAGTTCGCGGGACATTTTGTTAGCCATGGCCCAGTGGATCATCGTCCGGGATCTCTGCGGCAGGGCTTCGTAGTCCCGGGCCAGGCGGCGGTGCTGCATCAGCCGGCCGAAGGTCCGCTCGATCACCCATCGTTTCGGTAGCGGTTCGAACCCCTTGGCCCGTGGCCGTTGCACCACCTCGACATCGATGCCCAGACCGGCGCCGTGGTGGAAGATGCTGTTCTGGTAGCCGCCGTCAGCCCAGACCTTGGACACGCTTGGATGTGCCGCGGCCGGGTCGTCGAGCAGGAGCTTGCCCCTGGTTGTGTCGTGCGCGTTGGCGGCGGTGACGAGGACGGCCAGTACCAGACCGAGCGTGTCGGTGATCAGATGCCGTTTGCGGCCTTTGATCTTCTTGCCGGCGTCGATGCCCGGGCTGGTCTCGGCGACGTTTGCCGAGGTCTTCACGCTCTGCGCGTCCACCACGGCCGCGGTCGGCTCCGCCCGGCGGCCGTGGAATCGGCGGGTCTTGTCGCGTAACAGGTCGTGGACCTGCTGGGTGGTGTCAGACACCTCGATCAACAGCCCGGGGGCCTCGCTCGTTGCGCTTCACGCCCATCACGCGATCTGTGGCCCACTCGAAGAAGCTCACTGCATTAACCGCTCCTCCGCTCCACTGGAAATTTCGTCGGTCGACGCCACAGTTTGCATGCCGTGATTATGATCACCAATAGCCACCATCCGACAGCGGTGAAAATACCCAGACGAATCCGATCATCATCACTGAATAGCTGACTGGCAAAACTTCCACCCACCGCATTATTGGTAGCATGAAACAGCATGGCAATAAGAATACTGTCCTGTGCAGAATGGAAGATTGCCGCGACTACGACGCTGGCCGCAAGGATCACAAGAACATCGGGCCATAGGATTTGGCCCGTGAGGAACAGGGGTGCATGCGGAACTCTTCAGCCAGGCGGGTCTTCCCTACCCCGGCAGGTCCGTGAATGGTGACCGCTGAAATGTGGTCGGACCCGAAGGTTTCCCTGAATTCTCTCATCTGCAAATCACGTTCGACCAGTGGCCACTTCACTCGCTCATGCGGACTTTGCAAGATCCACCTCCGTACCGCCATCGAAACAACCACCATCACAGCACGCCTCCCGCATCGCACACGTTCAGCGCCCGAAAGCACTTCGATCATCTTGCCCGGGTGTGTACAGGAACGCGCGAAGCATAGGATATCCGCAAACAGGGCGGATGACCCGGCCTCGGGACTGGTGAACTCACACGTCTCGGTATGGCATATGCATGAGCAGCGCAACGCAACGGAGCATGGTGGGCGATCGCTTGGGGATCGTGGCGGCCCCGCAACTACTGGCCTTCAAAGCGTGATGTCTTCATGCTTGGTTTGAGCTGGCCGGTGCCGGTGAGGCAGCCGTCGAGGATGTCGCGGTTTCTCGGTTGATCATCCTCGTGCGGACGCCCCCGTCGTCATGCGACGAAGGTGCCGACCCAGGGCATCGCGTAGCCGAAGAACGGCAGCGCCCAACACCAGCGCCGGCAGCAACCCGGTGACGAACTCGAGCCCGGGATTCCGCCGACAACGATCACCACGGCAGGGCTGTTCAGCGGGAGCACGGCCACGACGAGCGGCACGGTGCCCGTACACAGGCCAGAGAGCTCAGTCAATCGCGTCCTTCTGGCCGGATGTTGTGGGTGCACCGGAACAGGTTGTGCGGGTCGTGCAGCGTCTTCACGCGTCGCAGCCGCTCGAAGTCCTCGGCCGCGAAGAGTTCCCGCACCTGCTCCTGGGAGACCGGGGCGCCGTCGTTGTAGACGGAGTTGAGGCTGCGGCCGACGGTCCAGGGTTTCAGGGCGTCGTAGACGCGCTGATGGACCGGCCGGGCTGCCGTGGACGGCGCGGCAGCACCGCTGGTCATCACGCGCAGCATGTACGCGGCGTCACGGCCTCCCACTGCACCCGGATCGGAGGACCGGCGGGCGAAGGCCCCGCCGAGGTGACGGATCTCGACGATGCAGGGCACGGTGGCATCGGGCCCGGCCACGTCCACGACGGTCCGCAGGGCCGTGGGATCGAGTTCGCCCAGCAGGACGTTCCCTCCGAAGTAGGCGTGCGGGACGTGCGGATCCTGGTAAATGGTGCCGCCCTCCGTGTACGGCATCTCCCGGACGGTGTCGGCCAGACGCGGACCGAGCGCGCGCAGGGGCGTCACGAGCCGTTCACCCTCCGCGGCGTGGCCCGTGAAGGCGATCCGGACCTGTGCGACGTAGCGTCCGCGCAGCGGCTCGGGGACGGACGGCCACGGCGGGCAGGTCATGAGGCAGATCGAGGAGGTGAGCTCCTCGGGCAGCGTCAGGGTCCATGCCAGGTAGGTGTGCAGCAGGTGGAGGGGGTGGTCCGCGGCGAAGTGAAGGCCGCCGCCGTAGACCCGCGTCACCGGCACGAGGGCCGTTTCCACTGCGGTGACGGCGCCGAAGTTGCCGCCGCCACCGCGCAGCGCCCAGAACAGGTCGGGGTCGGAGCCGGCCGTGACGTGGCGTAGCGCGCCGTCCGCGGTGACGATGTCGAAGGCGCGGACGTAGTCGCTGGCGTATCCGGTCCGGCGGCCGAGCAGGCCGATGCCGCCGCCGAGGAGGTAGCCGACGACGCCGATGTGCGGGGCCGAGCCGTTGACGGGGGCCAGACCGTGCGGGGCGGTCCGCTCGATGACCTCTCCCCACACCACGCCGGCCTGGGCCGTGACGGCTTTGGCGTCCGCGTCCACCGCGATGGCCTTCATACGGCGGGTGGTGATGAGAACGCCCTCGCCGTCCAGGGCGGTGACGATGCCGTGTCCGGTGGACTGCACGGCGACGGGCAGCCTCCGCACGGCGGCGAAACGGACCGCGGCGCGCACGTCCTCGGGGCGAGCGGCGCCGACGATGACAGCGGGGCGGTGGCGAAAGCCGGCCTGGAAACCGGTCCGCTCCTCGTCGTACTCCCGGCTGCCGTGCAGGAGGACGGGGCCTCGCACCTCGGCGGCCAGCGTCTCCACGTCCACGCTCATCCGTTGTTCTCCTTCCGGGGACGGCGTGGCCACCGTCATACGAGCGCCGCTCGGCTCAAAGGTCCGCTACCGCAGGGACGAGTTCTCCTGAATCCAGTGCAGGCCGCGGCTGACCAGCGGGAAGGTGCCGAGGTCGCGGCGGCGCAGGTGCAGTCGGAGGTGGCAGCCCTCGGCCTCGCCCTCCAGAATCACGTGATCGTCGGCCGAGCGCTCGAAGGTGAACGTCACCTGCCACTTCGGGTCGGCCATCTTGGTCAGGGCGACCGAACGGGCGTTCATGTCGATCGCCGCCATGCAGGGGTCGAGCGAGTCGTCCATGTACTGGATGACCACGGCGTCGGCGGAGTCCACGACGACTCGGCGCCAGCGCCGGCCGTCGGTCGTCACAGGCGGGAGCCGCTCGCCGTCCACGCAGAAGTCGGTGACGTCCCAGACGCCGTACAACTCGGGCTTCTCCCGTCCGCCTCCGTGGTTCTTCCAGAAGGTCCAGTCGTTGCGCAGTTGCGCGCCGAGCAGCCAGAGTCCGGCCCCGGCCTGGAGGGCGGTCGCGATCCGGTTCGCCCGGCGGGAACGGAAGAGGTCCGCGGGGGCGGCCGCCGTGAGCGGGCGCTCCGTGAGCACGGCCCCGGCCAGGCGAGGCGTGTGCGGGGCCAGCAGAAGCAGGCTGAGAAGGAGCAGTTGGAAGGAGTGAACCTTGACGGGGACGTCGAAGGTCATGTTGAGCACAAGCACCTGGGCCATCTCCGCCGCGGACAGCAGCGCGCCCAGCGCAGCCGTGCGCGGCACGATGAGCAGCAGTCCGCCCGTGATCTCAGCACAGCCGAGCAGCATCTGGTACGGCGTCGAGAATCCGGTCTGCGCCCACAGCAGGCTCATCGGACTGAGGGCGCCGAGCGGCTCGACGAGCTTGGACGGCGGCAATTGGAACTGGAGCGGGACAGCCTTGGCCGCGCCGTAGGAGAACATCTGCCCCGCGAGGCAGAAACGGGCAGCCAGGCGGAACCATGTGTCAGTGTTTGCGCGGTCCGTCCGGTGCCGGTTCAGTACGGACCAGACCGGAGTGGCCGCGGCGGCGCCTGCGAGCCAGCAGAGCTGCCCCGCCCAGGTGTGCGCGTCGTCGCCGCCCTCGAAGCGGTCGCCCAGCTCCCTGCCGAGGAACCGGACGGACATCCAGTTCCGCACCGGGCGTATCGCCCAGAGTTTCGCCCAGGCGTCGGCCGCTTCCTGCAGACGCCCCATACCGCCCCCGCGCAGGGCCAGATAGACCTGCGGGGTGGTCAGGCAGTACAGGCCGGCGTAGACGCAGCCGAACCGGTAGGCGGTGCGGGCGGCTCCGGCCCAGTTCGGCGGTGCCGGGGAGGTGCCGGTCGACGGGAACGCGCGTCCGGCCGCGCGGCCGGCCGGTGAAGACGCCACGGTCCGCAGCCACTTGCCTGTTCGCACCTTCATCGTTCATCACCTTCTCAGGGGCCGTCCTGGGTGGTCGCGGTCAGCTACGGCGGAATCGTCCGAGCCAGGCGTGCACGTCGAGGAGTTCCGACGTGGTGGGGATGATGCCGCGCATGAGGGCCTCGTCGATCGACTCGACCGTCCAGCCCTCGGCGAAGCCGTCGCGCAAGTGGTCGGCGGAGCGCTTGAGGGCGGGCGGCTCGTCGTCGTCCGGGAGCGGCGCCGGTATCTCCTCGATGGCCTCGGCGAGCCGGGCCTGCATCTCCGCGGCCCCCCGGTCACTGATCGAGAGGATGTGCGCCACCGCTCCCGGGCGGCAGGCCCGGTGCAGGGCCGCAGCGTAGGTGCGCAGCCTGTCACCCTCGAAGGTGTGGGCGAGGCCGGAGTCGACCACGGTGTCGAAACGCCCTTCGTAGCCCCTGAGGTCGAGGGCGTCGGCGACTTCGAAGACGGCGCCGAGTCCGCGCGCGGCGGCCTTGTCCCGGGCGAGGGAGATCGCCGTCGGAGACAGGTCCAGCCCCGTCACCGCGTAGCCCTTGCCCGCCAGGTGCAGGGCGTCCTCACCGGTGCCGCAGCCCGCGTCGAGCACCGTGCCGCGGATGAGCCCCGCTATCTCCAGGGCGACGTAGGCGGGTTGGGGCGCCCCGGTGTCCCACGGCGGGCGCTTGCCGAACGGGCTCTCCCCTCGATAGACGGCGTCGAATACCTCGGTCATCACCGCGGGGCCGTCGGGTACGCCGGCAGGTTCAGTCATGGCTGCCATGATTGCGTCGCCTCCCGGTGCCTCCTCGGTCTCTTGCGGACTTCTGTCACGGAGGTGACCGACCGACCAGGCCAGGGCTTGCAGGACGTAGCTGGTCGCCGGGCCCCGGTGAACAGTGCGCGCATCGCGTTCACGGCCGCCGTCATGGGGCTGTGGGCGGCGTACGCCTCCAGCCAGCCCGGCAACGTGCCGGTCGGTACGACGCCGAGGACATCCGGGCACGCGGGAAGATCCCCCACGCGGCCGACCGCCTGGGCGGCTTCCGCGTTGCGCACCGGCAGCCCGAGGCAGGCGGCGAACCACGGCACCGCGTAGCCGAAGAGCAGCAGCGGGCCGGCCGGCGCGGGCACGAGACCGTTCAGGAGAGGGCATTGCCGGACGGCGTGTACGACGTGCCGCTCTTCCGGGTCAAAGTGGCGGAGGTCTTGGCCGCTCGGTCTCCCTTCCGCGGGTGCGCCGGTCGGTGCCGTGCAGGGTGGCTGGGCGGCGGCCCGGTTCAGTGGTGCACGGCACCGAGCAGGACCGACATGTGGATGGCGTCGGCGGCCGCCGCGCCCGCCGCGGCCGCCGCGGTGACCGACTGCTTCCAGGGGCTGGTCAGGTCCCCGGCCGCGTACAGGCCCGGCACATTGGTGCACTGGGAGGCGTCGACGCCGACGAAGCCGGCGTCGTCGACCGTCAGCTTCAGTTCTTCGGCCGCCCGCCGCACGACGGGTTGCTGCCGCTGTCGCGGCGTCCACACCAGGGTCTGCCGCTCCAGGACCCTGCCGTCCGCCAACTCGATGCCGTACAGGGCCCCTTCCCGGTGGTGCAGGCGGCGGACCGTTCCCGTGACGACGTCCCCTCCCCTGCTTCGCGCGGTCGCGCGAGCGCTCTCCAGGCCGGGCGTCGACTCCTGGCAGATCGCGATCGTGTCCTCGCTCCAGGCGCGGAAGGCGACGGCCGACAGTGCCGCCAGTTCCGCGTTGTCGGTGACCGTCGCCCAGTGCCGGCCGGCGTTCTCCTCACCGAGGCAGAACGGGCAGTGGATCACGCTGCGGCCCCAGCACTCCGCGAAGCCGTCCACGTCGGCCGGGTGGACATCGACGACACCGGTCGCGAGCAGGACCGTTCGGGCCTCTACGGTCGCACCGCCGCCGAGGGCGACCCGGAAACCCCCTCCGGGAGCGGGGGACACGCACTCGGCGTCCTCCTCCAGCCGCTCCACGGTCGTGTACCGGGAGAGTTCCCGCCAGGCGCGCTCCCGGAACTCGGCTGGAGTGACGCCGTCCATTCCGATGTGGCCGTGGACGCCCGACGACGCGCTGTTGCGCGGTGCCCGGGGGCTGTCCACGACGGTCACCGGGTGCCGGTATCTGGCCAGGCCGAGCGCCGCGGTGAGCCCGGCGGGGCCGGCTCCCACGATCACGGTGGTGTGGTCGGCGTGCGAGGACATCGGTCTGATCCCTTCCGTCGGGCGGCATGAGCGGGGTCCGTCCACCGCGGGAGCGGTCCGGCAGGTGCGGTGTGAGAACGCCGGAACGGGCTGTCGGCGGGCGGAAGCCGTCGGCCCGTATTGTGGCCGCCGCCGCGGTGGTGGAAGGGTGCGGGCGAAAGAGGTGAGCCAGACAGTCGTGCGCCTGCGCGGCGCGGGCGATGCCGGCTGTTCCGACCGGGCGGGAGCGCGGCCGCGGCCGGCGCCTCCGCCCGGGAGCAGGCGCGCGGCCGCGTCGCGTCAGGCGCCGACGTACTGGGCGAGGTGCTCGCCCGTGAGGGTGGAGCGGGCGGCGACGAGATCGGTGGGCGTGCCCTCGAAGACGATCAGGCCGCCGTCGTGGCCGGCCCCAGGGCCGAGGTCGATGATCCAGTCGGCGTGCGCCATGACCGCCTGGTGGTGCTCCACGACGATGACCGTCCTGCCGGAATCCACCAACCGGTCGAGCAGGGCGAGCAGTTGCTCGACGTCGGCCAGATGCAGGCCGCTGGTCGGCTCGTCGAGGATGTAGACGCTGCCCGTTCCCGCCATGTGGCCGGCGAGCTTCAGCCGTTGCCGCTCGCCGCCGGAGAGGGTGGTGAGCGGCTGGCCGAGGCTGAGGTAGCCCAGGCCGACCTCGGCGAGCCGGTCGAGAACGGTGTACGCGGCCGGCGTCCGTGCCTCACCGCTGCGGAAGAACTCGGCGGCCTCGGCCACCGGCATCGCGAACACCTCGCTGATGTCCCGGTCACCGAGCCGGTACTGGAGCACCGACGCCTGGAACCGCTTGCCCTCGCAGTCCTCGCAGGTGGTGGCGACACCGGCCATGATCGCCAGGTCGGTGTAGATGACACCGGCACCCTTGCACGCGGGGCAGGCGCCCTCGGAGTTGGGGCTGAACAGGGCGGGCTTGACCCCGTTGACCTTGGCGAACGTCTTGCGGATCGGTTCGAGCATGCCCGTGTAGGTGGCCGGGTTGCTGCGCCGGGAGCCCTTGATGGGCGACTGGTCCACCGTGACAACGCCGTCCCGGCCCGCTATCGAGCCGTGGATCAGGGAACTCTTGCCGGAACCCGCGACCCCGGTGACCACGGTGAGCACGCCGAGCGGGATGTCCACGTCGACGTCGCGCAGGTTGTGGGCGTCGGCGCCGCGCACCTGCAGCACACCGGACCGCTCGCGCACGGACGGCTTCAGCGAGGCCCGGTCGTCCAGGTGCCGCCCGGTGACGGTCCCGCTGGCCCGCAGACCCTCGACGGTGCCCTCGAAGACCACCTCGCCGCCCTTGGTGCCGGCCAGCGGTCCCAGGTCGACGACGTGGTCGGCGATCACGATCGTTTCCGGCTTGTGCTCCACGACCAGCACCGTGTTGCCCTTGTCGCGCAGTCGCAGCAGCAGGTCGTTCATCCGCTGGATGTCGTGCGGGTGCAGGCCGACGGTGGGCTCGTCGAAGACGTAGGTGACGTCGGTGAGCGCGGATCCCAGGTGGCGGACCATCTTGACGCGCTGGGCCTCACCGCCCGAGAGCGTGCTCGATGACCGGTCGAGCGAGAGGTAGCCGAGGCCGATCTTGACGAACGAGTCGAGGGTCTGGCCGAGCACCGTGAGCAGTGTCCGGACCGATGGGTCGGTCAGACCGCGGATCCAGGCAGCGAGGTCGCTGATCTGCATGGCGCAGGCGTCAGCGATGCTGAGGCCGTCGATCTTCGCGGACCGGGCGGTCTCGCTGAGCCGGGTGCCGTGGCACTGAGGGCAGGCGGAGAACGCCACCGCCCGTTCCACGAAGGCACGGATGTGCGGCTGGAGCGTCTCCTTGTCCTTGGACAGGAACGACTTGCGCACCCGTGCGAGGAGGCCCTCGTAGGTGGTGTTGACGCCCTTCACCTTGACCTTGACCGGGTCCCGGTGCAGGAGGTCGTGCCGCTCCTGCTCGGTGTAGTCGCGGATCGGTTTGTGCGGATCGAGGAAGCCCGACTCGGTGAAGGACTGCACCACCCAGCCGTCGGGCTTCCAGCCGGGGACGGTGATCGCGCCGTCCGCGAGCGACTTGGAGTCGTCGAACAGCTGGGCGGGATCGATGTCAGAGACGGTGCCCATGCCCTCGCACCGCAGGCACATGCCGCCGACGACGCTGAAGCCCTTCTCGATCTTCTTGCCGTTCACCACGAGGACACCCGACGCGTCGGCCGAGGCGACGTTGAAGGCGAACGCCTTCTGCGACCCGATGTACGGCTTGGCGAGCCGGCTGAAGAGGATGCGCAGCAGGGTGCCCGCGTCGGTGGCGGTGCCGACCGTGGAGCGCAGGCTGGTGCCCATCGGCTGCTGGTCGACCAGGATCGCGGTGGTCAGCCCGTCGAGCACGTCGACCTCGGGCCGCGCCAGGGTGGGCATGAAGCCCTGGACGAAGGCGCTGTACGTCTCGTTGATCAGCCGTTGCGACTCCGCGGCGATCGTGTCGAACACCAGGGAGCTCTTGCCCGAGCCGGAGACCCCGGTGAACACCGTCAGCCGCCGCTTGGGGATCTCCACCTGCACGTTCTTGAGGTTGTTCTCACGTGCTCCGTGTACACGGATCAGATCATGGCTGTCGGCGGCACGCAGCGCAGCGGGCCGGGTGTCCGCCTCCGTGCCGGCTGTCATGGAGTCCCTCCCCTTCGTCGGACGCGGCACGCCTTCGTCATGCGACGTGGTGACGAGTTCCTGAACGTCCCGGTTCATGGGCTCAAGCGTATACCTGCAAAGTCGGTTGAGAGTTTTGGAGAAATAGCGCGGAGTTCTCCAGGTAAAGTCTCAAACCGTGAAGTACCTGCGTCCTTCCGATCTGGCCCGTGAGCACGGCATTTCCACCCAGGCGGTCCGCAACTACGAGCGGGACGGGTTCATCCCGCTCGCCCGGCGCACCCCGTCCGGCTACCGCACCTACAGCGAGATGCACGCGACGGCCCTGCGGGCCTATCTGACGCTCGTCCATGCATACGGTTACGCCATGGGCGGCGAGATCATGCGGTCGCTCAACACCGGCGACCTCGACGCCGCGCTGACGGCCGTGGACCGTGGCCACGCCCAGCTGCTGCGCGACCGCAGCACGCTGGACGCGGTGGGGCGGGCGGTGGAACACCTCACCAGTGGCCCCGACCTCGCCGAACGCACCTCCGACGGCAGCGAGCCGCTCAGCATCGGCGGACTCGCGCGCCGTCTGGGGGTGACCGCGGCGACCCTGCGGAACTGGGAGGCGGTGGGCATCCTCACCCCCGCCCGGGAGCCGGTCACCGGCCACCGTTCGTTCGGCCCCGCGGACGTGCGCGACGCCGAGCTGACCCATCTCCTGCGGCGCGGTGGCTACCCACTGGAGCACATCCGCACGGTGGTCCGGCAGATCCGCACGGCCGGCGGCACCGAGGCGCTGTCCGCCGCCCTCGAGGACTGGCGGCGACGGCTCACGGCCCGCGGTGTGTCGATGCTCGACGCGGCAACCCGCCTCGGCGGGTACGTGGCCCTCCTCGGCATCGCCCCGGCCGGACCGTATGTCGCCGCGAAACCCGCTCCCGCACCGGAATTCCCACCGACGGTTTGAGACCTCGCGCCCCGGCGGGTCCTCCCACGGTGCCGACGGCACCGCCGTAAGTCTCAACGGGTCTTTCAATGATTCGATTGACAGACATGAGAAAGGACTTCCACGATCTGTCCGTGGCCTCGTGCTCCGTGCTGGCGCTCGGCGAACCCACCCACCTGGAACCCGCCTTCGGGTGGGTGCGCAACGAGCTGTTCGCCCGGCTGATCCGCCTCGGCTTCCGCTCGATCGCCCTGGAGACCGACCGCGTGGCCGCGCTACGCGTCGACGACTTCGTCAGGGGCGGCGCCGGGGATCCGGAGGAGGTGGCGCGGGAGGGCTTCTCCCACGGCTTCGGCAACCTGGAGAGCAACCGGCGCCTCGTCGCCTGGATGCGCGACCACAACGCGAGCCTGGCGCCGGAGGAGCAGCTGACCTTCCACGGCTTCGACGTCCCGACGGAGACGACCAGCGCCCCCAGCCCACGGCGTTGCCTCGAGCACGCCCGGGACTATCTGGGGCTCGACCTGGACCTGGCCGGGCTGTCCGGCGCGGACGAGCGGTGGAGCCGTACCGAGGCGGTGATGGACCCGGCCATGTCGGTCGGCGCCACGCCCGAGGCCGAGCGGCTGCGGTCCCTCGCCGAGGACATGCTCACCCTGCTGCACTCCAACGCCGCCGAGCGGATCGCGCAGACCTCGCGCGCGGAGTGGCTCCGGGCCAGGACACACCTCACCGCCGGTCTCGGCCTGCTGCGCTACCACCGGCAGGCGGCGCAGCGCCTGGACAACAACACCCGGCTGTCGCGACTGTTCGCCACCCGGGACGCCCTCATGGCGCAGAACCTCCTCGACATCCGCAGCATCGAGGGCCACCGGGGCGCGACACTGGTCTTCGCCCACAATGTGCACCTCCAGCGGACCCCGAGCACCTGGAGTTCGGGAGACCTGCACGTCGGCTGGCCCGGGGCCGGCACCATCGTGGCACCGCTGCTGGGAGAGCAGTACGTCTTCATCGCCGGCAGCCTGGGCCGCAGTGAGGCCATCGGGCTGGACGACCCCGAGCCGGGCACCTACGAGAGCGTTCTGCAGGACCGCGTCACCGATTGGGCCCTGGCGCCCACCGGCACGTTCACCGCCGCGCGGACCCGGGCGGACACCACCCCTCAGCAGGGTTACTTTCCGCTCGATCAGGGCCTCCTGGAAACCGCCGACGCGGTCCTGCACGTCCGCGACGGTGCCACCGTCACCCGGTCGGCGGACCTCCTGCTCGCCTCCGCCCCTGCCCGCAGCGAGCAGTGACAGAGACAGGAAGGATTCGCCGGGCTCCCCGGACACCGAAGACTAGATTCGCTGTCGATCAAGGAGCCTCCCGAAGGAGCTGACCGCGCTTGAACACGGTTCCCGCACTGTTCGAGTCAATCGTCGCCCGCCGGGGCGGGGAGCCCGCGCTCATCGACGGGGAGGGCACCCTCGGGTACGCGGAGCTGAACACATGGATCAACCGGCTCGCCCGCAGGCTCATCGCACAAGGTGTCGGTCCCGACTCACTCGTCGCGGTCGCGATGCCCAAGTCGCGAGAACTCATCGTGGCGATCATGGCCGTGCTCAAGGCCGGCGGCGCCTACCTCCCGCTCGACCCGGACTATCCGGCGGAACGTCTGTCGTTCATGCTGTCCGACGCGCGGCCGCTGCTGCTGCTGCGGTCCTCCTCGGTGGAGCCCCTCGGCGCGGACCCGAAGGAACTCGTCCTCGACGACCCGGCGGTCCGTGCCGCGTGCGCGGCTCTGCCGGGGCACGACATCGGCCAGCACGAACGCCGCGCCGCACTGCGCCCCGAGCACCTGATGTACGTCATCTACACCTCGGGGTCGACCGGAACACCCAAGGGTGTCGCCGTGCCGCACAGCGGTGCGAGCGACATGGCCGCCACCCAGACGGCCGCCCTGCGGGCGGGCCCGGGCGACCGCGTGCTCCAGTGGGCGTCCATCAGTTTCGACGCCGCCTTCTGGGACGTGTCCCTGGCGCTGCTGTCCGGGGCCGCCCTCGTGATGGTGCCCGCCGACGACCTGCTGCCTGGCCATCCACTGTGGAACACCCTGCTCAAGTACGACATCACGCACGCCGTGCTGCCCCCGGTGGCGCTCAGCGAGACCGACGCCGGGGACGTCCTGGCCGGCGGGACCGTCATGTCCACGGGCGACAGCTGTACGCCGACGCTGGTGCGCAAGTGGTCGCGGGCACGGCGGATGTTCAACGGCTACGGTCCGACCGAGGTGACCGTAGGAGCGACGATCGCCGGGCCGGTGCGCGACGCCGGCGACATCGGGATCGGCACGCCGTGGGTCGGCAAGAAGGTGCATGTGCTCGACAAGCACCTGCGCCCGGTGCCGCCCGGTGCGGAGGGCGAGCTGTACATCGCGGGCAGCGGGCTGGCACGCGGCTACCTCAACCGGTTCCCGGCGACCGCGGCGAAGTTCGTGGCCGACCCCTTCGGGCCGCCGGGAACCCGGATGTACCGCACGGGCGACCGAGGTCGCCGGGGGGCGGACGGCGAGCTGTTCTTCGCGGGCCGCGCCGACGGCCAGGTGAAGCTGCGCGGTTTCCGCGTCGAACTCGGTGAGATCGAGACCCGGCTCGCCGCGCATCCGGCGGTGGACGTCGCCGTAGCCGTGGTGCGCGGCGAGCTGGCCGACGCGCATGTCGTCGGCTACGTCACCACCACGGCGCCGGTCGAGCCGGGTGATCTGCGCGTCCATGTCGCCGAGTCACTGCCCGCCCACATGGTGCCCGCACGCATCACGGTCCTGGAGCGGTTCCCGACGCTGGCCAACGGCAAGATCGACCGGGAAGCCCTGCCGCAGCCGGACGCGGGCGCCGAGGGGCGCCCGGACTGCGGGCGGGCACCGGAGACCGTTGAGGCGGATGACTGTACGGCCGTAATCTGCGCGATCGTGCGGGACGTCCTCGGGATTCCGGGGGCGACTGCCGCCGACAACTTCTTCCAGCTCGGAGGCCACTCCGTGCAGGCGACCAGGCTGGTGGGCCGGATACGGGAACGGTTCGAGGTCGCGCTGTCGATCCGGACCGTGCTGGAGGCGGCGACGATCGGCGAGCTGGCCACGACCGTCGAGAGCCGGCTGCACGGCTGACAGCCGTCAGCGGAAGGCGACCGGCAGACTGGCATAGCCGTTGAGGAAGTTGGAGTAAATCGGGGCGGGCTCGCCGCACATCTCGATCCCGGACACCGACTCGGTGAGCGCGCTCAGCAGTGCGCGCAGTTCCGTCCGGCCGAGGAACGCGCCGAGACAGAAGTGCGGGCCGTGGCCGAGGGAGACGTGCTTGTTGGGTGAGCGGGCCACGTCGAAGCGGCGTGGCTGGTCGAACACCTCCTCGTCGTTGTTGGCGGAGGTGTTCCACAGCGTCACGATGTCGCCCGCACGCACCTGCCGACCGCCTATCCGTATGTCGCGGGTCGCGGTGCGGGCGAAGTGCATGGCCGGTGTGGCCCAGCGCAGCACCTCCTCGACCGCCGTGTCGATCGCGGCGGACCCTTCGCGCAGCGCCCGCCACTGGCCGGGGTGCTCGGCGAACGTCTTCACCGCGCAGATCGCGGACACGCGGGAGGACTCGTCGCCACCGAGCACGAGGCTGTAGCAGTTGAGCGCGACCTCCTCGAGCGTCAGCGGGCGGCCTCCCGCCTTCGCCGTCGCGATCAGGCTGATCACGTCGTCGCCTGGTTCGCCGCGGCGGTGCCGGGCGAGGTCCATGAAGTAGCCGATGATCTCGTTCCGGGCCTCCAGTGAGTCCAGCCGGTCGGACTCGGCGTCGTCCGACGAGAGGGCCAGCTTGTTCCACCGCAGCAGTTTCTCGCGGTCCGCCGCCGGAATGGAGAGCAGATCGCAGATCGTGTTCATCGGGATGTGCTCGGCGACCTCCGCCGCGAAGTCGAACGCCCCCCGCCGGGTGACGGTCTTGATGAGCCGTGACGTCCGTTCCCAGACCTTCTCCTGCACCGCGCCGAGGACGCGCGGGGAGAAGGCGCGCAGCATCAGGTTGCGCAGCTCGCGGTGACGGGGCCGGTCGGTGACCGCGAGCATCTTGCCGCCCGCCGAGTCACCGCCGCTCAGAAGGACGTCCAGAACGGTCCCGCGAGCGGAACTCAGGGAGCGCACGTCGGCGTAGCAGGACAGCACGTCGGCGTGACGGGCGACGACCCAGAACCCGGGATTTCCCTCGTGCCAGTACACGGGCCGGTGCGTGCGCACATCGCGCCAGAAATCGTACGCGTCGTGCCGTACGAAGGCGGTCGCGTCGGTCAGGTCCAGCTCGGTCGGGGTGGTCATGCCGAAATCGTCACATCGGCGGCACCGACGGCGGGATGCTCTTGCGCAGGTCTTTCTTCGTGAATGAGAGACGAAAGATTGCTGATCAGCCGGTTCCTTCCCGTGTCAGGCTCAGGGACATGGGTCGTTGGAGGCGCCGGATCGTCCGGCTGCGGCCGGCAGTCCACCTATGACGAGGAGGCGGCGTCCTGAGTACTCTGACGTATGGGGACTATCTCCACATGGAGACCCTGCTTTCGCTCCAAGAGCCGCAGGTCCCCCACACTGCCGGCCGCGCGGTCGTCCTGGCCGAACAGTTCTTCATCATCACCCACCAGTCCTGCGAACTGTGGCTCAAGCAGCTCGGGGCTGATCTGGACGCCGCTACCGAGGCGCTCCTGCCGCCCTGCGACCCGCACGACCTGGAGCTGGGGCTCGAATTCCTGCTTCGGTCCAGCGAATTGATACGGGTGCTTCAGCAGCAGTTGCTGGTGCTGGAGAGACTGCCACTGCGTTACTTCGCCGAGTTCCGCACCTATCTGGACACGGCGAGCGGCGCGCAGTCCGCGCAGTTCCGGCGGCTGACGGCACTCCTCGGCAACAGCCACCACCAGGGCAGTCTCTACGAGGCGTTCGCGGCTGCGGCCAAATACCACGGGCAGTCCGTGCACGACATCTGCCGACGTGGCGTGGAGTTGGGCGTGCTGCACCGTCTTGCGGAAGCGCTGGTGGACCTGGGGAACGGGTACTGGCACTGGAAGGTGGCACACCTGGCACTGGTGTCGAAGATGATCGGGGAGCAGGGGGGAACCGGCGGCTCGAGCGGTGTCGACTTCCTTGCCCGCCGAGTCACCCGGCCCTTTCCCGAACTTCGCCGACTGCGCGGGACGATTCAGCATTCATAGCCTTCCGGCCGCCGATGGGTCTCATGCATGAGGGCTTCCTGTGGCAGGGCGTGGCTGTTGCAGTCCACACCGACCCCAGGAGGCCCTCACTTGATCAGGCACCCCGCGTGCGAGTCACCGAGATTTAAGGGCACCGACCTGGGCCTGTCTGACAATTCCCGTCTGTCGCGCGACGCCATGCACGCACTCTCGCCGCCCCGGCCCCTGACCCGAGTACGTCCAGTACGCGGGTGATGGGTGGCTGGCCACCGAGTGCGGTGTGGCAGCGGTGGTGGTTGTAGGTGCGCAGGAAGTCTGTCAGAGCGTCGGACCGTTCCTGGTTGCTGGTGTAGGGCTGCGGGTAGGCTCATTGCGGTCGATGCCCGACGCGGTGACGAAGGCCGCGGCTCGGCGGAGGAAGGCTGCGCAGGTGTCGCCCCTCTCGTCGCCGTGGACTTCGCAGTGGGCCGGGCGGGTGTGGTCGTCGGCGGCGGAGTGGATGCAGTCAAGGCCCATGTTGCTGCGGGGTGGCCCGGCCGGCCTGGCGGCCCAGCACCCTGTGGCCGCCGGGGATGCGGCCGGGTTTCTTGGCGTCGACGTGGATCAGTTCGCCGGGCCGGTCGCGTTCGTAGCGGCGGATGACCTGGAGGGTGGGCCGGTCCAGGTGGGCCAGCCGGTTCAGGCCGTGACGCGCCAGGGTCCGATGGGTGGTCGAGGATCGGGCCGCGGCGGGCCGGCCCCAGCTTGCGCTCCCGCCAGCGACGAAGCCACTTGTGGGCCGTGGCCGCGGGAGATACCCATCTCGGCAGTGACATGGGCGACGGGACGGCCCGAGCGGACACGCTCGATCAGCAGCCGCCTGCCGTGGGCGGTCAGCCGGGCATTACGGTGGTACACGAAGACCTCCGTGCGGTGCGTTCTGGACAGCTCCACCACACTGGAGGGCTTCGCGCTAGCGGGCTTCGATCTCCAGCGCGTAGCCGCGCCCCCAGGCCGTGCGGATCACCAGGTCGGTCGGTGACAGACGGCGGCGGAGGCGCATGATGTGCAGGTCGAGCGAATTCCGCGTCGGCCGCTGTACGCGTTCCGCGAGCCGTTGTAGGAGTTCATGCCGGTACACCACCTCCCCGAAGTGCTCGATGAGCAGCTCCATCAGTTCGGTCTGGACGTTGGAGATGGTGATCGAGTGCGAAGCGAAGGTGAGTGTTCCCGCGGAGTCGAGGGCCGGAATCTGCCGGCTGTCGAGCCGGTTCTGGAGAGCCCTGACCCGGGCGTCGAGATCGTCCCGGGAGATGGGCGCCCGGACCCAGTCCTCGAAGGGGTCGTTGCAGACCGGCGGACGGGCCCCCGCCTCCACCACGAGGAGACGGGGTACGCCGTCCCTCCTACATCGGTTCCGCAGGTCTGTTTGTGCCGGCCATCGGACGAACATGACATCGCTGGTGGTGCATCGCACAGCGTGCGCCTCCCCGTCGACGCAAAGGGATCATCACTGTCATCGTCGGCCGACGGCGTTCACACGTCGGCCGAGCAGGCATAACAGGAGGCAGGCCGTGGTGGTGTGGTTCGGTCGCCACGGCCTCGCCCCGCAACGGCGCTGCGTTTTCTCGGGCCGACACCCGGAGCCGCGCCTCACGGCACAGCGTTAGCCGTTCATCGCCTCCCGGAGACTGCGCGGCCGCATGTCGGTCCAGTGCTCCTCCACGTAGGCGATGCTCTCCGTCCTCGCGGCGGGGCCGAAGACGCTGCGCCATCCGGCGGGCACCTCGGCGAAGGCCGGCCACAGGGAGTGCTGGTCCTCGTCGTTGACCAGCACGTGGAACTGGCCGTTCTCGTCGTCGAACGGGTTGATGCTCACCTTTGGTCCTCCAGATCTCGCTTCAGCACGTGCGGGTTCGAGCAGGGTCACTGCGCTGCCCGCAGAATCCGGTTGATGGTTTTACTGATCTCGGCGGCGTGCCGCGGCCAGTACATCTCGTTGTGAGCGCAGGCGATGTCGATGCGCTGCACACGACCATCGACGTGCTCCTGCCAGAGCACGTCCAGGTCCTCGTCCAGTTCCCGCTTGTCGTGGGTCTCCGGATCGAGGAGTGCGTTGAAGAAGACGACGTCACCGCGGTACCGCGGTGAGGTGAACCGCCGCATCTGATCCATCTGTCCGATGAAGATCGAGGAGGCGGTGGTCACGAGCGACGGGTATTCCTCCATCCCTGCCAAGTGCCCCATGTAGTTGGCGAGGTAGCGGCGGACCATGGACTCGTCCAGCGCTTGCAGGTCGGCGAAGTGGCTGGAGGGCGCGGCATCAAGCAGCGCCAGGAGTGCCACCTCGTGTCCGCGGCGCTGGAGTTCGGCTGCCATGGCGTGCGCGAGGGTGCCGCCGAAGGACCAGCCCAGCAGGTGGTAGGGGCCGCTCGGCTGGACCTGGAGCACCTGCCCGAGGTAGTCCTCGACCATCTCCTCGATGGAGCCGGCCGGCGCAGTCGTCCCGTCGAAACCGCGTGCCTGAATGCCGTACAGCGGCCAGGCCGGGTCCAGGTGGCGGGCGAAGCCGAGGTAGGGCCAGCTGAGCCCACCGCCCGGGTGCAGCCACCACAGAGGTGGCTGCTGCCCCTCGGTGCGGATCGGCAGCAGGACGGCGAACGGGTCCTCGAAGTCGGCGTCGGCGTCGGCGGTCAGCTGTGCAGCCAGTTCGGCGACGGTCGGATACTGGAACACCGTGCGGATCGGCACTTCCACACCCAGCTTCTCGTGAATCCGCCAGACCAGACGCGTCAGCCGCAGGGAGTGGCCTCCGCAGGCGAAGAAGTCGTCGTCGATGCCGATCCGGTCCAGGCCCAGCACCTCGGCGAAAAGCGCGGCGAGTTCCTCCTCGCGCGGGGTGCGCGGGGCCCGGTGTTCCCCGCCGACCGGGTCCGGCTCGGGGAGCGCGGCCCGGTCCACCTTGCCGTTCTCGGTGAGTGGCAGCCGGTCGAGGACCAGGATCTCGGCGGGCATCATGAACTGCGGGAGCCGGTCGGCGAGCCGCTCGCGCAGCAGGGAGGGCAGCCGGGAGGCGCGGCGGGACACCGCGGGGACGTTCGCCAGCCGGGCCGAGGAGGCGCCGGCCGGCCGGTACAGGCCGTCACAGCAGACGGCGTCGACGTCGGGCAGAATGGCCGCCTCGAAGCAGTCCCCCGCCTGGGCCGACCACGTGCAGTACACCGCGAGCCCGCGCCGGGCGCCCCACGCCTCCAGTTCTGCGGGGTCGAGGGTGCCGCCCAGTTCGGCGGGAGCATCCCATTCGGCGGACTCGTCGGCCAGGCGGGCGTTGGGGACGCGGGTCAGGCGGAGCCGGCCGCCGTGCCGGGCCAGCGCGGTCTCCAGGTCGGCCAGTTCACGGACCTCGGACGCCCAGACCGCCTCGGGCAGGCCGCCGAGGTCCAGCGGCTTGGCCGGCGCCTTGTGCAGCACGACCTCGTAGCGGTGACGGGTCAGCTCGTTGTGGTGGGTGCCCTGCTTGAGGCGGATGTCGGCGGCGACGGCGTCCGGGCGGGCCTCGGCCCAGCGGGTGAAGAAGCCCGGGTCGACGACGAGTTCCTTCTCGGCGAGCACCGCGCGTTCGACGGCGGCCTGCACGGCGGCCGGGCCGTCGGCGGGCTGCCGGCAATGGTGCACCGCCGCGGCGAACGTGCGCAGGGTGCGGTGGTTGCGGACGTCGCCGAGCACCACGCGCCCGCCGGGCGCGAGCCGGTCCATCGCGAGGTCGAGCACCCGGGTGAGGTAGCCGGCGTCCGGGAAGTACTGCACGACCGAGTTGAGGATCACCGTGTCGAAGTATCCGGTGGGCAGGCCGTCTGCGTCGTCGGCGGGCTGGCAGCGCAGGGTCACTCTGTCCGACAGCCGCTGGTCGGCGCCGGTCTGGGCGCGCAGCCGTTCGATGACGGGAGCCGAGAAGTCGGTGCCCCAGTACTCCTCCGCCTCCGGTGCGAGCGGGCCGAGCAGCAGGCCGGAGCCGACGCCGATCTCCAGCACTCGGCGCGGGCGCAGGGACCGCACCCGCCGCAGCACCGCCTCGCGCCAGGACCGCATCTGCGCCAGCGGGATGGGGCGGCCGGTGTAGGAGCTGTTCCAGCCGGTGAAGTCCTCACCGACGGTGTCGGTGGTGACCTCTGTCCCGCCGTACATGGTGTCGTAGATCTCGCGCCACTCGCCGACCTGTTCGGCGGCGTCACGGCCGGTGGACACGGCGCTGTCGGGCACCACGTAGGCGACCATGCGGCGTTCGCCGAGCCGGTCCCGGCGCACGGCGACCACCGCGTTCGCCACGCCGTCCTGTTCGCGCAGCACCGCCTCCAGCTCGCCCGGCTCGACGCGGAAGCCGCGCAGCTTGAGCTGGTCGTCGCTGCGGCTGACGTAGTGAAGGCGACCGGCGGTGTCCCAGCGCACCAGGTCGCCGGTGCGGTACACGCGCGCTCCGGGCCGTGCGGACGGGTCGGGCACGAACCGGGTGGCGGTCAGGCCGGGGTGGCCGGCATAGCCGCGCGCCACGCCGTCGCCGCCGATGTACAGCTCACCGACCACGCCGGGCGGCACCGGCCGCAGCCGGTCGTCCAGGACGAGGAGCCGGCTGCCGTCCATCGGGGTACCGATGGGCAGCGGGTCGGTGCACTGCGCCGCGGAGGCCATCCGGTGCCGGGACGCGAACGTGGTGGTCTCGGTCGGGCCGTAGCCGTTGACCACGGTGACGCCGGGACAGGCGTCGAGGACCGCGCGGACGGCGGTCGGTGACAGGACGTCCCCACCGGCCCACACCTCTCGGACGGCGCCGAAGCACTCGGCGTGCTGTTCGGCCATCACGGCGAACAGTCCGGCGGTCAGCCACAGCGCCGTCACCCCCCGCTCGGTGATCACCCGGGCGAGTTCCGCGGTGTCCGGCCGGCCCGCGCGGGCCACCACCGCGGTGCCGCCCCCGAGCAGCGGCACCCACATCTCGTACGTCGACGCGTCGAAGGTGTGCGGCGAGTGGACGAGGACGCGGCGATGGGCGCCGGTGCGGAAGCAGCCGTCGAACGCGAGGTCGACGACGTTGCGGTGGGTCACCTCCACCCCCTTGGGGCGGCCGGTGGAACCCGAGGTGTACATCACGTAGGCGATGGCGTGCTCGCCGGCGCCCTCCACCTCGGGTGGCGAGTCGGGCAGTCCGTCGAGATCCTCCCCGGCGAGTCCCTCGTCCACGGTGACCGCCGGATCAAGGTCCGCGAGCAGGAAGCCGATGCGCTCGGGTGGGTAGGTCGGGTCGACCGGAACGTAGGCGGCACCGGCCTTGAGGACACCGAGAATGGCGGCGACCAGCAGCGGCGAGCGTTCCATCACGAGCGCGACGCGGTCGGCCGGGCGGGCACCGCGGGCCCTGAAGTGGTGCGCGAGGCGGTTGGTCCAGCGGTCCAGTTCGGCGTAGGTCCAGGTGAGCGTTCCGTCCGCGGAGACCAGCGCGGTCGCGTCCGGGGTCGCCGCGACCGCGGCGGCGAACCGCTCGGGAAGGGTGCCGGCCTCGAACCCGGCGCCCCGGGCCGGGCCACCCCAGGCGCCCAGCGCCACGCGCTCGTGCTCGGTCAGGACACCGACGGATCCGATGGGCGTGTCCGGTGCCGTGACCGCCTGGCGCAGGAAGTGCAGCCAGCGGTCGAGCAGGACCCTGACCGTCCCGCCGTCGAAGAGTTCGGTGGCGTACTCCGCGAAGCCCTCGATGCGGGCCGGTTCGCCTTGCTCGTCCCGTTCGGTGACGCTGATGAACAGGTCGAAGCGCGCGGTGCCCAGAGGGAGCGGCTCCTCGGTCACGGTCAGGCCGGCCAGGTGGAACTCGGGCCGCATGTTGTTCTGGAGGCCCAGGCACACCTGGAAGAGTGGGTGGTGGGCGGGTGAGCGGGCCGGGTTGAGCACCTCGACCAGGTGCTCGAACGGGATGTCCTGGTGGTCGTAGGCGGCCAGGCTGCTCTCGCGGACCCGGCCGACGAGTTCGGCGAAGGAGGGGTCACCGGAGGTGTCCGCGCGCAGCACCCACGTGTTGACGAAGAAGCCGACCAGGCGGCTGAGCGCCTCGTCGGTGCGTCCGGCGATGGGCGAGCCGATCGGCACGTCCGTGCCCGCGCCGAGCCTGGTGAGCAGCGCGGCGAGGGCTGCCTGGAGCACCATCGACACCGTGGCGCCGGACCCACGGGCCATCCGGCGCACGCCGTCGGTCAGCCGGGGGTCGAGTGCGAGCGGCACCAGATCGCCGGCGTACGACGCGACGGCGGGTCGGGGCCGGTCGGTGGGGGGCGTGACGGTCTCGGGCAGGCCGGCCAGCTGGGTCGTCCAGTAGTCCAGCTGCCGCCGGTAGAGGCTGCCCGGGTTCTCGCTGTCGCCCAGCAGTTCCCGCTGCCAGAGCGTGTAGTCGGCGTACTGCACGGGAAGCGGTTCCCAGTCGGGCGCCCGGCCCGCGCGGCGGGCCTCGTAGGCGGTGGTGAGGTCCTCGGCGAGCGGGAGCGCGGACCAGCCGTCGGCGGCGATGTGGTGTGCGCCGATGAGGAACACCGCCTCGCGCTCGCCGGTCCGCAGCAGCCAGGAGCGGAACGGGATCTCGGCCGCCAGGTCGAACGGGCGGCGCGCCGCCGCCCGCAGGACGCCGGGCAGTTCGGCCTCGGTCACCTCGCGTTCCTCCCAGGGGACCTCGACCGCGGCCGGTGGCAGGATCCGCTGGTACGGCTGCCCGTCGGCCTCGCCGAAGACGGTGCGCAGCGATTCGTGCCGCACGACGACGTCGTGCACGGCCCGGCGCAGGGCGGCCGCGTCGAGCGCCCCGCGCATCCGCAGGGCCAGCGCGATGTTGTAGGTCGCCGAGGGTCCCTCGAAGCGGTGGATGAACCACAGCCGCTGCTGGGCGTAGGACAGCGGCAGCCGTTCGGGCCGGACCTGGGGCCGCAGCGGCGCGCGGAGGTGGTCAAGGGTGGTCAGGTGGGCCGCGAGTTCGGCGACGGTGGGCGACTGGAAGACGGCCCGGATGGGGATCTCCACGCCGTGCTCGGCCCGGATGCGGCTGACCAGCCGGGTGGCCAGCAGCGAGTGGCCGCCGATGGTGAAGAAGTTGTCGTCCGCGCCGACCCGGTCGAGACCGAGGACCGCCGCGAACAGCGCGCACAGCGACTCCTCCTCCGGTGTGGCGGGGGCCCGGCCGCCACCGGCCGTGTAGTCGGGCGAGGGCAGGGCGCGCCGGTCGGGCTTGCCGTTGTCGGTCAGCGGCACGGCGGCGAGGGGCACGATGGCGGCCGGGATCATGTACTCGGGCAGGGCCTCCCGCAGCTGACCGCGCAGGGCGGGCAGCAGTGCCGTGACGGCGGCGGCGGCCGCGGGGTCGTTCGCCGGAGTGCGTCCGTCGGTGGCCGGCAGGTACGTGCCGGTGAGGGGGGTGCCGGCTGCCGGGCCGTCGCGCAGCACGACGACCTGGAGCAGGTCGACCGCGTCGGCCGACCAGGTCGGCACCGCGTCCCAGCCGTGCCGGGCGGCCCAGGCGCGGACCTCGGCAGGGTCGAGCGGAGGCAGCTCGGGCGCGGCGGAGCCCTCGACGCCGAGGGCGCGGGCCGCCGCGGCCTCCTCGGTGAGGCGGGCGTTCGGGATTCCGGTGATCCGCACCGCCGGCTCGGGCCGGTCGCCCAGGCGGTCGGCGAGCCGGTCCAGATCGCCTTCCCACGCCAGGGTGGGGACGTCGTCGAGCCGTCGTGGGGCGTTAGCCGGTTCCGCGCCCGGCTTGTGGAGCACGACCTCGTAGCGGTGCCGGGTCAGCTCGTTGTGGTGGATGCCGTCCTTGGCCCGGATGTCGGCTCCGGCTGCCCCGGCCCCGTCTGCCCAGCACAGGAACCACTCGGGGTCGACCACCAGTTCCTTCTCCAGCATGACGGCCTGGTCGACCGTGGTGCGCAGCACGGCCGGTACCGCATCGGGGTGCTTGGCCCGCTGGACGCCCGTCTGGAGCGTGCGCAGGGAGGCCGCCCGCCGGATGTCCCCGAGGACGATCCGGCCGCCCGGTGCGAGCAGTTCCCAGACGCCGTCCAAGACCCGGGCGAGGTAGCGCTCGTCGGGGAAGTACTGCACGACCGAGTTGAGCAGCACAGTGTCGAATACGCCCCGGGGCAGTCCGGTGTGGTCGTCGGCGGCCTGGTGGCGCAACCGGACCCGGTCGGCCAGGCTGGCCCGGGTCACCTGGTCGCCGAGCCGGTCGATCACGGCCCGGGACAGGTCGGTGGCCCAGTACTCCTTCACCCGGCCGGCGATGTGTGCGAGCAGGAGTCCGGTGCCGACGCCGAGTTCGAGGACGCGCTCGGGCGACCAGCACAGGACGCCTTCCACGGCGGCGTCGCGCCAGGCCCGCATCTCGTCGAGCGGGATCGGCTCGCCGGTGGCGGAGTTGTTCCAGCCGGTGAAGTCCTCACCGAATCGGTGTCCGCTGTCGCCGGAGTAGGTCTGGTCGTAGACCTGCTGCCACTCCCCCACCTGGTCGTCGGTGCCGCCGGCGGCCCGCAGGACGCCGGTGTCGGGGACGACGTAGGCGACCAGCCGCAGGTCACCGGGCTGTTCCTCGCGGGCGGTGACGATGGCCTGGCGGACGGCCGGGTGCCGGACGAGGGCGTGCTCGATCTCGCCGGGCTCGACGCGGAACCCGCGCAGCTTGACCTGGTTGTCGGCGCGGCCGAGGAAGCAGATGTTGCCGTCCGGGAAGAAGCTGGCGCGGTCGCCGGTGCGGTACAGCCTGTCGCCCTCACGTGTGCTGAAGGGGTTACGGACGAAACGTTCCGCCGTCAGCTCGGGCCGGTTGACGTAGCCGACGCACAGGCACTCCCCGCCGATGTACAGGTCGCCCTCGACGCCGACGGGGCACGGCTCCATGTCCTCGTCGAGCACGTAGTAGCGGGCGTTGGCGATGGGACGGCCGTAGGGGATGCTGCGCCAGGACGGGTCGATCTCCCGGACCCGGAAGTAGTTGGACCACACCGTCGCCTCGGTGGCGCCGCCGAGGCTGACGATCTCCGCGCCGGTGAACACCCGCCGGACCTCGTCGGGCAGCGACAGCGGGGTGTAGTCGCCGGAGAGGAACACCAGGCGCAGGTCGTCGGTGCCGTGGTACCCGCCGTCCTCCGTGAGCAGGGACGCGACCTGGTTGAGGGTGGTGGGCACCGAGTCCCAGAAGGTGATCGGCTCGGTGAGCAGGACGTCCAGGAGCAGCTGCGGATCGCGCTGCTGGACGTCGTCCGCGATGTAGACGCCTCCGCCGCAGCCGAGCAGGCCGAAGATGTCGAAGACGGAGAGGTCGAAGCCGAGCGAGGTGACGCACAGGACGACGTCGTCGGGGCCGAACGCGAACGTGCGGTAGCACCAGTCGAGCAGGTTGTGCGCCGGGCGGTGGGTGACCGCGACGCCCTTCGGCTTCCCGGTGCTGCCGGAGGTGAAGATGATGTACGCCGTGTTGTCCGGGCCCGCGGCCGTTTCCGGATCGTGGTCGGCGCCGGGTGACCGGGAGTCGGGGAGTTCGGCGAGCCGGACGCCGTCCGGCAGCGTCCAGCGGTCGGTGTCCGGCGTGGACAGCACGAGGGAACACCCGGCGTCGGCGAGCATGCCGGCCACGCGGTCGGCGGGCAGCGCCGGTTCGAGCGGCAGATAGGCGCCGCCCGCCTTGAGCACGCCCAGGACGGCGGCGATCATGGCCGGCCCGCGGGGGACGCCGACACCGACGACGGTCTCCGGCCCGACGCCGCGTTCCTTGAGGTCCCAGGCGACGCGGTTGGCCCACCGGTTCAGCTCGCCGTAGGTCATGGTGCCGCCGGCCCAGCGCAGGGCCGTGGCGTCCGGGCGCCGTGCGGCCTGCTCCTCGAAGAGGAGGTGAACCGGTCCCGGGCAGTGGACGGGGTGGGCGGTGTCGTTCCACTCGACGAGGATCTTGTGGCGCTCGGCATCGTCGAGAGTGTCGCCGGACCGGCCGGGCCCGGCCCCGGCCGCTGCGCCGACGGTGGTCCTCGGGTCGGCCACGACCTCCTCGACGACGGCCACGAACCGTGCCGCGATGTCCTCCACGGTGGAGCGGTCGAAGAGGTCGGTGGCGTACTCGATCTCACCGACGACGGAGCCGGTGGAGTCGTCCGGCGCCAGGTTGAAGAACAGGTCGAACTTGGCGCTGCCGGTGGGCAGCGGTTCCATCGTCACGGTGAGACCCGGCAGGTCCAGGTGCGGTGGTGTGTTGTTCTGCCACGCCAGCACCACCTGGAACAGGGGGTGGTGCGCGGTCGACCGCTCCGGCCGCAACAGTTCCACGAGCCGCTCGAACGGCACGTCCTGGTGGTCGTAGGCGGCGAGCGCCTTCTTCCGTGCCTGATCGAGCACCCACTCGAAAGTCCGGTCCGCGGTCACCTGCACGCGCAGCGTCCAGGTATTGACGAAGAAGCCCACCAGTTCATGTAATGCCTCCTCCGTACGGCCCGCGATCGGCGAGCCGACGGTCACATCCTTGCCTCCTCCCAGCCGATGCAGCAATACCACCAAGGCGGCCTGGAGCACTATCGCCGTCGTGACACCATTGGTTTGCGCCAACTTCTTCGTGGCAGCGCGCAGTTCGGCGGTCAACCCGACCGGGACCGATCCGCCCCGGAAACTCGCCACCGCGGGACGGGGCCGGTCCAGGGGCAAAGGGAGAGGCTTGGACACACCGGCCAGTTCCTCTCGCCAATAGGCGCTCTGCACCGAGACGACGCTATCCGGATCATTTTCGTCGCCCAGCATCTCCTGTTGCCACAGCGCGTAGTCCGCGTACTGCACGGGCAGATCGGGCCAATCCGGTGCCGTGCCGGTCGCCCTGGCCCGGTAGGCTGTCGACACGTCACGTGCCAGCGGGGCCAGCGAGCCGCCGTCGCCGGCGATGTGGTGGATCACCAGGACGACCAGGAACTCCTCGTCGCCGCTCTGGAGGACGCAGCCGCGCAGCGGTACGTCCGTCGACAGGTCGAACCAGCTGCCGCTCACCGACGCCACCACGCCGGGTACCCGCTCGGGGGCCACCCGGCCCCAGTCCTGCCAGGGCAGGTTGATCTCGGCAGGGTCGAGAACACGCTGGTACGGCTGGCCGTCGGTCTCGGCGAAGACGGTGCGCAGGACTTCGTGGCGCACCATCACGTCGCGGAACGCCGCGCGCAGCGCGACGGTGTCGAGCGGGCCGTGGCAGCGCAGGAGCAGCGGGATGTTGTAGGTGGAGGAAGGGCCCTCGAAGCGGTTGATGAACCACATTCGCCGCTGCGCGTACGACAGGGGGGTCATGATTTTCCTACCTTTCGGTCATTCTCCGCAGCGGCTTTCGAGTGGAGGCCGGCATCTCGTTCCAGCGGGCGGTCAGTTCGGCGACGGTCGGGGCGGTGAAGAGGATGCGCATCGGGATTTCCACGCCCATTTCCGCGCGTACCCGGGCCACCAGCCGGGTGGCCATCAGTGAATGGCCGCCCAGGAGGAAGAAGTCGTCGTCGAGACCGATCCGCTCGGCGCCCAGAACCTCGGCGAACAAGGCGCACAACGTCTCTTCCCGGGGTGTACGGGGAGCCCGGTACTCGTCCCCGGCAATCTCCGGGCGGGGCAGAGCGGAGCGGTCGAGTTTGCCGTTGGGCGTCAGTGGCAGTTCCGTGAGTGTCACGAACGCGGCCGGGATCATATAGGCCGGCAGCCGTTCTCCGACCGCCTCCCGCAGGAGCTCCGTGGTGGGCGGCGCGATGCCGGTCTCCGGGATCACGTAAGCCACCAGCCGGCGGTCCTCCGGCCGGTCCTCGCGGACGACGACAACGGCCCGGCGGACCGCGGGGTGGCGGGCCAGGGCGTGCTCGATCTCGGCGGGCTCGATCCGGTAGCCGCGCAGCTTGATCTGGTGGTCGGAGCGGCCGAGGTACTCCACCTCACCCGTGGCCGTCCAGCGGGCGAGATCCCCGCTGCGGTACATCCGGGCGCCCGGTGGCCCGAACGGGCAGGCCACGAACCGCTCCGCGGTCATGCCCGGCCTGTCGTGGTAGCCGCGGGCCAGGCCCTCGCCGGCGATCCAGAGGTCACCGGCAGCGCCGGGCGGCACCGGGCGCAGCGCCTGGTCCAGCACGAGGATCCGGGTGCCTGCGACCGGGCCGCCGACGGAGGGAGGCATGCCGGAGCAGCCGGGGAGCAGACGGGCGGCGGTGGCGTAGACGGTGGTCTCGGTCGGGCCGTAGAGGTTGGTGACCTCGGCGGCGTGCCGGCACAGGCTCTCGGCGAGCGCCCGGGGCAGGGCCTCGCCGGTGGAGATCACCCGCAGCCCTGTCAGGCAGCCCGGCGCGTGGCTGATCAGGCTCTGCCAGAGGGCGGGGGTGGCCTGCATGACGGTGACGCCGGACCGTTCGACGAGGTCCAGCAGTGCCGGCGGCTGGGTGATGTCGTCCTTGCCGGCCAGTACCACGCGGCCACCGGCGAGCAGGGGCAGGAAGAGTTCCAGCGCGGCGATGTCGAACGCGACGGTGGCGCAGGCCAGCAACCGGTCGTCCGGCGTCAGAGCGAAACGATCCTGCATGCCGGTCAGCAGGATCGCGAGAGCACCGTGCCGGACCACTACGCCCTTGGGCACCCCGGTGGAGCCGGAGGTGTAGATGACGTAGGCGGCGTGGTCGGCACTGACCGGCATGCGCGGGCCGTGGGCGGGGTGAGGGGACCGGTCGGACAGGTCCACCCCGGCCAGCCGCTTCTCGTCGAGGACCAGCACCGGTGCGCTGTCATCGACCACGGCCCGCACCCGGGCGGCCGGATATTCCGGGTCCACCGGCACATACGTGCCGCCGGCCTTCCATACGGCCAGCAGGGCCACCACCAGGTCGGCCGAGCGGGGCAGCAGCACCACGACCCGGGACTCCGGGCCCACGCCCTGCCCGGCCAGCCAGTGCGCCAGCCGGCCGGCCCGCTCGTCCAGCTCCCGGCAGGTCAGCCGGTGCCCGCGGAACTCGACACAGACCGTGTCCGGCGTCCGGGCCGCCCGCGCCGCGAGCAGGTCGGGGACGGTCCGCTCGGGGGGCGGGACCGCGGTGTCGTTCCAGCCGTGCAGCACCTGTTCCCGCTCGGCGTCGGACAGTACGTCGAGTGCGCCGACGGTGACGCGCGAACCGGCGGCGAACTGCCGCAGCACCCGCACCAGCCGGTCGGCGAGCGCCTCCACGGCGGTCCGCTCGAAGGCGTTGCGGCGGTACTGGAAGGAGATCCGCAGCAGCGGGTCGGCCGCCGCGATCACGGTCAGCGGATAGTGCGGCGGGGCGTACGGGCGGATACCGGTCACCACCGGTCGCGCCGGCGCGCCTGCCGCCGCGTGGCCGGATCGGTCGACAGGGAACGACTCGAACACCACCAGCGTGTCGAACAGTTCGTTCAGCCCGGTCGCTCGCTGGATGTCGGCGAGCCCCACATGGTGATGGTCCAGCAGCCTCGCCTGGGCCTCCTGGAGCCGGCCGAGCACTTCCGGGACCGGGTCGGCCGGCCTGCATCTCACCCGCACCGGCACTGTGTTGATGAACAGGCCGATCGTGGCATCCGCGTCCGGCAAGCCGGAGGGCCGGCCCGCGACCGTGGCGCCGAACAGCACGTCCTCGCCGCCGGTGAGCTGGGCCAGCGTCATGGCCCACGCGCCCTGCACCAGGGTGTTGATGGTGACACCCCACTCCGCGGCCCGGCGCGCCAGCATGGTGGTGTCCTCGCCGGTGAGCGGCACGTCGATCTGCCCGCTGCCGCTGTCACTGCCGGCCGGCCGGGCCCCGGGCGTCGTGGGCGCCAGCAGGGTCGGCTCCGCCACACCGGCGAGTTCCTCGGCCCACGCGCGGGCGGAGCATGCCGTGTCCTGTTGTGACAGCCAGCTCAGGAAATCCCGGTAGCCGTGCGGGCGCGCCGGTGCGGTGCCGGCGCCGCCGGCCATGTACAAGTCCATCAGCTCGCGCTCGATGAGGGGCACCGACCAGCCGTCGAGCAGCACGTGATGGGCGGTGAGGGCCAGTTCGGCGTGCCGGGGGCCGAGTGTGACGAGGGTCAGGCGCAGCAGCGGTGGACAGTCCGGGCGGAAGCGGGCCTCCCGCTCCTCGGCGAGGATCTCCTCCAGCCGCGTGGCGGCGTCGGCCTCCCCGGTGAGGTCGAGGTGCCGCCAGGGCAGCGGGACGTCGTCCACGACGAGCTGCACGGGCTCACCGGTGGCGCTCGGCTGGAACGCGACCCTCAGATTCGGGTGCCGGTCGAGCAGGGCCTGGCCGGCCGTCCGCAGACGCGCCGGGTCCACCGGGCCTTCGAGCCGGAACACGAACTGTGTCTGGTAGGCCTCGGACGCGCTCTGCGCGAGCATCGTCTGGTACAGCAGCCCGTCCTGCAGCGGCGTGAGCGGCCATGCGTCGCTGACGCGTCCGAAACGCCGTTGCCAGTCGTCCAGTTCTTCCTGGCCGACGGTGACCAGCGGCACGTCGGACGGGGTCAGTCCGCGCCCGCCGGACTCGACGAGGCTCCGCATCCCGCGCAGGGCGGCGCACCAGGTGCGGGCCAGGGCGCGGACCTCGTCGTCGGCCAGAACTCCGGTGGCGAAGGTGAACAGGGCCGTAAGGCGCGCGTCGTCGCCGGTTCCGGTCACCAGGGCGTTCAGTTCGAGCGCACTGGGCGCAGGCATGTCCGCGGCGGGGGCGGCGACCAACTCGGCGCACTCGGGCGCCGGGGTCCATCCGGCACCGCGGGTGGGATCCAGGCCGGACGCCGGCTCCTGGCGTTCGAAGGAGAAACGGCCCAGGAAGTTGAATCCGATGTCGTCCGCCGGATACGAACGCAGCAGCGCCGCGGTGTCGCCGTTGAGGTAGCGCAGCAGGGTGTAGCCGATGCCCTGGTCGGGCAGGGCCCGCCGCTGCTCCTTCACCCGCTTGAGGGCGTCACCGGCGGCGGCTCCTCCGGCGATCGCGGCGCCGACGTCGATCCCCGAGACGTCGAGGCGTACGGGAGTGACCGTGGTGAACCAGCCGACCGTGCGGGACAGGTCCGCACCGGGCACCAGGTCCTCCTGCCGGCCGTGCCCCTCGATCCGTACGACCGTCGTCCCGCCGGACATACCCCGCCGTTCCCGGGCCAGCGCCAGGACGAGGGCGGTGAGCAGGACGTCGTCCGCGCCGCTGCGGTAGGCCGCGGCGACGGAGGTCAGGATCGCGTTGGTGAGGTCGGCCGGGAGCTCCACCCGGACGGTGCCGGTGGCGGAGGTGACATCACGGCCGGGGTCGAGAGGCCGGGAGCCCACCGGTGCGACGGGGGCCGCGAGCAGGTCGCGCCACAACGCCACCTCCGCCACCCGTTCGGGGCGGGCCGCCTCGTCGGCCAGGGCGTGCAGCCATCGGCGCAGGGAGGTGCTCACCCGCGGCAACGCGGGGGTGCCGCCCTCCCGGACCTGGTGCCAGGCCCCGGCCAGGTCGGGCAGCAGCACCCGCCAGGACATGCCGTCGACGACCAGGTGGTGGGCCACGACCAGCAGCCGCCCGGGCCCGCCCGCGGCCCCCCGGAACCAGACCAGCCGGAGCATCTGCCCGGCCCGGGCATCGATGTGCCGCACGGCCTCGGCGGCCTCGGCGCGCAACCGGGTCTGCCACTCCTCGCCGTCCCAGTCTCCCGGGCAGTCGACCCGTCCGACGAGCGCGCCGGCGTCCACCGTGCCGGGTGGCTGCACCAGGAGACCGTCGTCCGTCAGCCGTGAGCGCAGGACGTCGTGCCGGTCCAGGACGCAGCGCACGGCCAGGGTGAGGCCGGGGAGGTCGACGGCCGCGGGCAGCTCCAGCACCAGCCACTGGGCGAGGTGGTCCAGGCCGGGTCCCCGCTCGGCGTACAGGCGGGCCATGGGGGGCAGCGGCAGCAGGCCGACGCCCCCGCCCTCGAGTTCGGCCAGGGCGGCCGGAGCGGTGCCGCGGGTCGCGGCCTGTGCGAGCGCGGCGACGGTGCGGCACTCGAACACGGTGCGCGGGCTGAACGCGAGACCGCCGGCGCGGGCGCGGGCCACCACCTGGATCGCCCGGATGCTGTCGCCTCCCAGAACGAAGAAGTCGTCGTCCACCCCGATGTCGCTCAGGCCGAGCACCTCGGCGAACGCGGCGGCCAGGAGACTCTCGTCACCGGTCCGGGGCGGCCGGTGGGCGCGGCCGGTGATCTCCGGCTCCGGCAGCCCGCCCCGGTCCAGCTTGCCGTTCGCGGTCACCGGCATGCGGTCCAGCGCGACGAAGGCGGCGGGCACCAGGTGGGCGGGCAGCCGGGCCGCGACGAACCCCCGCAGCTCGGCGAGGTCCAGACCGGCGTGCAGATCCCAGTCGATGCCGGCCGGGCCGCTGCCGCCGGAGGTGGCCGGGACGACGTAGGCGACGAGCTGCGCGGCTCCGTCCGCGCCGCGGCCGGGCCGGGCGACGACGGCCGCCCTGAACACTCCGGGGTGGTCGGTCAGCGTGTCCTCGATCTCCTGGGGCTCGACCCGGAAGCCGCGGATCTTCACCTGGTGGTCGGCGCGGCCGGCGAACTCCAGCTCGCCGTCGGCGTTCCAGCGCGCCAGGTCGCCGGTTCGGTACATGCGCCGCCCGGGCTCCCCGAAGGGACAGCTCACGAAGCGCTCCGCGGTCAGGCCACGGCGGTCGTGGTAGCCCCGCGCGAG
The DNA here is from genome assembly GCF_055592085.1 of Streptomyces sp. NPDC041135. Lineage (NCBI taxonomy): Bacteria > Bacillati > Actinomycetota > Actinomycetes > Kitasatosporales > Streptomycetaceae > Streptomyces > Streptomyces sp. NPDC041135. Next base: position 48,264 of record NZ_JBVIYZ010000031.1, read on the forward strand.
TCCGGCGCCCGCGATGTAGATGTCGCCGAAGACGCCGGGCGGCAGTGGTCGCAGCCGGCTGTCGAGGACGTAGAGCGCGGTGTTCCAGATCGGGGTGCCGATCGGTATCGTGCGCGCCCCGGGCCGGTACTGCCACGCGGTGACGTCCACGGCCGCCTCGGTCGGCCCGTACAGGTTGTGCAGCGGTATGCCGAAGGTCCGGTGGAACCGCGCGGCCAGCTCGGCCGGCAGCGCCTCGCCGCTGCACACGACGCGCCGCAGACCGGTGCACGCGGCGGCCCTCTCCTCGGTGACGAACTCGGCCAGCATCGACGGGACGAAGTGCGCCGTCGTGACGCCGGCCCGCCGGATCACCTCGGCGAGGTAGTCCGGGTCGCGGTGCCCGTCCGGCCGGGCGACCACCAGGGTGGCGCCGGTGATCAGCGGCCAGAAGAACTCCCAGACGGACACGTCGAACGAGGCGGAGGTCTTCTGCAGGACCCGGTCGGCGCCGTCGAGCCGGAAGTGGTCCTGCATCCAGAGCAGCCGGTTGACGATCGCGGCGTGCGTGACGACGACGCCCTTGGGCCGGCCGGTCGATCCGGACGTGTAGATCATGTACGCGGGGTGACCGACGCCGTGCGGGGCGGGGGTGAGGGGCTGCTCGGCGAGCGGGGCGTCGTCGACCATGACCACGGGGACGTCCGTTCGGGGCAGCCCCTCCGCGGTGTCCTTGACCGTGAGCAGCAGCGCGGGCCCTGCGTCGGCGAGCATGAATTCCACCCGCGCGGCCGGGTAGTCCGGATCGACGGGGATATAGGCGGCGCCCGCCCTGAGGACCGCGAGCAGCGCGACGACCAGTTCCGGGGAACGGGGCACCGCGACCGCGACGAACCGCTCGGGCCCGGCGCCGCGCTCGGTCAGCAGGCGGGCGAGCCGACCGGATCTCTCGGCCAGTTCCCGGTAGGTCGTTTCGGAGCCCTCGAAGGTCAGCGCGACAGCGTCCGGGGTGGCGCTGACCTGCCGGTCCAGCAGGTCGGTCAGAGTCGCCGGCGGCAGGGTCACCGTGCGGCCGGCGTACTCGGTGAGCAACGCGCGGCGTTCGGAGGGATGCAGCGCGGTGAGGGTCCCGACCGGGGCGTGCGGGTCGGCCAGGGCCGTCCGCAGGAACGTCACGAACCGCCCGGCGAGCCCGGCGACGTCCTGGTCGTCGTACTCGGCCCGTGGTGCGTCGAACCGGACGTACAGGGCGCTGTCGGCCCTTCCGTCGGTGTAGACGCAGACCATCACCTCGTCGATCACGCCGAAGGTGCCACCGGCGAAGTGGGCCGAGGCGCCCGCCAGGTCGAGCGCTTCGACGGAGGGGAGCACGTTGACGACGGCGCCGAACGGGCTGCGCGCGTCTCCGGCGTGGCCGGTGGCCCGCTTGATCAGGGATATGTCGTGCCGGGCGTGCCGCAGGACACGACGCCGTTCCCGGCCGAGGGCCTCGGCCAGGTCCACGAAGTCGGCCGCGGGGTCCACCCGCGAGCGCAGCGGCACCCGGTTGGAGAGCAGGCCGAGGGAGCGGCGCAGTGCGCCGACGCGGTGATTGACGGTGATGGTCAGCAGCGGCTCGGACAGACCGCACATGTGCCCCAGGAACGCGGTGGCCGCCGAGGCGATCAGGTCGGGCACCGAGGTTCCGGCCGCGGTGGCGGCGTGTTCCCAGGCTGCGTGTTCAGCGGCCGGAACCGTCACGGTGCGGGTGGACATCCCCTGCGGTGCCGTGAGGCCGTCCCAGTACCCGGGCTCGCCGGCGGGGGTGCCGGTGCCCGGGCGGACACCCGCGGGCAGGCGGGCGGCGGGCAGGTCTCCGGCAAGGTAGTCGGGCCAGAACCGCTCGGCGTCGGCGAACCGCTTGGAGGCCCGGTAGGCGGCGTCTTTCGCCGCCGCGTCCTGCGGCGGGTTCGGGGCACCCTCCGGCAACGCGGATCCGGCGCGCAGTGCGCGGTAGACCTCGGCGATCCGCCGGGACAGCAGGGTGAGAACACCGAACGCGTCGGTGAGGACGTGGTGGAAGACGAGTACGAGCAGGTGATGACCGGGGCCCAGCCGGATGGAACCGGTCCGCAGCAGCGCGTCCTCGGTCAGGTCGAAGGGCCGGGCCACGAGATCGGCGACGACGGCGCGCGCCGCGCCGGCGGGATCGGTGGCGGTGCCGACATCGAGGTGGAAGGGTTCCCACGACCCGAAGTCCCGGTCGACCGAGAGCAGTCCGGTGTCGCCGCGGCGGAAGTTCACCCGTAGTGCGCCGGCTTCCGCCACCACGGTTCGCAGGGCCTCGGCGAGCAGAGCGGTGTCCAGGTCTCCGTCGACGTCCCAGAGAGTCGCCACGTTGTTCGGTACGTCGGGGGTGAACTCCTGCGCGAGCCACATGGCTTCCTGCGCGGAGGTGACGCCGGCACAACCCATCCAAATGCCCCCAGCGAAGTGGTTTCGCGGACAACGGCCTCTCGCCGTGCCGATGCTTGTCGCGGCTCATGTGGTTGAACAACTGCGATGAAAGATGTTGGCCAGAGATCGAGAAGGAATTGGCCACCACCTGACATGTATCCGCCATGCAGTGCGGTCCGGCGTTCGTCCGGCGCCCGCTACGACCGTCCTCGACGGACATCCCTGGCTCGCGGGTCCAGATGTCCCCCCAGCCGGCCTCTCCTCGCTAGTGCGGCTCCTCCGCCGCTGCTGCCGGGCTCCGGTTGTCGTGCGCGCTGGTCCGGATCACCTGGGCGACGGTCAGTTCGTAGGCGGAGTACCAGTGCTTCCTGCCCAAGTGCTGCGCCGCCTGGTGCTCGGGGTCGCAACGCCACTTGTCCAACGTCTCCGCGTCGCGCCACATCATCACCGCGAGACGTTCACCGTCCTCTCCGGTGTAGTGCTTGATCTCCACCGGGTCGGACCCGGCGATGGCGCGGACCCGCTCCTGCATCAGCTCATCGGTGGCGTAGTAGTCCTCGCCGGCCTGCTCGGACAGGTGCGACTTGAACAGGATCACGAACATCCGGAGTCCTCCAGAGTGGCTGTGGTCGGGGCGGGGGGAGGCGTACAGGCGCGCAGCCGGTCGTCGGGCGCCGAGACCAGGCCGGTGCCGTGCCGGGCCAGCAGGTCCGCCACCAGCCGCTCCAGACGCTGGTCGTCACGCAGTACCGAGGCGTAGCTCTCCTCGGTGAAGGCGCATCGCTCGTACAGCGGAACGAACCGGTCCGGGAAGAGGGCCGTCAGCCGCCCGCGCAGCACGTCCGCAGCGGCCTCCTCTCGACGCGGGTTGACCATGGTGAAGTAGTGCCGGTAGGAGAGCCGGGAGATCGCGTCGGCGTCCTCGGTCCGCGACTTCTCGTAGGCGGCCAGGCCCGCCGCCCGGTCGGCTGAGGCGTCGAGACAGTCGACGAGGATCCGGGCGTCCTCGAAGCCGCAGTTCATGCCGTGCCCCATGAAGGGCGCCATCGCGTGACAGGCGTCACCGAGCAGCGCGAAGGTGTCTCGCCATACCCATCGGTCGCAGCGGACGGCCGTGAGGGGCGAGACGGCCTTGGCGGCGACCTGCTCCGCGATGTCGGGGATGATTCCGGCCAGCTCGGGAAAGTGGGCGGCGACCATGTCGGACAGGTCCTGGCCGCCGCGGGCCGCCGCGTAGGACGGGGCGGGGCCGTCGAGACGCATGAACAAGGAACCGGCGAGCTTCCCCGACGGCAGGGGATGCGCGGCGAACATCGCCTTCCCGGCGGGCCAGTAGTGGGTGATGCCCGGGTCCAGCCGCCCGGCCGGCACGTCGATCTCCTGGTACGCCAGGTCCAGCCTGCGCACCTCGACCTGGGCCCCGCGCATCTCGAGGGCGGCCCGGGCGACGGAGTGCGCGCCGTCGCAGCCGAGGACCCGGCGGCACGTCAGCCGGTGTGAGCCGTGCCGGTCCTCCACCAGCACCGCGGGTTCGTCCAGATCCACCGAGCGCACCCGCTGCCCGAAGCGGATGCGCACACCGGGAGTCGCCTCGGCGGCATCCAGCAGAATCCGGTGCAGCCGCCGGCGCTCCACCGCCCAGATGGGCCGTCCGTCCCGGCTGTAGGGAGTCACCCGCGTCCGGCCGTCGGGCAGGTGCCCGCAGCGTCCGTGCAGGGGGACGCATATCCGGCGCACGGCATCCGCGACGCCCAGGTCCGACAGGGCACGCCAGCCGCGCGCCGACAGCATCACGACGAGTGACCGGCCTTCTCGACCGGGCTCCAGTCTGGGATCCGCCCGCTTCTCCAGCAGGGTCACCGGTCCGAAGCGGGGGGCGAGGTAGCAAGCCGTGACCGCACCCACCAGACCGGCCCCCACGACGACGGTCTCCGGGTTCCCGTCCGTGCGCTTCATGCCGTTGCCGTTCATGCCGTGCCCGCCCCTCCTCCGTCGCTCCGTCCGCGGTTCCGCGGCCGGGTCCACGTCCGCGCCTCGTTATGGCCGCCGCAGTTCCGCCAGGACCACGGTGCCCACCTCCTTCGTGCTGAGGGAGCCGCCGAGATCGGGGGTGACGCGGCCGGCCGCCACGGCAGCGGTGACCGCCCGGCGGACCGCGTCCGCCTCCTGGGTCCGGCCCAGGTGCTCCGCCAGCAGGGCCACGGAGAGGATCGCGCCGAACGGGTTGGCGGTGCCGGTACCCGCGATGTCCGGGGCGCTGCCGTGCACGGGCTCGAAGAGCGCCTGTCCGGTCGCGGGGTTGAGATTCGCCGACGCCGCGACGCCCAGGCCTCCGGCGAGCGCGGCCGTGAGGTCGCTGAGGATGTCACCGTAGGAGTTGTTGGTGACGATGACGTCGAAGGCGGTCGGATCGGTGGCCAGCCGCAGGGCGGCGGTGTCCACGTAGAGGTGACACGTCTCCACGTGCGGGTGCCGTGTGACCGCCTCGCTCCAGCACCGCTGCCACAGCTGCCCGCCGTTGCGGACGGCGTTGGCCTTGTCGACGAGGCACACCGACCTGCGCGCCACGGAGAACGCGAATTCCAGCACCCGTGACACGCCTTGCCGCGTACTGAGGTCCACGTCGATGGCGATCTCCTGGGGGGTCCCGGTGCGTGTACCGCCGCCGATGCCGCTGTAGAGGCCTTCGGTGTTCTCCCTGACGATCACGCAGTCGATCGCCCGCCGGGCCGGGTCGCGCAGCGGACTGAGCCTGTCGTGCCAGAGTCTGGCGGGCCGGTAGTTGACGTAGAGGTCGAGTTCGACACGCAGGGTGGTGAGGACAGCGCGGACGTACGCGGTGTCGCTGAGCCGGGGATCGCCGACCGCGCCGAGGAGCGCCGCCTCGCTGGACCTGATCCGGTCGAGGTCGGCTCCGGTCAGGGCCGTTCCGGTGCGCAGGTAGGTTTCCGCGTTGACGTGGTCCAGGACGTCCGTCCGCGCCCCGAGGCCGAGGGCGCCGAGGACGTCCAGCGCCGGCTCGATCACCTCGGGACCGATGCCGTCACCGGGGATCACGGCGATGGTGGTCATGGCCGCCTCACTTCCGGCCCTGGCTCAGCACGTCCGCGACGAGTTCCGCGACGTCGGCCGTCACGTGGAAGTGCCCGCCCGGCCGCGCGGTTTCCGTGCAGCCGCCGGAGGTGACGCCCGCCCACCCCGCCAGCTGGTCCTGCTCCACCAGAGGATCGCCCTCGCCGTGGTAGCAGCGCACCGGGCAGGACAGCGGACGGATGCCCGGGCGGGGCCGATAGGTCGCGTGGGCCCGCAGGTCCGAGCGGACGACGGGCAGGAGGAGGTCGCGCAGCTCGGCGTTCTCGGCGATCGCCGGCTCGATGCCGCCCAGCGCGCACAGCGTCGTCCAGAACTCGTCGTCGGGTGCCAGGTGGATACTTCTGTTGCTCATCCGTCCGGGCGGCAGAGCGGCGGACACGCAGAGCGCCAGGGGTTCCTCGCCGGCGTCCCGCAGCAACAGGGCGGTCTCGTAGGCGACCAGCGCGCCCAGGCTGTGCCCGAAGAGTATGTGGCCGCCCGGCGGCAGCCGCAGCAGCTCCGCCGCCACGCAGTCCGCCATCGCGCTCACGTCGTCCACGGGCGGCTCTCCGAAGCGGTCGCCGCGGCCCGGGTACTGGACGGCCATCAGCGACACACCGGGCGGCACCGCGGCGGACCACTCGCCGAAGGCGATCCCCGAGCCCCCCGAGTGCGGGAAGCACACCACGCGCACGCCGAGCGGGTCCCCGATGGTCATCGACCGCACCCATCCGCGTTCCCGTATGCGGCTCATCCTCTTCGCCCTCCTGGCCGGCCGTCGTTCCCGTCCGCACCATGCTTTCCTCTCGCCGCGCATTCGGGCGGCCCGCGACAGATGTCGGCAAGAGATCAAGGGGCGGCGGACCGCAGCGCTGACGATGCCAAGGGACAGGACAGCAAGAACCGCAGACACGTCGTCGCAGAGCGCCAGGCTCAGGTCGCGCACCACCGCACCGGACACCACCCGCCACCGCGTGGAGGCACCCGCCCTCCGGCCGCATTGCCGCCGGCCCGTGGCCGGGACCGACCGAGCGCACCCGCGGTTCCGCCCGGACCTGCGCTCCCCTCGATCCACGCCTCGACCGACCGCTGAAAGGGAACGTGATCATGCTTGACGGTTTTGTGCACTGGACCGAACAGCTCGCGGAGGAGTTGCGCCGGACAGGAGTCTGGCTCGGCCGGCCGATCGGTGACTTGCTGCACGAGTCGTGCCAACGGAACGCCGAGCGGGTGGCCGTGGTGTGCGGCGAACGCCGGATGACCTACGCGGAGCTGTCCCGGCGGGCGGACGGACTGGCCGGCGGCCTGATCGGACTGGGCATCAAGCCCCTGGACCGGGTGGTGGTCCACCTCCCCAACGTCCCGGAGTTCGTCGTCCTGGTCTTCGCGCTGCTGCGGGCCGGAGCCATCCCGGTACTGGCGCTGCCCGGTCACCGCATGGCCGAGATCACGCATATGTGCGCGCACTCCGACGCCGTTGCCTATGTGGCGAAGGACGAGTTCGGCGGTTTCGACTACCGCACGATCGCCCGCGGACTCCCGTCGGTCCCGCACGTGATCGTCAGTGGCGACGCCCAGGAGTTCACACGGCTGGAGTCGCTGGACGCCCCGGACGTCGCGCTGCCCCGGGTGGACGCGTCCGACCCCGCGCTGTTCCTGCTCTCCGGTGGCACCACCGGACTGCCGAAGCTGATACCCCGCACCCACGACGACTACGAGTACGTCATGCGGGCCAGCGCGAAGGCGATGGAGGTGGGCCCGGAAGTGGTGTACCTGGCCGTCAACCCGGTCGCGCACCAGGCGGCTCTCGCCTGTCCGGGCGTGTTCGGCAGTCTTCTGCTGGGCGGTAGGACGGTCCTCACGTCGAGCGTGCGGCCCGATGACGTCTTCTCGCTGATTCACCGCGAGGGGGTGACCGTGACCACGGTCGTCCCCCCGGTGCTGCGGCTGTGGGCCGATTCCGGACGACCGCCCGGCGAACTGTCCCGCCTGCTGATCCAGGTCGGCAGCGCGCCGCTCGACCCGGCCCTGGCGCGCCGTGCGGTCCAGGCCCTGGGCTGCCGGATCCAGCGGTGGTACGGCATCAGCGAGGGGCTGCTGACCCACTGCCGGCTCGACGACCCGGAGGAGGTGGCCGTCAACACGGACGGCCGCCCGATGTCACCGGGTGACGAGGTCCGGGTCGTCGACGAGTCGGGGAACCCCGTGCCCGATGGCGAGGCGGGTGAGATGCAGGTACGGGGGCCGTACACCATCCGCGGGTATTACCGGGCCCCCGAGGAGAACGCCCGCTCGTTCACGCCGGACGGTTTCTTCCGCACCGGCGACCTCGTCCGGCGCAGGCCGGACGGCAACATCATGATCGTCGGCAGGATCAAGGACGTCATCAACCGGGCCGGCGAGAAGGTCTCCGCGGAGGAGGTGGAGCGGCAGCTGCGCACCCACCCCGCCGTGCAGGACGCGGCCGTGATCGGCGTGGCGGACACTGTGCTCGGCGAACGGACCTACGCGTTCGTCGTCCTCAGCGAGGCGGACGTCCGCCCGTCGGCCATGAAGGACTTCCTCAGGGACCGCGGCCTGGCCGCCTACAAGATCCCCGACCGGCTGATACCGATGCCGCAGCTTCCGCGCACACCGATGGGGAAAGTCGACAAGAAGGCACTGCGCGCAGGAATCGCCGCCTCGGGACGCTGACGATGCCCGCGGCGCGGGAGGGGGTTCTGCGTCCGTTCCGCGCCTGCCTCGGCCGGCTGGCCACCGCATCCGGCCGGGATCCCATCGGGTACCGGGGCCTGCCCTGCCCTACCGCCGACCAAGGTGCACACCGGCTCGTGACCGGCGGATGAGCAATTCACTCGGCAGTCGGCGGCGCGGCCGGCTTGGCGATGACCGGCCTCGGCGTCACCATCGGGGCGCCAGGCCGCAGGGGCGGAAACCGGCCGCGGACTCAGTCCTCCGCCGCAAACCTCGACCAGTACATCACCACCACCAGCGCCGCGATCCGCACATTCACCGGCACCCCGGACGCGAAGGTGATGGTCAACCTCAGTCCCGCCCGGCCCACCCCGCCCTTCCGCGTGGCGATGACCGTCCTCGCGCACGACATCCGCCCCGCACCGGTCCGCAGGAGCATCGAGGCTGCCGCTCACTCCGTGCGCGCCTACACGCCCGGGTTCGAGGTGACCTCGCTCACCGTGGACCCGGAGCGGATCTCGGTCGTGGTGCAGGTCACCGCCTCCGGTGGCCGCCTGCCGAGCCACGCCGGAAGCATCGACATCATCAACGCGGCCGCTGTCCTGCTCGCTCAGCAGTCAGCCGCCGCCTCGCGATGAAGGGAAAGCCGTTCATGGACACCACCTCACACGAGCGGTCCCGGATCACCCTGCACGACCCGACCCTGCGCGACGGCCAGCACGCTGTCGGCCACCAGCTCGACGCCGACCAGCTCCGCGCCTATGCCACCGCCGCGAACGATCGCAGCCGGGGTCGGGTAGCCGGTCCGCAGCATGACCGGACCCTTGTTGACGATGTCCAGGGAGCGCTCCCACGCAGAGAATATCTCCAGCAGTTGGGCCCGCAGGCGGTTGATCTGACGGGTCCGGTCGAATACCACGTCCAGGCGCCGGGGGGCCAGGGTGCGCAGGTCGACGGCAATCTCGTCGCCGGGGCGCAATAGGCCCAGATCCCGGCAAACACGGACCTGATCGGCGATAACGAAGTCCCCCTTGCCTCCGTCTTGCCCTCGCCCTTACGAGTTGGTGCGTGATAGTGGGTGAGGCGTGTTTGGCCTGGTCGTGGCATGTTTTCAGATGTTGGCCGTGCGGTCGGAGACGAGGCTGGCGA
>NZ_JBVIYZ010000032.1:0-41573 GCF_055592085.1 Streptomyces sp. NPDC041135
GATGGCGCTGCCGCTGATCCGGGAGTCGGTGATCCCGGTGACGGTCACCGGTGATCAGCAGGTCGAGATGCCCGTGGACCGGGCGGCGCAGGCACCCGGGAGCGCGGAGGTGTCCTACCAGGACCGGTGGACTGACCTGCTCCCCGTCTACGGCGGCGCCCACCTGTCGACCAGCGGCGGGGGTTGCAGCACCGCTTTCGCCATGCAGCGCAAGGAGCCTACGAGCAGCAACATGCGCGACATCATGCTGACGGCGGCGCACTGCCTGACGGACGATCCCATCGGGGCCAAGGTCAAGGTCGGGCAGACGAGTGCGGTCGTCCTCGACAAGCTGCCGTACAAGGACGTGGCCGTCCTGGACATGAAGGCCCTCAACACCGGTCAGGGCCGGACCTGGTACGGCCCGTACATGGGGATCAGCGGCCTGACCGTCAAGAACGTCAAGGGCGCCAAGGGCAACTACGTCAACGAGTACGTCTGCGCCAACGGTTCCAGCACCGGTACGAGCTGCAACGCGAAGGTGGACGCCACCGGAGTGGTGTTCGACTACGGATACAGCGGTGGGCCCGTCCACGGCCTGGTCAAGACCAGCTCCACCGACGGCACGAGTATCGCCGGCAACGGCGACAGCGGCGGTTCCGTCTTCCAACTCGCCGGTGACGGCAACAGCGTCTACGCCAAGGGCGCGTTCGTAGCCTTCAGTACCTGGCCGCACGACCTCACGTCCTGCAAGGGCGCCCCGGCCAGCTCGACCCGCAAGTGCTCGAAGGTCATCTACTACTCGAGTATCTACAACGCCCTCAACCTGGGCTGGGGCTCACTGGTCACGGCGAACTGACGCCGATGCCGTGACTTCCCGGGGCCGTCCCTCTCATCGCGGAGGGCGGCCCCGGAGCGGGCCCCGCCGACGTTTCACCGAGGAGCCGGAGCGCGAAGGGCAGGACGGTCGGGGCGAAGACCGTCAGTAGCCGAGCATCATGTTGTACGTGGTCCGCTCCTGGTTTCCCGGTCGAGGAACTGAGGACCGGTCACGATCGGGGCGGAGCAAGAATAGAGGCGGACGGCAGCGGGACCTGACGTTCACCGCGTAGCGCACCCGGTGTTGCCGCTACTGCCGAAGCCGGTCAACCACGGCCCCCACTGGCCCCGCACCCATGTCGCATCACGTGAGGGACAGGGCCCCGGGTACCGCTTCCGTGACCGGAGGCGGCTGCCCGTGGAGGTGCCGCGCGGTGGTGGCCCGTGGGCCGCGCGGTACCTCCTCAGGCCCCGCCCTCAGTGGTCGGCGGCCCGCCGGACGAGCAGCAGTTGCGTGCGCAGGAGCGGACGATCGATCCCTCCTGGACTCGGAGTTCCTGCGGATCCACGGCAAGCGCGACCGACTCGAAGCCGCTGGTGATCCCCAGGACGGCCTCCTTCAGCTCAAGCCGTGCCAACCAGGCGCCCAGGCACTGGTGCAGCCCCGCCCCGAACGAGAGATGGCCGGGGCGCGGCGACATCGACAGTGCATGCATGTTCGCGGCCTCGACGGAGGGAATGACGGTCTCGCCCGCCGCGACGGTCACCGACCCCAGCCGCACCTCCTCGCGCGCGGCCCGGGCGAACGCGCCTCCGCTGATGTCGTACGGGACGGTGCGCCGGTACGAGGCGACGGCGTCCGGGATCCGGTCCGAGTTCCGCCGCAGCACCGAGAGGGCCTCCGGATCGGTCACCAAGTCCAGGAGGTGGAAGCCCAACCGGCCGGCCGAGGTCTCGTAACCGGTCACCAGGAGCGGCACGAGGAGAAGGACCGCCGCGTCTTCGTTCAGTCGGCCGGCAGCCACCATCCCGGCCAGATGGCTGCTCAGACCGGCTCCCGGCAGGCCACGCACTATTTCAGCGTGGCCGCGTAGCCGAGCAGATCGTCGTGCGCCGGGTACACGGCGACGGGGGCGGGTCCGCGCTGATCGCGAGATCGGCCCACCGGTGGAACTTTTCGCGGTCCGCGGCGGGCACGCCCAGCACCTCGCAGATCACGTCCACCGGAACGGGAAGGCAGTAGGCGGCGATGGCGTCGAAGCTCTGCGGATCCGTGGGAAAGGCATCGGTCCTGACACGCACCAACTAGACGGGCCCGGGGCCGCAGGGCCTCGGCCGCATCGAGGCTGAAGAGGGGGGTGACGCACTCACGGACCCGGTCGTGATCGGAGGAGTCGAGGGAGAGCAGCGAGGTACGCACCAGAAGGCTCGGCATGACCTCGGAGACCGCGTCACCCGCAAGCTCCCGGCTGAATCGGGGGTCGCTGGGGACGGACCACGGCCAGCACTGGTTCGCGCCGCCCGGCGCAGGCGAGGTCGCGCGCTTGAGATCCGCGCTCAGCCCACGATCGCGATCGGCCGGAAGGACGACGGTGTTCAACTGACTGGCATGCCGGTGGTGCGGTTCCTGGGGTGGTCCTGGGCCAGTGCCTCCCGGTACGCCGGGTAATAGCCGCCGGCCGCTCCGGTCTCCCGCAGGAGCAGGTTGCAGGAATTGGTGGCTTTGACATGTGCCGCCTTGGAGTAGCGATCACTCAAGGGTGCGGCGTGCTTGCGTGATCCAATGCTCGTGCGACAAGTCGTTCCCCCGTGACGTCGCCGCAGGCAGCCGCACAGACGGATTGTGCGGCTGCCTGTTGACGTTGTGCGCACCACACTGTGTCCCGCTCGCCGCGCATGGAGCGCTGTCTACTCACGTGCGCGTGCCGGCCCCTGCGCACGATGGAACACCGTACCGGGCCGTGAACGAGGAGAACCCATGCGCAGAGCACTTATTGCATCGATCGGCATCCTGGCCGCACTGCCGTTCTTCGGCACGGCGGCCGCCGCCCATGCCGCCGAGACCCACACCGTGAAGCTCAGCAACGTCAGGATCGAGGTGGACGACGACGACTTCTTCAGCTGGCAGAGCGGGGTGTTCACGCCCCAGCTCTCGGCCAAGACCGTGTCCGCTGGATCCCTCCCGGTGAGCTGGGACGTCTCGAAGTGCATGGATGAGGTGCGGGTCGATATCCACCTAGTGGCCCTGGTCGTCTCCTCCGGCACCGTCCAGGTTCAGGCCGAGCTGCGATTGTTCGAGGGCGACCACTGCGGGGCGATCGACTCCGACGGAGCGGACGACCCCGACGGCAACGCGGACGCGTTCGTCAACGCCACCGCGGGGGGCGCCGCCAGGCACCTGCACGGGTACGTCGACAACACGGACGAACTGCTCGACAATTCACACGCATTCCTCGACCTGGACGTCGAGGTGTCCTGAGCCTGGCGCACGTACGCACCGGGCCGTGAGTAGCGCTCCCTCACGGTGCCGGCGAGGCTGCGGGAGAGCGTTCCGCAAGGGAACCAGCACCGTCCCATGGGTCGCTGACCTGTCGTTTCGTGGACTGTGACCTACATGATCAGCTAACGGTTGTGCTGGGCATGGGGAGTGGGCGGGGGGATGGGTCATTCCGGACGGCTTGCGGGAGTGGGCAAGGCCGTTGTCGCCGACGGCGCGGGTTCGCCCCAGGGCGGCGGGGTCGCGAACATCGATGATGAGGCGGTGTTTGCCGCAATCGTCTACGTACTGGTCAGCGGCTGTGCACCTCCTCGCGCTGGACATCGCTTGCCCTTCAGGTATCGATTCCGTTCGCCCACCACCAGCGGCCGAGCAGGCTCACGCGCCCGCGACAACGGATGTTGCCGCTGACCGCGAGCCGGAGGGTTCTGTAGTAGCGACGGCGTCCCCCGGCCCCGGTCGTCTCACTGCTCTCCGCGCCGGCGGGGATGGTCCCTCCACGCAGGGCCATGCACCTCGTGCATCTGACTCCCGCAGGTCGCCCCGTCTCGTGCAGGACGATGCCAGCGGTCTGCGTGCCCGCGCGGTGGACGCGGCCGCCCGCTTCCTGGCCGAACACCAGAACGTCTTTGATGACGCCGAACGAGCCCAGCAGACTACGCGGGGAGCGCACGCAGCCTGATGCATCTGCACATCGACGTTCCCTGGATTCTGCAGGTCGCCGAGGCTGCCGGAGCGGACGATCTGGCTCCCGGCGACTACGGCGTGCCCGTATCGGCGGTCGCCCGCCACCAGGCAGAGCTGTTCGAGCAGCCCGTCTACGACGGGCCCTACGCCAAAGCGGCCGCCCTCGTGCACACGCTGGGCCGGTGCCTCTGGCTGGAGCGCTCCGACCTCGCCGTCGCCGCCGCTACGGGGCGTCATGTACCTAGAAGCCGCCGGGATCACCGTCAAACCCACCCGCGAGGATGCCGTCGCCCTCAAGGATTTGCTACTCGACCACGCCTGCACCGCCGGGAAGATCGCCGTCCTGCTGCGGGCATGGCCCACCGCCACCGCCATCTGACGCACACAGGACCCGGAGCTGCCCAACCGGGGGCGTCGGCCGGAACCTGGGGCGCCGCGCCGGCCGGGTTCGGGACCCGGCCGGGAATGAGCGGTGAGGCACCTTGCCTCGGTGCCGCGCTCTAGCTTGGCGCTTTCATGAAACGTGCTGTCCTGTCCGACAGGCGGTCGCCTTGGGCGAGGCACTTTCCAGCAGGTACGGAGATTGGCTGCGGGTCGGGCTCCGGACGCCGACGGGCGGGGGACCGTGACTTCGGGCGGTCGGACAAGCAGAATGTTGCCCCTGGCAGGTGAAACGTCGCGGCCCTGCTGAGGCCGGGCAACGCCGGCTTGAACACGGCCATCCACGACATCAGTGCCGCCCGCCTCGCCCTGACCCAGCTGCTGAGAAATACCGGCGCGGTCGACAGACCCTCATCTGCTGCGATTCCGCAGGCGGTACTCAAGAGTTCGCCGCCTGGCTGGCCCGGCACGGGCGCCGGCTGGACGGGCCGAGGCGCGGTGAAGGTGGAACGTCGCTCAGTTTCAGTTTCAACTGACCGACCACCGGCTCGGTCCCACCCCGGGGCGGCCCCCGCCGAGCACGAGCCGACCCACCGCCGTCCCGCAGGCCGAGCCCCGGCCAACCATGACCTCCAGGCTGGCCGAAGGGCCGACCGCGTGCGGGGCGTGCGGGCCGGATCTGCCGCCAGTCGAGAATGAGCGAGACGACGGGCAGGGACAACTCCCGCTTGTCAAATGCGAGATGGATCTCGGTGGTCGACCGCCCCGGGAACAGCCGAGCGCCAGGCGAGCCGCCGCAGGTGACGGTCTTCCGGTTCCTCCCCCGCCATCGCCACCTTCTCGCGGGCAGCTGCAGCATGTTGACGAGCCTGGCTGATCGTGGAGCCGACCGACACGGTCCACTTCACCGCCCCGACATAGGTGTCCTGGACCTGAACCTGTTCCAGCAGACGGGCCCGGGTCCCGTCCGTTTCCCCATCGGGCGAACCGCTCATACGCGGGTGACGGTGCTGGGAGCGATGCGGTGGCTCTGCACAGCGGCGACCAACTGAAGCCCGTCAGCATCGGGGACAGGAGCAGGCCACGACCCCACCCGTCCAGGTCGGTGACCGGGTTTGTCGGCACCTGAGGCCGGGTGACGCTGGCGACAACCGTGTCGATATGGCGTGTTCGGGCGAGGCCCGGTCCCCGGACACCTGCTAGGGGGCAGGGCCACCGGGCGGCCTCGGGCGTTGTTGCCGTACCGAAGCGTTCCTCGTCCTCACTCGAAGTGGATCGACCATCCTTCGATCGTCCCCGTATCGGCCGGAGCCGTGTCAGAAACCCGGAGCTTCCACACACCGTTCCTCTGCGTTCCGGCCGGGAAGTCAGAAGTGGACAGGGTCGTGATGAGGTTGTCCCCCCGCTCACCCGGTGTGGGGTTCTTGAGCACGGAAACGGCACCGGTGGGAGATATCAGTTCCACCTTCAGATCGCCCCGGTAAGTGTGCTTGATGTTCACCCCGACATACACCTTCGCCGAAGCAGGAGTCGGCGCATTGGCTATGGTGATGGGGGTGGCGGTCACGGTGCTGTTATCGGCCAAGGCGGTGTTGTCCACGACACTCGCGGAGGTCACCGGAGCTGCCCCGGCGCAGGACGGGTCGCCACCGGTGACGGGCAGGACGTTGACCGACGTCCAGGCCTTCTGCGTCTCCTGGTACTCGGCACTGCAGTAACCGAATATGTCGGCCGCCGACTTCAGGGTGTCGATCCTGGCGCGGGAGAACGTCTCATCGGACACCATGTACCGATCAAGCGCACGCAGCCAGATCTTGGCGGCCTTCTCCCTGCCGATGCCGGCAAGCGTCGTTCCCTTGCACAGAGGACTAGTGCCAAACGGCGTAGTGTACGGTCCTTCGGCGAGGAGGAAGAAGAAGTGATTGCTGATGGCCGCCGAAATGTGTGCCTCGAGAGTGCTCACCTGGCTGCTCCAACAATTCGGCGTTCCAGGCACCGAGCCCGGATTCACCATGTTCCGGGATCCGTCTCCCACGATGGGGGCAGGGGTCATCTCCCCGATTTTGTAGTCCGGCTTGTCGAAACTGTTACCCGCCGCGAATTCCGACATCGTTCCCAGGATGTCAGCGGTCGATTCGTTGAGGCCACTGGCCTCACCGATTCCCTGGAAGCCAGCGGTTTCTTGCACGACTCCGTGCCCCAGCTCGTGTCCCATGATGTCGATGGTGCCTCTCGACAACGGGGCAGTTGGAGAGCCGTCTCCCACAAAGATCTGCTTGTGCGTTGGGTCCCAATACGCCGTGGTGAGATTCTGATCGTAGTGTACGTTCACGAAGTTCTTGAGACCGTCATCTGTCACCCCGTTCCGGCCCAGCTGATCTGTCATGTAGTCAAACCACTTATTTTGCCCATACTGGGCGTCAACGGCAGCAGATTCCGGATGAGACTGCAGGCCATTTCCCCACTCGGAGTCCGGACCAATGATGTTTTGCGCGCCGCAGATACTGGGGCAGGTACTCTTGGTATTGTTCCAGTTCAGTACCCAATCCAACGCAAATCCGCTGTTAAACGGGCGGTTCTCGACGGGGACGTCACCGACGGTCCGCCCGTGCCCAGTGCCTGTTCCAGCCTCACGCATGTCGGACCACGATGCTACGACGGAACCCGAATCCGCAGCCACGAGGTAATGGCTCGAGTCTTTTTCTGAACGAGAGCTGTGGACGAGCACGTCCCAGACGAGCTTGGGCCCGGCCGGTGCATCTTTGCGAGCTATGGCATCGACTTTGAGCGAAGCGCTGGATCCGGTTGTCGGGTAATCAACCTGAGCGAGCGCTGTGGATATCGCGGAATCCTTTGAGATCTGGGCGTTAATATCGAGTGATATGGGTTGGGACAGTGCAGTGCCGAATGACTCGACCTCATCACTCGCGCCGATATTGAGTACGATGTCGGAACCCAGGACTGGCAGCCCCTTGTACGTTCTGTCCAGACGGACTGTCGCCCCGCCCTCCGGCCGGGCGTATACGCTCCTCGGTCGAAAACCCTCGTCGCTGGACGAGGCGAGCTGCTGACGGCGGTTCGCCGCCGCGCTGATCGACAGCTGCGTGAAGTGGGTAATCGTGGCGGTGTGTTCCGGCGCCGACTCCTTGTCATCGGCGGCAGCAGGCTGCTGCAATAGGGCTATGGATAGCGTGGACACTAGCGACGCAGAAAGCGCGACGCTCGATAGCTTCTTCACGGGGGATCCTTTTGTCTGAGCAGTATGACAATTTACATGGTGCGACGCGCCACATGGATGTACATCCAGGGGAGTGAGGTTCGGGCGACCCGTTCCGAGAATGGCTCTGCCATGAATGTCGTAACAAGCAATCCCCGGTTCCCGCTCGCGGTAGCCCAGCGCGTCGTATGGCGCCCTCAACGACGAAGCCCGTCGCTACTCAGCAATCACTGCTGATCCGTTGTCTCAGTGCGCGCGGGCCCATTCGCAATTGCTCGCTGACTGCACCCACCGCGGAGGCGGCACAACCTGGTGGTCCGGAGCTCGCAGCCCCGCAGGTTGGCCCGCATCGCCCGACATGGCAGCATCGGATGCGGAAACATAAGAGATCAACGTGAAGTCCCCGGCGAACAGGAAGCTTTCGAAAGGGCCTGTCGACCAGGGGCTCTACGACTTTCCGGGGCTGCCCTCACACCTCAGCGGCTCGCAAAAGCATTTTGTTGAGGAACTCACTGCGAAGAATCACCACTTTCTGGTCTGTAGCCTCGGCTGGCAGGCTCGCCATGGCCGAGCCGATCAGCGCGACGACCAGTGCCGTCGCCAGGCCGACATTTTCCGTGTAGGGGATTTTCCTTAATCTCCGAATTTCAGATACTGGCTCACCTTGACTACTCGGGCGAACTACCGAGCCAGGTTGGGTTGAGGTATCGTGATGGCGACATAGGCTGAGAGTCAGGTGCTGGCCACATCGGCTGACGCGGCTGGCTCGCGCCGCCGTGACCTGCACATTCGTGTGATCATCAAGACTATGCATCAGCCCTGGACACTCAGGCAGGTGACGTCTTTCAAAGGCTATCTCCCGTCAGCGGTGCCGAGTGAGTAATTTCTTCTCGTCTCGCTCCGGTTCGGGGTGTTCTTGCGTGAGGGATCCGTCACGTTCCAGGATCGTGGCCCGGCTGGAGGTCGCACGTGTTGCTCGGATCACGTGCAGCTGAGTATTCGAAGGATTCGGCACCGTACGGAGCAATTTGGCCCCGGTGTCCTGACTCAGACACCAGCCGCAAAGTACCGGGGGTGATTACGTTCTCGCCGCCAAAGCGGCCTGTTCGTCGTGTTTACGCGGCATTCAGATGACGGTGGCGGGTAAGCGGTGCTGGCGCTTCTTGCGCCCTCGGTGATGACGAGCCATCTGGAGATGTCGCGCAGGCTTATCTCCTGCTCATGCGGGTGGAAGGCTACGAACAGCAGTGGCCCTCCTGGTTCCGCGCAGTTGGCCATCCGGCCGATCAGCAGACGTGTTGCCACCGTGCTCCGGAATCGTGCAGCTACCGATCGACAGTTGGGGACGGTCGGTCTGTGTCTTGCCGAGGCTGCGCCGAACCGCGGTGCGCCGCTGTCTTCGTCCTGGTACCGGGCACCCGTGCGGCAACCGCTGGGGCATCAGCCGGCTCGACTTGCACCGACCGTCCAGCATCAGATCAGACCCATCGCGTAACACTCAGTCCACCACCGAGGTCTGCCCCGCCCGTAGGTGGGCGGGCGTGAGCAGGGCCTGGTGGTCGGTGCTCAGACGCCGCCATCGGGAGCCGATCTCGCGACGGTGCTGCCGCGGGCGGGTGGACAGGAAGCACAGGGCAGAGGTGAACGCATCGGCAACGAGCCCGATTACTTGCCCCGGAGCCGTTCCACCTCCTCCGGCGTCATACCGGAAAGGATGCCCACGATCAGGCAGGGGCACCTGACTCATGGCGTCCTACTAGTGGCGCATCGACCTGAGCCAGAGCTACGCTGCTGGCTGAAAAAGTGTCGTCTAC
Organism: Streptomyces sp. NPDC041135; assembly: GCF_055592085.1. Classification (NCBI taxonomy): domain Bacteria; kingdom Bacillati; phylum Actinomycetota; class Actinomycetes; order Kitasatosporales; family Streptomycetaceae; genus Streptomyces; species Streptomyces sp. NPDC041135. The sequence continues at coordinate 9,395 of NZ_JBVIYZ010000032.1, forward strand.
GCGGACCCGCATGGCGGGTGCCGAGCTGGAGTGCTGATGCGAGCAATCAATACAGCTTCCCATTGGCCTCTGGTCGGGCGACAGACCGAGCTGGCTCAGTTCGCAGCGTTTTTAGGTGATCCGTCCGCTCAAGGGTTTATTCTCAGTGGTCCTGCTGGTGTTGGGAAATCGAGGCTCGCTTCTGAGTGCCTTTGTCAAGCGCGTAAGCGAGGTTTCGCGACCGGTGAAGCCGTTGCAACGAAAGCAGCGGCAGTCATACCGCTTGGCGCCCTAAGTCACCTCCTGCCGGATGGACTTGAATTATCTAATCCAGTTGCCGCCTTTGCGCACATAAGAAATCATTTTAGAACACCTCGAGCAGCAAAGTGGGTTGTTTTTGTTGATGACGTACATCTGCTGGACTCGACGTCGGCAGTGCTACTCAATCAACTAGTCGCTGCAGGAACGGTGCGACTCGTAGGTACGATGCGATCGCAAGCTCGACTGAATCCGGCAGTTGAGGCCCTATGCTCCAAAAGCACGATTCAGAGGATAGAGCTTGGCATTTTCAGTCAAGCTCAGATAGAGCAGATCATAGGCGAGATCCTCAGGAAACCTGCTACCCAGAAGGCTCTTCATGTCCTGCATCGCAACTGCGGTGGCAACGTACTTTTTTTGCGTGAACTGCTCATATCGAGTGTCCAAGCCGGAGTTCTAATCGACAACGGGTATTCATGGGACTGGGAAACAACGCAGGAGCCGCGCGCCGAGAAATTGAACCACCTTATTATGGATCGAATCGCGATCCGATCGAAGAATGAGCGGGTCATTCTCGATCTCACGGCGCTCTGTGAGCCTATCTCGGCTTCGTCCTTGGTCTCACAAACCTCTACGAGCGATGTGGATTCGCTTGAATCAGAGGGCTTGATCAAGGTGCACATGGCTGGTCGGCGAGCCGAGGTGCAACTCGCGCATCCGTTGTACGGGGAATTCCTTCGCACGGCAATGCCTCAGCGCCGCAAGAAGCTACTGCTGAAGCAACAGATCGCCTGGCTTCAGCAACACGCCGGCCGTCGTAGGGAAGATGCACTGCGTCTAGCATCTTGGAATCTTCAGGCGACCGGGACAGCAGATCCGGAAGTGCTTATGAAGGGCGCTCTCCTGGCCCGTCATGCGCACGATTACGCTCAAGTGTCTGAGCTCCTCGCTGCTCTCCCCGACGACTGCATTGATTCATCTGTACTGACGCTTAAAGGCGAGGCGCTGTACTACCTGGGTAATGATGAGGAAGCTGATTCCACTCTGGCAACAGCCTTTGAGGCCGCAGCGAGCGAGGAAGAGCGCATCTCGATCATGCTGCCACGCATGCTCAATCTCTTCTGGGTTGCTGGCAGAAAACGAGATGCCCTACGAGTGATCAAGGAAGCACGGCAGAGCCTGTTGAGCCGATTCGGCGGCATTTTCCTGTCTCTGCTGGAGAGTAACATATACAGTTACTCCGGCGAACCTGAACGGGCTCTTGCCATCTTTCGGCAAATCGAGTCCACGTCTTCGGTTTCTGAACTTCCGCCCGGTGCAGCGCCTCTCCTCCAGTCGATGAAGGCTGGCGCGCTAGCGGTGACGGGGCGCACTCGCTCGGCCATCTACTGGGCTAAGCAAGCTTATCAAGAGTCTCTGAAGAACGATGATCGTGCTTTGCTCCCTCATCCTTCTGCGCAGCTAAACTCTTTGGTTCTGGCACATACCGAGACCGGCGAGATTGAGACGGCTACACGGGTGGGTGAACAGGCTTATCTGGATCTGGTGAATGCGGAGGTGCAAACACCGACAGTAACGGTATGGACGGCGTACTTCATTGCGCGGGCTTTCTGGATAGGTGGCCATGTCCGAAGCGCTGATCATTGGTACAACGAAGCGCTATCTCTGGCGAGAAGCACTCGTAACAAAACAGCGTTGCGCCTGATCCTGTCGAATAAGGCTGCTGTGTGCGCCGTGACAGGACGCGTTGCGGAGGCGGCCATATTGGTTCGAGAAGCGGAAGATTATCCCAACCTCGAACTGTTCGCCGGCGAGGAGCTACTGGGCGAGGCGTGGCTCATGGCTGTGAATGAACGTCCGGATGACGCATGCTCCATCCTTGTGCGTGCGGCCCACCGTGCGCGGATGACAGGGCAGACTACGTCCGAATCTCTTCTACTTGTGGATGCTGCGCGGCTCGGAAGTGAATCCGCAGATCTCGGCAGACTCGAGATAGTCGCTACGCAGTCGGACAGTGATCTCTGCAAAGCAAGGTATGAACTAGCTCTGGCCATGAGGGGCAGGAACTCTGAGAAGCTTGTCGCATTAACTCGCGACTTCACGCGGATGGGGGTAGACGTCCTGGCCGCAACTTCTGCAATGACGGCTTCCCGGATTCTACAGGCGGCCAATGACACGAAGGGGATGGCTGCAGCAGAGACTCTTGCCGCCTCAGCCGCTGCTCGCTGCGAAGCAGTCTCTCCTGTTTTCTGCCCGGCTCCATCTAATCCTGTAAGGTTGACTCCCCGCGAGCGAGAGATAGCTTTGCAGATAATTGACGGTGTGTCGCCCGGGGAGCTGGCAGAAACGCTGCACCTATCATTGCGTACTATAAACAATCACCTGCAAAACGTGTACACCAAACTGGGTGTAAAAAATAGACGCCAACTAGCCGGCGTGAAGGACCAAATAGTGCAGAGATGACATTGGGCGGGAACTTGCCGGCGGGAACAGGCAGGCCGTCAAAGCCATGGTGCTCACCGGCCAGGAGGGCCGCGTGCTGTTCCGCAGCCCGGCCCGCCCGGTGACTGCGCGGGCATTACCTACGCCCACCAGTAAGGGCTGGTCAGGCCCTGGCTGACGTTTCCCGCGGTGAAGACGCGGGCCTGAACTCCCCTCAGCAAACCGCAAAGCGGGCCGCCCGCTTCCTCGGCGTGCGAACCGCCCTCGGGTCGAGCCCGTCGTCGTCGAATTCCATGCGCCTCGAGAGCTCTGGTGTGGTCGTCGAAGAGGGCACGAAGAGGTCCGGCTCGCCCACGCGGATTCGGGCGCGCTCGCTCGCCTTCACGCCTGTGACCGTCCGGCGGCCTCGTTGCGGTTCCCGTGTGGTCCGGTTCGCATGTGCCTGTCCGGTTCCTGCCGAAGCCCTCGGGAGCGAGGGGACACGCACCGGGACGAACTGCGACATCCCGGGTCGCCGCCGGCGGTCACCGCGCTGCCCATCCCGCTGGTGCGGCGCGCAACCGCGGGCGGCAACCGTCTCAGCCCTGCCGTCACCGGTCCGAGGGCCGCAGAGACGGTAAGCGAGTACTCATGAGGGCATGCGGAGACGGGGGGAGGATGGCCACGCCGTGCCGGCGGACCCCGGCCGGATCGGCACGCTGTGCCGTGTACACCAGCCGTCCACCCAGGGGTTTGACGATGAAAGACATGAGACGCAGGGCCTTCCTCGCCAAGACGGCGACCGCCGTGGTCGCGTTCAGCACGGCGACGGGGACGTGGATCACCGAGGCGTCCGCCACGACGCCCGCCCCCGACTGGGCGCACGTCCCCGTCCTGGAAGGTGTGCTGGACTTCCACCCAGCCACGATCCAGGAGGACAGCACCGACAACGGGAACATCGTCTCGGTCACGCCGGCCGCGGTCTTGCGCCCGAAGAACGCCTCCGACATCCAGAAGATGATCCGTTACTGCGCGCGTCTGGGCATTCCGGTGTCGGCCCGCGGCGAGGCCCACACCACTTTCGGGCAGGGGCTGTGCCCCGGCCTCGTCATCGAGATGCGCAGTCTGCAAGGCATCCACGAGATCACCGCCTCCTCCGCCCACGTGGACGCCGGGGTGCTGTGGTCCGAGCTGGTCACCGCCGGTCTGCGGCAGGGCGTGACCCCGCCCGTCTTGACCGACTACACGGACCTGTCCGTCGGCGGGACGCTTTCCGTGGGCGGGGTGTCGCCCAACATCCACCACGGGGCGCAGGTGGACAACGTCCTCGAACTGACGGTGGTCACCGGGCAGGGGGACATCGTCGTGTGCTCGCCCGCCGACAACCGGGAGCTGTTCGAAGCGTGCCTCGGCACGCTCGGCCAGATCGCCCTGATCGTCAGCGCCCGGATCGCCATGGTGCCGGCCCCCGATTCCGTGCGTCAGTACACTCTGCTGTACGCCGACCCCAAGCAGTTCTTCACCGACCTGCGCACCCTGCTCGCCCGCGCCGAACTCACCTCCGTGAACGGTGCGTTCGACGTCGCGGACAACGGCGTGACCCATGTGATCCAGGCGGCCGCGGCCCACGCCGACGGCACCCCTCCGGACGATGCGTTCCTGCTGCGCGGGCTCACCCAGCCGGCCGGGTCCGCCCTCACGTCGAACAGCACCTACGCCGCCTACACGGTACGGGTCAACGAGCAGGTGAACGGGTTCCCGCGCGTTTACAAGGGCTACGCCAAGCCGTGGTTCGACGTGTTCGTGCCCGACACGCAGGCCGAGGCGTACGTCACGACCGCGCTCTCCGCGCTGCGTCCGGACGATGCGGGCAGCACCGGCGGGATACTCCTGTTCGCCATCAAGAGGTCGAAGCTCACCCGCCCGTTCTTCCGGACGCCGCACGACGGCGAGTGGGTCTTCCTGTTCGACATCCTGACCTCGTCCGGGGATACCGTCCCGCCGTACTGGGTGGCGCAGAAGCTGAACCGCAACCGCACTCTGTACGAGCAGGCCAGGGCCCTGGGCGCGACGCTCTACCCCATCGGCTCAACCCGCATGAGCCACGCGGACTGGGAGCAGCACTACGGCGCCGAGTGGGGCACCTTCCAGGACCGCAAGCAGCGCTTCGACCCCGACCAGGTGCTGACGCCCGGCCCGGGGATCTTCTGACACCGGTCCGGTGCGACTGTCCCTCCTCCGCCACGGGGAGGGCGGTCGGACCAGTGCGGGGTCACCGAGTAGCCGCTACTCATGTCCTGTGCACCCTCATGGGGGAGCATGAACCTCGCCGGGCGACGAGACACTGCCTGGGGCGCGCCGCGTCCTTGCCGCCCGCGCACCCGGAGGAAAGGGCGGAGAAGGCGTTGACCAAGGTCATCGGGCTCATAGGCGGTATGAGCTGGGAGTCCACGGCGGAGTACTACCGCCTGATCAACCAGTTCACCCGGGACCGGCTCGGCGGACTGCACTCCGCGCGGTGCGTGCTGTACTCGGTCGACTTCGCAGAGATCGAGCAGCTCCAGACAGCCGGCCGGTGGGACGAGGCGGGCGAGATCCTCGCGTCCGCCGCCCGCGCACTGGAGCGGGCGGGCGCCGAGCTGCTGGTGCTGTGCACCAACACGATGCACAAGGTGGCCGGCCACATCACCGCCGCCGTCGGCGTACCACTGCTGCACCTGGCCGACACCACCGCGGAGGCGGTCCGTTCGGCGGGACTGCACCACGTAGGCCTGCTCGGTACCGCCTTCACCATGGAACAGGCCTTCTACCGTGACCACCTGGCATCCACGGGCCTGCGGGTGACGGTTCCCGGCACGGCATCGCGGGCCCTGGTGCATCAGGTGATCTACGAGGAACTCTGCCTCGGGGACGTGCGGGAGGAATCGCGCCGTGCCTACCAGGACGTCATCGGTGAACTCGTGGCGCACGGTGCCCAGGGCGTCATCCTAGGCTGCACCGAGATTGAATTGCTGATCGGTGCGGAACACAGTCCGGTTCCCGTCTTTCCCACGACTCGACTGCACGCCTGGGCGGCGGTCGACGCGGCATTGCGGACCGACTGAGTACATTTTACTCACGTCCTGATAATTCCCAGTTCCTACGGTGGCGGTATTGACGCATTGCGTTGATACCGCCGATGGAAATGGGGACCGGATATGAGTGTGTACGGGCAGGTGCCACTTCTAGACCCGCTCGTGGGACGAGAAGGCGAACTGAGGGGATTCGCCGAAGTCTGGAACGCCGGCCGCTGCCACAGCGTCATCATCTCCGGCCCCGCCGGGGTGGGGAAGACCCGGCTCGCCGAGGCTGCGCTGACCTACGCCGTGGAACAGGGCTGGAGTGCGGGACGGGCACTGGCGTCCACGGCGGCGGCCACCGTCCCTCTCGGTGCCGTCGCCCATCTCCTGCCCCGCGACGTCGACCTGTCCAATCCGGTCACCGGGTTCGCCGCGGTCGTGCAGGCCTGGAGAGGACGCCGGCCGGCAGAACGCCTGGCACTACTCGTCGACGACCTGCACCTGCTCGACGCCACCTCCGCCCTCCTCCTCCAGCAGCTGACCGGCACCGGTGCCGTACGGCTGATCGCCACGGTCCGCAGCGGAGAGCCCTACGGCGAGGCGATTGAAGCCCTGCTCGGCGGCGACGCCGTGCACCGCGTCGACCTCAGCGCCTTCGACGAGAAGGCCACCGGCGAGATGCTGGCCGCTTCCCTCGGAGGTCCGGTCGACCGGAGCAGCGTGAGGGAGCTGCACGCCACCTCCGGCGGCAATCCCCTGTTCCTGCGCGAGCTCGTCCTCGGGGCACTTCAGCGCGGCGCGATCACCACGGACGGCGAGATGTGGGCCCTCACCGGCAGTCGCCTTCAGGGAACGGTGGAACTGACCGGGCTGATCCGGGCGCGTCTCCAGGCCGTCCCGGAAGCCCTGCCGGTTCTCGAGCTGCTCGCGTGCTGCGAGCCCGTGGCGCTCGCCGATGCCAGGCAGATCACCACCTGGGATGAACTGGCCGCTCTGGAGGAGAAGGGATTCCTGCACGTCACGACGGAGCAGCGGCGCACAACGCTGCACTTGGCTCACCCCCTTCACGGCGAGGTGCTGCGCTCGGCCATGAGCCCGCAGCGCCAGCGCGAGATCCTCCTGGCGCAGGCGGACCGGATCGAGGCGTACGGCTCGAACCGGCGGGACGACGCGCTGTACGTGGCGCGGTGGCGGCTCATGGCCACCGGTACGGCCGACCCCGCCCTGCTGCGGGAAGGGGCGGTGCTCGCCCGCTACGCCCATGACTACCACCAGGTGACCGCCCTCCTGGGCGCGCTGCCCGAAGCGGAGCAGACGACCTACACGCGGTTGATGGCGGGCGAGGCCTTCTTCCAGATGGGCAAGTGCACCGAGGCCGAGACGGTCCTGGCCCGGGCGAGCGCCCTGACCACCAGCGAGGAGGAGACCGTTGCCGTCGCCCTCGCCCGGACCTCCAACCTGGTGTTCAGCGACCGCCCGGTCGAGGCCGCGCTGGCGGCCAACGCGCAGGCCGCGGCCAAGCTCACCGACCCGGGTGCCCGGCGGATGCTGCGTATCAACGAGGGTTACCTGCGGGTGGGTTCCGGTCAGCCGGTGGAGGGACTGGCGCTCCTGGACGACCTGGACGAGGACGGCGGCCGGGCCATGGACGTCAACGCCTGGCTGCGCGGTGTCTTCCTGCGGCCCGCGGCCCTCGCCGCCGTCGGGCGCACGACCGAGGCCATCACCGCGGCGGAACGGGCCTTCACCGTCCACCAGGAGCTCGACGAACAGGCGCTGGTGTCCCACCCCGCCGTCGAGAGGATCCCGCTCGTCGTCGCGCTGACGGACGCGGGACGCCTGAAGGAGGCCGTCGCGGTGGGCGAGTACGCCTACGCCGACATCGCCGCCGCCGGCCTCATGGCCCGCATCTGGATCGCGGCCTCGGTCGCCCGGGCGCTGTGGCTGGCCGGACGCGTGGCCTCCGCCCGTACCTGGTGGGCCGAGGCAGCCGTCCTGGCCCGTGGCACCGAGCACGGTTTCGGACTGCGGCTGGCACTGGGCGGAGTGATCGCCTGTGCCGCGGTCCTTGGGGACCTCGCCGCCGCCGAGGCGACCGCGAAGGAATTCGACTGCCTCGACGAACGGCCCGGTCTGATCTCCGTGGAGGAGGACCTGGGCCCGGCATGGCTCCAGGCCGCCCACGGCGAGTCCGCGCGGGCGTGCCAGGTCCTCGAAGGGATGGCCGCCCGGGCCCGTGCCAGTGGACAGGTCACCGCCGAGGCCATGTGCCTGACGGACATTGCACGGCTCGGCGGAGCGGACGCGGTGGCGGCCCGGCTCGCCGAACTGGCCACGGTCTGTGACGGCGAGCTGATGCCCGCACGGGCCCGACTGGCGGCTGCGCTCGCGCAGCAGGACGGGGACGGCCTGATGGCCGCCGCGCGGCAGTTCAATGCCATCGGAGCGGATCTGATGGCCGCCGAGGCCGCCGCGGCCGCGGCAGGCGCCTGGCGCCGCGACGGCGAACGGCGCAAGGCCGCCGCGGCGACGCAGCGGGCAGCCGTCTGGGCGGCGCAGTGCGAGAACGCTCACACCCCCCTGCTGGACGCGCACGCCACGATGGCACTGCTCACTTCCAGGGAACGGGAGGTGGCGGTGCTGGCCGCCGGCGGCTACCCGAGCAAGGACATCGCCGCGAAGTTGCAGCTCTCCGCCCGCACGGTCGACAACCATCTGCAGCGGGTCTACGCGAAGTTCGGCCTGACCACCCGCAGGGACCTCAGCAGCGTCCTCCAGGACGCCACCCTCGCCGCGCTCCGTCCCCCCGCCCAGGCCCGCCGTAGCGGCACCTGACCGGGCCCGCACCCACCGGCCCGCCAGCCGTACCGAGCGGCCCATAGGTACGAACTACTCATGGCGCGGCGGCCCATCCTGTCCAGGATGGGCCGCGCGGGGTCGGGGCGGGCGCGGGGCCGTATCTCCGCTGTTCGCAGCCCCGCCGGTACTCACCAGGAAGGCTTGTGCATGAGCGTGGGATCGGCCTCCATCGGCCTCTTCACACCGGACTACTACCAGGACCCGCACCCCGTCCTCGCCCGGCTGCGGGACGCGGCGGCGGTGCACGAGTTCACCTTCCCCGTCGGGGACATCCGGATGAAGCTGCTCACCCGGTACGAGGACGTCCGGGCCCTGCTGGCCGACGGGCGCTTCTCGACGGAGGGCAGGACCTGGGCGCGGCAGGACTTCCGCGACGCCGGGCTGGTGACCGGGGCCGGCACCGTCCTGCAGTACTCCCTGCCGGTGATCGACATGCCGTTCCACACCGAGGTGCGGCGGCTGGCGATGCCCTCCTTCACGCCCGCGCGGTCGAGGATGTGGCGGGACCGGATCGACGGATTCGTCCAGCGGGCGCTGGACCGCTGCGCGGAACAGGGCGAGTTCGACGTCATGGACGACTTCGCCGCCGACGTGACGGCCCAGACCGTGGGCGCCTTGCTCGGGTTCCCGGAGAACCGCTTCGCCGAACTGGCCCGCACTATCGAGCAGGGCTTCCCTACCGACCCCGCCCTGATGGACCAGGTACCCATCGCCTTCGGCAAGGTGTGCGCCTACGCGCGCGAGCTGATCGACGAGAAGCGGGCCCGTCCCGGCCAGGACCTCACCTCCGACTTCGTCGCCGCGGCGGACCAGGACGGCGGCATCGGCGAGGACTACCTCGAGGCGCTGGTGGCGGTGGTGATTCTCGGAGGGGCCGACTCGTCGCGCAGTTTCATCGGGAACTCGGTCCTGGCCCTGCTGGACCATCCGGGCCAGTGGCGGGGCGAAGAACCGGCCGCTTCTCCCGTCGGCCCGGAGGCGGTCGAGGAACTCCTGCGGTACACCAGCTCCCAGGCCAGTGCCTTCATCCGGTTCGCCACGCAGGACTGCGACCTCCTGGGTGTCCCCGTGGAAGCCGGCACTCCGGTACTCGCGTCGCTGCTGGCGGCCAACCACGATCCGGAGGTCTACCCCGAGCCGGGGAAGCTCGACTTCGCGCGCCAGGGGCCACGGCATCTGGGCCTCGGGCACGGCCTGCACAACTGTCTGGGCGCGGCCATGGCGCGGCTGCAGGGTGAGGTCGCCCTGGGAGCCCTCACCAGGAGGTTCCCGGGCTTGGAACTCGCCATGCCCCGGGCGGAGGTCCGCTACGCGGAGCACTGGTTCATGCGGCGGGTGATCGCGCTGCCCGTCTCGGGCCGCTGAGGAGAACGGCTACGGACGGCCGCTCCCGCAGGTCGACCGTGACGAGCCCGCGCCCGCCCCCGGGCACCTGCACGTCCTGCCGGAGCCGGCGGGCGTGCAGGACACGGAGGTGGTCCTCGTAGCCGGTCAGTGGCGCGAGCCGCGACGGTCCGCCGGTCCCGCGCGGCGAGGCTCACGTCGGTGACGTCGATTCAGTACCGCCTACCGGCCGAGTGGTTCAGGAATCCGGGCGAGAACGATCCGCCGAATCCGGCGGCGGCGTGAGCGAGGACCTCCTCATGTCCCATGCCGGTCGCGACGACCGCGTACCCGGTCGACGCCGTCGAGCACTCGAGTCCGACGGGCAGCGGCGGCAGGATCAGGACACCGCCGTCGGCGGGCGGGAAGTGACCGTCGGCGGCATCCCGGTAGAGGGAGAGGAGCGCGTGCATGGCGGCCACGAGCGCTTCCTGCGGGGTCATCGGCCCGGTGCGCCGGTCCGGCCCCGGGGCCAGGGGTGCGGCCACCAGGCCCAGGCGCGGGGCCCGGTGCGGTGTCAGCAGGCCCAGGAGCAGACGGGCGTCTTGATCAGGTAGTTGATGCGGACCTTGCCCGAGCCGCTGGTCGAGACGATCTGGCTGTACTGGGGAGCCGCGCCCGGCCTCACCGTGTAGCTGTAGTTGGCGCCGCTGAGCTTGTCGTCGGGATTGAGGCCGTCATCGTGGTCCCACATGTTGGTGGTGACGTGGAAGACGTGTCCGGCCTCCATGGAGTGCATCGTAAGAGTGTCGGTGTTGCTCCGTGAGGTGGCCTGGTCCTCGTAGAAACCGGCCCCAAGACCGCCGGCGAAGGGGTGGCTGCATCCGGGAACGCCTCCGCAACCGGACCCGATGGTGGTGACGGGGTACACCTTGCCGGAGCGGAGGGTCCGCCAGCAGTCACGCCAGCCGTTGCAGTCCCCGATGATGTGACCGCTCGTGCCCGGCGCGCCCTTCCAGTCGGCTGTGGTCAGGTAGTGGTAGTCGTCGATCCAGCCGCCCCAGTCCTGCCACGCCCCCAGCGATCCGTACAGCTCGACGGCATCGTCGTAGTAACCCGCGTCGTCATTGTCGTTCATACCGATGAATTCCACGGACAGGAACTGGACGCTGACGTCGTAACGCCGCGGATCGCTCGCGGCGGAGCTGGGCGATGTGGCGAGTGCGATGAGTCCGAGAACGGACAGGAGGGCCGCCACGATTGTTCTGGTTTTCACGCTTCCTCAATTCTCTTCGAGCTGCTGACAGATTCCTCCCGGGAGAGTCGGCGCCAACAGAGTGGTGATTGCTCAACGAAATGCGGACCGTGCGGTCCCTCTCACATCCGGGTAGTGGGCGGGGGACCGGCGCTGTACGAGGCCGCAGTCACGGGAACCGCGTCGCTGGGCCGCATTCTGGCGACCCGGACATCGTGCGGGTCGGTGTGGCTGAAGATGAAACACATGCGGTTCCATGCTCGGCGCAGGTGCCTCATGACGCCCAGCGGTGTCAAGATCCGCTGCTCGTGCTGGAGCAGGAGACGGCGCTCCTCCCGGTCGGTCAGATGTTGCACGGCTTCTCCTTGGACGGAATGTCGGACGGCTGTGCCCCGGTACGGGGCGAAAACCGGCTACGGACCGCGGAGGAATGGCTGATCCGCCCGCACCGCGTCGCGGTGCGAGGGAGCCCGCAGGTCCGAGCCTCGTCCTCATGATGGAGAAGGAGGGGGGTGTGCAACATGAGTAGCCGGTACCTGCCCGCGCGCCGTCGCGCGGGCAGGTACCGGCTGCGGCTCCGCCGGAGCCGAGGAGGCGCGGGCGTCAGCGCCGGGCGCGCTGGGCGTCGACGATGCCCGTCACCGTGTCGTCGGTGACGCCGAACCTGCGCTGCACCTGCTCGGACAGGGCCGGGAACTGTCCAGCCACGCTACTGAGCATCCTCAGCTCCAGCGGCGCCACATTGACTTCGCACAGGTTACGGGTCACGGCCCGGACGACACCGTCGGCGACCTGCTGGGGCGAGACGGTGCGCATGCCCGGGGGCAGCGCGACGCCGGTCGCGGCGAACATGCCGGCGTCCCTGACGAAGCCCGGCTGCACCAGGGAGACGCCCACCCCGGCCGGTTGCAGGTCCTGGCGGAGCGCCAGGGCGAAGCCGCGCAGGCCGAACTTGGTCGCGTTGTACATGGCGGTCGCCTTCGTTGCGGCCTTGCCGGATATGGACCCGACCAGGGCGAGGTGTCCCCGGCCGGCGCGCGCCATCCGGGGCGCGAGCAGTCGCGACAGCATGATCGGGGCCTCCAGGTTGACCATGAGGGCGCGCCGGATCTGCTCGGGGGTGTACTCCAAAACGTCCCCGCTGGCGGGGAGCGCTGCGTTGGCCACGAGGATGTCGGTGTCACCGCACGTCTCGCAGAGGCGGGCCACGTCCTGCGGGTCGGCCAGATCGGCCGGAACAGCCCGGGCCCCAAGCTCTCCCGCCAGGTCGTTGAGAGCGTCCTTGCGGCGTCCGGAGAGGACCAGCCGGGCTCCCTGTGCCGCGAACGTGCGGGCGATGGTCTCGCCTATCCCGCCCGTCGCACCGGTGATTAAGACGTTCGACCCCGAGATGCGCATGTATGACGTCCTTTCCCGCCCAGGAAGTGCCCGATCGCACGCATCGTAGGCCCCGGAGGTGCGTCGCCGGCGGTGTCATCCGCTGTGTGAGTAGCGCTTACTCATTTCCCGGGAGGTGCCGGCTCGCATGGTGGACGCGGCCGGCCGTCGGCCGGACTCCGGCGAAAGGACACCCGTGTCTCCCGATCTCCTGTTCACCCTCCTCAACGGCGTGGCCGTGCTGTCGTGGATCATGCTCGCCGCGATGCCACGCAAGCGGTGGGTCACGCACGGGCTGACCGCCGTGTGGACGCCCGCGGTGTGCGCTGCCGTCTACACGGTCGTGGTCGCCGCCACGTTCTGGAAGGCCGACGGCAGCCCGTCGTCGCTGACAGGGGTGGGTGAGCTGTTCCGGGAACCCTGGATGGTGCTCGCCGCCACGGCGCACTATCTGACGTTCGACCTGCTGATCGGCAGCTGGGAGGTGCGGGATGCGCAGAAGCACGGCGTCCCGCACCTGCTCGTGGTGCCCTGTCTGTTCCTCACGATGCTGTTCGGACCGGTCGGCTGGCTCGCCTACCTCGGTGTGCGGCTGGCACGTGGCGTCCGCCGACCCGGTCATGGCCTCCCGGCGGGGAGGAACTCCCCGTGCAGCAGGTAGGGCAGTGGGCACGGGAGGTCCAGCCGGGCCAGCTCCTTGCCGACGTCGGTGGCGTCCAGAATGCTCAGGAAGGTCCGGTCGGCCCGCGAGTCGTAGACCTGGCAGAGCAGCCAGCCCTCGTCCTCCTTGCCGCTGCCGGCCGGATCCGGCACGAATTCGGGCTGGCCCGTCACGCAGTGCTCGCCGAAGTCGTGCACCTCGTGGGTGGCCGTCTCCGCGTCGACCTTGACGACCCGGCCCGAACCCGCGATCCCGGCCGCGGTCGCGAAGGCGTAGAGGTAGCGGGTCGGCCGTCCGTGCAGAACCTTGCTGGAGCGGGGTGCCTCGCAGTCGAAGGGGACCAGCTCCTTGCTGGAGCTGCTTCCGTCGGCCGACAGCCGGATCCGGTGCAAACGGTTGGTGAAGTCCGGGTGGCCCGCGTTGTGGTGGAAGGAGGCGGTGAACCCGCGGACCCCGGCGTCGTCGGAGTGGACGTTCATGTCGAGGACCAGATCGTCGCCGTCCTCGAAGGCGTTGGCGAGGTGCACCGGGTAGGAGGGCGGGGCTTCGTACATCCGCGTGGTCCAGGTGGCCCGGTCGATGACGCAGTACCGGGTCGGCTCGTCGGGGTGCCATCCGAAGACCTCGTTCATCGTCGCGAACCCGAGCGTCGCCTTGGTCAGCGGGAGGAATCCGGAGTGGATGGGGCCGAGCGGAACCACGATCTTGGTGGGGGTGATGCCGAAGTCGTGGGGCAGGTAGACGTGGTCCATCGGCAGGTTGACCGAGCGGCGGCCGACACCGTTCGCGTCGACCGTCCACAGGCGCAACCCCGTGTTGATCTCAAGGAAGCAGCGTTCACCGGTGTTGGGGTCCAGGTGGCTCTCCCCGACCAGGTAGAGCTGCCGCCTGGGCAGGGCGCCGCGAAAGTCCTCGTGGCCCTTGAGGGCGAGTGTCCGCAGGTCCAGTGCGTAGGGGATGCCCGCGCCACCGAGGAGGATCAGGGAGTCGCCCATCACGCACGGCACGTGGTTGGGCGTGTCCTTGACTGACTGGTAGCCGGAACTCCACGGGATCAGCGACGGGACGAACATCGAGATCATGCCACGTATGTTGGCGAAGGCCCGGGCTGGCAGGCTGCGTTCGGCCATGGTGCTGAAGGTGGACCCCACCAGGCGTCCCGCGGACTGCTCGCGCCTGCGCACCGGGGTGTCGACGATCTCGCCGCGCAGGGAGACGCCGTCGTCGGTGAAGGTGTACGCGGCGATGTAAGCGTCCGCGTCGCCGAAGGCGTGCGCCAGCGGCGTGCCGTACGCCTCACCCGCTACCGGACCCACCCGGTAGTGCGTCCCACGCAGGCTGTCGGGCACCACACCGGACACGGGCAGCGCGTCGATGCGCAGCGGTGTGGCACGGTCCTGGAACATCGGCACCCAGCGGGGTGCAGGCGGCTGTGTCATGGTCATGTGACTACTCCGATCCTGAGGGACTAGCTCTGTCGGCGTGTGATGAGCCTCGTGAGGGCCATGAGGTCCGAGGCCGCGTTCGTGTCCGGGCAGGTGATGCCGAGCAGTTCAAGGGCCCGGCGGATCCGGCGGGCTGCCTCGCTCCGTGCCCATTCGTGTCCCCCCGCCCTCTCCACGAGGCCGGCGATCCACTCCACGTCACGGGCGTGCACCGAGGCACCCGAGGTGTAGCGCTCTGCCAGCGAGGCACCCTCCGGTGTACCGGAGGCGAGTGCGGCGACGACCGGCAGTGACTTCTTCAGCGCGAGGAGGTCGGAACCCGCAGGCTTTCCGGTGACCGCGGGGTCGCCCCAGATCCCCAGCAGGTCGTCGATGAGCTGGTATCCCAGCCCCAATTCCCGGCCGAAGAGGTCTAGGGACTCAACGACCTCGGCGGGCGCCCCGGCGTAGAGGGCCCCGATCGCGCACGCACAGCCCAGCAGGGCTCCCGTCTTGGCCTCCGCCATCGCCATGGTCTCCGCAAGTCCCACGTCGTTGCGGGTCTCGAAGCGGCAGTCGGCGCTCTGGCCCTCACAGAGTTCGATCATGCAGGCCGTCAGCCGCCGGGCGGCGGCCGGCGCGGCGCGGTGGTCGTCGCGCGCCAGCACCATGAGAGCCAGAGTCTGCAGGGCGTCGCCTGCCAGGATGGCGTCGGTGGTACCGAACACCGACCAGGCCGTCGGCCGGTGCCGACGCAGGGTGTCGGCGTCCATGACGTCGTCGTGGATCAGGGTGAAGTTGTGGACGAGTTCCACCGCGGCGGCAGCGGTGGCGCATGCACCGCTGGTGTCTCCCAGGGCCTTGGCGGACGACATCACCAGGGCGGGACGCAGGGCCTTTCCCGGCGCGCCTTCCTCGGGGACGCCGAACTGGTTCCACCACCCCAGGTGGAAGCCCGTGACCCGTCGCATGGAGCGCGGCAGCTCGTCCACCGCCGAGCGCATGATGGCGTCGATCTCGCTCCGTGCCTGGGCCAGGACCGTCACGGCCCTCGGGTTCTCCTGGTCGAGAATGCGCTGCGTCACGGTCCACCTCGATGGGTCCTGGATGGTCGGTCGTCGCGGGAAGAGAGCCGGGTGTTCCTTTCAAGACCTCGAAGCCAAAGCCGCGTTCGGTGCCCGTCACCACCGCCGCACGAGAGGTCGTCGTACGGCGCGTGCCTGGACCTGGGCGTCCGTGCCGAGGATCAGTCCGTTGACCACCAGCAGGCTCGTGACGGTGAAGAAGACACCTTCTTCCAGCGGCAGGCCGAAGACAGCCCAGCCGCAGGTGTGGTCACCGGAGATGCGCCAGACGCCGAACCCTATGGCGATGCGGTCGACGCTCCACAGGTAAAGGAGAGCGGGCACCAGGATCCGCAGCCGTTCCGTACGCCGTTCCCTGAGCACGTCGGCCCCGGCGAGAGCCTGGACCGCGAGCAGCGGGCCGAACCACACGAGGATGCTCCCGAGGTAGGTGCCGTGCGGACCGGCGAGGGTCAGGGCGAGACCGACGGCGGCCAGCGCCGCCCACCAGCCGGCACAGGTCCGGCGCAATGACGGCACCGGCCGGGGCACGGATGCCGCGGGCCGCTCCGGTATCCGTGCGATGACGCGCAAGGTGAGTGCTCCCACGGCAGCGGTCTGGCCGGCCATGAAGAGGAACTCCTCCAGGGGCACGTGGAAGAGGGCCGCCAGGACCGCTCCCTCGTGGTACTCCCAGACTCCGCGTCGGATGATCCAGCTGTCCCAGGGGGTGGTCCACAGCCAGGCGGCGAGCATCAGGACCAGCAGGAGCCGCGTACCGGTGTGCCGTAGCTCCCCTCGCGTGTCCCGCGTCCGCAGCGAGCGGTGCGCCGCCCAGCAGGTGCATCCGAGCGGTGGCAGGAGGAAGGCGAGCAAAAACTCCGCGTAGGTCATGGGATGCTCCGGCGCAGCCGGCGGCATTCGGCGAAGGCCGGTACCGCCACGCGCAGCCGCGTCGGCAGCCCGACTCCGACGCGGCGGCCCAGGATTTCGTAGTCGGCGTCCTCGATCTTCTCGAGGATGCCGCTGTAGAGGTAGTAGGCCGTCTGGATGCAGGGGCGGCTGGTCGGGGCCAGCATGCGGATGCCACCGACCGCATAGGCGTACAGCTTCCGGGTGCGGTCGATCTCGTACTTGAGCAGTTCCTTGACCCGACCGCTCGCCTTGGTCCGCCGCAGGTCCTCCCGGGTGACGCCGAACTCCTCCAGGTCGGTCGCCGGCAGGTACACGCGCCCCCGGTCGAAGTCCTCCGCGACGTCGCGGAGGAAGTTGCTCAGTTGGAAGGCCTCGCCCATGGCCCGGGCCCGCGGGTACGCCTCCTCCGCGAGCGGTTGCAGGATATGAACCATCTGGAGGCCGATGACGGCCGCCGAACCGTACATGTACCGGTTCAGGTGGTCGAACGTCGGATAGTCCGTCACGGTCAGGTCGGCGGCCATGGAGTCGAGGAAGGCCCGGACGTGGTCGGCGGGGATGTCCCAGCGGCGCAAGGTGTCGCCGAGCGCGGTGGTGACCGGATCGGAGCCGTGGCCGGGGGAGTCGTCGCAGAGGCTGCGCAGGGCCTGCTGCGACCACTGCCGGAAGTGTTCCTCCCGGGTGCGTGGCGGCTCGTTGTCGACGATCTCGTCCGCGTAGCGCGCGAAGCCGTACAGGGCGTGCACGAAGGGGCGTTTCCAGGGAGGCAGCAGGCGCGTGGCGAGGTAGTAGCTGCGTCCGTGGCGCGCGTGCAGGCGACGGCACTCGCTGTAGGCGGCACGCAGCCGAGGTGTCGCGATGCCTGCCGCATCGAGGATATGGCGGTCCACGGTCCTCATCAGCGCGCGCCCCGGGGCCGGCGCAGAGCGGACCGGACCGGCCCGGTGACCCGTTCGGCGGCGAGGCGTCCGCTGATGAGGGCCATGGGGATGCCCACTCCGGGGTGGGTGCCTGCGCCCGCCAGGACGATGTTCTCGCCGGCCAGGTTCGGCGTTCGGAACGGTCCGGTCTGGCGGAACGTGTGCGCCGCACTGAACGGCGTACCGGCGGGACACCCGCGCCGGAGCCAGTCGGCGGGGGTGATGACGTGCCCGGCGCGGGGGTCGTCGGCCAGTGCGGCGTAGCCGTTGCGCCGGAGGATCTCCACGACCTCCTGGCGGTACCGGGGGGCCGCGGTTTCCCAGTCCACGCGGCCGGTGATCAGGTTGGGGGCCGGGAACAGGACGGAGTGGCTGTGACACCCGGCCGGGGCGAGCGAGGGGTCCGTGGCGGTGGGCACGTTCACCATGAACGATGGATCGGTCATCAGGACGCCCTTGTCGATGATCTCGTGGAAGCCCCGTCGCCAGGTCCGCCCGAAGTGGATGTTGTGGTGGGCCGGTGATGTTCCGTCCGTGACGGGACGCGGCGGGCTTCCGGCCAGCCACAGGAAGCAGGACGGGGCGTAGTGCAGTCGGCGGATGCCCCGGGGGACCGTGCCCAGCAGGCGGGGGAAGGCGACGGAGGGGTCCGTGGCGATCACCACGGCGTCCGCGGGTATGCGGATGCCGTCGGTGGTCAGGACCGCCCGGGCCCGTCCGCCCAGGGAGGTCTCGATGCGCTCGGCCGTCGTGTGGTAGCGGATCTTGACGCCGTGGGCCACCGCGGCCTCGGCCATGGCACGGGGGACGGCGTGCATCCCGCCCAGAGGAAAGAACACACCGGACACCGTGTCCATGTACGAGATGATCGCGTAGAGCGCCCGCGCCTGATGGGGAGCGACGCCCGCGTACAGCGCCTGGAAGGAGAAGAGGCGGATCGTCCGAGGATCCTTGAGGTATTGCCTGACCTTCCCCTCCATGCTGCGGAACGCGCCGTACGAGACGAGCCTCGCCAGGTGGGGCAGGGCCAGGTCGAGCGGGCTGTCCATGTTGCGGTTGATGAAATGCTCGTACTCGCAGGCGTACAGACGCTTGAGGAACCCGACCAGGCGCCGGTACCCGACGGCTTCGGCGGGTCCGCAGACGCGTTCTATCTCGGCTGCCATGGCACCGGTGTCGGTATGCACGTCCAGTGAACTGCCGTCGCTGTAATGCGCCCGGTAGGCGGGTGACACGGGCAACAGCGTGAGGCGCTGCTCCAACTCCTCGCCCACTGCCGCGAAGGCCTCCCGGATCAGGTCCGGCATGGTCAGGACGGTTGGGCCGTTGTCGAGGGTGTAGCCGTCCTGCCGGAAGGCGCCCGCCTTCCCGCCCGGCTCGCCGCTCTGCTCCAGGACGGTAACCGACCGTCCCGCTCCTGAGAGGTGCAATGCGGTGGACAGTCCCGCCAGACCGGCGCCGATGACGACGACGTGGTCCGTGATCCCTTGCACGGTGCGGATGGTCACTGGCCGCCTCCCGGGTCCGGCTTCACGAGACGGGCGGGCCGGCACCCGGGCCGGTGCCCGCGCGCAAGTGGCAGAGTGCGCGCGGGCACCGGACGCCTGGAGCGCCGTTGCCCGTCCGGTCGGTCGCGCGCGGTCCCTGCGAAGGCGTGAGACCGCGAGATCGAGAATCGCGATGCACACGAGAGTTTCCTCTGCCCGGTCGGGCGGGAGGTGAGTATTCGCTACTCACCCGGATCGGGTCCGGGACGGTGCCCGGTGGGCACCTTCCAGACCTCTTGGAATGCGTGACATACGGTCGATAACGGGTTTCGGGACGGCGATGTCCGGGCGGATCATCATGGAATGAGGCTATATGTCCACACTCGGCGCATGTCCGGCTATCGAACGTGCTGCTCCGCCGCGCCCCATAGTCGGAGTGACCGCTGGGGTCGCCACTCACCAGGAGGAACCATGGGAACCCGAACCCGGATCGCCGTCAGGGGTGCCGCTCTGCTGTGCGCCGGCCTCGCCGCCGTTGCGGCGGCGTCCTCGTCCGCCTCAGCTGACACCGGGGCGTCGATCGCGGCGTGGAAGCCCCCCGTGGGCATGGAGTTCTCGGGCTCGGGCACCGCGCTGAGCGCGGCGCAAACGCAGGCCGAGCTCCAGATGCACGCCTGGGAAGACGCGAACCACGCGTTATGCGTCAAGCGCTCGTCCACAAGCGGACCGGCCGCCGGGGGCTGGGTCTACGCCATCCAGGCGGAGTGCTTCTTCAGCTGACGCAGCTCCGCCACTGGTTTCCGCCGGGACGGCCCATCGGGCCGTCCCGGCTTTCCTGTCGTGAGGCAGGCAGCGCGGGCCTGGAAAATGAGGACGGGGTACTCATCCGCCTTTGAACGGCGCGGATACGCTGACGCGGACAGGCGGCCGGAGCCTCATCCGGATGTGACCGGAGGCTCGCCGCCCCCGGCGGAACCGGGTGAAGTCCGCCCCCGCACGCGCCGACCGGGGGTACTCCTCGGCGCAGCGTCCCCGCATCATTGCCGGCGCTATGGCGGCACCCGGGCGGAAGGCCGGACGGACTGCCCACCCCTCCGAGCACGAAGGAACGTCATGCTGAAGCGCGGTCAAATCCTCACAGCCATCGCCGGACTTCTGACGACTGCGGTCCTCGCCGGTCCCGCTTCCGCGGCCACCGTCCGGGCGGAGCAGGAGTCCGGCCCCTCGGCCGTCCGGCTCCAGGTTTCGCGCGAGGCGGCCGTCCTCGATGCCGACGCGGTGACCGCGGTACGCAGGCACTGGACGGCCGAACGCCTCAAGCAGGCGATCGGGGCCCCCAAGAGCCTGGAGCTGCCCCCGTCGGTCGCCGGGCCGGTCGGCGAGCCCGATGCCAGGATGCACGAACCGGTCCGCCTGGCCCCCCGCCGGGGCCCGGTCGAAGCGGCCGGGTCCGCAGCTTCCCTGACCGGCACCTTCGGCACCCGCCAGTGGACCGGGGGGCCGACGCGGAAGCCCGCTTCGACGATCGGCAAGCTCTTCTTCGACGACTCGCACGGTCAGCCCGCATCGTGCACCGCCACCGTGGTCGAGGCGGCCACCGGAAAGCTCGTGCTCACCGCCGGGCACTGCCTCATGGACCTCGGCACCACGTCCTGGAACAGCAATGTGGTATTCGCGCCGGGCTACTCGGGCCAGGTGAACTACCAGCTCGGCGGCCTCTGGGTGGCCTCCGGGTACGGGGTCACCGGCGGCTGGAGCACCACCAAGGACTCGGCGCACGACGTCGGTTTCGTCGCCCTGTCCGCTCAGAACGGCCTGGAGATCGAGGACCAGGTGGGCGCCCAGGGAATTGGGTTCTTCGAGGCCGCCCAGCAGAAGGTCCGCCCGTTCGGGTACCCGCACAACTACGGCGGCGGTCAGTACCTCTACACGTGCGACCCGGTGACCACGAAGACGACGTCGTACCACCCGGGGGCCATCGAACTCACCCCGTGCGACATGGGGCCCGGGGCCAGCGGCGGTTCCTGGCTGGCCGATTTCGACGAGACCGGCAAGACGGGCGTCGGCTACGCCGTGAGCGTCACATCCCTGTACCGGCCGTACGCCTTCCCCTTCGAGCCTGGAGAGATCGGGCCGCAGTTCCGCGACCAGGAGTGGGACCTCTACAACCTCATGCTGGGCTACTGACGGCCCCGAACGCCGGGCGTGGGGCGCTGAGGGTCCGGCTACGCGGCGCGCGACGCGATGCTCCGCCAGCCGTAACGTGACCGTTCCACCCGGCCGAAGATCACCAGGTCCCGGCACAGCGGCTCGGCACATGCGGCCGAAAAGCGTTCAGTTCCGCCGTTCGCGATGCCGGCGGCCAGCGCTGCATGCCCATCCCCTGCACCCGTCGTCCCTCGGTCGCACCGCGCGCACCGGACCCGTGAGACGCCATGCCCGTTCGGCACCGGTCATCAGCCCGGGCCGCGGCGGGCACCGGATTCGCGCGGCCGGCTCCCGGGCCGCCGAGTAGCCGTTACTCAGGCCGCACTCCGCAGGATCCGCGACGGTGGGACCACGAACCGGCGTACCTGGATGGGGCGAACGCATGGGCACACAGGCAGTGCGGCACTTTCCGTTCCGCGAGAGCGCGACGGTGGAAGGGCCGGAGGAGTTCTACCGCGATCTGCTCCGGGAGCAGGCCGATCCCGTTCGCGTGGTGCTGCCCCACGGGGGCGAGGCGTGGCTGGTGTGCCGCTACGACGACGTACGGCTGGTACTCACCGATCCGCGCTTCAGCCGGGCCCGAGCGGTGGAGACGGTGAACGAGATCCTGCCGAGTCTGCTGGTGCGGACCTCCCTGCTGTCCCTGGATCCGCCGGAGCACACCAGGGTCAGGCGTGCGGCCGCGGGCTTCTTCAGCCCCAAGTCCGTCGAGGCGCTGCGCCCCAGGATCCGGCGCCTGATCGACCTGCGGATGCGGGAGCTGCCCCGGGCCCCGCAGGTCTTCGACGCGGTCGCGCAGTTCTGCCTGCCCGTGCCCGTGGATGTCATCTGCGAGGTCCTGGGCGTCCCGCAGGAGGACCGGGACGACTTCCACCGCTGGTCCGACCTGGCCCTGAGTATGGTGGCGGACGAGAAGGACATCGCGGCCGCGCACGACAGCCTGATCGACTATTTCGGCAGGATCCTCGACGGCAAGGGCCTGGAGCCCGGACCGGATCTGTGCTCCGGCCTAGCGGCACGGGTCCGGGAGGGCTCGCTGGAGCGGGAGGAGGCGATTTCCCTCGTGGCCCTGGTCCTGATCGCCGGCTACGAAACGTCCGCCTGCCAGCTCGGCTTCTACCTGCTGGACCTGGCCTCCAGCCCCGCAACCTTCCAGAGGCTGAGGCAGCGCCCCGAGCTGATCCCCGCGAAGGTCACCGAGTACCTGCGTACGACGGTGTTCAATCATCTCGGGGGCACTCTGGCACGGGTCGCGGTGGAGCCCGTGCGGATCGGTTCCGTGACGATCGCGGAGGGGGAGGCCGTGCTGCCGGCCTCGGACGCCGCGAACGTGCACTCGCTCGGTCTCGATCCGCAGCCGCAGCACCTGTCCTTCGGTGCGGGCCTGCACCGCTGCCTGGGCGCAGGACTGGGGCAGCTGGAACTGGAGGAGGCGCTGTACGCGCTCGTCGAGCACTTCGACGCGCTGGAACTGGCCGTGGAACGCTCGTCGCTGTGTCTGAAGGCCGGATCGGTGGTGCGGGCGCTGAGCTCACTGCCGCTGCGGGTGTTCCCTGCCGAGGCGGCCGGAGCGCCGTCGGCGGAGAGCACGGCCCACCGTGGTGCAGGCGGACTCGGGGCTGGCAGGCTGCGGTCATGAACGAGACACCGCGTGAGGACCTGGCCGCCAACCGAGCGCTCTGGGACGCGCGTGCCCGGATCCACGGGACCACACCCCAGGACACGTTCTACGACGTGGACACCTTCCTGGCCGGCCGGCAGACTCTCTTCGGCCTCGAACGGGAGCTGGCCGGTGACGTCACGGGTCTGGATCTGCTGCACCTGCACTGCCACTTCGGTATGGACACGCTGAGCTGGGTCCGTCTGGGCGCGAAGGCCACCGGGGTGGACTTCTCCGGGACGGCGGTCGCACGGGCCCGGGACCTGGCCGCCCGGGCCGGACTGGACGCGGTCTTCGTTCAGGCGGACTCCCAGAACCTGCCCGCCGCACTGGCCGGGCGGTTCGATCTCGTGGTGGGGACCTACGGGGTCCTGTGCTGGGTCAGGGACCTCGACGCGTGGATGCGCGGCGCGGCCGGGGCCCTGCGGCCCGGCGGCAGACTGGTCCTGGTCGACCTGCACCCCGCCTATCAAACGGTGGCCGGCCTGGAGCCCCTCGTCGCCGACTGGCCCTACGGCGGCGGCGCGCCACAGCGGGAGACGGTGACCGGGACGTACGCCGGACCGGACGTGCCGATCGCAACGTACGAGGTGTTCAACTACCCGCATTCGCTGGGCGAGATCGTCACGGCCGCCGCCGGTGCCGGGCTGACCGTGGAGCGGCTGGGAGAGCACACGGAGGTCGAGTTCGACGGACGCAACCTGCTGCCCCGCGGCGCCGACGGGCTCTACCGCTTGCCGGTGAGCCGGACCCATTTCCCCGTCCTCTACTCGCTGCGCGCACGCGCACCGCTCGCAGCGGAAGGGTGACGGGCCCGTCGGCAGCCCCCGTGGACGCGCTCTCACCTGGGGGCCCGCCAACGGGATGGGCAGGATTTACTCAGGCACGGGGCGGACGGGCCTGTTTGACTGGCGCGGAGCCGCCCGTGGCGGCGGCTCCCCCAACCCGTCCCCTTCGATTGGCCACCTGTGCCCTCTCTGGTTCCCCCCGTGCTGCGAGAAGAACCGCAGTTCACCCGGCTCTTCGTCGGGCAGTCCCTGTCCGTCCTCGGGGACCGCGTCTCCTTCGTGGCAGTCCCGTTCGGCGTGCTCGCGGCCGACGGCTCCGCATCGGACGTGGGACTGGTGGCCGCCGCCGGGCTGGTGCCCGTTCTCCTGTTCACCCTGCTCGGCGGGGTGTGGGCCGACCGCTTCCCGCGCCACCGCATCATGATGGTCTCCGACCTGGTCCGGTTCGGCGTTCAGGCGACCGCTGCCGTACTGCTCTTGACCGGCCGGGCCACCGTCATTCATCTCGCCGTACTCATGGGGGTCTTTGGCACCGCCGACGCGTTCTTCCTGCCGGCAGCCACGGGCCTGCTCCCGCTCGTCGTGAGCACCGGACGGCTACGGGAAGCCAACGCGCTGCGCGGCTTCGCCCAGTCGACCGGCCTGGTGCTCGGCCCGGCCCTGGCCGGAGGCCTGCTCGCGCTCACCGGCCCCGGCGGTGCGCTGGCGCTCGACGCCCTGACGTTCGCCGTCAGCGCCGCCTTCCTGGCAGGGCTGCGCCCGCGTGCGGCGAGCGCCGCATCGACCGCCGCGGAGCGCACGGCGTTCCTGGAGGATCTGCGCACTGGCTGGCGGCACGTGCGGGGCCGTAGCTGGGTGTGGGCTTCGATGGCCGCCATGGGTGTCTTCCACGTCGTCGTGCTGCCCTCCGTCTTCATCCTCGGACCGGTCCTGGCCGAACGCGAGTGGGCGGGCGCGGCCAGCTGGTCGACGGTGGTCGCCGCCTTCGGTGTCGGCTCCGTCGCCGGGAACGCCTGCGCCTATCGGCTGCGCCCCGCGCGCCCGTTGACGGTGGCCGCCGTGGCACTGGCCGTGGGCACGTGCCAAGCCGTGATCATCGGGTCCGGCGCGCCCCTCGCCGTGATCGCGCTCCTCGAAGCCGTCACCGGCGCCGCCGTCTCCCTCTTCTTCGTCCTGTGGGAGACGGCCCTGCAGACTCACGTGCCCGATCACGCGCTGTCCCGCGTGAGCTCGTTCGACTATCTGTTGTCGGCCGGTCTCATGCCGCTGGGACTGGCACTCGCCGGGCCGGTCTCCGATGCCGCGGGGGTCCGGGCCACGCTGTACGCGATGACCGCGCTGGCCCTTCCGTGCGCTCTGGCGCTTCTGTGCGTGCCCGCCGTACGCCGACTGCCCGCGCACGCTGCGCCGGCACCGGACGCCGCCGGTGTCCGGGCCTCCTGACCGCCCGCCCTTAGGACCGCAGGAGCGCGGGGGGCCGGCGCCCCGTGTCAGACCCCACCGAACTGGGACCGCAGCTCGCCCCGGCTGGTCACGCCCAGCTTCTTGTAGGCACGCTGCAGGTGGTTCGTCACCGTACGCTTCGACAGGAAGAGCTGTTCGGCGATGTCGTGGCTGCGCATGCCCTCGGTGACCATGAGGGCGATCTGCGTCTCCCGGTCGGTCAGCGGGGTGACCGCCGCCGATCGGGTCAGCAGGGGAGTGCTGATGCCCTCGCACCGCAGCAGGTTGTTCTGCGCCGTGTGCGCCGCGGCCGTGGCGCGCCGGTGCTGTCCGCCCTCACGCCACCGGGCCGAGGCCACGGCCGCGGCCTCGGCGGCCTGCAGCCGGGCGCCGACGGCGGCCAACACCTCGGCGCACCGCTCCAGTTCGACCGGATCGCCGGTGGCCAGGGCGGCGGCGAAGCGGACCCGGGCCGGTGCCAGCGCGCCGTCGCACCGGGGCAGCAGGTCGGCCAGCTGCTCGTGAGCCTCGCGGGGTGCGCCCAGCCGGGCCAGGTCGGTCAGCAGGAGCATGGCCGAGGAGACGTGTCCCGTCTCGCGTGCGCTGTGTACGGCACCGCGCAGGATCTGCCGGGCCGACGCCACCCGGCCGCCGAGCGCGGCGCGCCAGGCGTCGCCCAGGCGCTCCTCGCCGCACAGGAAGCCCCGGCGGGCCGGTTCATCCTGCGCCGATGGCCGTGACACGGCACCCGCCGGGCCGAGGTCCCCGCAGAGGGCCGCGCTGGCCGCCGTGTAGCCCCGAACGACGGGCGCAGCCATGGCATTCTCGTGTGTACTCGACAACGCGAGCGCTTCGGTGAACAGCCGGTGTGCCGTCCGCACCCGCCCGGCCAGCCACTCCGCGCGGCCCAGTTGGAAGGTGACCCAGATGAGCGGCATCCGCTCACCGACCTCCATCAGCTGGGTCACGCCGAGCCGGCCGTAGCGGCGCGAGTTGTCCAGCGCGCCTGCCTCCTGGTCGGCCAGGCACAGGTGGATGAAGTTGGTCGCCGGATGGGGCATGAAGATCTGTGCGTCCAGGGCGCTGTGCAGTTCGAAGAGTTCCTCCGCGACCGCCTTCGACTCGGCGGACCGACCGGTGACCGCCAGGCCGATGGTCCGCATGGCCTGGCCGTAGAGCCAGATGGGCGGGAACGGGGCCTTCTGCAACGGCACCTGGCTTTCCTCGACCATACGAAGACCGGTGACGGGCTCGCCGGAGATGAGCCGGTTGGCTCCCTCATTGACGCGCAGCGCCCGCCGTGCGTCGGCTCCCACCCGGTGGGCGGAGGCGTTGCCCACCTCGACGGCCCGGCCCACGTCGGAGGCCGCCCAGGTCAGGTTCATGGTCCTGGCCATGGTCACGGTCAGGATCTCGTGTTCCGACGCGGCACTGCGGTCGGCGCTCTGCAAGATCGCCTCCGCTTCGCGGAACTCAGTGCGTTCCCAGTACGCGTCACCGAGTAACAACTTGCCGGGCAAAGGGAGTTCCTCCGCCGGCACCGCCGTCAGGAGGCGCACCACCATGGCGTAGTCGTGGGCGTGCCTGGCCAGGACCGCTCCTTGCAACAAGAGGGCGGGATCCGCGGTGCCTTCCGCCTCCAGGCGCCAGGCGGCGATGTGCAGGGAGTCGTCACGGCGCCGGGCGCCGTGACGGGTGATCCGGTCGGCCTGCCCGCTGATCAGCTCCCTGCGCGTCGCGGCGGGCAGTTCCGCCGTCACGGCTTCCGCGTACAGGGGGTGGGACAGCTCCAGCGTGGTGCGCCGCTCGTCCTCGACGACGCGGATGATGCCCTTCTCCTCCAGCGCGGCGACGGTTGCCTCGTCGCTGAGGGCCATCGCGTCCCACAGGCCGACCGGTTCGCACAGGGCCAGCAGGGCCAGGACGGGGCGGGCCCGTGCGGGCGCGGCCGCGAGCCGGCCCCGGATCAGCTCCTTCAGTACCGGCGTGCGCAGCAGGCTGTCCTGCGGAATTTCCCAGAGCCCCTCCACGTTGAGCAGGAGACCGTCACGGCGGATGCCCGACACGATCTCCCGCAGGAACAGGGGGTTGCCCTGCGACGCGTGGTGGAGGCGGGCGACGGTGAAACGTCCCACCGGGCCGCCCAGCACCGTGTCGAGCAGGTGGTGCACGTTGTCCACGGGCAGCGGGTCGAGGTCCATCCGGATCAGGGGGGTGCTGCTGAGCAGCGCGGTCACAGCGTTGTTGAGCGGCTCACCGGAGCGGACGGTGCCGATCAGCCGGATCGCCCCGGCATTGACCAGTTGGTGCAGGAGCAGGGCCGACGAGGAGTCCAGCAGGTGCATGTCATCCACCCAGAGGGCGGTGGAACCGCCCCGGGAGGTGCGCTTCAGCCGGCCGGTGATGGCGGCAAAGCTTGCGATGGGGTTGCGCAGGTCGATGTCATCATCCACCAGATGGCGGATCGCGCCCAGAGGGACTGTCGCCGTGGAGGGGGTGGCCTTGGCCCGGCTGGTGCGCGCGCCGGCCGTGCTCGCCTCGGCGAGGAACTCCTCCGCCAGCCGGGACTTGCCGACACCCGCCGTGCCATGGATGACGACGCCGGCGGTCGGGTCGTGCAAAATCCTGCGGAACCGGTCGAGTTCCGGGTCCCTGCCCTCCAGGGGCCAGGCCACCTGTCCGTCCTTGCTCCCCGGCA
Source organism: Streptomyces sp. NPDC041135 (assembly GCF_055592085.1). NCBI lineage: Bacteria > Bacillati > Actinomycetota > Actinomycetes > Kitasatosporales > Streptomycetaceae > Streptomyces > Streptomyces sp. NPDC041135. The sequence goes on from NZ_JBVIYZ010000032.1 coordinate 37,194, forward strand.
TGAGTCCCTTTCCACCATCCCATCGGGTCCTCAGAGGCACACGGGGTATCGGGCGGTGCCTCCGAGGCGACTTTGCGTCCTGGGTGCGGGCCGAGTCAACCGGGGCCGCGAGGGCGTCGGCCGTCTCGCCCCGCAGTGGCCGGACGCGCGGTCGCGCGCAGCCGGGGGCGAGCCGAACCGGCATGGTGGAGACGTCGTTCAGGCCCTCGACACGTTCACGGTGTACTTGAAAGTTCCCGAGCCGTCCTGCGACGCTGCCGTGACGGCGTCACCGGCTGTCGGCACACCGTCCAGACTCGTCTGCAACGTCTTGGAAGCCGAGGCGCTGAGAACAGCCGAGTCAGGACAAGCGGTGCCGGAACCTGCCCCGTGCAACAGGCTCACCTGCGCCGTGTGGGCGACCGGGTATTCCGGGACCGGAATGTAGGTGCTCACCAGGTGGACGTTCACGCGGACTTGGTCGACACATCCGTGGAAGTCCCAGGAGACTTCCCGGTGCGCGGAATCCACGAATCCGTCGGGGAGTGCCAGATTCAGGGTGACGGTCTGGTCGGGACCCTCGAACAGGCCGCCGACGTCGGTGACCTTGAGGGTGGCGTTGCTGTAGTGGACGCGCACGAGTGGAGCGTCCGCTGCCTGCGCCTGAGCTGTCGTCGCCAGGACGGATGCGGCGGTGGCTAAAGCAGCGGTCAGCATCCTCTTTCTGTTAAGCACCATGATTCCCTGCTGAAGTAGGAGGACCTGTTCGCCCTGGTACGGCGCGGCAGGTCCGGTTGCGGAACATCTGCCTGGCAGCGTAGGCGGTGGGCGCGGGAACCGAATCAGTAGCGGGTACTCCTTCGGCCCGCGGTGCTCGCTGTCAGGCCGTCGTTTGCTGTGCCCGCAGCTCGCCGGGCCGCTGCTCGTGCCAGCGCTGGTCGTCTTCCAACTGTGCGGCGAGGGAGATCAGGAGCGGCTCGCTGTCGGCCGGTCCGAGCAGCTGCACGCCCAGCGGCAGTCCCGCCGCGGTGAGCCCGGCCGGGACGCTGAGCGCGGGCCAGCCCAGGACGTTCCAGGGCCACGCATAGGGACAGCAGGCGATCATCGTCCGGTTGGTACGGCTGTGGGAGAGGCCGTCGAGGGCGCCGATGCGCGGCGGCGGGGTGGCGGTCGTCGGAGTGAGGAGGACGTCGAACCGCCGGAAGATGGCACCGATCCGGCGCTGGAGCCGGCCCTCGGCCGCGCGGGCGGCGCGCAGCGCCGGCCCGGCCAGCAGGCGGCCCAGGCGCGCGTTGCTGCGGGTACGGGGATCCAAGAGCTTCTGTTCGGGTACGCGTGTGCTCCATTGCGCGATGCCCGCCATTCCTCGCGGCACTTGGGTCAGGCCGATCAGGCCGTAGCGCGGTTCGGCCTCTTCGATGTCGTGGCCGAGCGCCGACAGGGCGTCGGCCACGGCGAGCGTGGCCCCGCGCACCTCGGGGTGGAGCGGCGTGGGGGTGGCGGCGAACGCGGCGCGCAGGGACAGAGCGATGCGCAGTCGGCCCGGATCGCGGCCGGCCGCGGGCAGCATCGACGCGCGGGGCGGCCGGTGCCGGTCGCCGGGGTGGTTCCCGGCCGCGGCGTCCAGCAGGAGCGCGGCGTCGGCGACCGTGCGGGCGAGCGGACCCGGAACGGTCAGCCCTTGGAAGGATTCGGCGTCCGGCCAGGTCGATATCCTGCCGCGCTGGGGCTTGATGCCCACCAGATGCGTCCACGCCGCCGGGATACGGACCGAGCCGGCGCCGTCCGAACCCAGGGCTGCCGGGACCAGGCCGGCGGCCACCGCTGCCGCGGCGCCCCCGGAGGAACCGCCGGGGGTGTGGTCCGGGTTCCACGGGTTGCGCGTGGCGCCGAAGGCGGTGCCCTCGGTGAACGGCCACTGGCCCAGCTCCGGGGTGTTCGTCTTGCCGACGATGACCGCGCCGGCCGCCCGCAGTCGGCGCACCGCTTCGCCGTCGGCGGATTTTGGCGCGAAGTCACCGGCACAACCGAACGCGGTGGGCTCGCCCGCCAGGTCCGTGTCGTCCTTGACCGCGACCGGTACGCCCAGCAGGGGGAGCTGCTGCCCGGCAGCCAGCCGCCGGTCGGCTTCGTCGGCTTCGTCCAGCGCCGCTTCCGGTCGTAATCGCCGGAAGGCGTTGAGGGCGGGCTGCGCCGCCATGATGCGGGTGAGCGTCTCCTCGACCAGGACGCGGCTGGAGACGCGTCCTTCGGCGAGGGCCGCGGCCTGCTCCGTCAAGCCGGCGGAAGAATAGGGGGACATGGGCCTCGGCTCTCGTCGGTTCTCCTGTGGTCTTCGTTCGAACATTAGAGGAGAACCGACGGCTTCCGGAGCCCGGATCAGAGCCTGTCCGCAGGGCTGTTGAGTTCCTCCGTCGCTCCGTCGCTCCGGCGCCCAGGCGCGAGCGCGGTGCGGGGCCCGGGCGCGTGCCGCCCGGGACAGGGCGTGCGAGATATGGCGGGACAGGGGGAGTCGATGTGTGTGTGGAAGCGGACCAGGTACCGTGGGGCGGCGTCACCACGAGCTGCTCCGATGGGGTGCTCAGCGCGACCTACTGTTCCCGGGCCAGGTCGGCGATTGTGGCCGGCCGCACTGATCCGTCCAGGTGGCAGTGCAGCTAGCTCGTCGAGGGCTGGTGCGCCGACGGGTGCTCCATGGCGAGGTCCGCTTCGCCCCGCAACTCCGAACGCCTCGTACAGGCTGATGTCCCGGCCGCTGTCAGAGGGCGGTGGTCACCGAGCCCCAGTTGTGCTTCTGCGAGGCGGCGATGTCCGTGTAATAGATGTGCTTGGAGCAGTACCGGTCTTCCTGGCCCAACTTGAGGACTCCGGTGCAGGCCACGTACTCGTGAGGCCACGCGGACATGTTGGTCAGGATGCCGCGCGCGCGGACGCCCTGGAGGTCGGGGTCCACGCTGAACACGCCTGTACCGCTGTCACCGTGGCCTCCGGCGTTGCTCCCGTCCCACGAGTGAGCCTCGACGCTCTGGTAGGTGACGCCCCCGTACCCCGAGGCCACGATCTGGTCGACGGCATCCACGATGAGTCCACAGCGCGTGCCCGAATAGGCACCTTTGGTGCAGACGTAGTCGTTGACGTGGTTGCCGACAACACCGCGCACCGTCATGTACGTCAGGTTGGCGTTGCCCTTGGCGTCACCGAACCAGGTGCGGGCAGCCGATACGCTCTGGCCCTTCAGATCGATGACCGCGAGGTCGCGCGAATCCCACTTCGCCTTGACGAAGTTCTTGGCGACGACCCCTACCCGGACATCGGCGGTCGGGTCATCGCCGACCGGGGTCTTGGCCAGACAGTGCGCGGCCGTGAGCATGAGCGGGTGCCCGGTGTTGTCGTGGAGCGGGAAGCCCACCGTGCAGCCCGGGCCATTGGCCCAGAGGTGAGCATCGCCCCAGTTCGGGGCTGTGTCGGTCCAGCGGTCGAGCGTCGAGGCCAGCGACGGGGATGCGGAAGTCGGCGAGGCCTCGTCGGCGACCACAGCGTTCTTGACGGCCTGGTTGGCGGTCACCCGTACCGGCATGCCCAGGGACTGCACGGCAGCGAGGGCACTGCCCTGGTCGGCGCTGCCGGACACGCCGATAGCCAGTCCCGACGCATCCGCGGCGGGACCGGCGGCGACGATCCGGGTGGCCTGGTCGTTGCGGCGCTGCATGACCTGCTCGGCGGCCTCCAGCATCTGCTCGCGGGTATAGGCCGCCTGGGAGACCAGCACCCGGTCGGGAGCTCCGGAGACGATGTTCTGGACCTCGCCCGGCAGCGAACCCTTCCAGTAGAGCTTGATGCGGTGGTTCGGCAAGTCGATCGCGACGGAGCCGTAACCGGAGCCGCTCTCGGGCAGGGTCCCGATGATCTTGTCGGCCAGGGTGTCGAGCGTCTGCTGCTCGGCCAGGGCCTGGACCAGGAGGCGTACCCGGCGGGTGGCGGGGTGTCCTGGATCCAGGCGTTGCTCTGCACGCCCTTGGTGTCATCCACCGCGAGGGCGTGGCTGCTCGCCTGGACGGTACCGGCCGTGAGCATGAGCAGTACGCTCGCAGCGGTCCCGATGAACCTGATCTTCTTCAGAGTAGAGGGACTCATGCTTGTATCGCCCTCCTAGTTCCTCCCGGGATTCGCTTCCACGTGTGGCGAGTGAAACCGAAATCGCAGATGCGATTGCCCGGGTTGTCAAACGTTGAGATCCTAGGGTGTTTATTCCATGCAGCGGTGAGTAAAAGGTGCTCCAGCTCGTTCCCGGAGCCTTCTATCGGTCTTAGAGGTCCTAACAAAGGCGTTGGACGTGTCTATGTGTGATCAGGCAGGTGGCAAGGCCGAGGAAGGCCTCGTGCATGTCGTCGCGTCGCTCCC
>NZ_JBVIYZ010000033.1:0-40826 GCF_055592085.1 Streptomyces sp. NPDC041135
GCTCTCCGCCTGGAACATCCAACTCTGATGTTCCGGACTAACCGCTGACCTGCCACAACTTGCTCTGAGCGGGCCGGGATTCCGGGATCCTTCCGCCCGACTGAGCAGATTCCCCCTGAGGGGCAGTCTCACCCGGCTCGGCCCACGCCGCATCCAGCACGCCACGCGTCTGCTCCTCCGCCTCGGCGAACAGGTGAGCGTACGTCCGCAGCGTCGTCATGACGTCCTTGTGCCCCAGCCGCTTTTGTACGACCTTCGGATTCTCCCCACCAGCGATGAGCACGGAGGCGTAGTGGTGGCGCAGCTCGTGCCAACGCCGCGCCTGAAGATCCGCCTTCTTGCAGATGTTCTTGACCGCCCAGTCGAGCGTCGACTCGCCGATCGGCTTGTGCCCCGGCATCGTGAACACGAGCCCGGCCCACTCCCCGCCAGCCGCTGTCGGGTGCGCGGCAACGTAGGCCGCGAGCAGGTCGACCGCTCGTTGTGTGAGTGGGATGGTGCGAAGGCCGGCGCCGGTCTTCAGCTTGTCGAAGTACAGACCCTTGCCCCCCTCGTACACCATTTGCCGGTCAACGCGCAGGGTCCGCCGGAGGAAGTCGATGCGGTCGAGGGTGAGTCCGCGAATCTCGCCGGAGCGGAGGCCTGTCAGCGCGGTAAATTCGATCATGGCGGCCCACAGCGGCTTGTACGCAGCTGCGATCATCTGCCGGACCTCGGCCACATCCGGAGGCTGCACGGTGGCCTCAACGAGCGTGGGGGCTTTGATGCCGTCGAACGGACTCACGGCGATGACGCGGTCGACGACGGCCAGCTTGAAAACGCCACGCACGTACCGCGCGACGCGGTTCGGGTAGCCGCCCTTCAGCTTGTACTTCGTGGTGAGGAGCTGCTGCCAGGCGCCGGCCTCGCTGGGCTTGATGGAGCGGATCTGCCGGTTGCCCCATTCGGGAATCAGGTAGCGGTCGAGGGCGCCGCGGTACTCCTTGACGCTGCGGCCGATGATGTTCTGGGCAGGCAGCCACGTCTCAAGCGCATACTTCTCGACGGTGACAACGCCTGCCTTTGGGTCGAGCCAGGATCCGGTCTGCTTCGCAGACTCCTGCTTGATGATCTCCTGCTCGGCCTCGGTCTTTGTCCGGTGAAGCGACGTAATCTCGCGGCCGTTGGGGGCGTCGTAGCGGGCCTGCCAGCGCTTGCCCTTCCCGTGGACCTTGGATGCGACGAGCCCTTTGTGTTCGCCGCATTCAGGGTCCCCGGGCGCAGGGCGGCTCTTGTGCCAGCGGTCAGCGACGTATCCCATGCAGTGCCCCCAGGATGGTTCCGGCGTCGAAGCCGGCTCCTGCGAGTGCGTACGCGGCTTGCGTGCGGAGCTCGGGGTGGTGCGCGGCCTCGGTGTTGATGACGGCGACGGGTCGGCCGTCGCTTATGGCGGTGAATGCGGCGATCCCGCGTCCGAGGTTAGCGGCTATCACTGGGCTGGATTCGGGCATCGAGCACCCCCGTGCGTAGGCGACCCGGAGCGATGGACTCCGGGTGTCGGGAGCATATGCCGTGTGACCACATGGTCGCTATCTGTATGCGCAAATTGTTGAAGGTTGCACGCAAAACGTCTTCAGATCAGACCGTGCTGGCGCAAAACGTCCAAAGCCGCCTTCGTGGACGCCTTGATCTCCGCAGCGGAAGCGTGCTCCGACGCTCGCACCAGAGCATGCGTCAGATCCACTTCGAGCCGCTCCTCGTCGATCACGGCCTGCACATCCACGTCCTGCCATCCGCCTGGGGGCGCCTTCCCGGCTAGAGCGTCGTCGATCCATGTGTCCGGCAGGCCGAGGGCCTTGACGATGGGGTAGAGGGACTGGGGCAGGCGGGCCTTCGGCGGCTGGCCTGACTCGGCGTTCTGCACGCTGCGGTGGGAGACGCCGGCCTTGGCGGCGAGGTCTTCCTGTCGCAGGCCTTCGGCGGCACGCCTGCTGGCGATGGTGCGGCCGATCCTCGACCAAACTTCCGGGTCGCGGTTCATGGCGGCCTCTCCTCTGATCACTCCGTTGCGTCCTGCCCGACGCTCGCTAGGCACCGATAGGCACCGATAGGCAACAGGTTAGACGGTGATCAAGGCCCATGCGAGACGGGATCCGGGCAGCTTTACCCAAAGAAGAACGGGGCGCATCCATCCGGCTACAGGATGCATCTCAATGCGTCTCACGTTGCTTCGTTGCGCATCGATGTGTATCGTCCTTCCTGTGCAGCCCGATGGACCGAAAATCCGACGGCAGCGCGAGCTACGCGGCTACGGCCTGCGCGGATTCGCCAAAGCCGCCCGAATCAGTCACGCCTACCTCTCTCGCATAGAGAGAGGCGAACGGCGCCCGCAACCCGAGGTCATGGCCCGCATAGCCAGCGTCCTCAACTGCCGGATCGCCGACATCCAACGAGACGCAACGGAGAGCAACGATGAGCGACAGGATCGCTGACTCGCCCCTGATGACCACCAAGGAACTGGCCGTACTTCTTCGGAAGTCGCCGGCCGCAATTCGGCAGATGCGGTACCGGGGCGACGCGCCCCGCGGCTTCCGCCGTGGCCGAGACACGCTCTACCGCCGGTCCGAGGTGGAGCGGTGGCTGGCGGCGCAGGAGGCCGGGGACCGCATCGGCCAGCGCGCCGCGGCCTAACCCCCAACGAATTCGGGGCCGGACGGACCAGGCCCGGTCCGTACACGACCCCTCGAACCCACTGACAAGGAGTGGATCCATGAATCTCATGGTACCGACGAACATCCCTTCGGGTGACCGGCGCACGACGCGCGTCGCCCTCCCGCCCGCGCTGGACCCGCTGCACGACGCGTCCCGTCGGCCGATGCCGGCGCCGCCGTTGGACATCGCGGTGAGGCAGGCGCGTTGGGCGCTGGAGAAGTACGGGTCCGCGAGCATCCACGACCTGCGCGCGATGGTGTCGGCGGCGACGGTGCTGGACGGGATGCTGCGGGATGTGCTGGCGGCGTTGGACGCGGAGCGTGCCGCATGAGCGCCCTCAAGGACGCCGTGCAGGCGTTCGTAGACACTGGCTGGTCGAAGCAGGTCGCCCGCGAGATCGTCGCGGCGGTCCGCGCCGAGGCGATGGACGCTGCAACTCGGAAGTTGCAGGCCGCAACCCAGCAGCTCCGCGCCCAGGTAACTGAGCTGCTGGCGGAGCGGCACGCCACGAATGAGGCCCTCGCCGAGGCGCACGAGGCGCTGCGGGTGCAGCGGGACCGGATCGCCGAGCTGGAGACCGCGATCACGCACGACGACCCGTGCCGTCCGTGCGGTTGCTCGAAGCGGTTCGACCGCCACGCCTGGGGTTGCCCCACACTGCCTGCCGACGACGTCCCGCTGCTGGGACAGCGGGAGGGCCTGGACGACGACGAGCCGGACGACTGCATCGCCATCCCGGATGACTGGCGTGCGCGTCGGCAGTTGGAGGACCCGCACACGAGTCCGCTGCACCACGACTACGCCGTGCCCCGCGACCTGCCGTTCATCCCCGGCCAGACGACCGGCCGTTGCCCCAAGGGCCACACGTTCGAGGACTGCACCTGCGGAGGTGACCGCTGATGGGCCGCCGCTGGATGCGACGCCCGCTCGCCAACCACAAGTTGCGGGCCGACGACTGCCGACGTCACCCCGGCATGTGGATCGAGGTCGGCATCTACAACTCCGGCCAGTCCGCCCAGTCGACGGCCCGGCACATCTGCCGCGCCGACACCCTGCCGCAGTACGCCCCGGCTGGGGCGTTCGAGACGCGTACCGCGCTCGTCGACGACGGCACCGCCCTGTACGCCCGCTACACCGGAGACGCCCGATGACCGACCTCGCCATCTACCAGCCCGGCAGCCTCGCCGCCCAGATGGACTACGCCAAAGCCATGGCCGCCTCCGACCTCCTCCCCCGCCAGTACCAGGGCAAGCCCGCCAACCTCCTCTGGGCCATCTCCTACGGCCAGACCCTCGGCGTCGCCCCCCTGACCGCCGTCCAGTCCATCCACGTCATCAACGGCAAGCCCACCGCTTCCGCCGACCTGATCGCCGGACTCGTCCGCCGCGCCGGCCACAAGCTGCGGGTGAACGGCGACGACAAGCGGGCGGTCGCGCAGATCATTCGGGCTGATGACCCGGAGTTCACGTTCGAGGTCGTGTGGACGATCGAGCGGGCGCAGGCGGCGAAGCTGACGTCGAAGGACACGTGGAAGAACTTCCCGGCCGCGATGCTGAAGGCGCGGGCGATCACGGAGGTGGCGCGGGCCGCCTGCTCGGAGATCTTGCAGGGGACGATCTACACGCCGGAGGAGCTCGGAGCGAACGTCGACGCGGACGGGATGCCGATCGAGGCGCCGGTGCAGCAGCTCCGGCCGGTGCAGCAGGACGAGCCGGACCCGTGGGCCACGCCGACCCGGGACTTCCTCGCGGAGGCCGAGGCCGCTGCCGATGTCGATGCCGTTCGGCAGATCTGGCGCGAGGCGAAGCAGGCGGGCATGCCGGCGCCGGTCCTGAACGGGATCGTCGAGATCAGCAAGCTGAAGGCCACCCGGTCGGAGCCGGAGGTGGTGGAGGGCGTCGTCGTCGAGGATGTCGAGCTCCCCGCCGACGAGCACGCCGCCGCCGTCGCCGCCATCCGCGCCTTCGCCGACGAGCACGGCATCGACGACATCGACCGCGACGCCCACGCCGCTCTCGGCGCCCCCCTCGATGCCGTCTCGGCCGCCGCGATCTGGGGCCTCCTCTCGGCCCTCACCGACGGCGCCAACGCTGACGCCATCGCCAGCTGACCCACGCACAGCGGGGCGCCCCGGCCGGAATCTGGGGCGCCCCACTCCCAAGGAGTAGCACATGTCGCTGAAGGACCAGGCCACCCGCGTGGCCATCCTCGACACCCTCGCCAAGACCATCGCTGACGAACTCAAGGCGGCGAAGGCCGACCTGGAAACCGGGCTCCGTGCCGCGAAGGCCGAGACCGGCACGCAGACGATCGCCGTCGACCTGAACGGCGCCGACATCGGCAAGGCCACCCTCGTCCAGAACAAGCCCGCCGCGACCGTCGTCAACGAGGCGGCCCTCCTCGCCTGGGTCCGCACCGTGGCGAAGAGCGAGATCACCACCCGGATCGTCACCGAGATCCGGCCCGCGTGGCGCAAGCAGCTCCTCGACACCCTCACGGCCACCGGTACGGCGGAGTGGGCGGACCCGGAGACCGGCGTCATCCACACCGTCCCCGGCGTCGAGCTGGTCGGCCGGGCGGCGCACACCCGGCTCACGATCCCTGCGGAGGGCAAGGCGGCGATCGGCCGGGCGTGGCGGTCCGGTGAGCTGAAGAGCATGGGGCTGCCGGAGCTGACGGCCGGCGAGCAGGAGGTGGCGTGATGCGACTCCCCTTCATCTCCCGCCGCCGCGCGCAGATCAGCATCGCCGTCGCCACGGCCGGGCTCCGTGCCGACCTCGAAGCCACGCAGGCCGAGCTCGCCACCGAGCGTGCCGACCGTCGGAAGGCCGAGGCCCGCGCGGCCCAGCTGGACCAGCGGCTGTACGAGATGCAGCTCACGACCGAGCTCCACGACCAGGAGCTGCACGCGAAGGAGGCCGACGCGTGACCACCGAGACTCCCGTGGTGGGGATGACCACCCTCCCCACCACGGGCACCAACCGCTACATCCCCGCCCACGGCACGGAGTCCCGCTACCGCGGCGCCCGCAATGGCTCCTGGACCCGCTGCCACTGCGACCTCTGCGTCGCCGCCCACTCCCGCGCCTGCAAGCGCCGCAGCCTGGAACGCCTCTCCGGCAAGCCCCCGCTGTACCCGGGCGAACCGCTCATCCAGCACATCAAGAAGCTCAACGAGGCCGGCATGAGCAACGAGCTCATCGCCCGACGCGCAAGGGTGGCGTCCTCCACCATCAGCTACCTGGTCCGAGGCCTCACCAAGTCGTGCCTTCGGAAGAAGGCGCTCCGGATCCTGGCAGTCCAGCCTGGCGACTTCGACGAGCGTGCGGAGCGTCCTAGCGCCGGAAGCCGTCGCCGACTGCAGGCTCTGTACGCCATCGGCCACAACCCGGAGGCCATCTCCGCCGAGACCGGCATGGCCACGTCTGCGATCAGCTCGATCGCCAACGGGCACACCCGGCAGATCGACGCTCCGTCCGCCACGGCCATCGAGAAGGCGTACACCGTCCTCCGAAACATCGAGGGAACGAGCGCCAAGGCGCGTCGCCGGGCAGCCCAGATGGGCTGGCGGGATCCGCTGTGGTGGGAGGACATGGGCCACATCGACGACCCGGCCTTCGACCCGACTGCGGCCGAGCAGGAGCTGAACCGGGACGAGCTGGCCCGCCTCCGCCGCGAGGAGATCGAGCACCTCGCCTCCTACGGCTTCGAGGCCGAGCAGATCGCCGAACGCCTGAACCTGCACATCAGCACCGTCCGAGCCGTCCTCCACGAGATCCGTACCGGCCAGCGCCGAGACAGGAAGGCCGCAGCGTGATGACTCTCGCCATCCCCGTGGAGATCGCCGAGCAGGGCGTGTGCGGGCAGGTCGACCCGGAACTGTTCTTCCCTGAGGCCGGCGGCTCGACGGTCCTTGCCAAGCGGATGTGCGCCGTGTGCCCGGTCCGCGTGCAGTGCCTCGACTGGGCACTCGCCAACGACGTCCGCCACGGCGTCTGGGGCGGCCTCTCGGACCGCGAACGCGCCCGCCTCCGCCGCCAGGCCGTCGAAGCCGCCTGACCCCACGCCCGGGGCTGTGCGCCCCGGGCACCCGATCCACCCTCCCGCACTCCAGGAAGAAGCCGCACATGCCGTGGTTCGCACTCGACGATGGGTTCGACACCCACCCGAAGGTCCGCAAGGCCGGCAACGCTGCGGCTGGACTCTTCACCCGCCTCGGGGCGCACTGCGCGAAGCACCTGACCGACGGCCACGTCGACGGCGCCATCGTCAGGGACTACGGCACCCCGGCCCAGATCCGCAAGCTTGTCGACGTCGGCATGCTCCACACCCCCGGTCACGGCTGCTCGCACCCGAAGTGCCAGCAGCCGGCCCCCGGCGACTACTACCTCCACGACTACCTCGACTACAACAAGTCGCGGAAGCAGATCGAGGCAGCCCGCGAGGCAGGTCGGCAGCGGCAGCAGAAGGGCCGCGACAACGCCCGCGACGACAGAAAGTCGCGCGATTCTGGAGCCAAACGCGGCGCAAACTCGCGTGAAAATGGCGCGAGTTTCGCTCCAAACCGAGACGAAAATGAGGGCCTGTTTCCGGAAGGAACCGCAGGTCAGGAGGATGTGTCACGGCGTGACACCCTCCAGGGTGCTACGGGTGTCCCATCCCCTCCCATCCCATCCAGTACTCCCTACGGGAGTACCTCCTCCCCTACCCCCTCCTCCAACCACAGCTCCGACGTGGTTCCCGCCAGCAGCGGAAGAGGAGAGATCCAACCCCTCATCGACGCCATGCTCGCCCGCGGCATGAACGTCACCTGGACGTTCCACGGCAGCGAATGGGTCGACCTCCGCGACGCCATCCGCCGAGTCGGCATCAACGACCTCGTTGACTACGCCACCCGCTCCTGGCAAGCAGCCCGCGACAAGCCCCACAGCGCCCGCTACTTCCTCCGCGGCTGGATCGGCCTCCAGGCCGCCGCCCCCGGCTTCACGCCGCCGCCCTCCAAGGGCCAGTCCTACCTCGCCCAGATGGCCGCCCACGCCGAGCGGCTCCGCGACCAGACAGGAGGTGCCTGATGCACCCCGCCCAGATCCCCGAACTCATCGCCCGTATCGCCCTTGCCGACCCCCGCGTCCGCCGCGAGGACCCGGTCGAGCAGACCGCCCAGATCGACATGTGGGCCGGCATCCTCGCCGACGTCCCCTACGAGTACGCCCTCCAGGCCGCCCACGCCCACTACGCCAAGTCGACGTGGCCGATCCTCCCCGCCGACATCGCCAGCCGCTGGGCCGCCGACGTGGCCGACCGCCTCAACCGTCACGTCGGCACCTTCGAGCCGACCGCCCACCCGTGGCTCGACCCCGACGACGAGGCCGGCTACCGCAGGACGCTCGCTGCCGAACGCCACGCCGTCGCCATTGGCGCCCAGCCCCCGAACGAGCTGAAGGCCATCACCGCCGGCCCCGCAGCTGCCGAAGTGCAGGCCCGCCTCGACCAGATGGGCACCTACATGCCCCCGTCGGTGAAGGAGACCCTCGCCGAGCTCCGGCCCGAGGCCGTCGAACGCGAGCGCCTCATCCGCTCCGGCCTCGCCGACCCCCGCTCCGTCGCCTGCCCCTGGGACGCCTGCCGCGCCCCCCAGGGACAGCGCTGCCGGACAAACGGCAAGGACCGCCGCGAGTACCACCCCGGCCGCATCCAGGCCGCCACAGCAGCCCTCCAGGACGTTGCGTGACGCCGGCCGGGCGCCTCGCCACCACCCGCGCCCTCCTCGACACCCCGCCCCCGGCCCCCGTCCCCGGACAGACCGCCATCCCCCTCGCCGCCATCGCCGTCATAGACGCCGCCGAAGAAGACGCCACCACCTGCGGCGACACCGACCACGCCCGCGCAACCCGCGTCGCCACCTACCTCACCGACAGCGGCTGGACCATCACACCCACCCAGGAGACCTGATGCCCGACCTGTTCGCCGGCCCCGGCGGCATCGACCACGCCGCCCGCCAGCTCGGCATCCACCTCACCGGCATCGAGTGGGACGCCAACGCCGTCGCCACCCGTGTCGCCGCCGGACTGCCCACCATCCACGGCAACGTCCGCGACTACCGGCCCGACCACACCCCGACCGAAAGCGTTCTCGCCGCCGGCCCGCCCTGCCAGACCTTCAGCATCGGCGGCACCGGCAAGGGCCGCGCCAGCCTCGACCTCCTCATCGCCGCCGTGAAGAACGCAGGCATCAACGGCCACGTCACCGTCCCTGCCGGCCTCGACGACCGCACCAGCCTCGTCCTCGAACCCCTCCGCTGGATCCTCGCCGCCAACAACGGCAACAACCCGTACCGCGCGATCGTCCTGGAGCAGGTCCCCGCGGTCCTCCCCATCTGGCAGGCGTACTGCGAAGTGCTCGAAGCCCGCGGCTACAGCGCCGCCTGCGGGGTCCTGAACGCCGAGGAGTACGGCGTACCCCAGACCCGCCGCCGCGCCGCCCTGGTGGCCCGCCTGGACGGCCCGGTGGCCCTCCCGAAGTCGACGCACCGCCGGTACGAGAGAGGCGTCCCGCAGGCGGCCGGAGACCCCACGCTCCTGCCGTGGCGGTCCATGGCCGACGCCCTGCCCGAGCGTGGCCCGTTCACCGTCGTCTCCAACTACGGCACCGGCGGCGACCCGAAGAACCGCGGCCGACGGTCGTCCGACCAGCCCGCGTTCACCGTCACCGGGAAGATCAGCCGCTTCCGGCTCTTCGACCCCGACGGCCGCGAACTCCCCCGCTTCACCCACGCCGAAGCCGGCCAGCTCCAGGGCTTTCCCGCCGACCACCCGTGGTCCGGCCGCGACATCAGCCAGCAAGTTGGGAACGCCGCACCCGTCCAGCTCGCCCGCGCACTCCTCACCGCGACCGCCGCCTGACATGCCGCAGGCCGCCCCCGCGGCAATCGGGGGCGGCCCGACACCGACACTACCCACGACAGGAGCACCCCGCCCGTGAAGTCGCCCGTCCCGTACTTCGGCAGCAAGCAGCGCATCGCCCCGTGGATCGTCAGCCTCCTGCCCGCCCACGAGCACTACGTCGAACCGTTCGCCGGCGGCCTGTCCGTCCTCCTCGCCAAAGCCCCGTCCCGCATGGAGACCGTCAACGACCTCGACGGCGAACTCATGACCTTCTGGCGCGTCCTGCGCGACCGGCCCCAGGACCTCGTCCGCGCCTGCGCACTCACCCCTCACGCCCATGCCGAACACGCTGCCGCCTACACCCCGGCCCTGAACGGAGACGAGCTGGAGACTGCGCGCCGCGTGTTCATCCGCCTCACCCAAGGACGCTCCGGCACCCTGCGGCGTACCGGCTGGCGGCACTACATCGATCCCTGCGGCTCCGCCACCTCCATGTCCGACCGTCTCGACGCCGCGGTCACCCGGCTCGCGGCCGCGGCTGAGCGACTGCACGAGGTCAGCCTCGACTGCCGGCCCGCCCTCGACCTGATCGAGAAGTACGGGCGCGGCCGCGAGGTCCTGCTGTACGTCGATCCGCCGTACCTCGGCACGACCCGGCCGTGGTCGAACTACCGCGTCGAGATGAAGGGCGACGCGGACCACCGCGACCTCGCGGCCGCGCTCCGGGGAGCCACCGCCACCGTCGTCCTGTCCGGGTACGACAGCCCCCTGTACGCCGACCTGTACGCGGGTTGGCACCGGTACGAGCAGCAGACCATGACCGGCAACGCCAAGACGGCGAAGGACCGGACCGAGGTCGTGTGGGCGAACCGTCCGCTCGCCGGCCAGGACGGACTGTGGCCCGCCGCTTGAGCATGCCGCAGGCCGCCCCGCTCGTCGGAAGCAAGCAGGGCGACCCGACCCGACACTACCCACGACAGGAGCACACCGTGGCCCCCACCCTGACCGAGCACCTCGCGGCCGTCCGTGCCGAACTCCTCGCCGGATTCACCACCGAGGAGTGGGCCGTCGGCCGAGTCCTCTGCCCCGCCGGCGAGAAGTGCACCACGCAGACGGCGATGCCGAGCCTGTTCGTGCCGCTGAAGACCGGGCGTCTGCCGATGCACCGCGGCTTCCTCGGCAAGCCGTGCGACGGCGCCCACCAGAAGCCCACGACGCCGCCGCTGCGCCTCCGCCCCACCACCTGACCTTCGCCGCACGCCGGGTCGTCCCCGTGGCGGCCCGGCCCCAACACCAGGAGCAGCACATGACCGCCGATCTCCCCGACTTCCTGATCACCTACATGGAGAAGCAGCGCGCCACCCGCGCCGACGCGGTGAACGCCGTCCTCAGCTCACTCACTGAACGCGAGCAGGGCCTCGTCCACGACGCCGCCGTCATGGGCTACGTCCAGGGCATGCGGCACCCCGAAGGCGAGCGGATCGGCAAGGACCGACAGACGGTCGCCCTCGTCCTCGACGCCTGCCTCGCCTTCCCCGACCTGTACCCGACCGTCGCCGGGATCCGGGACGCCGCCCGTCAGGCCAGCGGAGCCCACATCTGCCCGGACGGCGAGCCCTGCCCCGGCCACGACGAGCCCGCCGCCGGGCTGGACGCCGCCCAGCCGGCCAACGACCCGCTCACCCCGGCCGACCGCCAGTTCCTCCGCTTCGCCCTCGCCCAGGCCGCCGCCGTCATGTTCTCCGAGGACGACTTCACCGACGAGGACTGGGCCGCCCTCGAACGCCTCCGCGCCTTCGCCGGACCGTCCCCCGAGGAGCAGGCCGCCGAGACCCTCGCCGCCGCCGACGTCGAGGAGGACGAGACCCGATGACCCAGCCCGAACCCGCCGTCGGCAGCGTCTGGCGATCCCGCTACACCACCGGCCTCCGCGTGATCGTCAACGCGACCGACAGCTACAACGGCGTCCAGGTCACCGACCTCGACCCCACCGGCCAGCTCCGAGACCGAAGCCGCTGGACCACCGTGCAGATGCTCCACAACGCCTACGAGGAGGAAGGCCGATGACCGCCGCCTCGTACCCCGTCATCCGCTGCGACGGCAGCACCCTCTGCGACGCCGAGGCCGGCTACCCCGGCGCCACGACAGTCGCCGAGGTCCGCCGCGGCGCCCGTGAGTGGCACCCGCGGCCCGGCGGCCGCGACATCTGCCCCGACTGCTGGAAGGACGGCCGTCGATGACCCGCCACCTCGCCATCGACCTCACCCACCTCGCCGACGCCTGGCAGGAAGCCCTCGGCTACCCCCTCCAGCAGCTCGACGGACACCTCGCCTCCACCATCGGATCGGACTTCGGCCGCGCCCAATCCCGCATCTCCAGCCAGCCCCGGCGCTTCACGCCCCTGGTCACCGACTACGACGCCACTCTCACCGCGCTCCGCACCCTCGGCCGGGACCTCGTCGACGCGCCTACCGGCACCACCATCCGCATCACCACCGGAAAGGAACAGCCGTGACCCAGCCCGAACCCTACGAGCTCCCCGCCCTGCACTTCACCACCGCCGGCCCCGACGGCACGACCATCGCCCACCGTGTCGACATGTCCGCCCCCATCAGCCTCCGCGACCGGGCTCTCCTCCGCGCGCTCCTGTCCACCGCCTACGGGCTCCTGAACGCGACCGAGGCCGACGCCATCCGATCCGACAGGAACGCCCGATGACCCAGCCCGAGCCCGCCCAGCCCCAGCCCCAGCCGACGACGGACCCCCTCCGCAACCTCGTCGACCGCGCCGAACGCGGCCAGCTCACCGGAGACGAAGCCGCGCGGCTCCGCGACGGCATCGGACAGCTGTACGCCGAGATCGAGCGGATGAAGCTCCTCGTCGCCGCCAGCAGCGAGGACGGACAGGCCGTCCGCATGGCCGCCCGCTTCGCCGAGAAGGCCAACGAGCAGCGCACCCGCGCCGCCCGGGCCTCGGCCGCCCTCGACGCCGTCACCTCGCCCGAAGCCATCCGCGCCGCCGCCTTCGCCATCAGCGACTACGCCCTCACCCACCTCGGCCGCGACCTCGGCACCATCCACATCGAACCCATGGCCGAAGCCGGACTCCGCGCCGCCCTCGACGCCCACACCAACCCCAAGGACCAGACGTGACCGCCCCACTCACCCCCGGCGACATCATCCACGGCTTCGCCCACGGCGCCTTCGGCCGCGACCACTACCACTGCGTCCGCATCGAAGCCGTCGGCCCCGACTGGATCGTCGCCCGCGACCCCAACCGTGGCGACCACGACGACCCCAGCTTCACCTCCGGCCGGCACGCCTTGGAGCTCTGCCAGGAAGCCCGCGACGAGCCCTGCCCCAACGACGACCCCTGCCCCCTGGCCAACGTCCGGCAGCCGCTTACCTCCTGGCTGACCCAAGGGACCCGCGACCTATCCATCCCCGACCCCCGCTGACCGGACGACCCCCGCACAACCCCCAGACACGGCAAAGCCCCCACCCGCAATGGGTGGGGGCTTCCCCTATGCCCTACTCGTCCCGCTTCAGATCGGTTCGTTGACCCTGCCGGCTCTTCCGCGACTCGAAGTACGGCTTAGCCACCCGATAGTCGACCACCTTCGTCCGGCCCACCGGCACCACCGGCGGGAAGTCCGGATCCGTTCGCGCGATCGTCGACACCCGCTGATGGGTGATGCGTGGCACCACCCCGTCGGCGACGAGGCGGCGCGCTAGCTCTCTGAAGCTCACCATGTCTGGCCCCCCTTCGGGCTCGGTCATGGGCACCATCTTCCCTGACTTGGTTGCCACTTGGCAACGAAGTCACTACGCTCGTTCTGGCAACAACAAAGCGCCCCGGTCGGTGGCTAGACCGGCCGGGGCAGCCCATCCCTGCTGCGAACAGGAGACAGGCCCATGCAGCGTACAAGCCAGCCCCCCAACATCCCCACCCTCCTCGGCGCACTCGCCGACCGGCTCGACGCCAAGTACGCCACAAAGCCCGTCGACGAGCGCCTCGTCCTCGCCCAGTGCCTCGTCGTCACCGACACCGCCCACGGCAACACCGCCACCGCCGAGACCGCCGAACGCGCCCTCGTCGACGCCCTCCCCCCGATCCGCCACGGTGACACCCGCGCCGACTACGCCACCCGCCTCCGCCTCATCGCGACGGGAGCCGTGGCCTGATGGACACCCCCACCTACGAGGCGCCCCCCGAGCCGGACTACAGCCCCCGGCCGAACCCGATCGCCGACACCCCCGCCACCCACGACGCGTGCGCCCGCGACTACGCCGCCGCCGCCCCCGTCCGCGCCGAACTCGACAAGCAGGCCACCCGATGAACCGCATCACCGCCCCCGACCACATCCTCCAGGCCCTCCGCTACGCCGCCGAATGGCTCACCATCAACCGCCCCGGCCAGCCCATGACCGAAATCGGCCGCCGCGGCGCCGCCCTCCTCACCGCCCAGGAAACCCACCCCGACGACCAGCAGGCCACCGACAAGCTCACGAGGGAGCTCCTCGCCCTCATGCCCGCGCCCAGCACCGGCACCCGCGCCCAGTACGGCCAGCAGCTCCTCGACGCCACCGCGAGGGCCCGATGAACCTCGCCTGGGTCAAGACACCCCTCCTCGTCCCCGCCTCGCTCCTCTCCGCAGGCAGCCTCGCCTGGACCACCTGGTCCCTCGTCGACCTCCTTGGCGCCGGCCCCATCGGCCTCACCGTCGCCATCGGCGCCGACATCATCTGGGCCAGCGTCATCTGGGCCGAAGCCCGCGGCCTCCGCATCGCCGGGTACCGCTGGCCCGTCGCCGCCATCGGATGGGCCGCGCTCCTCGCCGTCGCCGTCTTCCTCGTCTGGCACGGCATCGACCGCGCCCACGCCGCCATGGCCGTTGCCGGACCGCTCCTCCCCGTCGGCGCCAAGCTGGTCTGGCTCCTCGCCATCTCTGACATGCGCGACCCCGCCGCCCTCACCGACGACGAACGGGCGCAGCTGGCCGCCATGGAGCGCGCCATGCGGTTCGACGAGGCGACGCACCGGTACGCCCTGCGGCGCCGCGAGATGGACGCCGAGGGCCTCCTCGCCGACGTGTCCGTCGACTTCGAGATCGAGCTTGCCCGCCAGGACAAGGCCCGCGAGCTCGCCCGCCGAGCACCGATCGCGATCGCCCCGATCACGCCCGAGCAGACCCCGAGCAGCCCGATCACGCCCGCGAGCACCCCCGAGCAGCCCCACGCTTCGGGGCGCCCCGAACCCACCGCGACCAGCGCGATCGCCGATCGCGAACAGAAGAGCATCGCCGATCTCGCCCGCGAACAGGTCGCGATCCACCCGACCAACCCGGCCGCCACGGACGCGATCTGCACGCTCCGCCCCGACGCCGATCGCCCGTCCGTGGGCGCCGCTGTTCGCCGTGCTCGCCGCGAGATCGATGGAGGAACCTACCGATGATCTGGGCAACCCTCGGCGGCGTCACCATCGGCCTCGCCCTCCTCATCCGCCACCTCATCCAGTGGTGGCCCGGCCTCAAGTCCCTCCAGGCCGCGCCCCTCCAGCACGCTGGCCGTCTCCTCCCGTTCATCGCCGCCTGGTGCTACGGCGCCCTCGCCATCCTCACCCTCGGCGGCCTCATCGGCTGGGCAGCGGACACCACCCTGTGGATCACGAACTGGCTCGGCGACGCCGCCCTCGTCTGGGGCGTCGGCGGACAAGCCGGCGTCACCTCCCGAGGCGGCGCCTACCTTCCGCTCACCCAGACCGGCGGCGCCCTCGTCCTCCTCCTGACCGTCGCCCTGGTGACGGCCGTGAAGAAGTCCAGCCGCGGCCAGGATCTGAAGGCCGGGGCGTGGTGCGGGATCTGCCTCGGCACCTCGGCCGGGATCGCCGGGTTCGCCGCCGTCCCGCTGGCGCAGGCCGCGAACACGATCGGCGCGACCGTGTACGGGGCGATCGCATGACCGCCGACGAGCTGACGCCCGTGGAGGAGCCTGAGCGCTCCTCCCGGGCGGCCGGCGGATGCGTCCTGGTCCTCGGCCTTGGCGTGGCCGGGGGAGTCGTGCACGCGGTTCCCGAGCTCGGCTACACGGTTGCCGGGGCGCTGGCCGTAGTCGCGGTCGGCAAGGTCCGCGCATCACTTTCGCGGCGCCGCGAAAGCGACGAGACCGAGGCGGACGAGGCCGAGCCGGTCGACATCGTGGCCGTCCTCCAGGAGTTCGGCGAGGGCGGGCACAGCGTCCTCCTCACCGTTCTGAAGGACGCTGCCGGACTCCCCGACACGAAGGCCGTGCGCGCGCTCCTCGACGAGGCCGGCATCCCCATCAAGCGAGGGGTGCGTACCCCGGGCGGTAACGGGCCCGGTGTCCACCACGGCGACATCCCGACCCCTCTCCCCGAGAGCGACGCCCCTTCTGGCGGCTGTGTTTGTGCAGGTCACGCTGCCAACGCCAACACCAACAACACGGCGGAAGGGGGGGCCGGAGAGGGGTTGCGTGTAGACCGCATCGGCCACGCCGGGACCATCGTCCGCACCCCCGCCGAAGCCGCCCGCCACCACGCCGTCACCCCCTGAGAGGAGCACCCCATGGCGCTCAAGCAGCCCACCCCCGCCCCCGACGACCCCCGCCTGAAGGGCCACGAGACGACGTACAGCAGCAGCCGAGGCGGCTGGACCCGACCCGAACCGAAACCCACCCCCGGCACCCCGAAGAAGGCGTAGCCCCGACTGTCAGTGGCCGCCGCTACCGTAGGACCATCACATCCGTCGTTTGCGGAAGCTGCCCGCCCTCGACGGAGGACCACAGCCCCGCCCCTGGAACAGCGCACCGGGGAGCGGGGCTTCCTCATGCCCCTCCCCGGCCCGGCCCCTGGACGGTAGGTTCACCTGATCGTCACAGCATCACCAGGAGCCGCCATGACCCAGCCCCCGCCCTACGGCACCCCCCAACCCACCTGGGGGCCACCCCCGCCGAAGAAAGGCATGAACGGCTGCGCCATCGCCGCCATCATCGGCGCCGGCATCCTCGGCCTGGTCATCCTCCTCGGCATCATCGTCGCCGTCTTCAGCAGCGGCAGCAGCGACGACAGCAAGCCGCGCCCCGCGAGCAGCAGCGCCCCCACGAAGGCCGCACCCACCAAGCCGCCGGCCGCCGCAGCGCCCCCGGTGACGGTGACAGCCAAGCCCGCCAAGTTCAGCCCCTCCGTGCTCCACGACGGCACCACCGTCTACACGAGCGTCAAGGTCACCATCACGAACCGCGGCGAGAAGGCCCTCGACATCAACCCGCTGTACTTCACGATCACCGACGCCAACGGGTCGAAGCACACGGCCGAGCTGGGCGTTGACGAGCAGCAGATCGCCACCGTCGACCTCGCGCCCGGCGAGAACATCAGTGGCGTCATCACCGGCAAGGGGCGGTTCGCCCCCAAGTACGTGACGTACGTCAACGGCCTGTTCGGCGACGGGATCCGCGGAAACGTCGGATAGCGCCCCGACTGCCCGCACTTGGGTGCATACTCGAAGACGGATGAGGCGACCTGATGGGCGAGAGGGTCGGCGCGTAAGGACCCCAGTCACCCCCCGGACTGGGGTCCTTCTGCATATCCTGGGGTCAGCCGATGAAAGGGGTCGACCATGGCGACGCCACTTACCGCCGACCAACTCATAGCCGCCCTCCGCGCCGAGGGGGTGAAGGTCATCGAGGTCCCCGGCTGGCGCACCAACAACCGGAACCACAAGGGCGCCTGGGGCCCCATCCACGGCAGCATGCTCCACCACACCGTCACCCCCAAGACCATGAGCGCCGTCCCCATGTGCTTCAGCGGCACCGGCGACCTGCCCGGCCCCCTCTGCCACGGCGTCATCCGCCGCGACGGCACCGTCCACCTCGTCGGCAACGGCCGCGCCAACCACGCCGGCGGCGGCGACCCGAACGTCCTCCAGGCCGTGAAGGACGAGCGGTACACGACCCGCCCGCCAGAACCGCACCAGCACCAGGGCAGCAGCGGGGCCGTGGACGGCAACGCGCACTTCTACGGCTGGGAGTGTGAAAACCAGGGCGACGGCAAGGACCCCTGGCCCGCCGTGCAGGTCGAGGCGATGGTCCGCGTGTCCGCCGCGCTCATGCGGGCGCACAAGTGGTCGGAGAAGTCCACGATTGGGCACCGCGAGTGGTCGGATTGGAAGAACGATCCCAACGGTCCTGACAACGTTGTCAGCATGCCTGGCCTCCGCACCCGCATCGCCGCACGCCTCGCCCACGCCGCCAACTGGAACCCCAACACCCCCGCCCCGACGCCCCCCAAGGACACCCAGGTGACCACACCCGCCGTCACACACCTCACCCGCAGCGAAGACGTCATCCTCATCCCCGGCAGCCCCTACCAGATCTCCTTCACCGGCGAATACGCCGACGAACCCGCCGACCACGGGACCGGTGGCTACACCTTCCTCCAGGACTCCGCCTACCTCGGCCGCATCACCCTCGAACTCCTCGGCCTCCAGGCCGGCGAGTACGTCGACGTCCGCGTCCTCGAGACCCCGACGGGCGGCAGCCCGGTCATCGGCGACGCGGCGCAGGTCGACGGCCGCGGCGACGGCAGCCAGCTCGTGAAGCGGGTAGTTCCCGTCGTGGGTAAGCCCGCTGCGGGGAACCGGGTGTCGATCCAGGTCACCAACCAGGCCGACCATGACATCACCCTCAGCTTCGCCCGCGCCATGACCCTCTCGTGGCCGCTGTAGGCGCAGTGGATGAGCCGACACTCGGCGAGCTGCTCCGCGACGTCCAGTCCGACGTACGCGCCATACGCGACGCCCAGACCAGCTACCTCACGAAAGAGATGTACGAAGTGAGGGAGAAAGCGCTGGAACGGCGCGTGACGGCCCTGGAGGAGAGCCGCCAGACCTGGGTGCGGCTCGTCGTGAGCGCCTTTGCTCTGCCGCTCCTTGTCCTCCTGGCTGCTGTGGCGTTGGGGGTGCGGCCGTGAAGCGCACCGTGCGGAAGAACCTGACGTGGCTGGGCTGCGTGCTCGCGCTGGCCATGGCCATGGGCGCAGGCCTGGCGTACGCGCGGGGCGTGTCCGACCGCGTGGACCGGCTGGAGTCCGACCGGGCGGCCCTGGCGCAGCAGGTCCGCGAGCTGGGCGGGACCCCAGTGGTCGGCCCCCGCGGTGAGACCGGCGCGGCCGGGCAGGACGGGGACGTCGGACCCTCAGGTCCCCCCGGCCCCACAGGCGCGCCCGGGAAAGACGGCGCCGACGGCGCTGCCGGGAAGCCGGGCCCCAGCGGATCCCCCGGACCGTCGGGCCAGCCCGGAAAGGACGGCGCTGACGGCACCAACGGACGTGACGGCGCCCCCGGCCCCACTGGGCCCGTCGGACCCTCCGGACCTTCGGGTCCTGCCGGCCCATCAGGGCCCCCAGGGCCCACCGGCCCCCCCGGTCCAGTCGGCCCTCAGGGCGACAAGGGCGAACCCGCCGACGCCTGCCCCATCGGCTACGTCGGCACCACGTTCGACTACCAGGGGACCACCTACTTCGGGTGCAAGAAGGAGGAGCAGCCGTGACTGACGAGTTGTACCCGTGGGTGCGCCGCGAGGGCGAGCGCGGCCAGGCCTACGCTGCTTTCCAGGAGTTCTTGCGTCTCGGCCCCCGCCGTACTGTCGTGGCCGCAGCCGCAGCCGCGGGCATCAGCGCGGACTCGGCATACGACTTGTCCAAGCGGCATGACTGGACCGCCCGGTCGACCGCCTACGACCAGCACCTCGCCTCCGCCGCCACAGACGGCCTCGCGTCGCAGATGGCGTCCGCTCGCGACGACAATCTGAGCCTCGCGGACAAGTTGCGCGGGCACCTGTCCGACCAGCTCGACGGGTTCATCCGTGACCGTGACGATCCGACTGTCCGCTGGTCCCAGGCCCTCGCCGCCATGGTCCGCCTGGAAGAGCACGCGTTCCGGCTGAAGGACGACCCCAAGACGTCCGCCGTCCGCGATCACGTGCAGCAGCTGCTCAACCGCGTCGAGAAGGCCATCGGCACGTGATCCTCACCCCGGCCGAACTCGCCTCCCTTACCCCCGCCGAGCTGGAGCAGCTCGCCGAGGGGCTGGAGAAGCTTGTCCTCGACCGGGAAGCTGGCAAGGTCCCCTGGCTGTGTGACATCCCCGACTGCGACGGGCAGCCCCACCCCGGGCGTCCGGGCCGGCACTCCCGTGCCGCGCAGCGCCCGCCGGTCGGGGACGAGTGGGATGTGTGGCTTGCGCTCGCCGGTCGCGGCTGGGGCAAGACCCGCACCGGCGCCGAGTGGGTCATCGAGCAGGCCCGCCACCTCGAGCGTGGGGCGCTCATCGGTCCGACCGCAGCGGACACCCGGGACATCCTCGTCGAGGGCGAGTCCGGCATCCTCGCGTCCGCCCCGGCGACGTTCCGCCCCGACTACCAGCCGTCCAAGCGGCGCCTCGTCTACCCCAACGGGGCCATCCAGGTCTGCTACTCCGCCGACGAGCCGGACAGGTTGAGAGGTCCGCAGCATCACTACGGCTGGTTCGACGAGCTCGCCGCCTGGCGTTACCTCCAGTACGCGTGGGACATGGCGCAGATGGGCATGCGCCTCGGCGACCACCCCCGCATCTGCATCACGACCACCCCGCGGCCCCTGCCACTGATCAAGCAGCTGCTGAAGGACCCGCGCACGGCTGTGGTCCGCGGCTCGACATACGACAACCTCGACAACCTCGCCGAAACTTTCCGACGTGCCGTCATTGCCAAATATGAGGGCACCACGTT
The DNA here is from genome assembly GCF_055592085.1 of Streptomyces sp. NPDC041135. NCBI lineage: Bacteria > Bacillati > Actinomycetota > Actinomycetes > Kitasatosporales > Streptomycetaceae > Streptomyces > Streptomyces sp. NPDC041135. The sequence continues at coordinate 20,355 of NZ_JBVIYZ010000033.1, forward strand.
GGGGCGGCAGGAGCTCGACGCCGAAGTCCTCGAAGATCTTCCGGGCGCTCTCGTGGCCCGCGCGCTCATCGACCGGGCGCGGGTGACGCCGGCCGACGTGCCGGAGCTGATCTCCATGGCCGTCGGCATGGACCCCGCAGGTACTGGCGCAGGTGACGAGACCGGCCTCGTCGTCACGGGCTGGGGCGTGGACCAGCACCACTACGTCCTCGCCGACGCCTCCGCGAAAAGGACCCCCGACCAGGCCGCGCGGGCGGCGTACGCGCTGCTGGAGGAGCACGGCGCCTCCTACATCGTCGTCGAGGACAACGGTCCCAAGGACTGGCTGGAGGAAGTCCTGCGCCGCGTGTGGCGGGACCTGCACCCTGGCGAGACGACGCCGCCGCCGATCCGCCGGGTCAACGCCTCGAAGGGGAAGAAGCTGCGGGCACAGCCGGTGGCGATGCTGTACGAGCAGGGCCGCGTCCACCACGTCGGCTCCCTGCCCGAGCTGGAGGACCAGCTGACCACGTGGATCCCCGAGGAGTCCCCCAACTCCCCCGACCGGGTCGACGCCGAAGTTCACGCGATCACCTACCAGATGAAGCGGGACCGCGGCACTCGCACGGAGCTCGTCAACCCGCACGTTGCGGCCCGCCGTCAGGGGCGCGCCGCAGGACAGCACCCGGCACTGAAGGCACGACAGGCCGCTCGAAGGGCATGATGGGATCGAAATGGAAACGTATCCGCTTCTCGCAGTGCTGGTGATGGCGTTGGCCACCGCCCGCGTCACCCGACTCATCACCCGCGACCGCATCTTCGACGCCCCGCGGCGAGCCGTCCTGCGCGCCCTGCCCGACGACCACCTGCTCGCCTACCTCGTCGTCTGCGACTGGTGCGTCTCGGTCTACACGGGCACGCTCGCGGCCGTTGGCGGGGCGTGGGCGGGATGGTGGCCGTGGGCGTGGGCGCCGGCGCTTGCGCTCGCCTTCTCGTACGTGACCGGCTACCTGGCGTCCAGGGAGGGCGAGGGCTGATGGCGATCTTCCGCAGGCGCACCAAGGACGGGCCGCTGCTCCCTGAGCAGCCGGACACCTCCGTCACCCCGCGCAGCATCACCGCTGCCGCCATGCCCATGGCCGGCCCCGGCGTGAAGATCGCGGACCGGGCGCGCAAGCAGGCCGCCAACTCGGACTGGCAGCGGCAGGGCTGGTACTACTACGACGTCATCGGCGAACTCCGGGCGCCGCTCGTGTGGATTGCGAACGCTGTGTCGCAGGCGGACATCCACGCGACTGAGCTGGATCCGGCTACCGGAAAGCCCACCGGCCCTTCCGAGGATCCCACTGCTGTGAAGGCTGCGGCGCAGGTTCTCGGCGGAGCAGCGAAGCGGGCGACACTCTTGCGTGTCCTCGCTCTCTGCTGGCAGGTCCCCGGTGAAGCGTGGGTCATTGTCCGCCCCCGCGGGAAGGGGGCGCCGGATGAGTGGATCGTGCTGCCGCCGTCTCAGGTGAAGACGAAGGGCACTGGGGCGAACGCGTCCTGGGAGTACCGGGATCCGAAGCTGGGCACCGACGTTCCCCTCGACGCCCGCAGCCGCTTGTTTCGTATTTGGGCTCCGCACCCGGCTGACTTCATCCAGGCCGACTCTGCTATCCGTCCCGCGCTGCCGATCTGTCACGAGATCGAGCGCTGCTCCCAGACCATCGCCGCCCAGCTCAACTCCCGGATCGCTCTGGCTCCGATCATGCTGCTCGCCGACGAACTCGACTTCCCCCGAGGCGACCACGAGACCAGCGCCATGGCCCTCATGGAGGAAGTGCTGGCTGCCGCAGAAGCTTCCGTGCAGCAGCCCGGGACGCCTGCGGCGATCGTGCCGCTCGGCCTGAACGCACCCACTGACATGATCGCGAGCGGCGGTGCGGTCGCATTCGTGTCGCCGACTACCGAGTTCGTGCAGGGTCTGGACGACCTCCGCGACAAGGCTCTTGACCGGCTGGCCGCGACTCTCGACATGCCCAAGTCGGTGGCTGCTGGGTCCCAGGACGAGTCGAACCACTGGTCGGCGTGGCAGGTCGAGGAAAGCACTTACAAGATCTTCATCGAGCCCCTGCTCCGCGAACTCGGGGACGCCCTGACTGAGCAGTGGTACCGGCCCGCGCTTGTCGCGATGGGCATGAGCGAGGAGCAGGCGGCCCGCTACGAAATCGGCTGGGACACCACGAACATCGTGGCGCGCCCCGACGATACCGAGAACCTGCGGGACTTGTACGACCGGGTCCTGATCTCCGACGAGTACATGCTGACGGAGAACGGGATCCCTCTCGACGCCATGCCGGATGAGGCGGAGCGGGAACGCCGACTGCTGGAGAAGTACACGAGCTCGTCGCCCGCGATCCTGTCCGAGCCGGGTATCGCAGAGGCGTTGGGGATGCCGCAGCTGGCTGCCGCGCAGGCCGCGGCGGCCGAAGAGGCGCCGGAACCGCCGCAGGGGCAGCAGCGGGCGCTCCCCGCGACGCAGGACGCCGAGCCGGAGCCGGAGGCGGTACCGGACGGTCTGACGGCGGCGGCTGAGCTGCTCGTGTTCGATGCCCTGTCGCGCGCGGGCGGGCGCCTGCTCACGCGGGAGAACCGGGGTCAGTTCGTCTCGACGCCGAAGCACGAGCTGCACACCGTGATCCACTCTCGTCCTCAGGGTCCCGATGACCTGATGAAGGACTCGTTCCAGTTTGCCGATCAGGTTGCGGACGCATGGAGGATGGACGGCCAGCGGTTCGGCGCCATGCTGCGAGAGTACGTGCACCACCTGCTTGCCACAGGAAAGCCGCACAACCGAGGTGAGCTGCGGTTCCAGCTCCGGAGGATCCTTCCGTGACCACGCTGCCGTCCGATGACGGGCTGCCGCAGAGGCTCCGCGCGGAGGCGTTTATCCGCGAGGGCGAGCAGCGGGTTGCCCGCACCTGGTTCCGCTCCTTGACGCGCTGGCTCGACCGCGTTCGGCCTGCCGTGGTCCGAGGCGACACCGTCGACCCCGCCCGCGTGTCGGACCATCAGGGGTTCTGGACGGAGCAGGTCGACGTCGAGGTCATGCCGGTTGTGTCCGGGATCCTGCAGCAGGCGGCACGGCGGGTGCGCCGACCTGGGGTGCCGGCGGCGGACACGTGGGTGTCGACGTACCTGAACGAGGCCGGCAACCGCTTGGTCAGGCTGCCAGACGAGGTGTACGGCCTGATCGTCGCCGAGCTGGAGCGCGGGATTCGGGAGCAGGAGTCGATCCCGGACATCGTGGCTCGGGTGTCGGCGGTGCTGACGGCGACGGGGTCGGAGCGGTGGCCGAACCGGGCGGTGACGGTGGCGCGGACGGAGACGCTCGCGGCCGTGAACGCCGGGGTGTTTCGGTCCGCGCAGCTGGAGGCGGAGCAGCGGGGAGATCCGGCGCCGTTCAAGCAGTGGATCGCCACGGCGGACCCGCGCACGCGGGACACGCACCGGGAGGCGGACAAGCAACGCACGCTGCTGTCTGAGCCGTTCCGGGTCGGGGGCGCGCAGCTGCTCTACCCCGGCGACCCGACTGGCCCGGCCGGGGAGGTCATCAACTGCCGGTGCTCAATGATCCCGGTAGTACTCGGCGAAGAGATCGACTGGACAGACAGGCAGGAACCATGACCCACGAGAACTGGTTCGAGATGGACGGCGGCTTCATCCCCGTCGTGGTGGAGGAGACCGGGCCCGCCGAGGTGACGCTGTCCCTCGCGTTCCCCGAATTGGAGGAGGACTCTGATGGCTAGGACGTGGAGTGCGGTGCTGGCCCGGCTGGGTGTGCCCACCGGCGACGGCCGCATCATCGACCCGGTAGGCGGCTCGTCCCGCGACCTGCCGCTCCCGCTCATGTGGCAGGAACTCTCGGACGACGGCCACGGCGGCAGCCGGATCGTGGGCCGGATCGAGACGCTGCGGATCGCGGACGGCATGGTCACCGCCACCGGCAGCATGCTGGAGGACATCCCCTACTCGGTCACGGAGCAGCTGGAGGCCGGTGTCGTCGGCCCGTCCGTCGACCTCGATGACATCGAGTACGTGATGGGTGAGAACGAGCAGCTCGTCATCACCCGCTGGAGGATCGCGGGCGCGACGCTGGTCAGCATCCCGGCATTCGCTGACGTGTCCCTCACCCTCGACCCGCTCCCTGCCGAACCGGTGGATGCGCCGGAGGCCGTCTACGAGGACGCCCTGTGGGCCTCTGCCGGACCCGAGCAGCTCCCCCCGGCCGACTGGTTCCAGCGCCCCGACGTCGACCGCCTGACGCCCCTCACGGTCACCGACACGGGCCGCGTCTTCGGGCACATCGCAGGGTGGGACACCTGCCACGTCGGCCTGCCCGGATGCGTCACCCCGCCGAGCTCGCCAACCGGGTACACGTACTTCCACGTTGCCGAGCAGCGCACCAGCGACGGCGCCGTCCTGCCCGTCGGAACGCTCGTCGCCGGGCCCCGGCACGCTGACGCGCAGCTCGCGTTCCGCGCCGCGCAGGAGCACTACGACGACCCGTCCGCCGCCGTTGCCCGCGTCGTCGCAGGCGAGGACGAACACGGCATCTGGGTGGCCGGCTGGCTGCTCCCCGGGGCCACGGCTGAGGCGCTGGACGTGTTCCGGTCGTCACCCGTCTCTGGTGACTGGCGGCGTGTGGGCGGGGCGTTGGAGCTGATCGGCGTCTGCTCGGTGAACACGCCTGGCTTCCCGGTACCGCGTGCGCGGGTGCACTTCGCGGCGGGTGCGCAGCGGGCCCTGATCGGCTCGTTCGGCATCACGCCCCAGCAGGGGGCCTTCCCGGCGCCGGGAAACATGCAGGTTAACGAGACAGAACAGGCTCGTGCCCGGTGGGCCTGGGCCGCAGCGACGACGGAGGACTGACATGGGCAAGTGCGGCTGCGGAGGCAGTAGGACCCTCATCGACTATCAGCTGACTTACAAGGACGGCACCACCGAGGTCGTCAAGCACGAGGACGGTGGCCTCGTTCGCGTCCGACAGATCCGGGCTAAGGCCACGCAGACCATCACGTACAAGGCGATCCCCCGCGCGAAGTAACACGCCGCAGGCCGGGCGCCTATTACAAGGCGCCCGGTTCGCGGTACCCTGCACCTAGCTTCGACGCTGGCGGTGGGCCGGTCGACGCAGACGAGAGACACATGTCGTTCTGCCGACCGGAAGGAGACCACCGTCATGGCAGACGAGCAGACCCCCGAGACCCCCGAGCCGGTCACCTTCAACATCGCCGACGCTACCGACGAGCAGCTGCTCGCCGAGTACGGGCGCGTCCGCACCGCCGGAGCCGAACTGTCCGCCCAGACGGACGCCGACCCGACCGAGCTCTCCGGCCTTGCCACGCAGCTCCAGGAGCTGTCCGCCGCGATCGCCGAGCGCAAGACCCGCGCCGAGGCCACGCAGGCCGCCCGCGACGCGTTCGCCGCCGCGCCCGAGCTCACCATCCCGGCACAGGTCATCCCCCAGACCACGCCGGAGATCAAGGTCGAAATCGGCAGCGACATCAACGTGACAGAGGCAGTTCAGGCCGCCGTTACCGCTGCGGTTCCGTCCGTCTCCCAGATGGCTGCCCAGACCACCCTCCCCCAGGTCCCGGCGCCCAAGGACAACGGCACCACCATCACCGCCCACGTCCTCCCCTCCGCCGCCGGCTTCGTCCGCAAGAACGCCGGCGACGCGTTCAGCGGCGTCACCGAGATCTCCAACGCCCTCATCCAGAACGCCCAGTCGTTCGGGTCCAAGGGCGCGCCCGGAACCCGGCAGGCCATCGCCCAGTTCCGCCGCAAGCGAGACGACGCACTCGTCATCGACACCCTCGACGGCAACGAGACCATGGGCATCCTCCGCCACGCCCGCGACGAGAAGCGCCTCTACGGCGGCTCCCTCGCCAAGGCCTGGCAGCACTCCATCGACACCGGCGCCTCGTCCCTGACGGCCGCCGCCGGCTGGTGCGCCCCGTCCCAGAACGACTACGACCTCTGCCGGAACTGGTCCGCTGGCGTCGGCACCCTCGACCTGCCGACCGTCACGGTCACCCGCGGTGGCATCAACTACACCGACGAGCCGATCTTCCCCGACATCTACGCGAACGCAGTCGCGGCCGGCGGCGGCTCGAACTTCCTCACCGAGGCGCAGGTCATCGCCGACACCGCGAAGACCTGCTCGGAGATCCCCTGCCCGACGTTCGAGAACCGGCGCCTGGACGTCATGGCGCTCTGCATCCGCGTCAGCTTCCTCCAGGCCGCGGGCTTCCCCGAGGTCGTCAACGCCTGGCAGGACGGCCTCCTCGCCGCCCACGAGGCGGAGATGAACCGGCTCATCATCGCCGACCTCCTCACCCGCGCCGGTGCGGCCACCACGTTCGCCAGCCCCGACCCGGATGGCGACAGCTTCACGTCCTCCCTCCTGGCCGCCGCCGAGCTTGCGGCCGAGGACATCCGCTACCGCTTCCACATGGCGTGGAACGCCACCGTGGAGATCGCCCTGCCGCACTGGGTCCTCCCGCAGATCCGGGCCGACCTCTCCCGCCGCAACGGCGTGAACCTGCTCCAGGTCTCCGACTCCGAGATCGCCTCGATGTTCTCGGTCCGCGGCGTGCGCATCCAGTTCGTCCGCGGCTGGCAGGACGGCCTCATCACCGGCGGCGCCCTCAACGCCACGTACCCCGGTGGCGACGCGGCCACCCCGTTCATGACCGCCCTGCCGTCCAGCGTCAGCTTCCTCGCGTGGCCGGCCGGATCGGTCGCGGTGGCCCGTCAGGACGTGGTCACCCTGACCAACGTCTACGACGCGGCGTCGCTCGCGCAGAACGAGTTCACGAGCCTGTTCGCGGAGGAGGGCTTCGCGCCCATCTACCCGTGCCCCGGCCAGCGCCTCTACACGGTCACCGGCTGCGTCGGCGGTCTGACGGGCGCCGCGGCGATCAACTGCACCGACGACACCCCGTAACCCTCCCCTGATCCGGCGCCCCCGCTCGTCGTCCCTGTGGCGGGGGCGCCCCCAGGAGCAAGGAAGGAGGGACCATGGCAGTACTTCAGCCCAACCGTGAGCTGATTGCGCCGCCGCCCACGCAGCGCGTCCGCTACGGCCTGTTCAGCGCAGCTGCGGTCGTGCCCATGTCCGACCGGATGCTGGGCAACGGCTTGCAGTTCTACGCCGATCACTGCGGCGAGTTCACCGAGCTGTACAACCAGGAGTGTGGCGTCGACTCTCCGGTCAAGACGCCGAACGAGGGCACCGAGCTCATGGGCACGGACCCTTACTGGCTGGAGACTCGGCTGCGCTGCGGCACGGTCGGCCGGACCGCCGAGGAGATCAGGTCCGCTGCTCAAGGTCGCTTGACGGCTGCTGAGCAGCGTCGCGTCGAAGACGTGCTGTGGAACGGGATTGCCACTCAGCCGGACGTCCTCAACCTGGTCAACAACGCCGGAACAACGATCGTCACTCCCCTGGCGCCCGGTGCTGGGGCCGCGATCTCCGCCCTGGAGAACGCGTTCTACCAGATGACGGGGTACGTCGGCACCATCCACGTCAACACGCAGGCAGAAGGCGCCCTGGAGTACGCGGGGTTCCTCAACCCGGAGGCCGGTGTCCTGCGCACGCGCAAGGGCTCTGCGGTCTCCCTGGGCGACGGGTACGGCATCAACGGCCCTGCCGACGTTGCGCCCGCAGCGGGCTTCGTGTGGGCGTTCATGACCGCGTACACGACCGTGTGGCGGTCCACTGACGACCAGATCCCTCAGCCCGACCCGCGGCGCGCCATGGACCGCACCCTCAATCAGTGGGACGTGGTCTCGGAGCGCGTCTACGCCGCAGCGTGGGCATGCCCCGAGGTGTTCGCCGTACAGGTGCCGATCGCGGCTCCCGCGACGGCCGCAACTTTGGCGGTGCCGGCATGAGCAGGATGAAGGACTGGGCAGTCGTCGTACCGGCTGCCGGTGAAGTGGAGGCGACAGCGGTGGCGCTACTCGCGCTGGCGGACAGCCCCGCGGACGTCCGCACTGACGGGAACGGCAGCGAGTTCCTCGTTCCGCCGTACCTGGCCGATCGCTACAACGAGAGCACGCGCCCGAAGCCGCGGCGCCGCGCGAAGAAGGAAGAGGGTGACGAGTAATGGCTGTCGAGTGTGTTCGGCTGTCGCGCGGCAAGAGGGTGCGCATCACGAAGCTGAACGAGTGTGGGGCGGTGGTGAACGGGGCGAACTCGACCCTGACTGCCGAGGCGCTCGTGACGGGAACTTTCACCCCGAACTATGCCGACGCGCAGGAGATCTCGATCCTCAACGCCAACGGCGACGAGTGCATCTCTGACCGGTCGGCCGTGTCGCTCCGTTGGATCGACATCTCGCTGAACGTGTGCACGTGGGATCCGACGATGATCAACCTGATCACCGGCGACCCGCTCGTCCTCGACAACGCCGCCACCCCGAACATGGTCGGCTGGTCCATCGACACCGACGTCACGGGCAGCGCGAACTTCGGCCTGGAGATCTGGTCTGGGATCGCTGGCCAGTCCTGTGACCCGGCCGGGAACACGAAGTACCAGTACTGGCTGCTTCCCTGGGTCCGGGACGCCCAGTGGGGCGAGTGGCTGCCGGCGCAGAACGACGGCATCACCGCCACGTGGACGGCGCGGGCTGTGACGGGTGGGTCCTGGGGTGTCGGCCCGTACGACGACGTCCTCCGGGACGCGGTGACGCCGGCGACTCTGACGGCGCTGACGACGCCGATCGGGGACACGGAGGTGCTGCGGTCGATCACGACGTCGGCGCCGCTGCCGACGGCCGTGTGTGGCGCGACGGTGCTTCCCGTTCCGTAACCGAGCCGGGTTCCTGGCCGACGGCTCCCGGCCAGGAACCCACTCTCCGTAGGGACCGAGGATGACTACTGCCCTTTACACCCCGGGCCCCTGCGAGTGGCCCATCGACACAACCTGCTGCCCCGACTGGGACACCTACCCGGAGGAAGTCCGCACGCGTGCGACGACGTTCGCCACGTCGATCCTCTACGCGCTCACAGGCCGCCAGTTCGCCCAGTGCCCTGTGAACTACCGGCCGTGCGGCCCGAAGTGCGGGTCCGGTCCGGGCTACATGTCGTGGCCCGTTGGAACCCCCGGGGTGTCCGCTGGCGGCGGCCCGTGGATGCTGCCGTACGTGGACGCTGGCGTGTGGCGGAACTGCGGTTGCTCGGGCGGCTGCTCCTGTGCCGCGGCGTGCGAGGTTCCGTTCCCGACATCCGTGGCTTCAGTCGCTTCGGTCACTGTCGACGGCGCCGAGCTGGACCCGACGGCGTACCGGCTCGACTCCTGGCGCGGCATTCCGCGGCTGGTCCGCATCGACGGGGAGTGCTGGCCGCAGTGCCAGGACATGTCCCTGGGGCCGGACGAGGTAGGGGCGTTCACGATCGTCTACCAGCCCGGTCGGCCGCTCCCGCTGGCTGGGCAGATCGCGGCGGGCGAGTACGCATGCGAGATCGCTAAGGCCTGCACGGGTGCCGACTGTGCGCTGCCGCAGCAGATGGCGTCCCTGTCCCGTAACGGCGTGGACATTGAGGTCGTCGACCCGACCACGGTCGCCGAGGACGGCCTGACGGGACTGCCGAACGTGGACCTGTGGATCAGGTCCGTAAACCCCGCGCGCCGCGCCCAGCGATCGCGCGTGGCTTCAGTGGACACGTACAGGGGACGGTTCTCATGACGAAGGCGCTCGAGCTCGCGCAGATCCTCCTCGGCTGCCTGGAGAACGCTTTGCAGGCGCCGCATCCGTGGCCTGTCTCCTCGGATCGGGTGATGCTGCGCGCGGGCGAGCAGGTCATCCCCCTCGCCTCCACGATGGGCGACGAATGCTGCGCCGGCCTCGGCTACGTCCGGATCGCCAACATCTCAGGCGCCCGCGACCTTCGCGACCCGCTCGTACAGTCCGGCTGCTTCTCCGCCGAGCGGATCCTGACGCTCGAGCTCGGCGTGTACCGATGCATTCCCACTCCGGCCGCTGACCAGATCATCACCGCCGCCCAGTGGGACGAGGCCGCACTGAAGCTGGACGCCGACCAAGGCGCCATGGAGAAGGCCGTCTGCTGCGCCTTCAACGATCCCACCGACAGCCTGCGGATCGGCACCGTAGTGGTCGGCGCGTACGAACCCGTCGGCCCGGATGCGAACTGCATCGGTGGCCGCATGACCGTGAACATCCAGATGGAGGCGTGCTGCTGATGGCCACGAAGAAGACCCCTACGGCCCGTCTGCGGGTGCGGACCAGCTTCGATGGGTTCCGCCAGGGCGAGGAGCACGAAGGCCCCCTGGAAGGCCCGGTGCTGGGCTGGATTGAGCTGGGGCTGATGGAGGTGATTGCGGGTGGCGAGACTCAGGCTCGACCGGGCAGCGCTGAACCGGACGTTCCGGGCGACGAGTCGGAGTGAGGGCGAGATCGCTGCCCGGCAAGTCGTGGCGCGGGCGAAGGTGCTGGCCCCCGTGGACACGGGCCGACTCCGGGCGTCGATCCGGGTGGAGCGCCGGTCGATCCTGGGCCTCCGGCAGCGGTGGACGGTCGGCTCCGATGTCGAGTACGCCCCGATGGTCAACGACGGCACTCGGCCGCACGTGATCCGGCCACGTCGAGCGAAGGCCCTGAAGTTCAAGGTCGGCGGCCGGACCGTGTACGCCAAAGTCGTGCACCACCCGGGCACGCGTGCCCACCCGTTCCTCGACCGCGCTCTCGCTGATGTCGCGCGCGCACGTGGATACAGCATCACCCAGCGATAGGCTGTTGCTATGGACGACGACAAGACGATCGAGAACACCACTTACAAGCTGACGATCGCCGACAAAGAGTACGAGTTCGGCGAGCCCGACCCCGAGCTCCTGGAGCGCATGGTCCTGGTCAACCACATGAACGCCGGCGGTCTCCTCACCATGGAGGCGGTCACGAAGTGGCTGGCCTCGGCGGCCGGACCGGTGACGTGGGCCCAGATCATGAAGCGGTTCGTCAACGGCGAGGTGACCGTCGAGCACCTGATGGGAGCGGTGGGCGATCTCGTGAAGCTCGTGACCGGAAAGCAGGTAGCCGCCGCAGATGCGGAGTGATCTGTCTCCTCTTGCGCGAGGGCCGGTTCCGATAGTGATCGGAGGCCAGGGCTTCGAGTTGGCATGGCGTCCTGCTGCGGAATGGACCACCGTGCACGCGGAGATGGACGTGATTCGCCTCCTGTCGGAGGAGGACCGGTCCGCCATCGGCCGGATGCTCGTCGACGGCACCGTGACACCTGACAACGTTGTCGCTGCCGCGCATAACGTGCTGGAGGCCGTGACCGGACGCCGCTGGTGGGAAGGCCAACGCCTCCTCCTCATGTCCACCCAGCCCGACGCCCTCGGCCACCTCACCCTGGCCGGCGTCGACCCGTGGCAGCGATCTGCCTACGAGTGGTGCGCCGCCACCTATGCCCTGTACACGCGGAACGCCGACGAGAAGGAACGCCTCCGCTTTGACTTCCAGCTCTCCCTACCGCCCAAGGGCTACGAGGACGCCTGGGGTGACAGCGGAGGCGATGACCCCGAGGCCGTAGAGCAGGCCCTGGCCGGATGGAGTGGAAGGTAGCGATGGCCAATCAGGCTGAGGTCGACCTCGTCGTCAACGCCGCAGGGGCGCTTCCGGATCTCGAACGGCAGCTGACGCACATCATCGACGCCCTGGAGGCGGGTGCCGACGAGATCGACGTCCAGGCGTCGCTGGGCGTGGCTCAGGCAGTCGACACGATGACGGCCCAGCTCGACCAGGCGATCGCTGCTGTCGACCGCACGGACCCGACGATCGACGTCGATGCGGCACTCGACCTGCGGCAGTCGCTCACCAACTTGCGCGAGGACGTCGACGTCGTCGTCCGCGACGTGAACGCTGGCGTCGATCCCCTGTCGCTCTCGGCGAACCTGGACCTTGCCGATTCCCTCCGAGACATCACGCGCGATGTGCAGTTCATCGTGCAGGACGTCGAGCGGAGCCAGGAGATCCAGCTACAGGTGGAGCTGGACGAGGAGCGAATCAGGCACTTCCGAGAGCAGATCGACGGGCTCGAGGGCTCGACGCGGAACCTGAACCTTCGGGGCGGCCGGGCGCTCGGAATGTTCGGTACAGCTCTGGCAGGTATCACGGTGGCCGGTGGCCAGGCCGTCAACGCGCTCGCCGCCGTGGCCGCCGCCGTGGAGCAGGTCGGCCCTGCCGCAGCTGTCGCCACGTCCGGGATCCTGACGATCCAGCTGGCCACGAACACGCTCAAGCTGGCGATGGTCGGCGTCTCGGACGCCATCCAGGACGCGTTCGACCCGAAGGTCAAGCCGGAGGATCTGGCCAAGGAGATCGAGGGGCTTGCCCCGGAGGCGCAGAAGTTCGTCCAGCAGCTCGTATCCATGCGCGGCCAGCTCCAGGACATCCAGCAGGAGGTCCAGAACAGGGTGTTCGCGGGGCTCAGCACGGACCTGAAGTCGCTTGGGGACACGCTTGGTCCGGTCATCACGCCGGCGCTGAACCGCAGCGCGGACTCGCTGAATGCCATGGCGCGGGGCGCCGCTGCGGCTGCTGTACAGATGGGCAAGGAAGGGGTCCTCGGGCAGGCGCTCACGGGCGCGAACACGGCCCTGGAGACCCTGGAGAAGGTGCCCGCCCGTGCCGTGAAGTCGTTCAGCTTCCTCGCTGCCGCCTCGTCGCCGGCGCTGAACCGCATCGCGACCGCCGTCGACAAGGTGTCGCTGAACATCCAGAACAAGCTCGAGCGCGCCTTCAAGTCGGGGGAGCTGGAGAAGGCCATCGACCAGGCGGTCGCAACGATAGGCCAGCTGGGACGGTCTCTGGGGAACTTCGGAGCCGGCTTCCGGAACATCATCAACGGGATTGAGCAGAACGGGCAGGGCCTGTTCGACATCCTGGAGCAGGTCTCCCAGGCGTTTGAGGACGTCACCGCCACGAAGGGCTTCCAGCAGGGCCTGCGCGCCCTGTCGGACACGGCCCGGGTCGTTACGGCCACGGTACTGCCGCTGCTGTCACAGGCTCTTCAAGCGCTCGGGCCGATCCTGGAGGCACTGGCTAAGCCGGTTCAGCTGCTCGTCCAGTCGCTCGGCGGCGCACTGAGCAAGGTCATCACTGCTCTCGGGCCGGTCCTTGAATCGCTCGCCACGGCCATCGGGAAGCTCGTCCCGGTCTTCACCCCGCTGATCGACCTTCTCGGGACGTTGATCTCGGCGATCCTGCCGATCCTGATCCCGCTCTTTGATGCCCTCGGCACCGCCTTCGAGGCGGTCGCGCCTTTCGTGCAGGTACTGGCCGACACCATCGGTGCTGTCCTGAAGCCGATCCTGGAGAGCCTCGGCCCGATCGTGACAGCGTTCATGACCCCCTTCGTCTCGCTCTACCAGGCCGTTTTCCCCAAGTTGACCGAGATCCTGTTGGAGTTGCAGCCGACCCTCATTCAGCTCGGGGAGGCGCTCGGCCAGGTACTGGAGGCTGCCGCTCCCGTCCTTCAGGCGTTCATCGACACGTCGATCGCTATCGTCGACAAGCTCCTGCCGCCGATTCAGCCTCTCATTGACGTTCTGCTTTTCCTGGCGGAGACGGCACTGAAGGGTGTCGCCACCGTGCTGACCGAGTTTGTCGTGCCAGCCCTTCAGGTCGTAACGGACCTCTTCAACGGGGACTACCAGTCCGCAGTCATCAAGTCGCAGGCCATCACGCAGGGCTTCAAGGATGCTGCGGTAGCAGCGTTCCTGGAGCTGCGGAACCAGATCAATCAGGCCATGGTCAACGCCATGGCGTCGATCCAGCAGTTCGTGCAGAACCTGGAGGTCCAGTTCGTTATGGCCGTCCAGCGCAAGGTGGACGAGGTGGTGCAGAACTTCCGGGATCTGCGGGATCAGGCAGCTCAGGCGCTGGCCGATCTGCCGGGCCGCATGTTCTCGATCGGCGTCGACATCATCAACGGACTCACCGGGGGCCTTCTCTCCCAGCTGGGCGGCCTCATCAGCACCGCCCAGAGCATTGCGGATTCGATCTCGTCCACCATCTCCAGCGCGCTCGACATCCATTCCCCGTCCCGCGTAACGCGCGAGCTGGGCAAAAACGTGGTTGAGGGCCTGGTCGCAGGCATGCTGGACAAAAGGAAGGTACTGGCCGAAACCTCCGAAGCCATGGCCAAAATCGTGGAGAAAACATTCAACCCCAGCAGGGGATTCTCCAGCGTCGCCCGAGACGCCATGCCGACCTTCACCGGTAAGGGCACTTCGGTACTCAACGTCTACATCGGTAACCAGTTGATCAAGCAGATCGTGAACGATCAGTTCAAGTCCTTGGTCGACCAGCGTGACCGAACTCTTGCCCAGGGGGTACGCATCTGATGGCCACCCACATTCTCGTGCCCATCAACTTCGCTGTCTTCGGGGCCGATCAGGTCTTCGTGCAGCGCGGCCTTTCGGCTACCGGCCCGTGGACCACGGTGGGGACTACCACGCTGGTCGACGGAGACGGCTTCTTCTACGACAACACGGCACCGTTCGACACCTCTGTCTGGTACCGCATCCAGGACACCGACGGCTCCGTTTTCGCGACCATCCTCGGACCCTTCTCCCTGGCGTCCTCAGGGAACGTCGTCCTGTCGGATCCTCTGCGGCCTTGGGCAGACATCGAGTTCGGGTTCTGCGACACGGCCGAACAGCTCACCACGCAGGCCTGCGCACCCGGCGGAATCGAGTTCGTGTGGTCCCGCTTCGGAGGCCGCACCCGCAGAGCTGACGTTGGGCTCTTCGACCGGCTCGACTCGGAGACACCAGCTGACGTTTGGGCCCGTCGCAAGAACCTCGACGGTTCCGCCACCGTACTGACCAAGACACTCGACGCGGCCCAAAGGATGTACGAACTGCTCACTGCCGGCGGGCCGCTCTACCTGCGGGCGCCGGCCGAGTACGGCCATGCGGACGCGTTCATCCAGCCCGGCGACGTGGCCGACGACTACCTCTCCGAGAGCGTCGACCAACGGCTTCCGCACCGGATTTGGACCATTCCCTACACCCTGGTGGACCGGCCGACCGGCATGCAGCAAGGCGCCGCCTGCGCTACGTGGTGCGCTGTTGCCGAGGCCTTCCCCACCTACGCCGCCCTCACTGCCACTGGCGACACCTGGGCAGAAGTCGCAGCCGGCACCACTGTGTGCCCGTAAGGAGTCGCATGCTCACCGCCACACCGCTGTACCGGCAGATCCTCCGGGGCCCCCACAAGCGGGCGTTTACCGTTGACGTCACCGACATCGACGGCGTCGTGCGCGCCTCCGGACTGGTGCCCTTCGACGGTGAGGTACAGGCTTCGCTGACGCAGCGCGTGACCCGGTCGGCGTCCTTCACCCTGGACGATTCCTGGTACCCCGCTACTGCCGACGACGCGTTGTCCCCGGAGTTCGCTGTGGTGCACATCCGGGCCGGGATCGACTACGGCAACGGCCTGACCGAGCTGTTCCCAGTGTTCACGGGCCGGGTCGACACGGTCAGGCGTAACCCGGAAGGGTCCGTGTCCTTCTCCTGCTACGACCTGGCGCAGGACGTGATCGGTTTCGGGTTCGAGCAGCCACGGACGACGTCGTCCGCCACAACTCTGGCCGAGCTACGCAGCCTGATCCTCGAGGCCCTGCCCCAGGCAGAATTCGGCACCGACACGGTAACCGATACCCCGACGCCGGTGCTGACGTGGGACGACGACCGCGGGCAGGCCCTTGACGACCTGGCCCAGTCGGTCGGTGGCCGCTGGTACGCGCTGGGCGACGGCACCTTCGTTGTCCGGGACTTCAGCTACACCGAAGGAACCGTGGCCGCCACCTACGCCGACGGGCCCCAAGGAGTGGTCACCTCGGCCACGATCGCCCGCTCCCGTGCCGGCGCCTACAACTCGGTGGTCGTGGTCTCGGAGAGGCAGGACGGCACCGACCCGGTCAGGATGCCAGCCCGTGTCACTTCTCCTACGGATCCGCTGTTCTTCGGCGGCCGGTACGGGCGGGTGTCGCAGGTCATCAAGGTGCAGACGCCGCTGACGGTGACGCAGGCGCAGACGATGGCGCAGACGCAGTTGCAGGCCTCGGGGGCGCTTCGGGAGCAGTGGACCGTGGAGATGGTTCCCGACATGACGCTCGAGCCGGGAGACACGGTGAGCTTGGGCTACCGGGGGCGGACGGCCACGCAGATCGTGGATCAGGTGACGTACCCGCTGGACAACCAGACAGTGATGCAGGTGCAGTGCCGTGCCGGGATCCCGGCGCAGTAAGGGGACGACATGGACACGACGCTGAATTACGGCTGGCCCTATCCGGAGTGCGATCCGCCGCTGGCGGAGGACGCCGCGCTTATCGGACAGCTGGGGACGCTGGCCTGGGCTATCGACGACACAGTCGGTGACATTGCCGCCAGGGCCCAGACACAGCTCATCGCCCCGCAGCACGCCCGCGTATCGCAGACCGCCGATGTCGCCGCCACGGACGTTCTCGTCACGGCCGTGTTCAACTCCACGCAGTTCGACCAGGGAGGCCTGGTCAACGGGTCCTTCAACATTGTGGTGAACGAGGCAGCCTGGTGGCTGATCGGCGGATATGCCACCACCACGTCTGCTACCGCCATGAACACCCGCCTGCGGTTCACCGTGGACGGGATGGCCGTCTCGTCGTGGACCGATCAGGCTGGCGTCTACAACACCACCGGCCAGCATCCGTACGGAACTGTCCTGCTCCAGCTGACGGCTGGCCAGGTGCTGGGCATGGAGGTCACCCACAACGCTGCGGCCGGCACGAGCTGGACCCATCGCGAGTTCCTGTGGGCGCTGAAGGTGCTGGCCTCATGACCAACATGACGAACATCCTGGCCGCCGCCAAGGGCGGACCGTGGTCCCAGGTACGCACCGGGACCGTGTCGTCGTTCACGACCAATCAGGCGGTCGTGTCGGTCGGCGGATCGACCTTCACCGCCGCCTACCTGAAGGGCACGACGCTGACTGTCGGAGCCCTTGTCGCGGTCCTGCGTACTGACGCGTCCTGGCTCGTCCTCGGCGTGCTGGCCGGCGTCGGCGACAACCTGATCACCAACCCGTCGTTCGAGAACTCGGCTCCGGGCACGTTCCCTACGGGCTGGTTCCAGGCCAACACCAGTAGCACGGCCGTCATCACCACGGAGACGACCGCAGGGGCTCCGGATGGCGACCAGGTGGCACGGGTCTCTGGCGTGGCGGTGGGCACGACGTCGTACCTCTACTCGAACCCGATCCAGGTCACGACCGGCGATCAGTTCGCCTTGTCCGCCTTCGCGGGTGGCGACTATCAGCCGGGTGACGTGCAGGGCGCGGACGCGGCCGTGGTCGCCTTGTGGTTCGCCAACGACACGAACCTCTACCCGACGACGTCGTCGCCCGACACGGTCGTCTCGACCGCCACGGACATCGTGCAGGCGCCCCCGTACACAACGCTCGGGGGAACTGTCACGGCGCCCGTAACAGGCTTCATGCGGGTTGCGCTGCGCTCCACCACCCAGGACTCCCAGGTCATTCGCTGGGACGCCGTTGTCGCAAGGAGAAGCTAATGGGGACCACAGCCCGGGGCTACACGTATCCGACATACGCCGCAGCCAACAACTTCCCGGCTCAGCTTCAGACGCTGGCCACGAACGTGGACACGGACGTCACGGCGGTTGCGACGGGAATTGTTTCCGCCTTCGAAGAGCCCAGTGTGCGGCTGTCCAAGTCGGTTTCACAGGCCGTAGCCAACAACACGAACACGACGATCACCTGGGGAACAGAGGACTTCGACACCAACAACATGGCCAACCTGGCCGTCGACAACACCCGTATCCAGCTCCAGACGGCAGGAACCTACCTTCTGTCCGGACACGTGAACATGGCCCCAGCGGCGGCCGGCAGCGTAGCTGTCATTCTCACGTCTTCGGCTGGCGCATCCCCGAATCCCGTCGGAGTGAGCAAGGCCCTCGACAACGACAAGAACACCAACCTGTCGTGGACCGTGCTGCACCGCACCACGTCAGTGCCCGACAACCTCACGGTTTTTGTCCGGCAGAACTCGGGCGGCTCCATCAATGCCGTATCCGGATCCTTCACGGCCACGAAGGTGAGCAACTAATGCCGAGTACTCCCCGCGGCTACCCCTATCCGGCCGCCGGTGACCCGACCGACATTCCCGGGGACATCGAACGCTTCGCCACAGCCGTAGACACCGACGTCAAGTTCGTCGATGGGATTGCCGGCCCCAGGGCCATGGCTCAATTCGTGGGCACCATCAGCAACGTCGTGCCAGGAACGGCCACGAGCGGCTTGCTCACGTGGCAGCTCACGGACTTCAACACGCTGATCCGCCATCCACTGGACATCACTCTCACCCCCAGCGAGCCGGCGTTCCAGCCGGTAACCGGCGTGAACACGACGTTGCTGCATGCCAACCGCTTCGGCATCTACCAGGTCATGGCGCAGGTACAGCTGCAGAGCACGACGTCCGGGTCGGGTATCGACATGTTGGGCGTGGAGCTCGTCGACTGGACCGGAGGGGTCATCGCCCGGGACACGACCCATGACGTCACCTTCACGGCCGACACCACTCGAATGATCGACGTTTCTGCTCTCGTCCGAATTCCCAATCCAGGCGTCTCGGGGGGTAACGGAATTTCCCTGCGTGCTGTCGTCGGCCGTTCTTCGGGCGCCGCGTCGGCCACCTTCGGGCGCCGGTCCATCACGTTCCTTCGAATGAACAGGTTTTGATCATGAAGAAGTACTTGTTCGACCTCGCGTACACCGTCGTCGGCGCGTTCGCCCTGACGCTGGCGGCCCTGGCCGCAGCGGCGGAACCGTTCGACGTGCTCACCTTCGACTGGGGCACGGCCCTCACGGTCGCTGGTTCGGCTGCCACGCTGACGCTGCTCCACGGGGTGGCCGCGCGGTTCCAGGGCGACCCCGATCGGGCCAGATTCGGCAAGCCCAGCAGCTGACGCTAGGCCGGAGGCTCGGGCAGCCGGGCCACGAACGTGCCGATCCCGGGTTCCATGTACGCCAAGCCCGCGGCCCGCAGCTCCTTCAGGACGCGGGTCGCGGTCACCCGGCTGATGCCGGTCTCCTGGATGATCTCGTGCACCGACGGCAGACGGGTACCGGGCGGGTACGTTCCGTCGTCGATCCGCTCCTCCAGGAGCGCGTACACCTGCCGCCACCTGGGGATATCCGGCATCCAGTCCATGCCGGGGACGGTAGGACCGCCACGTCGTCTAGGCGACATCAGACCACCTAGTCCACCCATCCCCCCTATGACACCTATAACAGCGCGTGTACTGTGAGCTACACGACAGACCCCCGCGACCGTGCGACCGGTCCGGGGGTACGGACGACACCCTCGGGAGGTCTCGTCATGGCCGACACTACCCGGCCGCCGCAGGCCCGTACAGGCGCCAAGACGTCGGGGTACTGCCAGCTCGACTATGGGCACCAGTACTGCTCGCCCGGGCCTGTAATGGCCGACGGGGTGGAAGTGCTGCCCCGGTCCTGCTTCTGCCCCTGCCACGAGGGGACGACACGGTGAAGCGATGCCACCGCTGCGGGTATCCCATCGTCGGCGAGGCCCTCGAGGACACGCCGGAGTCGGTGTCCGGCGCCCGGCCCACGCTGTACTGGCATGTGACGCCCGCGGACTGCGCCGAGGCGAAAGAGCAGCGGATGGCGTCTCCGTTGCAGCGGCGCCTGCGCCGCGCTTGATCTCCTGCTCGCCCGTGGTCACGGCGGACCATGGGCGAGCAGGGTGCTGCCCCGGCCGGCTAGCTTCCGGCCGGGGCTTTCTTGGGTACTAGCAGGTCGGGGAGCTGAATGTGGAGCTCGTGGGCGATGAGGACCAGGTCGGAGAAGGTGGGATCTCGTTCTCCTCGCTCGTAGCGCTGGACGCTGCGGCGTTCCTTTCCGATGTGGTCGGCTAGCTGGTCTTGCGATAAGCCCGCTTCCTTGCGGTAGCGGGCGATGTTCTCTCCCAGCTGCCTGCGCTGGTCGATGACCCAGTCAGGCAGAGGGGCTCTTCGTGTCGGCACGATCACACGGTTTAGGTAGCGATCATCCCGAGTCAGTACCCAAGTGGCCGCTTCTCGGGTGTGCGGGTCGAGTCGTACCCCAGGGCGTTTCCACTGTGAAGACGTGAGCGGATGTTCCAGCAGGTCAAGTCACCTGGAGCGTTCCGGAATCCTTCCGGTGAGAGGCCAGATTCCGGAATCTTTCCGCAGTTTCACGTGACGCCTTGTGACACTTTGAGACGGCACGATACGGGCTCAGGTGCAGGTCAGAGGCCTTGCAGACCCCTCACCAGGTCAGACGCTCTCCGCCTGGAACATCCAACTCTGATGTTCCGGACTAACCGCTGACCTGCCACAACTTGCTCTGAGCGGGCCGGGATTCCGGGATCCTTCCG
>NZ_JBVIYZ010000034.1:0-38452 GCF_055592085.1 Streptomyces sp. NPDC041135
GCGCGACCCCCGCAACTACCTGGCCTTTCTCGGCCTCGCCGCCGCCCTCTGCTGTTACAAGCGACTTCTCCGCCTCACCACGTAGGACACGGTCTAAGTGAAGTTCCTCAGCCACAGACCGAAATTCCTCATCGCTCTGTGGATAGACGGTGATGAACTTTCCCCCGTTGCCACGGCTCACGTCGCCCGCGACCAGGATCCCCACCTGTTCAAGAGCGGCAGCAAACTTGAAGTGGCAGTTTCGGGCCACCAGGACTTCCGCGGCGCGAGCGAGGACGAGCGGCGCCGACAGGGGCGTCGCCGACACATGTAGCTTCCACCCCTGCGTACGGCGCTCCCGGCTTGGAGGCTCCATGTAGCACCAGAACTCCTGAGGCCGGACCGTCCACCCTTCTGCGCCGCGGCGGTTGACCACGTCACGGGCGATGACTTCCAGCACCGTGCGGTCGGCCGTGTGCAACTCGGTGTCCGTAGGCGTTCGGCTGTCCACACGCTGCTCCTGCTGTCGCTTCTTCGAGACGTCGGATCCCGGCTGGAGGGGTCTGCGTATCCAATGATCGAGGGCTGAATGCCGGGTCGACTAAGTAAGGAGCACTCAAAACTGAACAAGCGATGACCACATAGGACACGGTCGCCGGGGACAGCGTCTCATCAGGCGTGTTCTGCGTTCCCCGGCCCCGCGGGCGCACCCTCGACAAGAGAATCAGCCACTCCGCGATCTTCCACAGCCTGTGCCTGGTCAGCGGCTGCGCCTGGGGCGCTCTACCGCCGTGCATTGCATGTCGAAGTCGACGACCACTGAGGATTTCTTGTTGTCGTCGGGGAGTGACAGCTCATGATCGCTGCGCTATGCCGGTGGCTTCTGGCTGACGGCCCCGCGGGGGAGATCCTCCCCGACGTCGGCTTCCAGGGCCTGGGTGCCCAGACCGATGGTCGGATGATCACACCACCCCACCGCAAGTTCAAGAAGAATGCTCCGGACTGGTAACGAGGAGATGTATGAGCACCAGCGCAAAGCTCACTCCTCGAGGCGCATCCAGGACGAGCACGGCATTGCCCACTTGAAGAACTGGCGGGCCCTGACCCGCCAGTCCGGCCGCCGCGAGCACATGAGTCACACCGTCCAGGCCATCGCCGACTGGCTGCGATGGAACGCCTCGCTCAGGCGTACGTCGTCGCGGCGCTGGTCGTGCTGCTGATCGCCGTCGTCCACCGGGGCTACCCGAACCTGCGCTTCCTTGTCCTCCTGATCGGCATACCGACGATGCCCTGGGGGATTTCGATCGCCATGCTCTCGGTGCTCGAGGTGATCCTGGGCACCTTCACCTGGTTGAGCACAGGGAATTACTCGGTCGACGCGGGATTCATGTGGCACGTCGCCTTCGCCGGAACCATCGCGGCCTACCTCGGTTCCTGCCTCGCTGTCCTCCGCGGCGGCAGCATCCCGGGAGGACTGTGGATCACCGCGTCAGAGTGAAGACACCGCGGTGAGCATCGGAACGAGCGAACGCCGTGCAGATTGCTGGGGCGCCGGCGTCGCGGGCCACGACGGGAACGGATGGGTGCGAGGCCGCGGACCAGCGGTATGAGGGCGTGGCTGTCGTGGGGGTTGGCGGTGGAGATGGCGATCGAAAGCCAACAGAAGCCTGAGAAATGAGGAAAACATACTCAATATCAACTTCATCAGATGCTAGAATATGCCGTTAACGTTGACATGCCAGTCCAGATGCGCGCCGGGTTACAAGCAGGCCCTCTAGCGATTGCACCCAGCGGATTTTCATGTGACCAACGAGGATCACCTTCCAACGCAACAATGTCGAAAGATCCAACGACGCATAAAAATAGAAGCAAAGCACTTCAGATTCGGCAAGCCCCGAGCGAGCTTTACCCAGGCCCTTGTCGTTTTTGATCACAAAGCTTAGTGCAGTTAGTGAAGTATGCCGCCGAGTATGCGAACCCTCCTTGGGATTGCAGCCACTGACTCAAAGAACGCAAATATTTACATTTGCCTAAACGATACCATCTGCCTCTCCCGATCGGATGCCCGTCATGAAGAAAACAAGCAGAATGCGCCTCGTGCCCGCAATTACCCTAGTGGCTGCAGCTTTCATCTCCACCTCCATCCCGGCTCAGGCCGATGAAAGCGATAAACTCCCGGGAACACCCCAGGCGGTCACGACGGGTGGCCTGCCGACAGGTTTTTCCTCATGGAGCGAAGTGCTGGATAACCAGCGCAAGGTCGACCTAGTGGCACAGCAAGTGACGCAAGTAAACGAGCAACTGACGAACAAGGGCCTTGGGTCAGTCGTTGTCTCTCCTGAAACGCTTTCATTGAAATTATATTGGCACGGTCAGGTGCCCGCCGAAGTGATAAACGTTATTGCAGCCGCAAGGGCCTCCGGCATCGGCGTCGAGATGCTGTCCGCCAACTACACCAAGCAGCAGCTTCTTGCCGCGGCCGAAGAGATCGCCTCCAAGGCCAAATTCTCAGAAAACGACACCGGCCAGGTCCGCATTACAATGGTTGGACCAATGCCCGATGCCAGCGGCGTGCGGGTATCTGTGATGGGTGACACCGATGATGCTTTAGCTCTGCCTGCCATCACTGCTGCCCAAACCACCACCGTAATCGAAACCGGCGTCGACCCCGCCGAAGAACCGCTCTATTCGGCTGTACCCCCTACGTCATCCCTGACAGGAAGTTGGGATCGGTGGCATGATGTCGGACCGTTCTGGGGCGGTGCGAACATCGGCGGCTGCACCAGCGCTTTTACCGTGACCGACAAGGAAACAAAGTCAAAGCCCAGGATGGTCACAGCAGCTCATTGTAATGGATTTTCGGCTGGTTCGGCGACGGCAAATATGTACACCACGCCAGGCGGAGTGGACTATGGTTGGGCAGTTGAGCAGTGGGGAGGGGTAGGGTATGACGCTGCCATTCTTCACGTGCCCGGCGGCACAGGAACGCCAGTCGCCAATACCTACAGTACAGCCATTTACAACGGGGATCCGCTCAACAAGAGTGCCCAGTGGGGGACATCGATTCTTGGATCCCATCAGAATTTTATAGGCGACTATGTTTGCAGCAGTGGCTCGTATTCGGGCACCGTGTGCAATGCGAAAGTCAAGGGCTTGGATGAGACTTATGGTGGAACCTCGATCAAATTCCTAGTACGAGTGGAACATGTAGCAGGTGAAGGCATTTGGGGACCGGGTGATAGCGGTGGGCCAGTCGAAGAACTGTCCGCCGATGGTAGCAAGGCTTATGCACGTGGTGTGATCAGTATGGGTGACGATGCAGCAGTTGTTAACTGCCATGGAATTACGACAGGTCGAAAGTGTCATTGGCGAGGATGGATGACCGACATTAACCATGTCGAATCGCTCTATGGCCCTGTGCTGACATACTGAGGTTACGTTTGGTGGGCGTGGTACACCAACGGCCCCTCAGTCACTACTGAGCCTCTTTCATCCTGGAGTCCCAGGGGTGAAGATCCAAAACATCACCGCAGGTCAGAGCTACTCAAGGCATCGTGCCGAGCCGAGGATGAAAGAGGCTCACTCACACAGTCAACGAGCCTGAACTCAAATCGTTTCTGGATCTTCGGAACGGTCACCGATCGGGTGACGGCTGGCTGCGGATAGCAGGGGAGGCCTTTGTGCAGGTCAGCAGGGTGTGGACGGCTTGGATGGCTGTGCGGATGCGGCGGGTGGAACAGCGGGCTCGCCGTAGTAGCCGCCACGTCTTGGGTTGAGCGGAGGCGCGTTCGCCGGGGGCTCTCAGTCGTGCATGGTCGCAGTTGAACTGCTGGTAGTGCCGGGGTTGCTCGCTGTGGTGGTAGTACGGGGTGCGGAAGGTGCGCCGGCGCCCTGGTAGGCGCGGTCCGCGAGCACGAGGATCTGCCGGGTCAGGCAGGCGGGGACGATGCCGTGGGCGCGGGCCGCGGTCAGGTCGTGGATCCTGCCCGGCATCGCGCGGGAGAACCAGAGCGGGGTGCCGTTCGGACGAGCGACGACCCGGACGTTTATGCCGTGTTTCCGGTGCTTCCGCGAGTAGTACGGGCTCGTCCGCGGCGATGCGGTCGATGGGGGTGAGCGTGCCGTCGACGATGACGAAGTCTCCTTCGCCCAGGCCGACGAGGGCCTCATGCAGGCCGGGCGCCCAGGAGGCCAGGATTTCGAGGGTCTCGTCCACGTACCGCCAGCGGTCGCGGTGGAGATCGCGAACCCTGCGGCGAGTTGGGGCAGCGTCTTGTTCTTGCGCAGGTGCACCAGCGCCAGCAGAGCCTGGTGGAAACAGCCCAGCCTGCGCCACCGCATGCCGCGTTCACACCTTCGGGCATAGATCAGCCATGAGCATGCTCAACCAGCTCATGCGGAACGTCGAGCGTGGCACGATACGGGACCGAGCGAGGCTCCTCGGACGAAGCGTGGTACGCAGAGAACACCATGCAACGACCAGGAGCCACGCCTCGTCACACCACCTCGCGGACTTGCAGCACCACCCCCGCAGAGCAGGATGAAAACGGTTCATTCAGAATAGATAGCCGAGGAGGTCGACAACGCCTTCGCCCCACGGTTCCCCTGACAACACCTTCACCATCATCTCGCCAAGAGGCTTTTCTGCTACCCCGAGTGTTTCGTGATTGTTGATCATGAGCCATTTTGCATGATTGGCCACTTTTACATATCCGTTGGCGAGATAGACTCGTGGGTCATCTGCGAATAGGAGTATCGCGTCGGCCCGGGAAGAGCGCGCTGTGGCCTCCACCTCAATCAGGAGCTGGCTGGCAATCCCACGAGACCGCGCCGGCGTGGCAACGCAAAGATCTATAATGCCAAAAATTCGGAGCGCCGCGCTTCCGTTGCGGATCATGCGGTGATCGAGTCCCGCCTGGGCAACTAGATTGCCATGTTCCCATGCGAGACACCTGCAATGAGGAAGCTGTTTGTAGTAGCTGCGTGAAGGGTATTCAGGAAAGCAGGCGCCAAGCAACTCCTGGATTTTTTCATGCGTTCGTGCATCGATTTCATGTTCCGGTTTTGTTTCAATTTGCACTGTTGCTCCGTCAGTTGGTCGATAGGCGAACGTTATCAACGGTCGGCGAGACGGTGTCAAGATTGCTCGTCCAGTCCCTCCGGATCCTTCGCGAGTGAGCCTGCGGGGCATGAGGATAATGAAGGCCCAGGTCAGGCGTGCCTCAGAGGTCGTTTTCTCCCCAGTGTTTTATCCCGGGATTCGCTGTTTGGTCTGCGGTGTCGGGTCGCGCCAGGAAATGGTGTTCTCGCCGGTGAGGCGGCGGGCCGTGAGGTCGGTCATAGCGATGTGAATCACGGCTTCGGAGCGGGTGGGCAGAGCCTCGTAGCCGCGGGCCAGTCGACGGCGCAGCATGAGCCAGCCATAGGTCTGTTCGACTGCCCACCGCTTCGGGATCGGGGCGAAACCCCTGGTCCCGGGCTTGCGGGCGGTGGTTTCCATGTCGATACCGAGAACGGCGGCATGCTCGACGAGGTGCTGACGGTAGCCACCGTCGACCCACACTTGCGGATACCGGGATGGTCAGCGGCGACCTGGTCCAGCAGCCGGGCGCCGGCGGGGGAATCCTGCACACTTGCCGCCGTGACCAGCACGACGGCCCCCTCGGTCGCGTCTGGCCGTGCAGGACAGTACGGGCGCTCTACGTTCCCGCCCGCCTGGGTCCGGCAGGCCGCGTACTGCCGTCGGCCACCCGGGGCGGGGCGGTAGATCCGCCCCCACGGTCCCAGCCCCCGCTCGGTGAGCTGCCAGTCGGCACGCTCAAGCTCCTGGAGGACCGCGTGCCCCAGAGGTGGCTCAAGGCATTGATGAAACGAACGGGGGTGGTCGCGGGGAACGTGGTGCGCCGCCGTGCCCGCGACGCTATGGAACAGACCCTCGGACGGTTCGCGCCATGGCAGAAGTGATCTTGATGTAGGACCCGCCGCACGGGCGGGCTCTCACCACCGAAGAGACGGAAGGAGAGGTGCTGCGTGAGGCCGGCGGTGGGAGATACCAGTTGACCGACGACTTGGACGATCGGGGAAGGCGTATCGCAATGGCGTACATGGACTGATTGATCACCGAAGCTGGCAGCGGTGTCGGCTCGATGGCACTTCCCCGGCGATTCTACCGGCGGTAGAATCGCCAGCATGAGCAAGCCGACGAGCATCAAGACCAGCGAGGAAGTGCGCAACCGGCTGCGTATCCTCGCCGACGAGCGCGGCACCACCATCACCGAGCTGCTGGAAGAGCTCGCCACCCGCGAGCTTACGGAAGCCGAGCGTGAGCAGCGTGCTGTTGAGGCCGCCCGTGAGCTCGGCATTGAGTACACCGAGCAGGTTCAGCAGGTCGGCCAGGACGCCTGGGCGAAGATCCGCGCCCATCAGGGCGACGCCGCCGCATGAACCTGACGGCCGTCCTGGACCACACGGCTCTGGCCGCTCTGTACCGCGCGGACTCCTTCTTCACTGGCCTCTACATCGAGGCCTCGCGAGGATCCGGTCGTGTCATCATCCCTTCCCTTGCCGTGCTTGCTGCCGAGCGGCAGGTTGCGGGCGCTGGCAAGCACGCGGCATCTCTGCGGTTCGCAGAGAACGTTCCGTTCACCGCAGCTCATGCCGTGGATGCGATGGACTGGAAAAACGTGGACTGGCCGGTGGCCCATGCTGCTGCGATCGCCTGGCACGCGGTGAAGGCGGGAGAGCCGCTCACGGTCCTGTCGCTGGAACCCGAGCTGTACGCGGGTACCGGCATCACTCCGCTGAACCCCACTTGACCCGCGCCGCCTCGGGCGGGGGCCGTGTCCCGCAGGAAACGGCCTCCTTCTTTGGTCATCGCCCGGTGGGCAGGTGGGCCTGGCGGGTGAGCACCAGGCCACGCAAGTGGTTGCGCGTGTGCTGCTCACCGTCGGGCCACCGGGCTCCGGATGCCTGATCGAGGGGCATGTCGGCCATGAGGTGGGCGATGTCGACGAAGTAGGCGTGATCTTCGTCGGACGTCTGTTCTCGTAGCCGGGCGAGTGCGGCGTGCAGTGCGGTGTGCTCGTCGAGGACGGCCTGGTGAAAGGGCGCAGGCCAGAGCCGGGGGCGTCGCCACAAGACAGGGGCCAGTGTCCGTCCATCATGCAATTCAACGCATTCCAGTCACCACCACGCGACAAGCCCGTCTGGCCATGCAAAGCGCCGCGATCCGCGGGCGCTCGCCAACGCCGTCCGGCGAGAGGCGGAAGGCCGGCTGTCCGCACATGGTGATCCTGCTGCACCGTCCGGATGCCTGCGACATTGAGTCCCCCCGCGCCGGTGAAGCCGAGCGCATCGTCGGCAAGCACCGCAAACGGGCCCGTCGCCGACGTCCGCCCCTCGAGCGGCCATGATTGCCGCTCTGCGACGCGCTGCGCTCTGCCCGCCCCGAACCGGGGGAGGACCAGAGCCCTCTACCATGCCGGCTCGCGCGCACGTCGAGCCCTGGCCGCCGCCAGCGCGGTGGGGTCCAACGAGGGACGTCGGCGGGGGTGAGGTCGGGTCTGGTGGTCCGGTGGAAACGTGCGGGATGCCGCTACTGGCCGCCGACCTCGCGGGCAACGTCGATACCGACTTGCGCCCCCAGATCGGGCTCGACCAGCGTGACGGACGGCGCCTCCCGGCTGCCCCATCCGGCAGAGAACGTCCACCCCGTCCACGGGTGCCTGCCCAGCGTCGCGGTGAGCAGGCCGCCGGCCGCAGCACCGGCTGCCCGGGCAAGGGTCGCGCTGCGTCCGTTGTGCTGAAGTCCCGTCGTTGTACCGGCCGAGCAGCAGCGTGCGGGGTGCGGCCGAGGAGCCGGTGACCGCGCCGACTGGAGGCTCAACGACGTCCACCGCCCGTCGGTGAGGGGCTGGCAGAAATACAAGGTCCGCGAGGCGATCTGAAGACCCCCCTCCATCCCGACCGACGCCTACGTCAGCCACTCGCCCACGACGTCGGCCCCGGTGCTCGACGGACACAGCGCCCACGGCGCCGACAGCCGGTGGGCGGCGAACACGGACTCCAGTGCGGCCTTGCGCCGCCGGTACGGCCACCCGGTCGTGTCCGTCCCGGACAGCCGCAGCAGATCGAACGCGACGAAGTGGGCCGGCCACTCCTGTGCCGCCCGGGCCGGCCCCCGCACCGCGCTGGGCAAGCCGGTTCTGCAACCGCTCGAACGCGAGGCGGCCCGCGGCATCCCATACATCCAGTTCGCCGTTTATATGGGCTACCACGTCCGTCTCACCGACGGCCTTCCTCCAACGAGCTGGTGCACGGTAGGCGGTGAGGCGTCGAGGACTGCGGTGGGGATCAGTGTTCACATCTGTCGTGCCGAGGTCAGGTCCGCAGTCTGCTGGTGGGACAGCAGGCCGGCAACGACTTGGACCATGTCGCTGATGTGCTCGCGGCGTCCGAGGTGGCGGGCCAGTGCCCGCCAGTTCTTCAAATGCGCGATGCCGTGCTCGACGCGGATACGACGTGAGGAGTGCGCCTTGCGTTGCCGCTCGTGCGTCTCCTCTTACCAGTCCGGGGCGTTCTTCTTGAATTTGCGGTGCGGTGGCGTCACCACGCGCCCGCCGGTCTGGGCGCCCAGGCCCTGGTAGCCGGCATCCGCGAGGATCTCCAGTGCGGGCCCGCCGTCCAGGGGCCTGACCAGCCCTAAACGCGACCGTTGCCGTCCGTGACAACCATGCTCTTGACCGCGTTCTGCTTGCTCTTGCCGGAGATGAACTTGTCCCGGTCCTTGCGCCTGGCCGCCGGACGCGGATCTCGGTTCCGGCGATGATGCCGGTCTTCCCGCTGGTCCCCAGGTGGTCGACGACCTCGGCCAGTGTCCGCAGCCGCACACCCGGGCTGATGGTGCACCCCCGCTCGGCGAGCAGGGGCCGCACCTCGCCGATGGCACGGGTGATGGTGGAGCGGTCCACACCGAACCAGCAGGCCAGCACGCCATGAGTGACGGCATGGCGCAGATGCACGAGCGTGGCCAGGAGCCGGTCGACGAACACCAGCCGGTGCTTCGCACCCGCGCCCACAGCCCGCTTCCGTGGCCTGGACTCGAGCTTGGCTTGGTGTCGCTCGTGCCACAACGGCCCTACCTCAGCGACGAGTTCAGCGATCACGCCAGCCGACAGGCCCGTGATCCTCCGATCGCTGACGATCACTTCACGAGACGCGTTCCCCACCACACGACCATGATCGACGATCAGGAGCCTGACGCCTCACCGCCTACCGTGCACCATCCCATTAGCCTCAGACGAGATCACCGAGTGGCTGTCAATACACCACTCCAGCGGACGTGGCCCTCACCCCGCTCTCCATGGCGGATATCCGGGGGCTCCTGGACGCTCTCCTGCCCCGCCCTCGTGCCATCGACGACCCCCTCACCCAGACACTGAGCTCTTTCAGCGTGGCCACTGATCGGATGAAGGGATCGATGCCCGCAACGCACGAGGCTCCCGTGCCGTTGGGGGGAGGTGTTCGAAGTCTCAACCCACTGGCACAGGAGCCGCGTTGGTTCCGTATTCTGCCGCACTCGACCTGCCCCACGCCCTGGTCGAGTGGGTCACCATGCTCATGGTCACCCGCGAGGGTGACCGCCGCTGCAAGCTCCCACCGCACCAGCGTGCCCTGGTTGGCCTGGTGTACCTGCGCCGGCACGACACGCTCGCTCAGCTCGCCGCCGGCTTCGGCATCTCCGTCGGCACCGCCCACGCCTACATCACAGCCGTCGTCGGCCTGCTCGCTGACCGTGCGCCCGGTCTGCTGCGCGCCCTGCGCGAGGCCGACCCGGACTACGTCCTGCTGGACGGCACCCTGGCGGAGTGCGACCAGGTCGGGGACAGCCGGGCCGACTTCTCCCACAAGCACCACCGACATGGGGTGAATGTGCAGGTGGTGACCGACCCGGTCGGACATCTGCCGTGGATCTCACCGACGCTGCCGGGCCGCGCACACGATCTCACCGCGGCCCGGATCCACCGGATCATCCGGATCTGCGAACGCCAAGGCGTTCCCATCCTCGCCGACCGCCTACATGGGAGCCGGGCCGTGGGTGACGACGCCCCTCAGACGCCCGCCGAACCGTGACCTCACGCCGACCCAGCAATCCGTCAACCGCGCGCTGTCCGCGGCACGGGCACCGGTCGAGCGCGGCGTCGCACGACTGAAGGCGTGGCGGATCTTCCGCAAGTCCCGGTGCAGCCCGAATCGAATGTCGTCAATCGCCGCAGCCGTCCTCACCCTCGAGCGGCAACGCTGAAAATGCTCACTGACATGGTCGGCCTGGAGAAGACACCGCCGCGCCATCGCCCGCCGCCGCTGCCACTACCAACACGCAGCTCAGAACACGAACCGCTGCTGGAGTAGTAGCGGTCCCACCGCAGTCGGTGGCCATCTGGTCCGATGGCTGCGGAATGACCGCGCAGATCTACCGTCGGGCATCGACCGAGCGTCTGGGGCGGTGTTTCCGAATGCGACGTGCGCGGCTCTTTGTGGCCGCGCACGTAGTACTCGGACTATGAGACCCGGGTGACCCTCATGAGGTAACTCACCTTGCACTTGGCGGCTCCCGCAGATCCGTTGAAATAACCGGCGGAGAGCGGGGTGTTCGCCAGGGCAGTGTCCAGGATTTTATCAACCTTGGTCACGCAGGCGGCGTCGTCCCCCCACATGCCGTCGTGGTCCCACCAGTCCGCACCGATAGAGAAATGGTTGCCGATCTGCGCGCGCATCTTGATGCTGCTGGCGCTTCCTGTCGTGACCGCATCGAAGTTGGTGCACTGGTCTCGATCGTCGCTGTGGCAGAGACCATAGGGGACGTTAGCGGTGCTTCGCGAGACTAGGTCCGACGCCACATTGTACTCGCCCGCGTAGACACCCAGCAGGTAGCACTGATTCCAGTAGTCGCAGTTCGGGTAGGTGGTACCAGCGGTTCCCGATCGCTTCCAGTTAGCCGAGCTCAGGAAGTCGCGGAACGCGCTGTCCGGCGTCCATGGCTCGTAGTTATGCCAGTCCGGAATGTCTTCGTTGACCAGCGAGAAGTCACCGTAGGTCTCGACGTTCTCACACCCGCTGACCTCGAGGAAGTCGCAGTCGTGGATGTCGCTGAGTGTCAGGTATTTAAACTGCACCTCGATGTCGTACCACCCAGTCGAAGCCTGCGCGGCAGACGCCGAGAACATCGTCATGGACAAAGACAGGGCGCCTGCCGCAACGGCAGATGCCGCAGCCTTCTGTATGTGATTCATTTGTTGATCCTCATTTCATGTGAAGCCTACAGTCAACTTCCTCGGGTAATGAGAGTATAAAATACTCCATTGCGGGCATGGTGACGGCTCGCTCTCCCAGGCATACGGGACAATCGCTTTCCGCATTGAACTGTATGCGGCTCTCCGGTGTCGCCTTCAGCACCCCCGAACCCCTCGTCCAGCGCATTTGGCGCGGCTTGCGGCACATCCAGTTCCGCAGCGATCTCATAGACGGGCTGCCTCGCCGAGGCCGGTCTGACCATCCAGCCCACCTGAGCAACCATGCGACATCACGTGTTCAATCTCAGTAACCAGCTGCCGCGCTCTGAACCGTTCGGGTCTGGTGCATGTTCGGGTGACAGGTTCGGTCACGCGGCCTGGAAGGCCGGTGTGGTCATTACGGTCTCGAATTCGACGGGTGTCAGCCGGCCGAGTGCCGCTTGTCGGCGGCGCCGGTGATAGGTCCGCTCGATCCAGGACACGATCGCGATCCGCAGTTCCTCGCGGGTGGCCAAGCTCCGGCGGTCGAGGACGTTCTTCTGCAGAAGGCTGAAGAAGGACTCCATGGCCGCGTTGTCGCCGGCTGCCCCGACCCTCCCTATCGATCCGGCCATGCGGTGCCGGTCAAGGGACCGGACGAACTTCCGGGACCGGAACTGCGAGCCGCGATCGCTGTGCAGGATGCACCCGTCGACGTGTTCACGCCGGGCCACCGCGTTGTCCAGGGCGGTCACGGCCAGGCGGGACTTCATCCGCGCGTCGATGGAGTAGCCCATGATCCTGCCGTGCTCCTCCCCGGTCGTGGAGATGTCCCCTGTCGTGGCAGACAACCACGGCAACCCCTGTCAGAAGACGGTGGGAGACACCATCTACCGTCAGTTCGCACCCGCCGGCTCCTACGACGGGAAGTTCAAGGTGCAGTTCCGCGCCGATCACTGGGTCACCTGGTGGAAGGGATACCGCGTCGAGGATGCGAGCGGCAAGGTCCTGTTCCAGGACTACACCGAAGGCGACAAGCGCAGCACCTCGACCTTCACGCTTCCGGCCTCGAACACCACCGGCCTGAGGATCATCATCTCCAAGGCCAAGTTCCTCGGCGTCCACACCGACATCTACCAGGTTCCGGTCAACAGTCTCTCCCAGAGCCTCAAGATCGCCAGCGACGGTGCGGACAACAACGCCAAATGGCACGTCAACTACACCTACCGCAACGACGGATAACCCGCCACCGGCACCACAACAAGCGGCCCCGACCCCGGCGCCCGCAGCATAAACCGCTCTCGTCCCGGGCGAACGCCCTGCCATCCGTCCCCGCACCCCTCAACACCCTCCACCCGGGTGCTTGCGACGAAGCGTTCTGGTCCCAGTTGGCGCGTTTACCGCCTCTGACCAGCGGAAAACGAACCCGCATTAGGATCGACCGAGGGCGTGATCGTCCGGTTCGTCCTGCCGGTGCCTCCCCCTTTTCGCCCGGTCGCGGCGGCGTGCTGGTGGGCCCGGACGATGGTGGAGTCGATCTGAACCAGCCAGTCGATGTCACCGGCGGCGTCCGCCTGGGCCTGGATCTGTTGCAGGGCCCGGGTGAAGGCGCCGTCGAGGGCATAGCGGCGAAAGCGGGTGCAGACCGTCTGCCACGGCTCGGGCTCTCCTCACGCTGGCTCATCTGCGAAAGAACGGGACGTTTGCCCAGCTCGCGGCCGGCTTCGGCGTCTCGACCGCGACTGCCTGGCGGTCCGTCGACGAGACCCGGAACGTCCTCGCCGCCTGGACACCAGGCTTGCAGGAGGCCCTGACCGGACTGGGCGAGGGTGATCACGTGATCGCCGACGGCACTGTGATCCTCATCGACCGCATCGCCGCGGACGAGCCGTACTACTCGATGAAACACCGCCGGCACGGCATGAACGTGCAGGTCACCGCCCGCCCAGACGGCACACCACTGTGGTTCTCCCGCGTGACACCGGGCCGCACTCACGATCTGACCGCGGCCCGGGCCACGGGATCGTGCAGGCCTGCCTGACCCGGCAGATCCTCGTTCTGGCCGACCGCGCCTACCAGGGCGCCGGCGCCACCTTCCGCACCCCCTACTACCACCACAGCGAACAGCCCGAGCACTACCAGCAGTTCAACCGCGACCAGCGCGGCTGAGGGCTCCTGGGCAGCGGGCCTTCGCGCAGTTGCAGTCCTGGCGGATCCTCCGGCGGGCCCGATGCTCCACCCGCCGCATCGGCACCATCGCCCAAGCTGTCCACACGCTGCTGACCTGCAACTATTCAGGATGAAAAAGGCCTGTCGCGTCGACCAGCATGGAGAAGTAGCCGCCGCCACCGAACAGGCAGACGGCGACGTTGAAGGGATGAGTCCGCTCGGAGACCGAGAAGCGGAACGAGACAGGTTCGCCGTCGAAGGGGATCAACAGCTCGGCACCGAGCGAGACGTTCGACAGGGTGAGGACTCCGACGCCGCTTGCCGGAAGCGCCAGTTCGTAGCGCGTGCGGATTCCGCTGGGCTGCACCTCGATGTACGCACCGCCGCCGAAGCCGTCGGCGGGCAGGGCACTGCGCAGGCTGCCTGCGCTCCGCGGCCGCGCCGCCGTCCTTCGTGTTTCCACTGATCATGTTGCGCTGGGATTCGAGCACCCCGGCGAGCATCGTGACGAACAGCTTCGTCATCGGGTCCTCGGTGGTGAGGTCCATCCCTGCCAGGCGCCGGACGCGATGCGCAGATGCAGGCCGCGCCGTCGGAGGATGTCGCGGACGTCGAGTACGTCCTGGACCGAGCGGAAAGGGCGCGCGGCATCCGCCAGACGCACGACGTCGTCGACTGCCGCCTCGTCGAGCAGGCGCTGAAAGCCGGGCCGCTTCAGCAGGTGGAGGCGGCTGGAAGTGGCCAAGGCCAGAGTCAGACGAAGATCACCAAGTGGGACACCTTTGATACGCCGTCAGAGGGTCAGGGTTCGGCCGTCGTCGAGAGCTGGACCCCTCGACGGCCGACATGGACAGACCTGGTCTCGAACAGGCCGGTTATCGATGTTCTGGACACGTGAGTGGTGGGAGAGAGGCGTTTTCCGATTGCGTACGTGCTCGCGGTCTCCGTATCCTTCCGGACAACGCGTTGACGGAGACGAGTAGCCGGGGATCACGCGAGCAGAGAGAGCCGCCGGGAGCTGGGAAGGCGGTCTCGCGCCCCGAGGTGAAGACCCTCCCGAGCGCGGGGAGGAACGGCCCCATCTGGTGGCCCAATGCCCCGCCGGCTGGCCCCCGTCACCGGGCCCGAAAGAGGCCGCCATCAGTTGGCGGCGAAAGTGCGGTGGCACCGCGAGTTGCCCTTCTCGCCCGCACTCCCAAGGGATCATGACGACGTCCTTCGGAGGACCGCAATGATCCAAAGCCGTGTACACGTCTCCGACCTGCGAGAACACGTCGGCCGTACAGTCACCGTTTGCGGCTGGGTGAACACCCTGCGGCTGCAGCGCAAGATGCAGTTCGTCATCGTGCGGGACAGCACCGGCCTCGTGCAGCTGACCCACAAGCGTGACGACGGGCCGCTGGAGGCCCAGCTCGAAGCCCTCACCCCAGAGTCCGCCGTCAAGATCACGGGACGCATCGTTGATGCTGCCCAGGTCAAACTCGGCGGCTTGGAGCTCATCCCAGAAGCCGTCGAGGTTCTGAACCTGGCCGCCACGCCGTTGCCGATCGACGAGCACACCGGGATCGAGCACCGGCTGGACTGGCGCTTCCTCGACGTGCGTCGGCGTCCTGCCACCCAGCTGATGTTCGCCGTGCAGACCACCGTGGAGCAGGGGATGCGCGAGTACGCCTACGCGCAGGGTGCCACGGAGATGCACACCCCCAAGATCATGGGCACTGCCTCGGAGTCCGGCGCCGAGGTCTTCAAGCTCGGCTACTTCGGCCGCAGCGCCTACCTCGCCCAGTCGCCGCAGTTTTACAAGCAGACGGCGATCGCGGCCGGTGTCGAAAAGGTCTTCGAGATCGGCCCCGTCTTCCGTGCCGAGCCGTCGTTCACCTCTCGGCACGCCACTGAGTTCACCGGCGTCGATGTAGAGCTGGCCTGGATCGATGGCGTCGAGGATGTCATGGCGTTCGAGGAGCGGATGCTCGCCCACGCGATCGCCAAGGTAGCTGACGCCCACGGCGAGGCCATCCGGGAACAGTTCGGTGTGGAGATCACCGTCCCTACGACGCCGTTCCCCCGCATCACCATGGCTGAGGCGCACGACATCCTGCGCAAGGGCGGATGGGACCCGGAAGGCATCAAGGAAGACCTGGACCCGGAGGGCGAGCGGAGCATCAGCGCCCACCTTCAGCAGGCCACTGGTCACGAATTCGTGTTCATCACGCACTACCCGGTGAGCATTCGGCCGTTCTACCACATGCGGCCGGCTGACGACCCGGGTGTGACCCTGAGCTTCGACCTTCTGTGGAAGGGGTTGGAGGTCACCACAGGGGCTCAGCGTGAGCACCGCTACGACGCGCTGCTGATGCAAGCCGCCGAGAAGGGCATGAGCACCGAGCCGATGCAGGACTACCTGAACGCGTTCCGTTACGGCTGCCCGCCGCACGGTGGCCTGGGCATGGGCCTCGGACGGGTTCTGATGGTGATGCTCGGCCTGGAATCGATCCGAGAAGCCACGTTCCTGTTCCGCGGGCCGAACCGGCTCACCCCGTAACCGACCGTGGACGGTGCTCCACGGCACGGGCCGACGCCTCGTGCCGTGGAACACCTGCTCAGTAGCGGACATGGTGCAGGTCATGCGTTTATGCCTCGCCGGGGTTCTTGTCACAGTAGGCCCGCAAGGCCAGCTCCCTCTCGAAGAAGCGGCCCTGGTGGCACTGCTTCTTTGCGCCCGAGACGAACGCGTGGCGGCCGCCGCGGTCGGCTGGGGGCTGGCGGACCTGGATTTCGGTGGCGTCCAGCAGCAGCTCGATGCCCTCGGCCTGGGCGTAGGCGAACACGTCCGCCA
This sequence comes from Streptomyces sp. NPDC041135, assembly GCF_055592085.1. Lineage (NCBI taxonomy): Bacteria > Bacillati > Actinomycetota > Actinomycetes > Kitasatosporales > Streptomycetaceae > Streptomyces > Streptomyces sp. NPDC041135. The sequence continues at coordinate 16,255 of NZ_JBVIYZ010000034.1, forward strand.
GTGTCCGTGACCGCAGGCCGGGGCGGTCGGGGACCGCGCACCCCTGCTCGGCCAGGAGCGTGCGTATCTCTGTGATCGCACGGGTGATGGTGGAGCGGTCGACGCCGAACAGCAGCCCCAATACGGAGTGCGGCAGGCCGTACTGCAGGTGGATCAGTGTGGCCACCAGCCGGTCGACGAAGACCAGCTGGTGGCGGGCGCCGGCTCCCGCGGCCCGCTTCCTGGCTCCACCTCGTGCAGCATGGCGACGACCCTCGACCCCGGCCTGCCACGACACGGCCAACTCCTCGACCAGGCAGATGAAATGATGCCGAGAGATCCCTATGAGCAGCCGATGTGTCAGCACCGTCCGGTTGACCATGATCGCCACAGACGGACCATGCCACCGGCCAAACATGACCCGCCCACTATCACGCACCAACTCGTAAGGACTCGCAGAGAAATGAGGTGTTGCTTCACGTGATGCGGCTCGTTGTTGTGATATGAGGTCTCCGATGAGGTTCGTCGTCAACTCGCTGTGAGGTTTGAGGTGTTGTTCCCGCACCGGGACGAGCGGCAGCGGCGTCTGTTGATGGGAGCCGAGGCTCGGATCCTGGGGCACGGGGTATCCGCGCGGTCGCACGGGCTGCCCAGGTCAGCGAGGCCACAGTCCGCGGAGGCGTGGACGAGCTGGAGGCCGGTGAGGAGCCTCTGGGCCGGGTACGCAGTCCCGGTGGTGGCCGCAAGAAGGTCGCGGACCTTGATCCGGGACTGCGGCGCGCTGCTGGCATTGGTGGAACCTGACGAGCGCGGCGGTCCCATGTCGGCACTGCGTTGGACGGTGAGATCGACCAGGACCCTAGCGGCCGAGCTCGCCCGTCAGGGGCACAAGGTGAGCGCAGACACCGTCGGGGACTTGCTCCGTGAGGAGGGCTTCAGCCTGCAGGCCGGTGCCAAGACCATCGAGGGCAAGCAGCACCCGGACCGTGACGCCCAGTTCCGCTACATCAACGAGCGGGCCAGGCAGCATATGGGCGCCGGCCAGCCGGTGATCAGCGTTGATGCGAAGAAGAAGGAACTCGTCGGCGACTACAACAACGCGGGCCAGCAGTGGCGGCCTGCCCAGGAGCCGGTACTGGTCAAGACGCACGATTTCCTCGACCGTCAGGGACCCGGCAAGGCGATCCCCTACGGGATCTACGATATCGCCGCGAACACCGGCTGGGTCAGCGTCGGCACCGATCACCACACTGCCGCGTTCGCTGTCGCCTCGATCCGCCGCTGGTGGCAGGCCCGGGGCCGGCACGACTATCCGGATGCCACCCGTCTGCTGATCACTGTGGACGCGTGCGGATCCAACGGCTACCGCACCCGCGCCTGGAGGACAGAACTCGCAGCCCTGGCCGCCGAGACATGCATGGACGTCACGGTCTGCCACATGCCGCCGGGCACGCCGAAGTGGAACAAGATTGAGCACCGGCTGTTCTCCCACATCTCCATAACTGGCGTGGTCGACCGCTCACTAGCCATGACGTCATCGTCAACAGCATCGCGGCGACCACCACCCGCACCGGGCTGAAAGTCCACGCCGAACTCGACCCGGGCACCTACGACACCGGCATCAAGGTCACCGACAGCGACATCGACGCCCTGCCCATGCACCGCCACAGCTTCCACGCCGACTGGAACTACACCCTCCACCCTCACCCACGCGACACCACCAGCACAGCCCAGAACCCACGGTCAGCCGGCGGCCCGTCCCCGCAGCCCTGCCCAAGGGATCTGCGCGACCCGGAGCTGACCGGTATGCCCAAATCACGCTGAACGAACTTATCAACCAACTAACTGCGGATTTAGACGAGTTACGTGAGCCAAGGACGGCTCCGGCAGCGAGGAGGCGAACGCATCCGTGCTCGCGGTGCAGGGGCCAAGGACAAGCTGACGACCGCCGACAGAGTCCTGGCCACCAAGCTCTACCTGCGCAAACTCGGCACCAGAGACCTGCTTGCCGGGCTCTTCAGAGTCACCGGAAGCACCCTCACCACGGCCATCCACCAACTGCCCAGAGCAGGTCACCATGGAGACCAGCGGCACGGTGTTGCAGCCGTTGGTTAAGCAGCAGATACTCTAGTCCACTTCGCGATATATCCAGAACTATCTCAGCAGTAAGCCATCGCATCGGCTTGATGATCAATTGAGATAGTGGAGATTGACTTGCGCTTCCTCAATAGGGGGCCAGCGGCCGCCCTAACACTAGCGACGCTTGTGAACTTACTTGGAGTCCTGTCCGCTTCGCCGGCCCATAGTGAGCCAATAGGAACTCAACCGCAGTACTCGTATACGGATGCCATCCGGGAAACGGTATATGTCGAGTCGACCGTCGACAGTGACAGTGACGGAAAGCTCGACCGGATAGCTGCAGATATCATTAGACCAGCTGGAGTGAATGAGAAGATCCCCGTCATTATGGAGGCGAGTCCATATTACACGGCGGCAGCCGGGGGACGGGGTAATGAGAGCGAGCGGAAAAAGTATGACGCAAATGGGAAGCCCATCAAGTTCCCTCTATACTATGACAACTATTTCGTTCCTCGCGGGTACGCCGTAATATTGGTGGACGTGTCAGGAACGGGCCGATCGCAAGGGTGTCTGGATGCTGGAGGACCTGCCGACGTAGCAAGCGTCAAGGCGGTGGCCGATTGGCTGGATGCGCGCGCGAAAGGATTTACCTCAGTAACCGGAAACGCCCAAACGGACGCCGATTGGGATAACGGAAAAGTTGGCCTGATCGGCAAGTCGTACGACGGTACACTCGCCAATGCGGCTGCTTCGCTCGGTGATGAAATCCCCAATCTTACTACCATTGTCCCAATTGGGGCCATGGCAAGTTGGTATGATTTCAATCGTTCGCGTGGTCTTGTTCTCCGTACAGCAACACCCACTGGCTTGGCCAATACGTTCGGCAACAACCCAAAATGTGTCGAACAGAAAAACCCTGATCTCGATAAAAGGGCCGATGCTGTAACTGGCAACTATAATGACTTCTGGAGACAGCGAGACTACCGAGCGAGCGCGCAGAAGGTGAAGGCCAGCGTGTTCCTTGTCCACGGATTGAACGATGCGGTTGTCCGAGGTAGCGGGGTCGTTTCCAACGATCACGCCGGTTGGTGGGACGCCCTCGGAGAGGCTGGCGTTCAGCGAAAAATGTGGCTTTCTCAAGTCGGCCACGTGGATCCGTTTGACTTCCGGCGAGAAGCCTGGGTTGAGACGTTGCATAGATGGTTCGACTACTGGCTATATGGCATCCAAAATGGAATAATGGATGAGCCCTCAGTAGATGTTGAAGTCAAACCTAACGTATGGAAGTCCTCGCAGTATTGGGGGAGTAGTCTGGATTACCGTGAAGGTTTTACTACAGGCAACAAGGAGACAACCATATACGACACTAACCCCCAAACAGAGCAACAGATGTCCGATCCTGCCGGTGGCTACAACTGGAAAACCATCGTACCCGTATGGAAGTTCGATCACGATGTACGGTACAATAAAAGTACCGAAGTTCGCTTGACTGCTCGCCTTAGTACTCCCGGAACACACTTGACGGCCTTGCTGGTAGACAGAGGGACGGGGAATAGGATCGATTACAGGAATAATGAAGGTGTGGAGACGCTCGGTACGCAGACTTGTTGGGGAGACTCGTCGCCGACGGACGACAGCTGTTACTTCGATGTCGTTCGGCGCATGAAGACGGACAGTTACCACGTCGTTAGTCGAGGGTTCCTCGATACGCGCAACAATGACTCCCTGGATACCGAAACTCCGACACCGATAGGATCCTGGAAGGATTACAGTATCATATTGAATCCAATCGATTATACGTTCGAGGCTGGCCATCAGATCGAAATTGTAATCGCCGCTAGCGCCCCCGACTGGACAGTCGTGGATGACGGTAAAGCGGAAATAACGATCCAATCCGGTTCAATCGAAACGAACTTGGTACGTGTGATCCCCTGAACACCTGCGGGCTCAGGTGCGTTCGATCGCGCTTGAGCCCACCTTTCTTTGCCACCCAGTGCATGAGTTCGCCGGGATTCTCGACCGTGGAGCCGATACCGGACGTGCCAGCTCTTGACGCCTTCGTGGTCCTGGAGGAGGAGGTGGCGGCCGGGACCGTGGCCGGGTACGGGGTCGCCGCCTGGGCGGGTCTGGAAGAAGAAGCATTCACGGTGGGGGAGCTGCTCGCCCCTTACGAGCTGGTGCATGGTAGGCGGTGAGGCGTCGAGTTCTCGATCGTCGATCATGGTCGTGTGGTGGGGAACGCGTCTCGTGAAGTGATCGTCAGCGATCGGAGGATCACGGGCCTGTCGGCTGGCGTGATCGCTGAACTCGTCGCTGAGGTAGGGCCGTTGTGGCACGAGCGACACCAGGCCAAGCTCGAGTCCAGGCCACGGAAGCGGGCTGTGGGCGCGGGTGCGAAGCACCGGCTGGTCTTCGTCGACCGGCTCCTGGCCACGCTCGTGCATCTGCGCCATGCCGTCACTCATGACGTGCTGGCCTGCTGGTTCGCTGTGGACCGCTCCACCATCTCCAGCTCGGCGATCGTCTCGTTGTCGCCGTACTCATTGAAGTGCTCAGCCAGGTACGGATGAACGTGCTCAGCTTGGTGGACGGCAACCTGTCGGCCTTGTTGCGGAGACCTCAAGGAAAGGGGCCTCCTTGTTGCTCGAGCTGGAAAGAACGGATGATCGAAGCATGGCCATGAACCGAGGTGCCTTCGAAGACGTCCCGTTGACCACGCTCTTCCCTTTCCTGTCGCCTCCCGACGTGGAATCCCTGAGGCATGCGGCTCGGGCCGTCGATGCGGCTCGCGTCGATGGAGACGGGGCGGAGTGGGAATGGGCACTGCAGCACGCGGTCTTCCCGGGCACGCAGCCGTGGACGCCGATCATCCTCGGCCTGGATGTCATCGAGCATGCGGCTGGGGCCGATCAGCTGGAATTCCAGCTTGAGATGGTGTGGACAGACCGGGGCCGGCTCGCAGTCGAGGCGGCGGTGAACGTGAGCTGCTGGTGCGACACCGATCACGCCACCCATGACGTCGACGCTCTCAGGCTTGTCGTCGGCGAGGAGAACTCGCTGCCTGGCGCCTTCCAAACAGGCGCTGAGCGTGTGATCGGATGGCCGACCGACCCTCGCGACGCGGACTACTGGCGTGCCCGAGCGGGACTGCCCGCCCGCCAGCGTTGCTAGGAAGCTGGCGGGGCGACGACGGGGATTGCCTGCGGTCAGGCCACGTTCGCGTCGCGCTCGATGGCAGCGAGCCGGTTCTTGAGCCGGTAGCTGGGGCCGTTGATGGAGACGACGTCGCAGTGGTGCAGGAGCCGGTCGAGGATGGCGGTGGCGAGGACTTCATCTCCGAAGGCCTGTCCCCATTCGCTGAAGGTCTTGTTCGAGGTCAGGATGATCGAGCCCTTTTCGTAGCGCTTGGAGATCACCTGGAAGACCAGGTTTGCTTCAGCACGTTCCAGTGGCTGGTAGCCGACCTCATCGACAACGAGAACGCCGGGCCGGAGGTACGTGCGGAGTTTGCTGTTGAGGCGTCCGGCGGCTTCGGCGGCCTTGAGGTGGCGGACCATGTCGTCGAGGGTGGTGAAGTAGACGGAGAAGCCGGCCCGGCAGGCGGCGACCGAGAGCGCGACGGCGATGTGTGTCTTGCCGACCCCGGGCGGTCCCAACAGGGCCGCGTTGCCGTTTGCCTCGACGAAGGCGAGGGTGGCCAGATCCTTGATCTTGCGGGGGTCGAGTTCAGGCTGGAAGGTGAAGTCGTACTCGTCGAGCGTCTTATGGTGCGGCAGCTTGGACAGCCGCAGGCCCTGGCGGAAACGCCGGTCGTCACGAACGGCGAGTTCCTCGGCCAGGACCAGGTCGAGGAAGTCGAGGTAGCCCATCTTGGCCTCATCCGCCCGGCCGGCGTACTGGTTCAGGCTCTCGGCCAGGTGGGGCAGGCCGAGCCTGGCGGCGGTGGTGCGGATTCGGGTGCTGACCAGCTCGCTCAACTGGGCTCCTCCTGAGTGGGGTGGGTGGTGAAGGGACGGGTCCCGGTCAGTTCGTCATAGACGGACAAGGGTCTGCGGCCGACCTCGACACGGACGGCCGCGGCCCGGTTCAGGAGAGCCATCCGCGAGCCGGCCGTCTCCTCGCCAAGTGCGTTCTGATGACGGGGCTGCGAGGGAACGTCACCGGTGGTGGTCCGCCGGTTCTTCCCGTCGGGAAGGCCGTCCCAGTGCTTCTCGTCGACGACGCAGGCTCCACGGCCGACGGCCCTTGGGTGGATCGCCAGCAGCGTGTCGCCGTTGGCGTCAGGGACGGTGGAATGCAGGCTGATCTGAGACTTCGTGACCCTGACTTCCACCAGCTGACGCGGGCGAACCTTGCGGGCCGGCACCGAGTAGAGGTTCGCGTCGAAGGCAACCAGGCAGTCCTTGCCGACGTAGCGAAGGTGCCGCTGAGCGACCACATAGGGCGTCGCCGGCAACGGCCTCAGGGCCCCGTGATCGCGGATGGCTCGGTGCCCGATCACTTAACCGTGGGTGCCGTGCGACTTCGCCCGACGCATCGGCACCCAGGCGTTGAAAGCGGAGTCGAGTTCCTCGATGGAGGAGAAGGATCGTCCGGCCAGGACGTGGTCGCGGAGGATCAGGACTTGCCGCTCGACCCGACCTTTGCCGGTGGGGCGGTAGGCGGCCAGCACGTCGATGTCGAAGTCGTAGTGCCCGGCGAATCCAACCGCTTCCGGGTGCAGGGGAACGGCCTCGCCCGGTGCGACGTGGCGTCGGACCACGGTCTTGGTCCGGTCGTAGACGATCGACATCGGCACCCCGCCGAAGTGGGCGAACGCTTGTCGGTGGCAGTCGAAGAAGGTGGCCAGGTCTTGGCTGGTGGTGAAGCAGCAGAACGGGTCCCGGGAGTAGGACAAGGTCATGTGGAACGAGTAGACCTTCGGGATGCCGACGTGGGCGAGGATCTGCCCTTCGTCTCCCCAGTCAACCTGGGCCTGCGCTCCAGGAACGACCTCGAACCTGCGGTGCAGGCCGGCCAGCTCGCCCGGGCTGATGCCCAGTTCCTCCGCGATCCGCGGCCGGGCCTCCTGCATGTAGAGCTTGACCCGCTGGTAGGTGCCGGTGAAGCCGTACTCGGCCACCAGCCGCTCGTGAACCACGGCACCCTTGATCAGAATCTCGGACCGCAGCATCGCGTCGATCAGAGGCGCGACCTCATCCACCATCCGCCGACGGCCATATCCCGGCGCAGCCCGACGAGGCGGTGCAACCGGGCCTTCGGAGGAGAGGTACTTGCGGACCGTGCGGCGGTTCAGCCCAGTCTCCTTCGCGATCTCCGACAAGCTCATCGCCCCGGACTCGAACAGCCCGCGGAAACGTCGAAGCTCCATCCACCGTTGCGGGTCCAAGACCACGGTCAGCCGCCCTCCGCCACCCTTCACAGGCCCGCAGCAGACTGCCCACGATCAACCCTCGGTACGTCCGGAGGTGGGCACGTTCATCCGTACGTGACTGGGCACGTTCACGTGTACGCCGACACTCGTCCTCGCCGTCGATCGCCCGCAGCGTGTGAGGCATCGCGCGAGCCGAGTCCGCGATGATGAACGCGTCTCTCGCGTCCGTCTTCGCCTCACCCGGGTGAAGGTCGGCGATCCGCCGCATCGTCAGCCCGGGCAAGTAGGCGACCGGGCACCCCATGTCCCTCGCGACCGCCAGGGGCAGGGCGCCGATCGAGGCCGGCTGGTCGACCACGACCAGCACCGTTCCGTGCTTGGCCTGGAGCTTCGCGAAGAGTTCGCGGAGCTTGGGTTCGGTATCGGGCAGGCGCTTGTCGGAGGCGTTCTTCCCGGCCGGGGTGACGGCGGTGGCGTGGTGTTCGTCTTTTCCAACGTCCAGGCCGAGGAAGACGTCGATGTCGCCGGTGTCGATCACGTGCAGGTCCCTCCATCACGCTTTCGTCCGGCCTTACCTGGGCACCGAGCTGCCACATCCACGTTACGGAGAGCTCTGCCGGCCTTGGGTGAAACCGGTGCTCAAGCCCCTCATCAGCGGTCCGTCGATGCCTCCGGGCCCGGTGAGACCACCCCCCGAATCATCAACAACAGGAGGGGGAAGTCACGCCGGACCCGAAGGCCGGAGGCCCATTGCGGAGCCACGAAAACGGCAACGGGGGGGGGAATCTCTGGCAGTGCTGCTGGTCGAAAAGGGCGAGTGCGGAGTGGCGCAACGCGACCATGCTCTCGGCTCCGCAGCCGACGCGGGACTACTGCGGTTTTCAGGGTGGGGTCGGTGGGTCGATAGACAGGCCGGTGGCGGTGAGGCGGCCGTCGGTCAGGTGGGGTCGGAGTTGGATCCTGCGTAACTCGCGGCGGAGTTTGCGGTCGAGGTCGTGGGGTGTGTCGAAGGCAGTGTTGGCCATGGCTCTGCGCACGAGTGACCAGAGGGCCTCGACGGGGTTCAGGTCGGGTGCGTATGAGGGGAGACGGGCGGTGGTGAGCCAGTCGTGCTCGGCTTCGTACTTTTTCAAGCCCGCTGCCAGGTGGGTGTTGAGATTGTCCCAGACCACCACGATGGGACCGTCGCGCTGAATGTGGGCCCTCACCAGCAGGTCTCGGTAGTCCTGCCAGGAGAAGCTCTTCCGTGCCCCTTTCAGGAGCAGATGCTGACGGGGCCGGTAGATCAGTCTGGCGGTCTCGCCGGGTCTGTAGCAGCACAGCGCGGCGACCGAAGTGCTGCGGCGGGATCTTCCCCGAACGCGGACAACGGGCGTGTGGCCACGTCGGCCCCAGGTCCGGGCCCGGGGCGGAGTCATCGCGAATCCGGCCTCGTCCTCGAAGACGATCCACGCCCCGGCTGCCGCCGCGAGACTTTTACCTGCGGCCACACCTCCTTCTTCCACAGCTCCACCGCGTGCTCGTCGCGTTCGAGCGCACGGCGGGCAGGTGCCTGCCAGGACCAGCCGTGCCGCTTCAGCAGCGGCCATACCGTCGTCACCGACAGGCTCAGCCGCAGACGACGGCGGATCACCGTCTGGACCCCGGGCCAGAGTCCAGCGCTCATCGTCGAAGCCGTGCGCTGACGGACCCTTGCCGAGTTCTTCCTCGAGCACCGCGAACTGGGCATCGGTAACGGTCGGGGAGTTGGCCGGGCCCGCGGAGCGCAAAGCATGCCGCCCTCGCGCCAGGCCCGGCGCCAGCGTTCCACCGACCGCACACTCACCCGCAGGTCCTTCGCGATCGCTGCGGTCTTCTCACCCGCCGCGAAACCCTCGCCGGCCTGGAGCCGGATCCTCTCCCGAAACGCCCGACGCTCAGCGGTCAGGCCCCCACCCTCCGGATACCGCATCCCACCGGCATACCGCAGGGATCATGAACCGTCACCATCCGACGACAACCCGAAAACCTCAGTAACTGGTTGTTGCGTGATAGTGGGTGAGGCGTCGTTCGTGGCCGGTGGCATGATCCGGGTTTGGCGATCACGATCAATCGGGTGGTGCTGGCGCATCGACCGTTCACAGGGATCTCTCGGCGTCATCTGGCGCGACTGATCGAGGAGTTGGCGGTGCCGTGGCAGGCCAGCGTCGAGGGCCGTCGTCATGCCGCGCGAGGTGGTGCCAGGAAGCGGGCCGCAGGTGCTGGCGCCCGTCACCAGTTGGTGTTCGTCGACCGGCTGGTGGCCACGCTGATCCATCTGCGGCACGACCTGCCGCATTCGGTGCTGGGGCTGCTGTTCGGTGTCGCCCGCTCGACCATCACCCGTGCGATCGCAGAAGTACGCGCACGGCTGGCCGAGCGGGGATGCGCGGTTCCCGACCGTCCCGGCCTGCGATTACGGACACTGCCCGACGTGTTCGCCTACGCCCAGGCCGAAGGCATCGAGCTGCGCTTGGACGCGACCGAGGTCCAGGTCCGTCGTCCTCCGGCCGGCCGTGGCGGACGGCGCGCTTTCGTTTCCGGGAAGAAGAAGCAGAACACGATGAAGGCCACCGTCATCGCTGACTGGCGTGGCCGCACGTTATGGACCGATGCCCTGCGGCCTGGTCGTATGCACGATGCCACAGCCGCCCGCAACGAGGACATCGCCGTCTGCTTCCAGCACTTCCCCGACGTCGAGGTCCTGCTGGACGACGGCTATCTCGGCCTGAGCCGCGATCACCGCGGGCAGGCAATCACACCACCAAGAAAACCGCGTCCGGGAGCACTGCCCGGCAGAGTCGAACAGTGGGAACGGGACCGCCACGGGCACTCATCCGATCGCATCTCCGTCGAGCACGCCCTTGCCGATCAAAAGCGCTGGAAACAACTGAGCCGCTGGACCCACCGTCGCGACCGCCTCCCCGACACCTACCGCGCCATCGCCAGCCTCGTATCCGAGCACCGCGATGAGCTGACAACGTAGTGAGCAGGACGAACACGCCTCACCCACTATCACGCACCAACTCGTAAGGGCCTGCAGAGGAACAACATGCGGGCGCGTGGTGCGCTGACCTGCGATGTCAAGTCGCAAAATCCGCAAGTCATTTCCCGGCAGGCCCTAAGACGTAGTCAGGGTCGGTTTCGCGCAGAACACGCAGCAGGCCGGGTGCGCGGCCGGCGAGCAGATTGAGCGTTTTCCATTCTCACTCTGAGCTGGTCAGATGGAGGGTGAGGACGGCCTGGACGAGTTCGGTAATCCGGGTGGTCGAGCACCGCAGTTTGCGAAGGAGCCTCCAGGACTTGAGGGTGGCGATGGCCTGCTCGACGAGTGCGCAGATCTTTGCGTGAGACCGGTTCACCGCCTTCTGGCCTATCGAGAGGGTCTCCCACCTGCCCCAGTACGGGGTGCGGACCGTGCCGCCGGCGCCCTGGTAACCCTTGTCCGCCCAGCACGGGATGTCCGCCGCGGTGAGGGTGTCGAGGATGCCGTGCTCGCGGGCCGCACGGATGTCATGGACGGTGCCGGGCAGGGCTGGTGAGGCCCACAACAGTCGGCCAAAGGGGTCGGCAATGACCTGCACATTCATCCCGTGCCTTTTGTGCTTGCCCGAGTAGAACGGCCGGTCCGCGGCGATGCGGTCGATCGGCAGGAGCGTGCCGTCCAGGATCAGATACGCCTTCACCGACGCGGTCCGCACCGCGTCGGCCAGGCCAGGAGCGAGAGCGGCCAGGAGCTCGACAGCCTCGGTGACGTAGCGGTAGGCCGTCGTGGTGCCGATGCCGAACCCTGCCGCGAGCTGGGCATAGGTGTGCCCCACCCGTAGGTGAGCGAGGGTGAGCAGAGCCTGGCGGCCGGCGCTCAGGCGCCGCCAACGGGAGCCGATCGTACGGCGGTGCCGCCGCAACTGCTGCGTGAGGAAGCGGAGGGCAGAGCTGGACACGTCGACGCCCGACGGGTAGACAAGCACGTGAAGCCTCTGGTGGAGACGGTTCTCTTGGTCGAAAACCCATCTACCAGGGGCTTCACCACGTTGTCAGCCCAACCGCCGGACCCAGCAGTCAGGTTGGAAAGGGCTCATTGATGACGGCGGCCGAAGAGGGGTGGGCGGTGCCGACGGAGATACCGAAGCCGCCCGCGATCTGCGCGAGGGGGTCGTGCCGACGCAGGTATACCAGGGCGACCAGCGCACGCTGGTGCGGCGGGAGTTTGCAACGACGGTCACCCCCGCGGGTGACGATAAGCATCGTGACCCACTTGACCAAGGCGTGAGGCAAGTCGAGTGCGGCAGAATACGGATTAACGGCGGCTCCTGTGCCTGTGGGTTGAGACTTCGAACACCTCCTCCAACGCCACGGGAGCCTCGTGCGTTGCGCACCCTGTCGGCGTCACCCGGTCAGTGGCCGAGCTGGAAACCCTCATAGAAATTTCTCATTATTATCGAGTGCCCGAAGAACGGCCGATTCCTCTTCGGAGGGCAGTCGCAAGACGACTTCATTGATGCCCATGTCATGATATTGAATGATGTTCTCCCTGGAGGGGAGAACCGAATAGGGCACGACCTCGGGCATCCCTGCTCGCCCCGCCTCTCGCCAGGTCGAGTGCAAGCGATGTAGTGAATCAGCTAGCTTTCCGTTATCAAGGACTAACCATCCATCTGCATATTCTGCAACATGAGAAAAGAATCTATGGCTTGCCCCACCTCCGAGTAGGGTACGCGGCACACTCTTCACCGGCTTCGGATACACATAACTTGCACTTACGCATCCGAACCGGCCCTCGTATTCGGTTGGCCGATCTGCCCACAGTGCACGCATTAGCGCTATTCGATCTTTAACCAGTGCGCGCCGGGAAGACCACTCGACACCGTGGTCCTCCGCTTCTTCCTTATTCCAACCGAAACCAACGCCAAGTGTGAATCGACCACTCGACAGGAAATCAAGCGTAGCTACTTGCTTCGCTAAATCAATAGGATCATGCTGCGCAACGAGGGTTACACCGGTCCCGATCTGTAGTCGACTGGTGGCAGCGGCTACCTGTCCGAGAGCAACGAAGGAGTTGAGTGTACGGGAGTACTTACGATGCAGGGGTTCACCCAGCGGTGCGGGACTCTTCCGACTGATTGGAATGTGTGTATGCTCAGGCAGGTACAGGGCATGGAAACCGCGCTGTTCGAGTTCTTTCGCTAAACGAACGGGTTTGATCGTTTCGTCGGTCATAAAGATGGTTGCGGAGATTCGCATACAGCCTCCATATGTCATAACAGCGCCGAGTTGCCGCCGCAAGGCTGGCCGCCAGTTTAGAGGTAACTACGTGCCACTGTATTCACAGCTCAGCAGTCCGGCCTCATCGCCAGCCGGCCAGCCAGACCGCCACCGTCTACTTCCAAGACTGAACCAGTAATATAGTCATTATCGGCCACGAATCGCACTGCCTCTGCTATCTCGCTCTCAAGAGCCCAGCGTCCGAGAGGCACGGTCTTCTGCAGTCGTGCCATGTAGCGAGCGTGGGCCGGATCAGACGCGACTTTGTCGCGAAGAGCGTCCCCGTCAATAACACCGGGAGCCACAGCCGCTACTCGAATGCTATAGCGGCTGAGTTCATATGCCCAGGTTCGAGTGAGCGCCGCTACCCCGGCCTTGGAGGCGCTATACGCTGACTGACCATACGCACCTCCACGGACTGCACTCGTTATATTGACGATCACTCCCGGCACGCTGGCCTGTACCATGGAAGCCGCAGCTTCACGACCAACAAGAAAGACACCCGTCAAGCACAGCTGAATGATGTCGTCCCAGGCTTCTGCGGAGTGCCGAGTGATACTCTCGCTACTTGAATCGGCGTGACTATCGTCCGGTGTAGGTCGGACAAGGAGTTGAGAGAGGTTCCTGCCAGCATTATTCACACACAGCCCTATGGGTTCCTCCGCCGTCAATCGGTCAAAAAGGGTGCGTACTGAAGATGGTGACGTAACATCTACCTGGGCGATGTGGAGGTCAATCTCTTCGCTGGCTGCGGTAGTTCTGGCCCTGGCCAGTTCACGGAAATCACGGCTGGCGATCGTCGTTCGCCAGCCGTTCCGCGCGAGGGACTTGGCTATGGCAAGCCCAAGGCCTCGGCTGCCGCCCGTCACGAGAGCGCGTCCCCGTGTGTTCACAAATTCCACTCCCTCGAGATCGTACTAACCGTCTGCCTCTCGCGGCTACAATCGGTACTTTCCATCCGGATCCAGCCGACGGAGCCTAGCCAGCTCCTCACTCGTAATGGAGGGCTCGACGCGCGCGCTTTTGACCTCTGTCCGCCACGACGTGTACCTAGCGACGAGTTGGTCTGGCGACAACTGGTATCCATCCGTGGAGATGGGTAGCCAGCTACTGAGCTCGAACATCTGCTCAGGCGATGACCTCTTGAACACTCCGAATTGGCTGACAACATCACAGATTCGAGTTCCGGGACTAGTGGTATAGGCCACCTTTTCGACGTATCTTCTAGGCGATGCTAGAGCAATGACAATTGAGTCGGCGTTCGAAGCAACGTCGTTGCCTCCGCCGGAGCCAGTTATCCAACGCCCATCTGCAAGCATGCTTGTATTCACAGCTCCGGTCTCGTCAACTTCCGCTGCTGCGAGTACACCCAAACATCGGCTATTTGCTGCCACCATTCCGCCAAGAATTTCGGCAATACCCGTCAATGCCTCGCATCGTTGGGCATTGCTCCGACTGAAGAGGTATATATCCCTGGGCTCGGGTGACATACCGTAAAGACCCCACTCCGCCACTACCTTAATTGGTATGCCAGACTCTTTGAGTTGGTCGGCAGCCAGCCATGCTGCAATATGTGAGGCCCCTACGCCGGCGAGTAATGTGTCGTAGCGGTAGCCGCCACTACCTATAGCCCGAACCTTATTCTGTATCGCGCGGGCCCCTAAAATGATCAGCGATTCCTTCTCTGTCGGTGCACACGATCCCGAAAAAGTAACCTCTGCGTCCGATTGTGCCTCTCGCGCGGAGGGCGATTGTTGCGGACGCCGTCGGCTTAGCTTAGCAAGATACTGCGTATGCCCTGCTGGCCGTGCAATCCATGAATCGAACCAAACCTCCGCCTGCGCCGCATCCGCACATGCTTCCGCAGCCTCCTGCATGAAGCGATAATCGTCATCATAGCTCTCGATTCCGGCGATTCCGCGGCTGTTCAGCGACTGAGGATGGGCGCCGCGAGGGGCCTCGCAGATAGCGAGGACTCGTTGACTCGGTATCACGCTGCTCGCTGGGTGTCCGGTAACCTCGGTCGCTGATACGATTTTCTCAACTGACGCTACTACACCGCGCCGCGCAGCATATGCTGCCCACACGCCCTCGCCATGCGGTGTACTAAGGACGACATTTCCAGCCTCGTCGGCACATACGCCGTGGTACACGGCGACGTCGGGGTGCAGAGGTTTCAACAGGGTGACAAACTGCTTTTTGCACTCGGGATCTTGAAGGCTGAACAGACTACCTTCCTTCCCCTTCGCGAGGTCCGTGCCGGCTAACGAGTTGGTGACCGCATACGGTTGTCCTAGGGCTGCTGCCATCAAGCGCTGAACATAGCTCAGGAGCGTCCAGTGCTCGACATCGAATGGTGTTCCCAAAGCTACGTAGCGATACAGTCGACACGGTCGCGGTGAGGGAACCGAGTCGCCCAGAAAGCACGTGATCACACGCTTGGCCGAGTTAGATATGGCCAGGGCATGCGCATTGGAATGCAATGATGCCACGCTGACAGTTAGCTGTCTTTTACCTCGGAAAACTCGCGCAGTGGCATGCAGCAAGGCATTCGGACGAGACATAGTTGCCGCAAAGTGCACATGATCGTCGATCCGGACGAACTGCTTGATCAGATCGTCGGGGCTTGCTGCTACGTACACGCTGCTCATCAGGCCCTTCCCATAGCGACCACTGCTGTCTGGGCCCCGAAGGCAAAAGCAAGCGAGGCCGCGAAACTCAGGTCGGCGTCACGCACCCCTTCCGCAACATGGTCCTGATCGCACTCCGGGTCGAGGGTGCCTACATTCGCGGTAGGGGCGAGCTGTTGGTGGTGAAGCATGAGGGCAGTGGCGGCGACGTTAACAAGGCCGGCCACTCCGAGAGTGTGACCAAAAATGGGCTTGTTCGAGCCGATCGGCGGAATCAGCTCGGCAGATCGGTCTTCCTCATAAAGCTGCCGAAGGGAACGACACTCGGCGATATCATTGTTTCTGGTGCCAGTGCCATGGCCACAGAAATATCCTATTTCGCTCGCGGACGTCCCTGCTGCTTCTAAAGCCTCATTGATCAGCATGGCAGTCTGCTTTCCAGTCATGTCCATTGTCGTGGCGTGTCCCCCATCAGTATGCGCGCGTTGGCTCAGCAGTAGGGCATAAATCTGGGCATCACGCTGGCGAGCGCTTGAAAGCCGCTCAAGACACATTGCGACGGCTCCTTCTCCAAGAGCCATGCCATCACGGTCGACGCTGTACGGGCGGATGGCGGAGGCCGGATCGTGCCGGCGTGAGGTCAGGACGCCGGGCCCCAGAGCGAGAAAACATCTCATCACTTCAGGAGTGATAGGAAACTCCCGACCACCAGCGATCACGGCATCGCTGCGCCCAGCCCGTAGCTCACTGGCAGCGACACCGAGCGCATGATGGCCTCCGACACAGGCGCTTGTCACTGTCATGGTCGGACCTCGCGCGCCGATGGCCATGGCGCTCAGTGACGCCGCGCTGCTCGGCAGTCCCTGGAACATGGCACCAGCGTTGCCGTACCTGGTGTTGTCAGGCTGCGGCGTCAACCACCACTCAGACGTGCCTCGCGAGCTGGATTGGACCACGGATACCCGACGTGGGTCACACGCGCTCAGTGACAATCCCGAATCCCGCCAAGCCATGGAAGAAGATGAAATTGTAGCCAAGATCTCTTTGCTGTACTTGTCGGCATGTCGCTCAGGCAGGTCTGGTAGATAGTCGCGGTAGTCGAAATTATCCATCTCCGCTGCCACTGTTACCGGAAGGTCTTCGGCTGCAGTATCAAATCGGGTAATCATTCGGATCTGGGAGTCGCGTTTCGCTAGACGCGCCCAGAACTCATCGGTGCTGTGTGCCCCAGGCAGCAGTATGCCGAGTCCAGTGATGGCGATTGGCTCCTCCACGGTGCATGCCCCACTATTCTGAATTAGGAATCTCGTCGGCGTAGATGCGCTCGCTCTTGCGCCAGCTTGTCTGCTTTGAGTGGCACAGGCGGGCGGCGAGATGGCAGCAGAGTCACTTCTGGGACGAGCGTTCGCGGGGAAAGCAGAAGGAGATACCGCAGAGTTTCTACTACGTCTTCTACGGGAATCATTTGATCAGTTGTAAAATCCTCGCGATAAAGGTCCGCCAATGATGTGTCCACCAGCCCCGGACATATTGCTACCGCGTGAACTCCGGAGGCGGAGAGTTCGCAGTTGAGGGCGCGGGTGAACCCTACAACTCCGTGCTTGGCCGCGACGTAAGAACTCATGTTGGGACGCCCCTCGGTTCCTAGGACTGAGGCGATATTGCATATGAGTGCTCTACCGTGTTCTGCTGCGGCTTGCTGTAACAGCGGAAGCGATTCGCGGGTGAAGAGCATCAATGAGCGCAGGTTCACGTCGAGCTGCACATCCATTCTCTTCGTGGACAACTTCTCCAGGGGCCCTCGCATCGCTACCCCTGCGCTGTTCACGAGTAGATCGAGTCGTCCGAACCGTCGAGAATGTTCCGCCATGACGTGCTTGATCTGGTCTTCGGCGTCGTCGGCCGATAGGTCTGCCTGAGCCGCACCGGCCGCGCATCCTATCTCGCGCAGAATCTCGGTACTTCTGTCCAGTCGTCCAAGATCACGACCGACGAGAGTGATCCTGTAGTTCATTCTGCCAAGGAGAGTGGTCAGGGCGTACCCGATGCCCTGACTTGCTCCAGTTACGATGGCAGATTTATGATCCGACTGCACTCATGCCCCCCTTCTTGTCCTCGTGTACGGTTGCTCTGAATTGTGCCTACTGTGATTCCGTCAGCCTGGCCGCTGGAACCTTCTTATATCCCGTGCGACAATGCGAAAAATATCGGCAGGGTGAAATAGAGCCGTCGGGCCGGATAGCATGTGAATCAATGCGACGAGCCGTTTCCCTGTGGCAGGATTCGTCGGAGCGATAGGAAGCCATCGTTTCATGTACCACCGTAAACAACGGACCGTCAGAGATGGTCTGACGTCTTTCAGCCATCCCCAATCGTTGGCAGTGGCGAAGAGCCAGGGCCACCACACTACCCGTGCTATTTTCCGCTGGAATCGAGGCCCGAAGCCCTGTAGCGTGCGACGCCTGGCGAACCTCCGCAGCTCCTTTCTAAGCACGGAAGCAGAAAGAAGAGAAACGGTCATCCCCTGGGCGTAATTGGGGTTCAATGCACACACAGAGTCCCCAATCACTACTACGTTATCCGGGGACTTACGGGTACGTTCGTAAGAGATCCGCCGATTCTCCGTGCGTCCATACCGATAGACAGGAGTTACCGGACGCATAGGTGCGATAGCCGCCGAGACAGGATTCTGCAGGGATGCGATGAAGTCCTCGAATTCTTGCGTGCTGCTAGGGGGGCGCTCCCCAGCTGCCGCTTGCAGCGTGACCAACATGCGGTCTCCCTCGATGCGTTGCGCAATGCATCCACGGCGTTTAGCAGGAGCGTGAACCTGATCAATAAGTAGATTCCAGCCAGGCCACATTCCTACTGTGTTCTCATAGACACGCGACGCGTACCATAGCTGCGCCTTCACAACGGTTGCACCTGGCCGAGGTAGTCCAGCCGCCTCGAACCAGTCAGCAAAATGGGATGATCGCCCGGTAGCATCAACAACAAGGTCAGCACCCAATACCTTGCGAGCCGACCGGCCGTGGAGACTGACACCTGCAACCCGGCTTTCGGCGATGCGAAGACTGTCAACTGTGCAACCATCCAAGATAGTCACACCGGGCAAAGCAAGTAGGCGCTGGCGTAGGCGCTCCTCCAATAGGGTCCGGCTGAAGCATTGCGCCTGTGCTCCCACGTGAGAGTTGGCGAACCACACGCCCATAAAGCGGCGTACGATTTCCCCGACATCGAAGGTAGGTGCCCCCGCTTTTTCGAGTTCCGTTGCCAATCCAGGGAACAAAGTCTCAATTTCTGCTGCCCCACGAGCGATCATCACATGCGCATGTCGAGCTTGTGGAGTACCGCTCCGAAACGACTTGTGACTGCCGAATTCTTCGCGTTCGACTATTGTCACTTCCTCAAAGTAATCGGATAGCACCCGGGCAGACAGCAGGCCTGCTACCCCTGCGCCGGCTACAACCGCACGCGCGAATGGTCGGCACGACGCAGAAATTTTCTGCTGAGGAACGTTCATTTGATCGATAAGTATTCTATGAGTTGTTTATCGATTGCTGACTGCTACCGGATTTGTGGCGGCTGGTCCACTTTGACTTACCGGTAGCTGAAGAGCATTGCACCCCAGCTGAAGCCGCGGCCAATGCTGACACCTAGCAGAAGTTCACCGGGACGGATGGTCCCGGACCTGACATACTCTGACAGCGCTCCGGGCAAGCCGGCGCTGGAAGTGTTGCCACGTCGTGGCAAGTTCAATAAGACGCGGTCTCGTGGAATCTTCATTTCGTCAGCAAAAGAGTTCAAGAGGTTGATGTTGCCCTGATGTGGCACACACCATGTGATGTCATCAACCGTCAGATCATTCCGCTGCAATATGCTTTTGGCCGCATCGATAAGAAAGTGTGGTCCCATCTCGCCAACGAGCCTACCTTTCATGATCATTTTATCCTGGTCGTCGATATCGAAAGCATGGTAATAGGTGGCGTCTGCTTTCAGTTCGATGTCTATAATGCCTCCAGTCGCACTGTCATCCATTTGCAAGACGGTGGCAGCAGCTCCGGCGCCGAACAAAACCGAGTTCCGAAAATTGGGATTCAAAATAGGCTGAGGATTTTCGGCACAGACAACCAATGCGGTGCGTAGGCCCATAGTGGCCATTAGCCCACGAGCAGCGGCGCTCGCATACAGGAACCCGGCGCAGGCAACGGCAGTGACGTCGAAACAAAAGGCAGAAGTGAGGCCCAGCTGATACTGCAGGGGCAGCGATATGTCCATGTAGTTGTTGCCGATGGAGGAAGGGTTAGTACGTGGCCTGGCTGTGGCACTCGTTCCGATCACCATATCCACGTCGCCAGGAGATAGACCCGCATCTTCTATGGCCAGGCGTGCGGCCTTAGCGCCCATCTCGGCTATGCGTTCCATCGGATCCGTTACATAGTGCCGCTGGTGAACTCCGGTGTGCTCGATGATCCATTCATCGGTCACGTTGAGTTGTGAGTTGCTCTCGAAGCGCGCATTGGAAACTGGCGTGCCGGGATAGTAATGACCCACGCCGATTATTGACATCCGGCTGAAACGTGCTGGAAGTTGCTGGCTTCGTATTATCATGGTTACTCTTGCGTCTTTCACCCACGGTTCTTTTTCGGCTGCGGTTTCGGCTGCGGTTGGGATGGGCTGGCGCTGTCAGTTACGAAACGGATCCTGGGCCTTTGCGTGAATTCTCTGTGTCGCTTCTATCAGGGCAGCGCCTTGAGGAGCATCGGGTTTCACGTGCAAAATTGTGCTTATGCGACTGAGAGTCCAGTAGAAACCTATGAGGTGTAGAAGTTCCACTGTCTGCTTGTCACCCAGAGCGGAGCGAACGCTGTCGAGGGCCGACTCGGGAACATGACGCGCTGATACGACCAGGCGGGAAAACACCATGGTGGCGTGTTCAGAAGGCTTGAAATGCAATGGGTCATGGTCACCCGATGCAATTTCGTCGATCTGTTTTGGCGTGAAGCCGACGCTCCTGGCAATGTCAGAATGATGAGACCATACGTAGCGCGCCCCAGCCGTGTGGGAAACAACTAGAATTGCAAGTTCTCGAAGCCTGAGCGGTAAGTCAATGTCCAACATCAGGTAAGCGCCCAGCTCAAGCATTGGACGCAGCGTAGCGGGCGAAGTCATCAGCGCCCTGAATATGTTGAGATCCAGGCGAACAGTATCTTCGTACCATGTGCGTAAATCCGAGGATAGCCGGCGCGGATCAGCGGGAGGAATGTCAGTCATGTGGCTTTTTTCCTGCATCCTGCATCCTGCAAAACCGAGTTGCGATGATGGAAGATGACTTCACTTGGGCGAGGAGATCGGATGGGGACACCCGAGAGCGTGCCGGCTCTGGCGCGTGAGTACGGCACTTGAGAGCGCCCTGCTTTGTCTCGACGCCCAAGATCGAAGCGTCTTGTTCAGTTACTTGATACAGGCTCCGGGGCAACACCGAGCTGGACACGGATGCGATATCCGTCCCAATAGTCTTCAATATGCGTGAAGAGACCATCTCTGGCTTCGAAGACAGTGGTTCCCTCAAGAGAGAAGCGCTGACCAGTGGCCGGAATATTAGGTGGGAGAGGGCCTTCTGCAGTACCGCTGAACGTCCATACCGCGCAGGCTGAAGTTTCGTCCTGGATAATTACGCGCTTGATCTTGACGTGCATGTCCGGGACGTTTTTGTACCAGTTAGCAATAAAGGGGCCAACTCCTTCCTTTCCGGTCACCTTGACTGCCGACGTGTAGTCTTCCCAGACAGCGTCATCTCGGAAGAGGCGCACCAGATCTTCGACACTCTGGCGACACATCGCGTCAGCCCAGTCCTGGATGAGATCTGCCATCTTCATTTTGCTCGTCCCTTCTGGGTCACGTTCCGCGTGACTTCGGCGTCCCCGCCTTGCCTGATCATTCCCGCGGGGTCGTGCTTCGAGTTTCCGGAGCTAGGGCAGGTTGCTGACTCACTGAGCCTTTTCCAACCTGGCCGCCGGGTACGTCGACCATGCCGGCGGGGCGTTCGCGGCGCGGCGGCCGACTGTGGATCTGCTGGTTACAGGATTGCCACTGGTCGGCGTTGTCGCTGCCCGACACGCCTTTGACCAGCATAGACGTGAGGTTGGAAAAGGCTCACTGTGGCGTCCGAAGATCGCTGCGCCACTTCTGCAGTCCAGACTCGGTGTCCGCAACCGATGCAGGTTTCGTTCACTACATGCGGTGATCGCGGGATCTGGTTCCATCATTTTGCGCTTCCGAATCCCCTGCGTGAGTAGTTGCTACTCATCATGAGTAGCAACTACTCCATAGGGTGATACGACGATGCTTGGTTGCACGGGTGATCTTTGAGGCGTGTTGGCGTCGGCTGCGGGTCGCTCGCCCTGAGAGGTCGTTTTCTCCCGTTGTTTCATCCCGGAATCTGCTGTTTTGTCTGCGGTTTCGGGTCGCGCCAGGAGATGGTGCTCTCGCTGGTGAGGCGGCGGGCCATGAGGTCGGTCATGGCGATGTGGATCATGGCTTCGGATCGGTGCGGGTGGGTTTCGTAGTCGCGGGCCAGCCGGCGGTGGAGCATGAGCCAGCCGTAGGTCCGCTCGACCGCCCAGCGTTTCGGGATGGGAATGAATCCCCTGCTCCCGGGCTTGCGTTGAGTGATTGCCATGTCGATGCCGAGGGTGGCTGCGTGCTCGACGAGGTGCTGGCGGTAGCCGCCGTCGACCCACACTTTGCGGATGCTGTGAACCGTTCCGGGTTCGGTAGAGACTCGATTCCGTGAAAGGATCGAGTCATGGCACGCCCTTCCTCCTACCCCGCTGAGCTGCGTAAACGAGCG
>NZ_JBVIYZ010000035.1:0-38334 GCF_055592085.1 Streptomyces sp. NPDC041135
CAGGAGGTCGCCCACCCGGCTTCGACAAGGAGCAGTACAAGAAGCGCAACACCGTGGAACGGGCGATCAACAAGCTCAAGAACTACCGAGCCGTGTCCACGAGGTACGACAAGCGCGCATACGTCTACCTGGGCACCATCACCGTCGCAGCAACCATCATCTGGCTCCGGACATGATCGGCAGGACAGGCCCTAGCAGGGCCGCCTCACCGGCATCGAGGTGTTGGCGGCCAGTTCAAAACTGCCCAAGTACCTGCTTCAGTCCGCGGAGCGACTGGACACTGGACAGGTCTCGCTTGCTCCGCGCCGAACAACACGGCGCCATGCGATGTCGTGCGACCAGGAAGGCCCAGGAACAATCGTGTCGGACCATGAGCCAGCCGTCCGCTACACCGAAGTCGCGGACCAGGATGTGCGCAGTCTGCGGACGCGTTACTGCCGGTTGCGCACCGACGCAGGCGCACCGGTCGCCGAACTCGAGGCGGTCTCCTTCCGCGTCCGCTTCGGCGGGGCAGCCGTCGCAGCGGAGGGCATCGGCGGCGTGGAGACCGAGCCCGCATTCCGGCGACGTGGACACATGAGCCGGCTCCTGCGCCAGGCACTGGCCGGCATGGCGCAGCGGGTGGACGTCGCGTTCGTGTCCGACGGTGTCGAGGGAGTGTACGAGAAGTTCGGTTTCGTCGGCGCTGTGGCAGAAGGGGCTCTGGTCGTTCCGGTGCGCAACGTGGAACGCGCGTCCGGGGACGATCCGGGAGGTGCCGTCCCGGGCGTCCGCGACGGCTTGGCGGCGGATCTGCCAGACATGGTCCGTCTGTACAACACCGCTCACGCCCAGCGGCCCTGGACGCACGAGCGGCACGTCGGCTGGAACCGGCTCGTTCCCCAGGCAACGTGGAAGCCCGGATCGCAGACCCTGGTTCTGCACAACCACGGCGCCCTCAAGGGCTATGCAGTGCTCCAGGGCCGCGCCTTCGGTGACCCTTTGGGGTCGGTGGTCGCGGACGAGCTGGTGGCCGAAGACGCGTCGGCGGCCGCCCTGCTGCTCGCGGCCCTCGCCCGGCTGTGCTGGCAGAGGCGCTTGAGCGAGTTCACGGTCCGGGAGCCGGCCGACAGCCTGGTGGGTCGCGTGGCACGCCATATGGGCTGCACCGAGCAGCGCAGGTTCTGGCCGAGCGGCGGGATGATGGCGGCCGTTCTGAACCGGTCGGAGCTGGTGCGCAAGCTCGAGCCCGAGCTACGCCGCCGGGCCGTTGGACAGTGGCCGGACCAGGGTTACGACACCGCGCTCGCCGCACTGCGGCGCGGCGATCTGATTCCCGATGGCACGGCGCTCGTCCGGCTGCTTCTGGGCCACTGGTCGTCCGACGACGCGGATGCGGCGGGCGTGGCGATGCCCGACCGGTACCGCGACCTTTGCGCGGCTTGGTTTCCCGGCGGCGGCAGTCCGTCCCTGCCGACGCCGTACGCCCATCGCCTGGACCGCTACTAGCGTGTATCGAATGTGCAGGTCGCTGAACGGAAACGTGCGGCACTCCCCGGCAGCATGGTGGAGCACTCCGCGCTGGGCGCTCCCCGGGCGCTCAGGCGATGCCGTCGGTGCTTGGGGCTCTGCCCGGCGCTCGCGATCCGCCGGCTCGCTGGCCGCTGGCCGGCAACTGCCCGCAGGCCCTGATCCCCGGGCACGCGGCTTCTGCAGCCGATGCCACCTGCACCACCTTCTCGGTGCCCACCTATGTTCTCTAACCGGCCGACAGCAGCACCGTTGCCGGCATGCGGACCTTGCACACGTACATGGAACGGGCCCCGAGAGCGCGGACACCGACCTGCTGGACACGCAGTACACGGCCACCTTGCCCGCGACGGGCAAGGCTCGGTCCACTCGGTGAACCGCCGGAAGGCCGTCACGCCCCCAACGCCCACAGGGCTTCCGGCGACGTCCGCGAACGCCCGGCTCCCGGCCCCGGGGCGCACTTGCCGCGGTGGCGCGACGGCCGGGGCCCGCCCCCCGACAGGCCAGGTGATGGAGGGTGCCGGCAGAGCAGACATGAGCGATGTCGTGGAGACGCGCGCCCCGTGCAGCAAAGTCCTCGCGATGAACGCCGCTGGTCGGAGCACGGCATGGCTGACAGACGGTGTTCGGGGGCGACGGATCCCTGTGGCACACGAACTCCTGGTCTCCGGCCGTCGGGTCGTGGAACTCACGCACGAGCCGGGCGAGTGCCATCGGGCTCTCGTCGGACGTCACGGCAGGGGACGGCGTGACTCCCATGTCACATGGCCGTCCAGGTGACTGAGGACGGCAACGGCCTGGGAACTGTCAGACGCAAGAGCACGGGACCGACCTGACGGGCCGCCTGGGCATCGCCTCATGCCCGGTACAGGGGCCGCTTCCTGGTGAACCGGCGCAGGGCCCCGGGCAGCGGCTCCACGCCGATGCCGGGGGTGTCCGGGACCGGGAGATGGCCGTCGTCGAGGACGAACGGCTCGGTGATGTCCTCGGCGAAGTAGCGGGAGGAGGCGGAGGTGTCGCCGGGGAGGGTGAATCCCGGCAGGGCGGCCAGAGCGAGGTTGGGGGCGCGGCCGATGCCCGTCTCCAGCATGCCGCCGCACCACACCGGCACACCGTGCGCCTGCGCCACGTCGTGGACGCGGCGGGCCTCCAGGTAGCCGCCGACCCGGGCCGGCTTGACGTTCACCACCCGGCAGGCGTCCATGGCGATCGCAGCGGCGGTGTCCCGTGCGTGGTGCAGGGACTCGTCCAGGCAGACCGGGGTGCGCAGCCGCTTCTGCAGCTGGGCGTGGGCGTGCAGGTTGTTCTCCTCCAGCGGCTCCTCGATCAGCAGCAGCCCGTACTCGTCGAGCCGCCGCAGATGCTCCACGTCCGCGAGGGAGTAGGCCGTGTTCGCGTCGACCTGCAGGGGCAGCGCGGCGCCGAAGCGCTCGCGGACCGCACGGACGGGCTCGACGTCCCAGCCCGGCTCGATCTTCAGCTTGATGCGGACGTAGCCCTCGGCGAGGTAGCGCTCGACGTCGTCCAGCAGCTCGGCAACGGAGTCTTTGATGCCGACGGAGACTCCGGCGGGCACTCGCTCCTGTACGGCGCCCAAGTAGGTGGCGAGCGGCATGCCGTAGGCTCGCAGCTCGGCATCGAGTACCGCCGTCTCCAGGGCCGCCTTCGCCAGCTCGTGCCCCTTGACCTTCGCCAGCGCCGGGGCCAGGGCGGCCGTGGTGAGGTGCGGCAGGGCGGCCGCCCGAGGGAGCAGGAAGTCGCGCAGCACGATCTCGGCTCCGGCGACGAACTCCGGGCAGTACAGCGGCTCCGGGTCGGCGGCGAACTCCGACCAGCCCTCCGCCTCGTCGGTGACGACGTGCAGCAGGAAGGTGTCCTTCGTGGTCATCGTGCCGAATGAGGTGCGGAAGGGGGTCACGAGCGGGATCGCGACGTGCACGATGTCGACGCGTTCGAGCTTCACGCCGCGGCCTCCTCGTGCGAGAGCGTGTACCAGCCGTCGCGGGACATCCCGGTGGCCCGGAACCCCTCCTGGAAGGCATCGAGGAACACCTCACGCACGGCGTACCGCCAGCGCAGCGCCAAGGCGGGCTCCGCGGCGCGCAGCTTGACGACGTCGTCGGGGACGCGGCACCACAGGTGCCGGCCGTCCGGGTCCCGGCGGGCGAGCGGGCCGCCGTCCGGAGCCATGCGGACGACGGGCCCGCGGCTGTCGGCGCCGGACGGCTCGCTCGGCGCGGTCAGGTCCCAGGTCACCGTCAGCCGGTCGCTCTCGTCACCGTCGTTCACGCCGTCAGCCATGGGGCCGTAGAAGTCGACCAGGTATTCCGTGCCGACGGCACCCAGCTTGACCAGGTTGAAGCGGGCGTTGCGGCCGACCAGCGGGTCGAACGTCCAGCGCATGGTGCGGGCGCCGAGCCCGGCCGCCCAGTCCCGCTGGGCCTGTTTCACCTGTCGTCCGAGCCCCTGGTCGGCGGCGGCGACCAGCGAGTACGTGCTGCGCTCGGGACCGAGCACGGCCACGGACGCCCCGGCGAGGCGCGGGCCGTCGTAGGCCGCGTGCACGGCACCCCCGGCATGCACCAGGCTGTGCAGGACCTCGGCCGGATAGGGCGGGGCGGTGCGGGGGGTCTGCCAGACGTCGCTGAAGTAGTCGGAAACGGCTTCGAACCCGGTGACGTCGTGGACGGTACGGATGGTGACTCCTGCTGTCATGGCGCGAGTGTCGCCAGGCGACGCCCCCTCGGTGTTGTGGGAGCGGCCAACGGATGCGTACTGTCGTTGCACCATCAGCCAATCACCTCTCCAAGGACCGCATGGACGCCTGTACCCTCGGCGATCTACTGGACGTCGTCGGCGGCCCCACCCTGCGCCTGCACACCGCCCCGGCCGGTTGCGGAGCGCCGGTCACCGAGGTCCTGCTCCACGACGGTCACACCCCGCTCCCTCGGCTGCCCGGAGCGCTGCTGTTGGCGGTCGGGACACGTGCGGCGGACGCGGGTCCGTTGCTGCGGGCGGCCGCGCAGGCGGAGCTGACCGGCGTGGTGGTGCGGGGGGCCGACGGCCCGGTCGCGGAGGCCGGGGCCCACGGCGTGGCGCTGCTGTCGGTCGCCGAGGACGCCGCCTGGCACCATGTCCACCTGCTGCTGGCCTCCGCCATCGCCGCCCGGCCCGCCGCGGCCACCGCCGACCTGGGCCTTGGCGACCTGTTCGCGCTGGCCGACGCCATCGCCGCGGCCACCGGCGGCGCCACCGCCATCGAGGACCCACGCCAGCGGATCCTCGCCTACTCGACCGTCTCCGGCCAGCCGGTGGACGAGGACCGCCGGCAGGGCATCCTCGGCCGCCAGGTGCCGGCCAGCGCGGACAACACCGAGCAGTACCGGCGCCTGTTCGCCGCCGAGCGGCCGCTGCGGCTGTCCGCGCTGACCGGCTCGGACCTGCCCCGGCTGGCGATGCCGGTACGGGCCGGCGGGGAGACGCTGGGCTCGGTGTGGGTGGTCGACGGCGGCTCGCTCGCGCCGGACGCGGAGGACACCCTTGCCCAGGGTGCCACCACGGCCGCGCTGCTCCTGCTGCGGGCGCGTGCCGCCCAGGAGCTGGCCCGGCACCGGGGCAGCGACCTGCTGCGCCGCCTGCTGGACGGCACGGCACCGGACCCGGCGACGGCCGCCGCCCGCCTGGGCGTCGACGGTCCGGCCCGGGCGGCCGCGTTCGTCCTGGACTCCGCCGCGAGCGTCCCGGACGCCGAGCGCACCGCGCTGCGCCTGCTGGACGTCGTGCGCCTGCAGTGCGAGGCCCGCTACGGACGGCACGCGTGCGTGTTGCTCGACGGGGTGGTGTACGCCGTACTGCCCGGTCCCGGCGAGCGGCACAGGAAGCTGGCCGAGGACATCGTGGCCCGGGCCGGGCAGGCGTTGCGCGTGCCGGTGCGGGCGGCGCTGGGCGAGGTCGTGCCGGGCGCGGCCGGGCTGCCCGGCTCGCGGGCGGACGCCGACCTGGTGCTGCGGGTGCTGGACGCCCGGCTGCCGGTGGCCACCGTGGACGAGGTCCGGCCCCGGGTCACGCTGTTGCGTCTGGCCGAAGTGATGGGCGAGCACCGGGAGTTGAACGCGGGGGCGTGGCGGCGGGTGCTGGCGTACGACGCCGAGCACGGCACGGAGTACGCCCGCACGCTGGTCTGCTGGTTCGACGCCGGTTGTGACATGGCGGGCGCGGCGCGACTCCTCGCCGTGCACCCCAACACCTGCCGCTACCGCCTCCGGCAGCTGCAGCAGCACGCCGGGGTCGACCTGGACGACCCCGACGAACGACTGCTGCTGTGGCTTCAGTTGAGGGCGCTCGCGGGGCTCAGCTCAGCCACGCCCTGAGCCTGCTCTCGCACCGCTCGAGATGCTCGACGGGGACGTGCTCCCCGGCCGTGTGGGCCAGCGACGGGTCCCCGGGGCCGTAGTTGAGTGCGGGCACGCCGAGCGCGGCGAAGCGGGCCACGTCCGTCCAGCCGAGCTTGGCCCTCGGCTCGGCGCCCAGCGCGCGGGCCAGCCCGCCGATCCGGTCCAGGTGGGGCGGGGCCCCGGAACGACCTCGGTGACGCGGACCTCGTACTCCGGGAACAGCCCGCGCACGTACGCCTCCGCCTCCTCGACCGAACGGCTCGGTGCGAAACGGCAGTTGACGGTGACGACGCACTCGTCGGGCACGACGTTCCCGGCGACCCCGGCCCGCACGGCGACCGCGCTCAGCCCCTCCCGGTACTCCAGCCCGTCGATCACCACCCGCTCGGGCGTGTGGTCGTCCAACCGCCGCAGCACCCGGGCTGCCTTGTGCGCGGCGTTCACCCCCTGCCAGGCGCGGGCGGTGTGCGCGCGGGCGCCCTCGACCACGATGTCGGCGGACAGGGTGCCCTGGCAGCCGGCCTCGACGCCGGCGTCGGACGGTTCCATGAGGATCGCGAGGCCGGCGTCGGCGAGCAGGGCCGGGCGCTCGGCGCCGATGCGGGCGAGCCCGTTCCTGTCGCCCTCGACCTCCTCGCACTCGTAGAAGACGTACGTGACGTCGCGAACCGGCTCCATGATCCCGGCGGCCAGCCGCAGCGCCACGGCGACCCCGCCCTTCATGTCGCAGGCGCCGAGCCCGTGCACGCTGCCGTCGGCGAGCCGGGACGGCCAGTTCCCGGCGGCCGGGACGGTGTCCAGATGCCCGGCGATCAGCGCCCGTTCGGGGCGGCCGAGACCGGTGCGGGCGACGACGGAGTTGCCGACCCGATCCACAGTGAGGTGGGGCAGTGCCCGCAGGGCCGCCTCCACGGCGTCCGCCAGTTCCGCCTCCCGGCCGCTCTCGGACGGCAGGTCGATCAGGGCGCGGGTGAGGGTGACCACGCCGGCGGTGAGGTCCAGGGAGTGGGTCATGCGAGGTCCTGCTGCCGGTCGAGCCTGGAGTGCCGGATGCCGTAGAAGCCGTAGATCACGAGCCCGGCCGCCATCCACGCCCCGAACGCCACCCAGGTGTCGGTGCCGAGGCTGCCCAGCATGTAGACGCAGAAGCCGACCCCGATGAGCGGGGTGAACGGGGAGAACGGGGAGAACGGCACCCGGAAGGAGCGCGGGGCATCGGGGCTGCGCCGGCGCAGCAGCACGACGGCCAGGTTGACCAGCATGAACGCGAAGAGTGTGCCGATGCTGGTGGCGTCCGCGAGGCTGCCGAGCGGGACGAGGGCGGCGAGGACGGCGATGAACGAAGAGACGATCACGGTGTTGGCGCGGGGCACACCGGTGCCCGGGTGGACGCGGGAGAACAGCGGGGGCACGAGGCCGTCCCGGGACATGGCGAACAGGATGCGGATCTGCCCGTACTGCACGGTCAGCACCACGCTGGTGGTGGCGACCACGGCCCCGATGGAC
Organism: Streptomyces sp. NPDC041135; assembly: GCF_055592085.1. NCBI lineage: Bacteria > Bacillati > Actinomycetota > Actinomycetes > Kitasatosporales > Streptomycetaceae > Streptomyces > Streptomyces sp. NPDC041135. The sequence continues at coordinate 7,410 of NZ_JBVIYZ010000035.1, forward strand.
AGCAGGATCGGCCACAGGTTCCCACCGCCGACGGACCGCACCAGCACCTCGCTCAGCGTCGCCTCCGTCCCCGCGAACTGCTTCCAGGGCATCGCGCCGAGCGCGGCGACTGCGACGAGCACGTAGAGGGCGGTGACGAGGACGAGGGACAGGATGATGGCGCGGGGCAGGTCCCGCTGCGGGTTTCGGGCCTCCTCGCCGGCCGTGGAGGCCGCGTCGAAGCCGATGTAGGAGAAGAAGAGGGAGGCCGCTCCGGCACTCATCCCGGCGGCGCCGAGAGGAAAGAGGGGATGGAAGTTCCCGGCCCGGAAGGCGGTGAACGCGACCGCGCAGAACAGCACTAGCGCGGCGATCTTGACGGCGACCATGACGGTGTTGGCGACGGCACTCTCCCTCGCGCCGCGCAGCAGCACCACCATCGCGAGGACGACGATGAGGGCGGCCGGGATGTTGAGCACACCGCCCGTACCGGGCGGGGCGCTCAGCGAGTCGGGAAGGGTCACGCCGAACACGAGACTCAGCAACTCGTTGATGTACTGCCCCCAGCCCACGGCGACGGCGGCCACCGACACCCCGTACTCCAGGATCAGACACCACCCGCACACCCAGGCGACCAGCTCCCCGAGGGTGGCGTAGGCGTAGCTGTAGGACGATCCGGAGCCGGGGATCATGCCTGCCAGCTCGGCGTACGACAGTGCCGAGAACAGGGCGGTGACACCGGCGAGGACGAAGGAGACGACGATGGCGGGCCCCGCCTCGGGCACGGCCTGCCCGAGCACCACGAAGATGCCGGTGCCGAGGGTCGCCCCCACGCTGAGCAGGGTCAGCTGGGCGACGCCCATGATCGGTTTCAGGGGGCTCGCCGCCGCTTCCGCGACCAGCGTCCCCGTGGCCTGCCGCCGGGTGAGCCGGCCGGTACGTGTTCTCTCCTGTCCGGCCGATGGCCGGGTCCCCACACTTCCCATCACACCGCTCCTCCGCCTCCGGATTTGTCTGGCCCTTGATGATGCGGAGGGACGAAGACCCACGGTTGTACGGATCGGCCAAAGGTGCGGCGAGCATATTGGGCAGGGGGCCAAAACAGCCTGCCCATGAGCGCCTGGTCGGCTCTGGGTGAGCACGGCTTGGAAAGGGCGGGGCGGGCCGAGGGCCGCGGGGCCGCGGGCGGGCCCGTGGCGACTGCGCCAATGTCTGCCGTGACCGATGAGTTTCGTGCGCATCCGTAGTCGATACGGCTGAATACACCGACAGCGGTGGGCCTGCGCTGGGGACGTTCCAGCGTGGGAGGACGTAGATGGAGGCTGTGATGAGCGTCGACGACTCCGACCAGGGCCGCGCGACCCGGACGGGCGGGCAAGGGACGCGGGCGAGCGGTCCCAGGGTGTTGGTGGCGGGGGCGAGCATCGCGGGACCCGCGCTGGCCCACTGGCTGCGCCGGCGGGGGGCCGAGGTGACCGTGGTGGAGCGGGCTCCCGAACTGCGTCCCGGGGGGCAGGCGGTGGACGCGCGCGGGGTCGCCAAGGAGGTCATCAGGCGCATGGGGCTGGACGCGGCGGTCCGCGCGGCCTGCACCGACACCGCCGGCGCGCACACCGTGGACGCGGACGGGCAGGTACTGGAGACCTTCCGTGCGTCCGACGACGGTGGCGACGGGTTCATCGCGGACATCGAAATCCTGCGCGGGGACCTGTCCCAGCTGCTCTACGAGGACACTCGCGACGGCGTCGAGTACATCTTCGGCGACCGAATCGCCGGGCTCACCCAGAACGCGGACGGGGTCGACGTGGTCTTCGCGGGCGGCACCCGACGACGCTTCCACCTGGTGGTCGGGGCTGACGGGCTGCACTCGCCGCTGCGAGCGATGGTCTTCGGGCCGCATGAGCGGTTCCTGCGCCACCTCGGGCACGTGCTGGCCTTCTACAGTGTGCCCAACGAGTTCGGACTGGACCGCTGGCTGCTTGAGTACCAGGATCAGGAATCCGGGCGCTCCGCCCTTCTGCGGCCCATCCAGGACGCCACCCGGGCGATGTCCATGTTCTACTTCGCCTCGGCCGACTTCGACGTCGATTACCGTGACGTCGCGGCCCAGAAGCGTTTGCTGCGTGAGCGGATGGCGGGCCTGGGCTGGCTGGCCCCGGACATCCTCGCGCACCTGGACGACACCCCGGACTTCTACCTCGACCAGGTCGCCCAGGTGGTGATGGACCGCTGGTCGAGCGGACGGGTGGGGCTGCTCGGGGACGCGGCGTTCAGCTCGTCGCCGATGTCCGGGCAGGGCACCGGGCTGGCACTGGTCGGCGCCTACCTGCTGGCCGGAGAGCTCGCCGCCGCCAAGTGGGAACCCGACACCGGGTTCGCCCGGTACGAGGCGCGGATGCGCTCCTTCGTCGAAGCCAACCAGGAGATCGGCCGATTGAACGCCCGCAGCCGCGACGCCCCCGGGCCAGACACCGAGCCGCGCCCCGATTTCGCCGGCGAATGGTTCACCGAACTGGTCGGGCGCGCGATCAACGGTGTCGAGCTGCCCGACTACGCGGAGGCGCCGGACTCCGCAGCCCCGGCCGGATCGCCGATCACCTCGCCGGCCAAGCCGTAGCCCGGGGTCTCAGCCGGATCGCTCGCTCCGCTCGCTCATCGCGGGGGCGATCAGCAAGCGCTGGGCCGTGTGCCCGGACGTAACCCCGTCGGGCCGGGGGCCTGGGTGCGGCTGATCAGGCGGTCGGTGAGCCGGCGGCTCTGGTCGTCGTAGCTGTAGGTGGCCCAGGCCGGGTTGGTGGAGGCACCGAACGTCAGCCGCGAGGGTTCACCGTAATCGGTCTACACGGAGGCGCCGACGTAGATGCCGATACTGCTGGGTCGTGGTCGGGGTGCCTATCTGGCGTTCCCCGGCTCCGTCGCGGACGTCCACGTCTACCCGCGCATCCTGTCGGCGACCGAGGTCGGTGCCCTGCACTGACCCACTGCCGGCACCGCCGCAACGGGCTGCCGACGCTCCTGACCGAGCGGCGGGGGCCCGTCTGCTGGGAGCCAGGCGGCGGCTTCGGCGATCTCGGGCCGACCGTCCGGGACGGCCCGAGGGCGGCGGTACGCCTGGGCGGTATCCGCGACCGCCATTACCACCGGCACGCGGGAGGTACGTGATGCATACGCGCGAAGTACTTTCACGCGCGGAATGGGAGGTGAGATGCCTATGCGCCCTCGGCCTGACCAGCGGCTGGTCCGCCATCACCGGGACGCCGGGGAGTCCGACGCTCCGCACTCCTTCCACCTGGTGATCAGTGTGGGCGCCACCCACACGTTCGGCGGGCTGTCCGCCACCCTGGCCGCCGCCCGAAGGCGCCTGGCACCGCAGGCCCGCCTCCTCGTCGGAGACGGTTACTGGGTGCGGGCACCCGGCCCTGAGGCCCTCGGGATGCTCGGCGGCCTGGGTGACCCGGCGACGGCCGGCGACAACCGGCGACGCGGTCGTCGCCGACGGCTGGACTCCGGCCCACGGCCACATCAGCACCCGTCACGAATTGGCCTCGTGGGCGTTGGACCGCACCGAACACCCGGAAGGCACCCAGGCCCGTGCCCTGGAAGCCGCTCCACCCACCGCAGTCAGTGGCTGAACGGCCTACCGCGACGCGTTCGGCTTCGTCACCATGGTCCGACGACCGACGACCGACGGCTGGCTGAAGGTGGGCCAGGCGGCGGCGTCGGGTTGGCCACGCGGTCCTCCTCGTCGTCAGGCGTCGCAGCCCTGTTGCCGGGTCAGTCCTTGACCGGCCACTGCAGCGGTTCGCTCATGAAGCCCTGGCTGAGTTCCACGGCGGCGGCCTTCTGTCCCTCAGGGATGAGGAAGACCTGGCAGATTGTCTCCGACTGCCCCGCGTTCACCTGCTTGTCCGGGTCGAAGGCGGGGCAGTCGGGCCACTTGGCCTGACCCATCAGGACGATGAGCGCCCTGGTCCTCTCGCCGTTGTCCGTGCGGACGATCAGGTCGTCGTCCATGTCGCCGACGGCCATCGCCTTGCCGCTCCTGTGCGCGAGGGTGGCATGCACGTACACCGGGATCTTCGGCTTGTCGTTCTTGTTCCGCTGCAGGCCGGAGTTCTCCACGTCGGCCTTGGTTCCGGTCGTCACCTTTGTGGGAGTGACCGTGTACGTGGCTCCCTTGGAGCTCTGCATGGTGCTCTCTTGCGCCGGGCTCGCCTCGCCGAGACGGTATGTCCTCTGGCCCCCCTTCGCACCCGCCGACGAAGAGGCCGAGTCGGCCCGGCCCTTGTCCGAGCCGCCGTCGTCGCAGCCGGTGAGCGCCGCGGTCAGCGTGAGACCACCCAAGGCCACAGCCACCGTGCGAGGGATCTTGCGCATGATTCTTTCCCTTTCCCCGTTGATGTCCGGCGGTGAGGCGCCCCCCACGCGCCGGACCTGCATCGCGTCTGATCTTGGCAGAGCGGAGCCGGTTGATCCAAAAGGGGCACCCGTGGAGCGTGCGAGGGGAGACCGGTACGGCCGGCCGCGGGCCACCGCGGCGCTGGACCACACGACCGCGGGTGCGCTGTACGAGCCGAAAAGTCCGTTCACCGAGGCGGTGGCCGCCTTCTACGCCCAGGCCTCCGGCGGACTCGGCGACCTGTACGCGCCGGTGCCGTCCCTGACGGCCGAAAACACCGAACACCCGGGGCTGCTCGGCCATCTCAAAGGCTTTCGGTTCATCCGGGTCGAATCCTGCGCACCGATGCCGCGGTCACCGCCACCACCGAGCTGCCGCGCTTCGGGCACTCCTGGGCCGCCGTCCACGCCGCCCGTCCCGACCCCGAAGGCGTACGCCGGCACCGGCGTCCAAGCCGCCGCTGACCGAGGACGGCTCAACGTTGCCGCATCCGGCGCACCAGCCCCAGCCTTCGGCGAGCAGGGTGTGCAGGCCGTCTGCGTGCTGGATGTAGCCGGCCTGGGTGCATACGCCCGCGGTGTTCGGTCCGTTCGTTCGTGATTCCTTCGAGAGCAGCCACTCGACCGGCAGCCACAGGGGGGCGACCCGTCCCGTAGGCGCATGCGCAGTGCCTCCCGGAGGAAGCCGCGGGCATGACGCGCCCTACCCCTTCGACCTGCCTGCGGCGGAAGGCCGCAAGGCCGTCGACGACGAGCAGTCGACGAAAAGTGAATGACCGTCACCGGCGGTTCCACGGGGAGTGTCCGGGCCCGCATCGTCCGCCCCGCGACGCCCAGGAAACCCTGCCGGTGATCCTCCGCATCCGCGGCGCAGGATGGGTGTTCGGCAACGCCCACACCCATGACCGCTTGATGCGTGAGCCGGCCGTCGGCGCCGGCGCCGGCGTGATGTTCCCCGAGTACGACCTGTCGTCCGAGGCCCGCTACATGCCGGCGCGAGTCTGCTCCTCGGCAGAGCGGGCATACGGCGATGTGCCGGGGGCGGAGGACAGCCACCGGTGAACGCGTCGCCAAGCGCTGAGCCAAGAGGGGTACCCGATGTCGACTGCCGTGCCGGAGAGACCCGCCGAGCCGGGGAAAAGAGCCGAGCTCACAGCCGGACTTCCAGGCGCCGGATATGGCGAAGGACCGGGAGCCGTCGCCCGGAGCCGTCCCGCGATGCCGCGCGGCATCGGCTGGTCCGTGCGGTGGATTACGGCGCTGACCATCTGTCAGGCCACACTGATGGTGGGTCTCGGGCTGCTGATCACCGGCCCGGCTCGCCACCTGTGGCCGCTCACGGCCGAGGACCGGGTGAACGAGGCCTTCGTGCGCCTGCGCACCGCTACACTCACCACCCTGTCCTCCGTCGCCTCGCAAGGAGGCAACACCGGGACGGTCATCGGCGTCACCCTGGCGAGCTGCCTGGGGCTGATCCTGATACCGCGGCTGCCGATGTGGCGGCAGGCCGTGTTCCTCGCCGTCGCCGTATCCCTGCAGTCGCTGGTCTTCCTGGTCATCACCTTCGCGGTCGACCGCCACCGCCCCGAGGTGCACCGCCTCGACGGCTCCCTGCCCACGTCCAGTTACACTTCCGGTCACACCGGCGCGGCCACCGCCATCTACGGCGGTCTGGCACTGCTGGCGCTGTCCCGGCTGCGCGGCCCGTGGCGGACCGTCGTGGCGTGCCTGCTCTGCGTCCTGCCCCTCCTGGTGGGCCTCGCCCGCCTCTACCGGGGCATGCACCACCCCACCGACGTCATGGGCGGCCTCGTCAACGGAACCCTGTCCCTGCTGATCGCACGGCGCGCACTGCTCGCGGACGGCGCGGTCGCGGCTCCCCCCGCGACGGCGTCCACGCCCATGGCCGGCCCGTCCCGGCCCGTGGCTCCCGGCCGCACCTTCGTGATCTTCAACCCCACGGTCACCGACGAGGCCGACCGCGACGCCCTGCGCCGCGTCCTGGAACATCACGGCCACACCGCACCGGTGTTCGTCGAGACGACCGCCGAGGACCCCGGAGGCGGCCAGACGGCCGGCGCGGTCCGCGACGGCGCGACCCTCGTCGTGGTCTGCGGCGGCGACGGCACCCTCCGCGCGGCCGCCGAATCCCTCGCGGGCACCGACGTACCGCTCGCCCTGGTGCCCTGCGGGACCGGCAACCTCCTGGCCCGCAACCTCGGTCTGCCGCTCGCACCGTCCGACGCCCTCGACGCCGCGCTGCGCGGCACCGCCCGCCGCGTCGACCTCGGCCGTATCGAGGGCGACGGCCTGCCCTCCACGCACTTCGCCGCCATGGCCGGCGCCGGTCTCGACGCCGCGACGATGCGGCGGGCCAACGCCAACGACCGCGCCAAGGCCGTCGTCGGCTGGCCCACCTACGTGCTCGCCGCCCTGCGTGAACTGCGCACCCCGCGCACGGGGGTGAGCGTCCGTCTCGACGGCGCGCCCGCCCTGCGCCGCACGGCCCGCATGGTGCTGGTCGGCAACATCGGCACGGTCCAGGGCGGAGTGACCCTGCTGCCCGACGCCCGGGCCGACGACGGGCGGCTGGACCTGCTGATCCTGGACCCCCGCGGCATCGGTGGCTGGCTGTCCGCGCTGCGGACGCTGCTGCGCGGCGGCACGACGGCGTCACGGGACGGCGGCGAGGACGGCGCACCGGTGCAGTTCTTCACCTTCCGACGCGCGGAGTTCACCTTCGACACCGAGCTGCCCCGCGAGCTGGACGGCGATCCTGTGCCCGCGGGCCGGCACCTGACCGCCGAGGTCGGACCGGGCGCCCTGACCGTGCTGCTGCCGGCGCGGGAGCAGTGACATGGGTACCGCGACGAAGGTCCCCGAGACGCGGGACATGGGCGGGGAGGAACTGTCCGGTGACGAGGCGTGGGCGGCCTTGCGCCGCTATGGCGGCTGGTCCCTGCTGCGGGACGCGTTCCTCCGCTTCCGCTACGCCGACGGCTTCACGCACTCCCGCGCCCTCGCCCTGCAGACGGTGCTGTCCGTCATCCCGATGGTCATCGCATTCGTCGGCCTGTCGACCACCCTGCACACCGAGAACATCGGCAGACTGGCCGAACTGACCATTCACCGGATCGCCCAGGGCCCCAGCGCCCGCGTGGTCGACGACGCCCTCGACCGCAGCCGGCGCACGGCGGGCGACGGCGCCGCCCTCGCCCTCTGGTTCGGCGCCGCCTTCTCCCTCGTCAACGTCACCACCGCCATGTGCCAGATCGAGCGGGGCGCCAACCGCCTCTACGGCAACGAACGCGACCGCCCCTTCCACCTCAAGTACCTGCGCGGCCTGCTGATGTCCGTCGGCGCGGGCTTCCCGCTCGGCCTCGGGTTCATCGTGATGATCGCCGGCGACGACCTCGCCTCGGCGGCGGTGGACGTATACCACCTGCACCACAGCGCCCGGACCGCCTGGGACGTCCTGCGCTGGCCCTTCGGGCTGCTGCTCGCACTCCTGTCCGCCAGCGTCATCTTCCGCCGCTCTCCGCGCCGCAAGCAGCCCGGCTACACCTGGCTCGCCTTCGGCGCGGCCGTCTACCTGGTGCTGTGGATGACACTGACCTGGCTGCTCAGCCTCTACCTGGACCTCAGCGGCTCGTTCGACACCGTCTACGGCCCCCTGAGCGCCTTCATGTCCCTGCTGCTGTGGGCCTACCTGACGTCCATCGCCCTCTTCCTGGGGCTGGCCTTCGCCGCGCAGCTGGAGGCAGCGCGCGGCCGCCGCCCCGGCCCGATCCAAACCGATCCCGGAGTCTGACATGCACGACCTGACCGCCCTGCGGCTCCTCCGCGACCGCCGAGCACGCCGTGAACGCCGCCGGCAGGCCGACCGCAGGTTCGGCGCGCGGCTGCTGGCCGCCGCCGGCGTCGCCGCCGTGGCCGCGGTCACCTTCGGACTGCTCCTGACCCTGGTCGAGGGCCACTGGCGGCCCCTGTCGCACCTGGACGCCTCCGCCGCGCAGGACCTGCACCGGTACGCCATGCGCCACCGGGAGTGGACAGCCGTGCTGCACCTGCTCTCCGACCGGATCTGGGACCCCGTGACGCTGCGCTCGGCCGTCGCCCTGCTGACCGCGTGGCTGGTGTACCGCCGCGCCTGGCGCCTGGCGGCCTGGGCGGCGGTCACCGCCGTGGCCGGCGGGCTCGTCGGACTGCTCGTCAAGACCGTGGTCGGCCGGGCCAGGCCCGTGCTGCAGGACCCGGTGGCGCACGCCCCGGGCTACTCCTTCCCGTCCGGCCACGCGATGACGGCGACGACCTCCTTCGCCATCTTCATGCTGGTCCTGGCACCCCTGCTGCCGCGGGCCTGGCGCATCGCAGGCTGGTGCGTCGCCGTGCTCTGCGTTCTCGGGACCGGCTTCACCCGGGTGGCCCTCGGCGTGCACTGGTTCAGCGACGTCCTGGGCGGCTGGCTGCTGGGCCTGACCGTCGTCGCCCTCACCGCCTGGGCCTTCGAGGCCTGGCGCGTTGATGCCGGACGGAGCCGTACCCCGGTGAGCGACGGCCTGGAGCCGGAAGTGACCGAAGCCACCCCGGAACCCCGTCCGCGGACCCGCTGAGAGACGTACGGGAATCCGGTCGCGCATCCGGCCGCGTATCCGTTCCGAGTTCTTCTCCGGAGGAGGGCACGCCCGCGTACGACTGTGCGCGCAACACGCTGATCGCGAGGAACATGCCCTTGGTCCGCTACGCGGCCGACCGGTCCGCAGCCGCGGCACGGAGGAGATGGAGGACAGGACATCGTCCAGGCCGGCATGTGTCGGCGAATCGAGGCGCTCGACCGCTTCGTGCTGTCCCGGGAGGCGGAGCCCACCTCCTTCGCCATCCCGTACATCGTCGGCGAGTTCACGCGGTTCTTCCACGACACGACCTGGGCCGTGCATCTGCCGCGCCGGTCCCAGGAGGCCCGCGTCCAGCTCGCCTCGGCGTCTCCCGGATGCACGTCTCCCACCTGATCACGCGCCTGCTCACCCGCATGCGCGGGGGCTTGCTCACCGCTCACTGACGCTCGTCCCGGCCGCCCCGGTCCCGCTGTACGCGGCGCGCCGGACCGGTCCGCCCCCGCGCCTACGACTCGCTCGAGACGGTGTAGTACGCCCTCGACCACGTCCTGACCGCCACGCCCCTGTCCGAGGAGGGGCGGGCCACCGCGGCTCCCAATGACCGCACCGGCCGGGGAGCACGACCTGGTGCCTCACAAGTCCGGCGCGACCGGCCACCTGCTCCCGCTGGAGGCCCCGAACGCGTGCAGACGAGAAGACCGTCACGAACGGCACCCTGTCGGTCGCGGCCCCGGGCAAGGGGAACTCCGGGCGTACGTGCTGGACGGTCCCGGCCATGTTGGCAGTGATGGCCCCTATCTGAAGTGACACTTGGGCGGCCGCACGCCCGGGCCCGGAACACCGCGGCACCTGGAACCTGGCGCGGAGCGACGGCCAATGTCCGCCCGGGTGGCCGGGCCCATCCCGGCATGGCGGCGGATCCGCCCGGCACGCTTCGAACCGGACGCCTTGGGTGAGCGCAGGACGATCCTGGTGTTGCCCGCCCGGTCCCGCGTAGCGCCGGTGGGCGGGCATTCTCCGGACCGGTCACGTGGCGATGGGGCCAGGGTGCGGTCCCATGCGTGATACTGGGTCAACTTGACCAGTTTTGAGTGATTTATCGGTCTCGACTCGCAGCACGGGAGTGCATGCCAATGAACCTGGGTCTCACCGACAGGGTCGCTGTCGTCACCGGCGCCAGCAAGGGCATCGGGTTGGCCATCGCCGAAACCCTCGGCCGCGAAGGCGCCCGAGTCGTCGTCGGCAGCCGTACTCGGACTCCTGAACTCGCCGCACTGTGCGAGAGGTACGGCGCCACTTTCGTTCCCGTTGATCTGGGCGAGGCCCACGGTCCCGACCTGCTGATCCAAGCCGCTGCCCAGCGCCACGGCCGGATCGACGTGCTGGTCAACAATCTCGGCGCGACCCGCCCCCGCTCCAGCTTCCTGGACATCGACGATGCCGAGTGGCAGAGCGTCTTCGATCTGACCTTCTTCAGTGCGGTCCGTACCAGCCGCGCCGCGTTGCCTCAGCTGCTCGCCCACAACGGCGGGGCGATCGTCAACATCAGCTCCGTCAACGCCCGCCTGCCCTTCCCCATGGTCGTCGACTACTCAGCGGCCAAGGCCGCGCTGAGCAATCTCACCAAAGCTTTGTCGGAGGAGTTCGCCCCTCAAGGTGTACGTGTCAACTCCATCGCCCCCGGGCCGGTCCGGACCCCCTTCTGGACCGCCCCCGGCGGCTTCGCCGACGCCGCATCAGCCGGGACCGGCAAAAGCCCCAAGGAAACTCTCGACAACGTCGTGCCCCAGCAGATGGGCATCTCCACCGGACGGATCACCGAGCCCCAGGAAGTAGCTGAACTCTGCGCCTTCCTGGCCTCCCCCCGCGCAGCCAACATCACCGGCGCGGAATTCGTCATCGACGGCGGCCAGATCAAAACCACCTAGAGGTTGACCCGTATCCGGTGGGGCGGTTGGTGTGTTGGCTGGGCATGGGTGGGTCATCTCAGCACATGATCCGAAGAGGATCGAGCCGTTCTCGGGGTTGACCGAGGTGCAGTTCGCCAGGCTGGAGCCTGCCGACGCGCCGCGTCTGGGCATCGTCGTGACCGACCTGATCTCCGCCTGGCTGGCCCGACTGACTGAGGGCCAGGTTGTGCATGCGGGCAATGCCGTTGGCCACCCAGTGGACGCCGTCACCGCAGCGGCGGCAGTCCCGGAGGATCTTCCAGGTGGGCATATGCCCAAAGGTGCACGCGGTGTAGGCGGAGCCGCATCGGGTGGCCTGATGATCTCTATGCGTCTTGTTCCGAATGCGTCTTGTTCCGACGGCGACAGGAGTGGTCCGGCGACCGAGGGATTCAGGACCAACATCGAACATTTCGCAAGCTCGCCCGTGTGTGACGTCCCACGGACGTACAGTGAGCGGTACGTCAGCAGGGGCAGATTGCGCAGGGGACGCATGTGAACGCGAGTGACGAGTATCCGCGGCAGAGCAGCACCAGGGTGGAGGCGATCCCGCGCACCATCGCCGCTGTCGCCGACGCGCTTCCCCCCGCCCGGCGCCACGAATTCCACGCCGCCGTGAGCCGCGCTCAACCGGGACCGGAACTGGACGCTGCACTGATGACGTGGTGGCTCGAAGCAATGTTTGAGATGGTGCCGGGACGGGATCAGCGCTTGGATGACACAGTCGCAGGCGTAGGACTCGTCGAGCTCGAGCCGGAGACGGAAGAGCGATGAATCCGGGATCAAAGGGATGGACCGCGGTCGCGCAGATCACTGCATCCAAAGTGCTCAGTCAGATGCGCACATCTGGATTCGTGGACCTACACGACAATATCGTGCGGTTCCTGCATGCTTTGGCCTTGGAGGTCGGCAGTGCGGTCGAGTCCGGCCATCCGCCACCAGGGCTGCCCATGACCATTCGCGGTGTCACTTGGTACAGCATGGCCGTGTTCAACGATCCCGTGTTCTTCAACTACAGCATTTACCCGGACGAGCTGCAGATCAGGGTTTGCGATCTGATCTGGGTAATCACCACCGAGTAGCTGTCGCAGGGGAAACACCAGAATGCCCACCAGCCGGGCCTCGTACAGGCCCGCCCGCGCACACCGTGCAGGACATGCGCTCAGTGGAAGCGCTGGATGAAGGTGAGAGCCGTGTCGCAGACCTGGGGCCAGCCGCTGTCGATGGTCAGCGAGTGGCCGCGGTTCTCGATCTCGGTGAGCCGGCCGCGTCACCAACCTGTCGAACAGCACAACTAGGCGGTCTCGAGGAGTCGCTTCCGCAGCAGGGCGGCGCCGGATTCGGCGAGCCAGTCCGCGAGCGTACGCAGTCCGGGGTGGATGACGCGCAGCACCTCGATGTCGGCATGCCAGCGAGATCCGGCTGCCCAACGCTCCCGGGCCTGGGCGATCTCGGGGTTGAGTGCAGCGGCCTCGGCATGGGTGATCTGCTCGTAGCGCACCGCGTAACCGGTGGCCTCGCCGATCGCAGCGACCGCCTCGGCCGGGGTGGGGGCGTCCCCGGCCAGCTCAAGGCTCCGCCCCGCGAACCTGTCCGGCTGGTCGAAGGCCAGCGCGGCGAATTCGGCGATGTCCTCCACCGCGATGATCTGGACAGGTTCGTCCGGCGGGAAGATGTGCCGGTGCACGCCGTGGACGATCCCGTCGAGACCGATGGGCGTCGAACCGAGATAGTTCGACATGAAGCGCACCGGGCGCAGCACGGTCACCGACCGGATCCGCTCACGCAGGTGGTCCTCGATGCGTTTCTTCCCGTCGGAGCCACCCGGGCGACCCGGCGTGGACGCGACGCCCGTGAACACGACGTGCTCGATTCCCACGGCGGCCGCGGCATCGACCAGTGCCCGGCCCCGGGCGAACTCCCGCTGCACGTCGGAGCCGGCCGGCCCGAATGTCACGGGCGGTACGGCGAACAGTGCCGCTGCTCCCTCCAACGCCGCTGGCAGACTCGACGGGTCGTCGAAGTCGCCGCGCACGAGCTCGGCTCCGGCGGTTTCGAGTGCCTTGGTGGCGGCAGCGGTCGTATCCCGCACGAGCACGCGCACCGGCCTGCCGGCCGCCAGAAGCCGGTGTGCGGTGGCGCCGCCCTGCCGGCCGGTCGCACCGGTCACGACGACCAAGCGGTCAGTGGTCATGTTGTCCTCCGCCCCGGGATTGTCAGTGGGCACGGTCGGGTTGGGCCCCGGGTCGATGTGGAATGCTCCACCCGGTTGAGTCGGACGGACAAGGGATTACGTGACATGACCGCAGATCCCCACGACGTCGGCCGGGCCGATGCCCGCCGCAATCGCACGAAGGTTCTCGCCGCCGCTGCCCGGGCGTTCGAGGAGCACGGCCTGGACGTCTCGCTCGGCGCGATCGCACGGCAGGCGGGGGTCGGCGCCGGCACCGTGTACCGGCACTTCCCGAGCAAGGAAATCCTGCTGGAAGCCGTACTCGTCCAGCAGATCGACGACCTGGTGGACGCCGCTCGCCGGTGGACAGCTCGCACTGACCCTGTCGCGGCGTTCTTCGGCTTCCTCTTGGAGGTGGTCAATGCGTCACACGGGCGCAAGCGCGCGTGCGACGCATTGACCACGGAAACGAGCTGGCCGCGCCCGAGCCTGGCCGCGTCGGCGCGACGGTTCCGCCAGGCACTCGCCGACCTGCTCAGCGCAGCTCAGCAGGTCGGCGGGGTCCGCACTGACGTCAGCGCGGACGACGTCGCCGCGCTCACCGTCGGGTGCGCGACGATACGGGGCGCCCACCGCGACCGGAACGGCGGCACCCGCATGGTGCGCCTGACGCTGGAGAGCCTGCGGAGTCCCGGATCCGTCACGGAAGGGCGGGTGTTTCGTGACGCGCCCGGCACGCTTCACGCGGCGCCACGGTGCGAGCAGTGCGGGGTTCAGCTCGACCCCCGGCCCACTGGCCGCCCGGCCCGCTACTGCGGAGCGACTTGCCGACAGCGAGCACGCCGCCGCCGTCTCGGACCGGCAACGATTGCCTAGCGGAGGATGAGCGCTGGAACCGGAAGGCGCCTGGGCTTCGTCCCCAAAAGCGCTCTCACCCGGTCGATCGAGCACGGCCGGGCAGCAAGCACCACGTTCTCCCCGACGGCCAAGGCATCCCGCTCGCGATGTCGCTGACCGACGGCAACCGCAACGACGTCACCCAGCTGCTGCCCCTGCTGTCATCGGCCGTCGCCAGCAGGTCGCGGTCCCGTCGTTGCGGATGGTGATACCGCGGCGTCGACCGGTCAACTCCCCGCTCTTGTAGGCAGGTTGCGCCCGCTCCCGGTCTCGGAGGTACAGTCGGCGGCGGTCGGGGGGAGGTGTCCGTGAGGGAGACCGTCGGGCGGTACGGCGACGTGGCGTACGCCTTCCTGGGCGTCGCCCTGCTCGTCGCGTGGCTCCCCCTCACCGGCCTGACCGGGGTGGTCCTGTTCGTCCTGGGCTACCGGAAGGGGTTCCAGGACGACGGCGGCTTCGGGTTCTTCGACGCGCTGGAACTGGTCGTCGTCCTGCTGATCGCCCTGGGCATCGCCTACGCCCGCGGCCGCACCCGTGCTGAGGGGCCCGCCGCACCGGTCGCACCCGGGGCTGCGAGGACCGTGTCGGCGCGAGCGGGGAAGGGCGGCTCGGTGAGCGTCCAGGGATGCCTGGTGGCGGCCGAGTGCCTGGGTGGTGGGCTCCTCGCGGCGGCGACCGGCGCCGACCTCGTCTCCTCCGCGATGACCGGTGCCGGTGTATCGCTGCTGATCACGGGGCTGCTCCTGGGCTCGTGGATCCGCACCCTGCCACGCCCCGCTCCGGCCCCGCCGCGCCGGGGCACAGGGTGGGGCCCGGGGTACCCGCCCCGAGGGGGCGCGGGTTCCGGATTCGTACGTCCGCCCCGCAGGCCCGCGTCCGCGCCACGCCAGGGCTCGGAGTCGGTGCCACCGGATCCCGGCCAGTTCCGCGGGTGTCCTCCCGCGCCGGGCGACGTCTGGTTCGCCGAACTCCCCTTCGACGACGGCACCGGCTCCAAGGACAGACCGTGTCTGGTGGTCCGCACCTTCCGCCGTCACGCCCAGGTGCTCAAGATCACCAGCGCGGACAAGAGCGGCCGTCCCGACTACGTCCGGATGCCCGTGGCGGCCTGGGACCCGACCGCCGTACACGACAGCTGGCTCGAGCCGGCCCCACTGCGCGAACTGCCCTACACGGCGTTCCGGCGGCTCGCCGGTCCGTGCGACACCGGTGTCTGGGAACAGGTGAGGCGCCGCCACGGCCTCCGCTGAGCGGATGACGGTCGGCTTCGCGGCCCATCTGCTCGCTGCGTGGCCATTCCCGGGAGCCAGGGCGCCCCGGGCGCACCGCAGCGCGCCAGCCGAAGCCCCCGTAGGCCCCTGTGGGCCCGTCAGCGTGCGGGAGGGGGTGCCGGACGCAGGGCCCGGAAGACCGCCCAGGCGACCGAGACGAAGCGCACCGGCACGACCGCGCCGATCACGCCGGCACAAGGGGGCGACCCGCTCCGGCGAGCCCGCCGATCACGCCCTCGGGCGCTCCCGAGGAGGCTGCGGGCGGCGGAGCACGACCTCTGGCCTTCACGGTCACCGCAGGCCAAGCCGGTGACGCACCCGCTTTCGAGACGGTGGTGTCCCGCATCCGCGTGCCCCGCATCGGCCCGGGCAGGCCACGAACCCGGCCGCTGGCCGTGCTGGCCGTGCTGGCCGACCGGGCCTACTCATCCCTCGCCATCGCCTACCAGGCCGCACCCCACCTCGCATGCATCCTGAGCTGAACCCGACGCCGGCCAAAGAGACAGAACCTGGTCCAGCGTGATCTTCACCTGCCCGGCCGCCGCATGGGTGTGCCTCAGGTCCGTGACGCACTCGGGTGCAGGCGCAGTCCCGCCAGCGCAGTCAGCGCCGCGTCGTTGGCGCTCCGGAGGCCGATGGTCAGCCGGAGCCCCTCGCCGGCGTAGTGGCGCGCTTGAACACCCGCTCCGGTGAGTGCCGCGGCGGCCGCGTCGACCGGATCGGGCGCGGCGAGCCACACGGAATTGGCGTGGCCGGGGCATACCCGCCAACCGAGGCAGACGAGTTCACGCCGGAGCCGTTCCCGTTCGGCGACAAGAGTGTCCACACGCCGGCGCAGTTGGTCTTCGGCCCGCAGCGAGGCCTTCACCGCCGCTGTGGCCACCGCGTTGATCCCGAAGGGCAGCTGCTGCCGACGGATCCGCGCCACCAGGTCGGGGGCACCGAGTCCATAGCCCACCCGCAGGGCGGCGAGTCCGTAGGCCTTGGAGAAGGTGCGCAGGACCAGCAGGTTGGGGTGTGCGTCCAGGAGCGCGGGTGAATCCGGCGGATCGGCGTATCGGGCGAACTCTATGTACGCCTCGTCGAGGAGCACGGTGACGTGTCGGGGGACGTCACGCAGGAACGCCGACAGCGCGTCGGCGGTGACGAGGCTCCCGGTGGGGTTGTGGGGATTGCACAGCACCACGACGCGGGTGCGGTGATCGAGCGCCGCGAGCAGGGCGCCCAGATCCTGGTCTCCGTCCGGCGACAAGGGAATGGGGAGAGGGCGAGCGCCGACCATGGCGACCAGGAGGGGGTAGGCGTCGAACGACCGCCAGGCGTAGGCCACCGAGTCGCCGGGCCGGACCACTGCCCGGAGCAACTGCAGGGCCACGCCGACCGATCCGCTGCCGACCGCAACGCGGTCGGAGGTCACCTGGCGCCATGCGGCGATGTGCTCGGCGAGGTCGTCCGGGTGGTATTGCGGGTAGCGGTGAGCCAGCGCGACGGCCCGTTGCATCGCTTCGCGCACCGAAGGCAGCGGGGGGTACGGACTTTCGTTCAGGGCGAGTCGGTGCAGCACGGGGATGTCCATGGCTCAGTTCCGTCCGCCGTGCCACCGGACGGCGACTGCACCGGCGAAGTCGCCCGCGTGGGCGAATCCCCCGAGCACCGTCAGGTCCCCCTCCCCCACCCGCCCTGAGCCGATCGCGCGGTCCAAGGTCACCGGGATCGCCGCTCCGAACAGATTCCCGCACTCGTCGAAGGTGTTCAGATGCCGTTCGGCAGGCAGTTGCAGCGCCTCACGCCAGTTTCGCAGGAAGGTACGGTTGGGCTGGTTGGTGATGAGGACGTCGATGTCGCGGCTCGCCACGCCGAGCCGCCGGCACAGGTCCGTGACCACCTCGGGGACGAGGCGGTTACCGCGTGCCAGGACCTTGGCGACACTGGCGTCGGTGAACCCGATCCGCAGTTGCGACTCGCCGGGCTCCCAGTACTTGCGACCGTCGTCGACCGCCACGGTCATGTCACCGGCGTACTCGCCGATGTGCCGCGTCTCCACGTCGAGGACCGGCGATTGCGCCGACGTCGTCACGTAACCCACCCCGCACCCGTCGCCCGGGATCGCCGCCTGGGCGAGTCTGCGCACCTCGGACTGGGTGAACCACTGCCCCGCGGCGCTCTGCGCGTTGCAGATCAGCGCGGTCTTCGCGTCCGTGGAGGTGAGGATCTGCCGCGCCAGCTTCACCATGTACACAAACGACGCGCAGCCCGCGTTGGCCACGTCGACGAGCCACTCCGGGTTCAGGCCCAGCCGGCGGGCCACCTCGGTTCCGGCGCCGACGAACGGCAGATCCGGCAGCTGGCTGTGCACCAGTAGTACGTCGACGCCTCGGATCTCCGCCGCGCCGTGCCGTTCGATCAGGGGCTGTACGGCGCGTTCCACCATGTCCGCGTTGGTCTCGTCCCTGGCCACGTGGTGCCGTAACGGCGGCACCTTGAACATGGGATGGTCGCGGAGCTTGTCCTCGGCTCCGGGGAAGTCCATGTAGAACTCCGCGGGGACCGGCTCGCCGGGCAGGTAGCTGGCGACGTCGGTGAGGCTGACCGTAGTCACTGCTCCACCGCCCTCGTAGGAGCTGAACCGACCGGCAGACCGCCCCGGTGGCGATGCTCCAGGATGGCCTTGAGGTTGAGCATCTCCACGGTGTGCCCTGCGTAGAAGAGGTCCCAGTAGTCGCCCACCCAAGGCCGATCCGGGCGGGGAGCGAGGCCGGGATGCGGGTTGTCGTCGTAGTAGGGGTGACGGCAGTTGGTCCAGGTGATCACCGAACCCGGCCTGTCGAGTACCAGTCGGGCCGGTACGACACGCATCAGGTAGATCATCCACAGCTTCTCGCCCTGGTCCCAGGAGCAGTGGTAGTCAACGGTCATGGCCTCGGGGTTCGCGAGCACCTTGCAGTAGATCCTGGTGTCGTCCTCCAGCCGGTCGTGACCGACCCACAGCCCTGGTGTGCCGGTGGGCGCGAAGTCCCGCAGGCTGCAGGTCCACTCCTCCAGATGGTGTCCCTGGCGCAGGTAGTCGTAAGCCTGCTCCGGGGGGCAGTCGACGTACTCGTGGATGGTGCAGTACTGCCCGTAGACCTGATGGTGGGGGTAGACCGCGTGGGTGAGCTCCATGCAGCGGGCGGTCAGTTCCTCCTTGCCGGCGTTCTCGATCCGGACCAGACCGGGGATGTCAGCCAACGTGGACGACTTCTTGTTCATCTGAACCCTCCTTGCTCGTATCGGCTTCGGTGAAGGACTGGAAGGGAAGGAACGGGGGAATCTCCCGCGGATCACAGGCCACTGCGACCAGCGCGGGGCCGCCGCCCGCGTTGCTGCGCAGCAGCGCCGTGCGCAGTTGCGCCGCGTCCATGGCTTCCGTGGCCGCCAGGGACGGGAAGGCGGCGGCCACTCCGGCGGCGAGGTCGGTCCGGGCGAACAGGTCGTCGTCACGGCCCCCGCCCTGGAGGAACTCCTCTCGCAACGCGCACATGGCGTGGGCATTGTTGTTGAAGATCACGAACGTCACGGGTGCGTCGTACTCCAGGGCGGTGTGCACTTCCATCCCGTGCATGAAGAAGGACCCGTCGCCGGCGATGACGTAGGCACGTCGGCCGGTGGCGAGCGCGGCACCGATGCCGGCGCCGAAGGTGTAGCCCATGCCGCCCATGCCGACCGCCACCACGAAGCGGCCGTGGCGCGGTGCCGCGAGGAGATGGACCGCGCTGGCCCCCGCGTTGCCGGCGTCCACGAAGACGTGTGCGTCCTGGGGGAGCGCCGCCTGCACCGCGGCGACCGCCTGGGCGTGGGGGACCGTTCGCTCCCTGGCCTGACTGAGCGGACGCCGCGTGGGTGTGGGAAGGGGACCGGCGTGCGGCGGGCAGGGACGAGGGCGGGAGGGCAGCCGGGCGGTCACCGCGCGCAGCGCGTCCCGCAGGTTGCCACCGAGCGCGGTGCCTGTCACGAACGGAGGCTCGGAGCCGAGGCAGACGACGTGGGTGCCGGTCAGGGCCTGGTCGAGGCCGCCGCGTGCCAGGAGCGGCAGTCGGGTCCCGACGAGCAGGCACAGGTCAGCCCGCTGCAGACAGTCCTCGACGTTGGCGTGGCCCATCACCCCGGCAACACCTGCGAACCGGGGATCGCGGTTGTCGAAGACGTCCTTGGCGTCCGGGGTGACCGCCACCCAGGCCCCGAGGCGCCGGGCCAGTTCGGCCAGATGACCACGCGTGTCGGTGGCGGCGACTTCCTCACCGGCGATGACGAGGACGCGATCGGCCTGGCGCAGGGCGTCCGACACGGCACTGAGGGCTGCTGCGTCGAGCCGCGCCGCGGCTGCCGCAGCGGGGCCGCCCGGTGTCGGGGCGGCGTCGCGGGCGGGCACGTGGATCCGGGTCTGCTGTACGTCCTTGGGGAGCAACAGCACCGCTGGGCCGCGTGGATCGGCCTGTGCCGCCGCGACTGCCCGGGGCAGCAACTCCGTGAACGAGTGCGCGTCGTCGACCCGGGCGCAGAACCTGGAGACGGGTGCGAAGACCTCCCTCGCATCGAAGGTGCCCGCCTTCCCACTGGAGTCCTGGAACGCTCCGCGCCCTTCCTGGCCGGTCGGCGGCTGGCCCACCAGGGCCAGCACGGGCACCCGGGAGGCGTATGCCTCCGCAAGACCCGGTACGAGATTCATCGCCCCACCGCCCGAGGTGGCGGCGACCACGCCGAGGCGCCCGGTGGTACGGGCGTATCCGTCGGCCATGGTGACGGCGGCGAACTCGTGTTTGGCGATGACGCTGCGGACGGCTCCGTCGCGGTGCACAGCGTCGTACAGGTCCTCGATGTTGGCGCCGCCGACACCGAACATATGGGTGACGCCGGCCCGGGCGAGTTCCCTGGCCAGATGGTCGACGAGGCGTACCGGCTCTGCTTCGCGCGATCCGGAAGCCGTGATGGTCATGCGGGGCGCCCTTCCCTCTCGTGGTGCCGGTCGATGAGGCCGGCCGGCGAGATGACCTGAAAGCGGTGCCGATATTCCTTGGGGGTGAGTCCCAGGGTTCTTCCGAAGGAGCGGAAGAACGTCTCAGTGGCGGGGAATCCGCAGCGACCGGCTATCTGCCTGATCGTCAGGTCTGTGGATTCCAGCAGGTCGCGTGCGCGGGAGATGCGCGTCCGCTCGACATACTGGCCCGGAGTCACACCGACCTCGCGCCGGAACACCCGGGCGAAGTTGCGCTGGCTCATGTTGGCCTGCTGCGCGATCTCGGCCACGGGCAGCGGGTTGTTCAGGTTCTCCTGAATCCACTCCTGTGCTGCCCGGATCGGCGGATGGTCGGCCAACTGGGCGTCGAGGACGGCGCTGTACTGAGACTGTCCTCCGTGCCGCTTGAGGAACAGCACCAGAAATCGTGCCGCCTCCAGTGCGAGTGCCGATCCGTGATCGGCCTCCACCAGAGCCAGCGCCATGTCGATGCCCGTCGAGACGCCCGCGGAGGTCACGAAGGGCCCGTCTTGGACGAAGATCGGCTCGGCGTCCACCGTCACCTTCGGAAAGCGGCGCGCCATCGCCTTGCTGTAGGCCCAGTGGGTGGTGGCGCGTCTGCCGTCGAGTAGACCCGCCTCGGCCAGCAGGAAGGATCCGCCGCATACCGAGGCGGTTCTGCGCGACCGGGCCGCTGCCCCGCCGATCCAGGACACGAGCGCCTGGTCCCGGAGCGCGTTGTCGAGACTCCACCCGCCCGGAACGAGGAGCGTGTCGATCGGGCCCTGCGCCGACTCCAGTGGCGAGGCCTCCGCCACCATCCCCGAGCTCATGCGCACCCGTGGTGCGTCGGAGGAGACGAACTCAGCCTGGTAGGGGGTGCCCGAGGGGCCCAGGAGCCGGTTCGCGGTATCGAACACTTCAATCGGTCCGGTGATGTCCAGCGCCATCGCGCCCGTGTACACCACCACAACAACACGTCGCTTCAACACGGTCACAGCCTGTATCGGATGCCGTACTGGCTGCAATGACAGATTACTGACGGATCCGGCCAACCAGCGGCGCCGGACGGGCGGGAACGGCGCTGGCAAGGAGTTTCGTCCGCCAGGCGGGCAGCGCTGGGTGAGGCAGCTCACAGCAGCACGGTGCTGCCGCGCGCGCCGACTTCCGTCGATCGGGCCGGCCTTGACGGCATCGCTCTGTGCTCGACACCTTCGACCGGTGACAGAAGCCGGCGCGCTCGTGGCGACGACCCGCAGTTCGCCGGGCGCACCCCGTGCCACCCGCCTCGACATCCGGCTCAGCGCGACCGTCCGTGATCCCGGCGCCGTCCGCTGCCGGGTGCGTTGAACGACGTCCAGGCCGAAGCGGAGGAGGGCCCCGTGCGGTCCCAGGCCGCCGCAGGACTCCGGCTTTCCGGCAGCGGTCCGGCTCGTCCGTCCACTCCCGGGGCTGATGCAACTGCCGGTCCAGGGGACACGATGCCGTGTCCGTGGCGGCATGCACGCTGACTGCAACCTGGCAGTTCGCCCGCTTGCCCATCGCTGCGCAGTACTGGCGGACCACTCCGACCGATGCCGTCCCGCACTTGGGAGACGACACATCATCGACCACCCACAGCTCAGGACTGATCGCGTCACACAGCCGCTGAGCGGTCCGCCGCCGTACTGGAAGCCAGTCCCACGGCGACTGGTTCACGAACTGCTGCAGGGCCTGCATGTTCCCGTCCGGCAACCACTCGGCCATCGGCTGGACCGACTTGCGCCGGCCGTCCAGCATCAGGCCCCGCAGATAACACTCGCCCCACCGCCGCTGATCCCGCCCCGGCGCCGAAGCGAAGCGAACACATCGCCAACGAACCCCGATAACTCAGCGCGGAGCCGTTCCACTTCCCCCAGCCTCACACCACGGAGATGCCCACCCAGGCGAGATCACTCGACGTAACGACACCTTCTAGGTCGTTCACCGGCGAACGACCGCACCGAGCCCAGGTGCACCGCACGGGCCGAGCCCGCCCCGAAGCCGACAAAAAGTGCATACACCTCACCCGTTTGCCACACTGAGGAGTACGGACGGCCGACGGAGGGCGGTACCGCGATGACTGCCGATCCGTTCACCATTCTGCGGGTCGAGGACATGCTCCTGCTGCACGTTTCGGTGATCAACCTTGAGCGCGACGGCTCCCGGCTGGTGCGCGAGAACGCGGACGAACCGGCGGTGCTGCTCTTCGAGCTTCCGCCGCAGCACGTCGGCGAGTCGGACGTGCCCGGTGCCTTCCCGCCGACGGTCCCGGCGGTCCCGGCGGTCTCGGCCGGGACGAGCAGGCTGGCGTTGCTGCTCCCGGACGGCGAGGACGGCGTCGACCTCGCCTCGGAGGCGCTGCTGGCCTGGGAACTCCTGCGGAACACCTCCGTACCGGTGTCCATACCTCCCGACGACGGCGAGATCTCCGTCTTCAGCGGACTGCCGCGCACCGCGATCGAGTTCCCCGCCCGCCTCCTGCTGGGGACCGAGGGGGACAGCGGATGGTCCTTCGCGCACGGCCCGGTGTCCGAGGACGGGCACGCACCGCTGTGGCGCGCGGCGTTGACGAGACAGGACGGAGCCGAGGGGCTGCTCAAGGCATTCGCCGCCTTCACGGACACTCCGCAGCGCATCAGCTCCCCCGTCAGTGACGACAACCTGCGGGACCTCATCAAGGTCACCAGCGCCGGCGAGCTGATCCTCGACGGCGTGCCGGTCGAGGGATTCCAGCGTGAGCCGCTGCGCGCCGAACGCTTCATCCTCACCCCGCTCGGCGCGTGCGTCCGGATGAGCGGCGACTTCGCGCCGCTGCCGGGGATCTCTCTGCAGGGCTACCACCACGAGGCGGAACTGGGCCGGGACCAGTACGTACGGGTCGTCGAACGCGGCTTCCTGAGCTCGGGCCACGCGGCGGTCCGCACGAAGACCGCCAAGCGCAGGTTCGTGGCCCAAGGGGACGGCACGGTGGTCGCGTACCTGGTGAGGGAGGACCGCATCACCGTCACCCAGCCCGAGCAGACGTACGGGGAGGGAGTCGGCTATCACCATGTGGGCCAGAGCATGCCGTTCGCGGCGCTGCGCATCACCGACACCATCACTCCGCCGCTCGCCCCCGCCGACAACACCCACTGGGTGAAGCCGGAGGGGTCCGGTGAGCCGTTCCGCTTCACCGTCATCGGCACCGACAGCGAGCAGCGCCACGTCACGTTCACCATGCCGCTGATGTTCTTCACGCTGAACGACGTCTCCAGCGTGGACGTGGCCGGGATCTACGGCTCCGCTCCCGAGGACCTTCGCCGGGTCACGCTCCAGGGCCAGACCATGGCCCTGACGCCGCTGCCGGACGGCGTGGAGTCCGGTGCCACGAGCATGCCGGTCGGGTCGCTCACCTTCACGATGGCCCCCGTGTCCGGTCATCCGCTGGGCGCGCTGCCGGAGATGCAGCTTGCCACGGCCCGGGTACACGCCGTGGAGCAGCTCACCGGTTCGCCCGCCGAGCGGCAGGTCACCCTGCGCCGGGATTACGTCGCCAACGGGTTCGCCGCCGCGGGTCCCAGCTCCGCCTTCCTCGACCTGGTCGACCCGCTGGCCGTGAGCTTCGCCGCGGAGAAGGCCGGCGGTCTCGCGCAGCCGTCCTCGGTGGTCCAGGCGATCACGGCGAAGGCGGGACTGCTGCCACAGGACTTCGCCGGTGCCGCGACCGCTGTCAGCGTGGACCAGCTCCAGCACATCTTCGGCGACGCCAAACTGCTCGGCTCGGTCGACCTGTTCACACTGCTCGAGCCGGTCGCTCCCGCCGGCATCAACGGTCTGGCCCAGCTGACCGGCCCGCACGCCGACGAGATCATCGCCGACCGGCTGGCGAGGGGCCTGCTGCCCGTGCCGATCCTGCGGGCCCGCGAACTGGCGAACGGCCGGGAACTGCGCTACCTGTGGACGCCCGCGCTCCATCAGGGCCGGACCCCGTTGGTGCCCGGGGCCGACTTCGCCGCGATCAACCTGACGAACGCCTCCCTCACGCTGGAGGCCACCACGGTCTGCACGCCGGACGCCGCGCAGAAGTCGACCGTACGCGGCGTACTGACCGGCTTCGGCCTGGACTTCGCCGGCCTCCTGACCGTCGACTTCGGCCGGATCGAGTTCGTCACGAAGCCGGGCAGCCGGCCGGTCCTCAACGCCTCCGGTCTGCAGGTCGGCTTCAAGAGCGCGCTGGAATTCATCAACACGCTCAAGGAACTGCTGCCGAAGGATGGCTTCGGCAAGGGCGCCTACGTGGACGTCGACCAGAGCGGGATCAAGGCGGGATACACCCTCGCCGTTCCCGCCGTGCAGTTCGGCGCCTTCAGCCTGAGCAACGTGTCACTCGGCGCGGAGCTGCGGATCCCGTTCGACGACCGGCAGGTGGTCACCTTCCGCTTCTCGGTCGCCGAGCGGTTCCACCCGTTCAACCTGAGCGTCGGCATCTTCGGCGGCGGCGGGTTCTTCTCGCTGACGGTCAGCCCGGCCGGTATCCAGCTCATCGAGGGGTCACTGGAGTTCGGCGGCAACACCTCGCTCGATCTCGGGGTCGCCAGCGGCGGCGTCCATCTGATGGCGGGGATCTACTTCGCGTACAGCGATCAGGCGGTGCAGCTCACCGGGTATCTGCGCTGCGGCGGCTATCTGTCCGTGCTGGGTCTGGTCAGCGTGTCCGTGGAGTTCTCTCTGAAGCTCACGTACGTCAAGTCCGGCAACCATACGGAAGTGTACGGCGAGGGCACCCTCACCGTCAGTGTGAAGGTGGCGTTCTTCAGCAAGTCCGTCTCCCTCGGACTGCAACGCCGTTTCGGCGGCTCGGGCGACCCGAGCTTCGCCGACTGTGTGAAGCCGGGCCACTGGGACACGTACTGCCTGGCCTTCGCCCCCTGAGCCGGGCGCGTCACGGGATCTGCGCGGGACGAACGAGACGAAGGGGAATCCACTCGTGACGATCGAACAGCGCATCCAGTGGGTCGTCCTGCCGGCCGGCCTGTCGCCCGACGGGGCCCAGGCCCTGGTCTCGGTGTTCGTGGCGCCCCGGCTGAGCGTCGACGGCGACGGCCAGGGGGCGACCCTCGCCCCGTTCGAGGACTTCCTCGACTGGCCGGCGCTCCTGGCGAACGCCCGGTTCATGCTCGACACCGCGACCGTGGACGAGGGCACCGGGCGCAGCACGGCGGCCGGTGCGCCGTTCGGCCCACTCACCCTCGCCGGGGATCCCGCCGACTCGAACCTCTGGAAGCGGTTCTTCCACCCGGACACCCCGCTGGATTCCTTCGCCTTCGACGACTACGCGCCACGGGCGAAAGTGACCTATGCGGCGGCGGACCTGGCCAGAGCGGGCCGTCGGGCCTACGCCGACATCGCGTCCGCCTCGCCGACCGAGCTGCCGGACCCCGCGGCCATGAGCGGGTTCGCCGGATTCCCCTCGAGCGAGGACATGCCCGACACCCTGCAGAACGTCGCCGGGAAGCTCGACGACGCCGACGCACGAGCCGCCGACGACCCCACCGGTAACGTACAGCCGGATCTCTCCTCGGCCCAGGAGCAGTTCCTCGCTTTCCATCCGCAGATACGGGACGGGTCCACCGGGGCGGGCGAGCTGCCGCAGCCGCCGCCGCGGCCCGATAAGCCCAAGCCCGACTTCCACCAGATGCTCTCCGCCCTCGGCGACCATCCGGCGCTGCTGCGCCGCCTCGGCCTGGTCATCGACCTGGCCCTGCCGGTCGGCCAACTGCCTCGCAGCCATGGGGGGCTGGGCCTGGTGCTCGTGCCCACCGTCCCGTCGGCGCTCCCGGACTCCGCCAGTGTCCCGGACACGCCGGCCACGTTGTACGTCCTGGACCAGGACGGGAACTTCTGCGCCGCCGCCTCCGGATCCGATCCGCTGGGTCCGCCCGCCCGCGGGCTGCTCGCGCTGCCCGTCAGCGAGAGTGACGACGGCGTCGAACGGCCCGACACGTACCGCATCGAGCAGACCGACACGGACGGTACGAACCTGAAGCTGCTCGCCGCGTCCGCCGCCGCCGATGCGCCGCCCGAGGGCTCACCCGCCCCCGCCGCGCCGCCGACCGTACGGACCACCGGCCTCGCCCTCGTCCACACCGGCCACGCACAGGCCCTCCAGTCCGATCTCCTGCACGCCGCCGACCAGCACCGGCAGCGGGACGATGCCGACCTGACCACGTTCACCTCGGAGGACCTGGTGCGAGGCTACCGGATCGACGTCGACGACCGGGGAAAGTGGCGGTCCTTGAACGAACGCATCGTGAGCTACAACCCGCCCGGCGCGCAGGCGGGCACTCCGCCCATCGTTCCCCCCGTCGCGGACGAGGGTTTCGTGCAGACCGGCCTGATGCAGCCGGACGGGCCCGACGGCCGCGTCCATGTGCACGAGCACGTGGTCACCTGGAACGGCTGGGCCCTGTCGGCTCCCCTGCCGGGCAATGTGATGGTCGACGGTTACGACCCGAACGGCGGCCCCGGTACCCCGGACCCGACGGCGGGACCGCGGCCCGTCCGCAATGAGGCATTCACGAAGCTGCCACTGGAGATCGAGACCGCTCCGAAGCCGGGCAGCCTGCCCCGGCTGCGCTTCGGTGCTCAGTACAAACTCCGTGTCCGCACCGTCGACCTGGCGGGCAACGGCCCCACCGTGGACCAGGCGACGGACCGGATGGACCAGGACGATCTGGCGCTGCCCGTCGGCGGGACCACCTTCCGGCGGCACGAACCGGTCCCGGCCCCCCTGCTGCTGCCGCGCTCCCCCTTCCTGGAGGGAACCGGCGCGCACCGGATGGTGATCCGCAGCGACGACGGGCGGTCCACCGCCGCGTACGCCGCCGCCTTCAACGCATCCCCGCTGGTCACCGGTGGGACGCATCCGCCGTACCTGCCCGTTGACGAACGGCATCTGGTGGCTCCGAAGGCGTCGCTGGAGTGCGTCGAACGCCACGGCAAGCTGGACGACGCGATCGCCTCCGGCAACTCGACGACCCGGCAGGCGGTGTACCAGCTCGCCGTACGGGAGTCGGGCAGTCTCGACGATCCCGGGCTGCCCGGCTTCCGGGCGGCGCCCGATACCCCGGGGCACCCCGGCGGCTACACGCTGCACACCGGGGAGTCGATCCAGGTGCCGTACCTGCCCGATCCACTGTCGCTGGGCGTGGTCTTCCACGGGCTGCCGGGCCTGCCCGAGAACCAGCGGGACGAGCCCTTCGAGGTGCCGTGGGCCGGTGCGCAGTGGCACACGCCCCGGTCGTTGCGGCTGCGGGTCGTCGAGGGGTCCGGGCCGCCGGTTCTCGACGCGGCCGCCCGCGTGCTGACGGTCTCGCTGCCCAAGGCGGCGGTGGCCGTCGTACGGGTCAGCTCCAAGGTCCGCGTCGACGAAGGGATCATGGGCATGCTGCGCTGGTGCCACGACGAGCTGGGCGACAGCAGCGACGGCTTCGCCGCCATCATGAACGCGGCCCGGAGCGGCCGTCACTGGATGCTCACGCCCTGGTACGAGCTCACTCTGGTCCATGCCGTGCAGCACCCCCTGATGGCGCCCGTCCTGGAGATCCCGGACCTCGCGGGGCGTGATCACGGCGAGACCGCCGAGCACCTGTCGGGAACGGTCGGCGTGGACCCCGCGAGCACCGACCGGATCGATCTGTTCGCGGAGTGGACCGAGGTGACCGACGACCCGGCGCAGGAGGAGCCCGGTACGCCGCAGGACCGTGCGGCGCCGGTCTTCGGGCTGACGCTGCCGAAGCCGCCGCTCGAGGGGAGCGACGTCCCCGACGACCCTGCCTCCCTCCCCTTCGTTCTGGCCGGCGGCACGCTGTTCTTCAACACCCGGGCGGCCGAGCAGGCGCGCGCCGAGGGCGACAGCAGCATTCCGCCGACCTTGCAGAAGCAGGAGTTCGGCGATACGAAGCACCGGACGGTGCGGTACCACGTGGTGGCGACCACGCCGTTCGCCGACAGCTTCCCGGCCGATCTCGGGGACCATCCCGAGCAGCGGTTGCTGTCCCGGCCGGGTGAGCAGCCGGTCGACGTCACGCACACGGTGTTCAGCAGCGCCAAGCCGGCGGCGCCCAAGGTGATCGACGTTGTGCCGACCCAGTCCTTCGACGCGTCCGGTTCCCTGCCCGGCACGCTCACCCGCCGCCGGCTCGGCGGCCTGCGGGTCTATCTGGAGCGGCCGTGGTTCTCCTCCGGCGAGGGCGAGTTGCTCGGGGTGCTGGTCCGCGACGAGGGGAGCGACGCGCCGGAGTCCTCGTACCCCTTCATCAGCGTGATGGGCCGCGACCCCATCCACGTCTCGGCGCCCGTCAGCGCGCCGACGGCGTCCGCCTTCCCCGGCGCCGCGACGGTCGCGGCGGGCCTCCCCTTGCCGGAGCCCTCGGACTTCACCGCCGGCTTCACGGTCACGGCCGTCGGCTACGAGCCGCGGTTCGACCGGGATGCCGGCCGCTGGTTCTGCGACATCGATCTCGACACCGGAGGCGCCTACTTCCCGTTCGTCCGGCTGGCGCTGACGCGCTTCCAGCCCGACTCCCTGCCGGGTGACCATCTGTCGCAGATCGTGCTCACGGACAACTTGAGGGTCCTCCCCGAGCGCGTCCTCACCGTGGCCGGCACAGATCCCCTGCTCGTCCAGCTGTCCGGTCCCAACTACACCGTGCCCGGCGGGGCCGACACGGGCGTGCGTCCCCCCAGGGCGACGGCGTTCCTCCAGGAGCGCGATCCGGAACTCGACGACGACGCCGTCGCCTGGTTCAACCTGGAGGACAGCGCGTCCCCACTCGACCGCGTCGACGACGTCTCCCTCTCCGCCTCCGACTACACGGGGCAGCTGCCCCTTCCGGGCGGTGGGCCGGACAGCGGGGCGGCCCGGAGGCTCCTGGTCGTCGAGGAGGCGGTCACGGTCGCCTACCATCCCGAGGACCCGGAGTCGGGGACGCAGGGCAGCGTCGTCTACATGGACACGGTGGATGTGGAATCACCGCACCACGACGGCCCGCACCCTGGCCCGCACGGGCCTCACCATGGGCCACATGACGGGCCGCACGGCCCGCACGACGGCCCGCATGACGGTCCCCACGGCGGACCGCACGGTCCACATGACGGTCCCCATGGAGGGCCCCACGGAGGGCCGCACGGCGGACCGCACGGAGGACCTCACGGCGGGCCGCACGGAGGGCCTCACGGCGGACCGCACGGTTCCCACCACTGAGGAGGCGGCCATGGGGCTGTTCCCCGATCTCAAGGACGACCTGCTGGAGCGGGACGCCGGTCTGGACAAGGCGTTCCACGACGCGAAGGAGACCCCGTCCGGGCAGGCGCTCGGCAGCGAGCCGGTCGTCGTCGTGGCCCTCAACCAGCAGGAGCCGCACTTCTTCACCGGACAGCTCGAACTCGAGGTCCACTACTCGGCGAGCCTGCTGAAGACCACCGCCATGTGGGCGGCACACGAACTGCTGCGCGCCGCGAACGAACTGGTGGACTCCTTCGACGCGCGACCGCCTCCGGCCGACGTCATCACCATGCTGCGCGACACGTTCGATCCGCTCATCGACGCGCAGCGGGTGGCCCAGCTCCGAGGGGTGGACATGGGAAACACCCTGCTTCCGCGCTGGGACGACGTTTTCGACGTGCGAGCGGATTCCTTCGTGGAATTCACTCCCGCGTTCTCCGACAAGCTGTCGGACGCGATCGCCAACGGCAGCAACACTTCCGCCGGCACGGTGATCCACGGGCTGGGCTTCGGCTATCTCACCATGGCCGCGGCCTCGGCGGGGTTCTTCGATGACAGCGCCACCGGCAGCCCGGAGACGGCCGACGGCATGTGGCTGTGCGGCGACTTCGCCAACGGATTCACGCCCCGGCGCATTCCGTGCGTCAACGACACCGGGCCCGTGGCGCAGGCGACGTCCGCGCGGCAGATGGCGCGTCTGTTCACCTTTCTGGGCGGCCGGAGTCTGGCCGGTACGCAGAACACCCCGCTTGTCGACGGGGACGGCGACGAAGCCATGCTGACCCTGCTGCGGCAGGCGGTGCTGAATCGTCATTCCATGCTCGACCAGGACACCACGGTGAACTTCGACATGGTGTTCTCGAAGGTCGGGCAGGGGCCGCTGAACACGGGAGCGGTCGTGTGCTCGGAAGCGGCGATCATCGACGAAAGGTCCACCGGCAGACGCTTCGTCGCGGTCTTCCAGAACCGCGTGGGCACCACGTCCGCTCAGCTCGAGCCGGTGTCCCAGCTCGTCGACACCACTCTCGTCAACTTCCTCTTCCCGTAGGAGCCATACGCGCAACCTCATCGCCCTGTCGCCCTCCTCCGCGTCGCCTGCGACGCGGGCGGCGTCACGGCCCCGCCGACGCCCCACCAGGCGTCCGCACCGGCCGCGCGGCCGGACTCCCCCACCGGGTCCGTCTCTTGGAACCCAGCCGCTCGTACCACTCGACCGCCGCCGCAGCGTCCTCGACGCGAACACTGCCTGATGCGGCACTGGGCGTGGCCTAGGCGCTGTTTCTCGGATCATGTGCGGAGCCAGATGATGAGTGCTGCGACGGTGACGGTGCCGAGGTAGGTGTAGGCCCGTTTCTCGTAGCGT
>NZ_JBVIYZ010000036.1:0-37477 GCF_055592085.1 Streptomyces sp. NPDC041135
CCCGCGGAGCGGGTCTCTTCGGGCTGCGCCCGAAGAAGCGAGCCGGGGCGCTGCGCGCCCCGGCTGCTCGCGCTCCGCGCGAGCGGATGCGGCTCGCTCCGCTCACCGCCAGGCGGCACGCGCTCCGCGCGACCGCAACCGCAGGGCAGGCGCCTCGCGTTGCGAGGCGCGGCCGGCCTCCGGCCGACCGGTGGCCTCCGCTGCGCTCCAGCCACCCACAGCAGACCCGCCAACTCCCGTGCGGGCAAGGCGTGCCACGCTCCGCGCGGCCCACCCACGGGGCTCACGCCACAAGCAGCAGCAAGAGGAGGGGAGGTGACGGGTGGTCGGGAGAGTGACGGAGCGCGGGGGCCCGGCCACCCACAGATGGGGAACGGACTGAGGGGCCGTCAAGGCTCTGGATTGGCTTGCGATAAGGCAAGACTAACAGCTTTCAGCCACGTTAGGGGGAATCTCTGGGTTCTGTGTGCTTCATTTTTGGAGCCGAGATAAGCTATGGAGGCAGAGCACACCACCCCTGACCGCTCCGGAGGGTTATCGAGATCCACCACACAGTCTTTCCGGTGCTCCGGTGAGGAAGAGCAACCAGCCGATCGCGTCAGTCCAACCGTAGCCCTTGCGGCTCCCCTAAGTGCAGGTTTCCCGTTTCCCGCCGCTCGAATCGACCGGGCGGCACCCCAGGAGAAGGCAGGCGAATATGTCGAGCACAGACCGCGCTGACCAGCGAGAGGCAGCCCAGCGAGAAGCCATTGACGCGGTCCTGCGTGCCCTCGAATTGCCTACAAGATCACTTGTGCCGGAGCGAGGGCTTCGAACGCAGGTGATCATGGCAACGGGGTCCGGGAAGACGAGGGTGGCGGTCCGCAGCGCGGAGGAGCTCCACGCGGGCCGTGTGCTGGTGCTTGTGCCCTCGCTGGACCTGCTCGCCCAGACGGAGGCCGCGTGGCGCGAGGGGGGCCGGCGGGGGCCGATGATCGGGGTGTCCTCGCTGCGGGGTGAGGAGGTGTCCTTCCCCAACACCACGGACGTGGACGAGCTGGTGGAGTGGACGCGGGGCCTGGACAAGGTGACCGTGTACGCCACGTACGCCAGTCTCGGTCTGGGCACGCTGGAGCGGGCGCACGCTGCGGGTTTGTCGGCTTGGGACCTGATCATCGTGGACGAAGCCCACCGGGTTTCTGGCCGGATCGGGAAGCCGTGGGCGGTCGTTCACGACAACCAGAAGATCCCTTCCCTGCGCCGGTTGTACATGACGGCCACGCCCCGGCTGTGGCAGCTCGGGGACGAGGACGAGGCCGGCGCACCGGGCGAGCTGGTCGCGAGCATGGAAGACGACCCCAACGGGCCCTTCGGCAGCAGGGCGTTCACTTTGACGCTCTCGGAGGCCATCGATCGGGGAATTTGTGCCCCCTACCAGGTCGTATGCGTGGATGTCACCGACACCGCGCTCCAGGCCGCGCAGCTCCTGGGCGCGGAGGGCCGGTCGGCAGAGGTGCGCGGGGCTCGGCTCGCGGCTTTGCAGACCGCGCTGGTGAAGGCGTCTGCGGAGGAGGGCTTCCGCCGCACGCTGGTCTTCCACCACCAGGTTCGCGAGGCCGAAGCGTTCGCGGCCGGCCTTCCCGACGTCGCCGCGCAGCTGCACGCATCCGACCCCGAGCTGTACCCGGCCACGATCTGGGCGGACTGGCTCTGTGGCGACCACAAGCCGCTCCACCGGCGGCATCTGCTGAGCGAGTTCGCCGAAGGGATCGCCACGGACGGCACCGTCGTGGAGAAGTGCTTCCTGAGCTCGGTGAAGGTCTTGGGCGAAGGGGTCGACACCAAAAAATGTGACTCCGTGTACTTCGCGGATGTACGCGGCTCCATGCCGGACCTGGTCCAGGCGGTGGGCCGGGCGCTGCGGATGCAGCCGGGCGAGGGCAAGATGGCCAGCCTGGTCGTGCCGGTGCTGCTCGGACCGGGCGAGACAGCCGACAACATGCTCACCTCCCGGGCGTTCGGCGGGCTGGCCAAGCTCTTGGAGGCGCTGCGGGCACACGACGCGAGGATCGTGGAGAGCCTGGCGGAGCAGCAGGCCCCAAGCCGCTACAAGCCCGTCAGCAAGGACACCAGCGGGAAGAGCACGGGCGGGAGCGGCGACGGCTCCGGGGGCGTCAGCGGCCCCGCCAAGGCCCTGCTGAAGTTCTCCACGCCCCGCGACCCGGCCGCCCTCGCCGCGTTCATCAACCTGCGGGTCCTCAACCCCGAGCACGAGCACTGGCGGCGCGGCGTAGAGGCCGCCGTCATCTACGCCCGCGTGCACGGCGACTTGAAGGTGCCGTTCACGTTCCGCGTCCCGGCCGTCGACGACCAGGAGGCGGAAGCCGAGGGGTGGCCGGCCTCGCTCGCCGGGTTCCCACTTGGGCAGTGGACCGCCGACGCTCGCCGCTTCTATGCCCGCGGGGACATGGGCGAGGATCGCGTCGCGCAGCTGGAGAAATTGGGCATGATCTGGAGCCACTTCGACGTCGCGTGGGAGGAGGGCCTGTCTGCCGCGCGCGGGTGGGCGGCCGAACACGGCCACCTCCTGGCGCCGCTGGACGCCACCTACCAGGGGTACCGGGTGGGCATCTTCCTGAAGAACGCGCGGGCCGCCGCCCGGAAGGCTGCCGAGATCGAGCAGCGGCGTGCGGAGGGGCTGCCGGTGGAGTCGTCGGCCGGGGCGCTGTCGGACGAGCGGCGCGAGCAGCTGGAGGAGATCGACGCGTCCTGGTGCCCGTCGTGGCCGGTGACGTGGCAGCGGTGCTTCCACCTGGTGCGGATGCACCTGGACGCCGGTGAGGCGCTGCCCACCGAGGCGGGCGAAGTTCTGCGCCAGGGCGAGGATCTCGGGCGGTGGGTGCAGTCGGTGCGGCTCGGCTGGGACCAGCTCACGACCGTGCAGCAGTGGATGTGCGAGCAGGTCCTCGGGATCGAGCCCGCCACCGAGGACGAGAAGCCCAAGCGCCGTACGCAGGCCGACAAGTGGGCAATGCACTACGAGGCCGCCCGCCAGTTCTACGAGCGTGAGGGGCACCTTCAGGTCCCGAGGAAGCACGTCGAGCGGATCGTCGGCGAGGACCAGGAGGAACGGGGGCACAAGCTGGGTGCCTGGGTCGGGAACCAGCGCTCCCGGGCGGCGACGCTGACGCCGGAGCGGATGGAGCTGCTGTCCGCGATCGGGATGCGGTGGTCCTGATGATGGGCGTCGTCGTCACCGCGGCCGCCGCGCTCGCGGTCGGCTATCGGCTCGGGCAGCTGCTGTGAACAGTGCATAGATCTTCGAGTGGTCCTGCCATCGAAGTCCGGCCAGTTGATGGCTGATCAAGTCATAGGCAGAGGGGCTTTTTTCGCATTCTCTTCACGGGATATCCGCAGATGTCAGACTGGCCGACGGCCCGCCAGGGGTACGTCCATCGCCGCTCCGGGCGGGAGAGAACGGGAGCGGCGTTCCGCGTGTGGGAGGGGAACAGTGGCACCTCAGGAATCCTTGCTGAAGGTCTACGGAGACCGGTCGTACCGGCATGTGACGATGGCCCGACACCAGGGCACGACCATTGCGTTCGCGATGGATTCGGCCCGGCGGATCGTCTACTCCGTGTTAGATCTGGCCGGTCAGCCGTCCAAGGGGGACGCGGACGCTGCGTACTGGAGCGAGAACCCGGCCGAGCTGGTCCTGCCTCGGGAGCTGGCTGAGGTGGGGTTCGCCGTGGTCGGGGCGACGGCGATGCCGACGGTCAAGCGGGGCGGGGCCGAGGCGGCGGTCGACGAGCGGCCGCTGGACAGCGAGATCGACCCGTACTTGTCCACGACCGCGCGACTGACCGCGGACGCCCCGTTCCATGTGGTGTCGGACGGCACGTACGTGGTGGTGCTGCGGCAGTCGATCGGCGAGACGCACCCCGACGCGGTGTACAAGCTGACCGGCGGCGGCTGCTCCGCGAACGCCTCCCGCACCGATTACGTGCTGAGCGGCAGCAAGAAGGTGCCGCTGGTGCGCGACACCCTGCTGTGCGACCGTTTCCTGCTGGTGGACGGAAAGCTCAAGCCGGTGCTGGAGGTGCGGTACAAGCGCAGCCGGCACGCCACCCGTCCCGCCTCGGCCAAGGACACCCTGGGCACCGAGGACATGGAAGGCCGGCCGTTCTACGAGCCAACCCAGGAGCTGTCGTTCGTCCGCAACCTGACGCGGGGCCGTTTCGCTGCGGTGCTGGTGCCCACTGCGGTCAGCAGTGCGCGGCGCTGGCAGTTGTTCGCCCACAACGACGCCACCGGAAGGATCGACAGCTTCAGCATCGAGCAGGGCGTGCAGGGGCTGTTCAACACCCAGGGCACGCGTTTCTACACCAGCCCGGACCCGCTGTACCGGGATGCGGTGTTCGAGCGCAGCCCGGGTACCTGCCCGTTCACCAACCAGGACCTGGTGCCGGTGACCAGCACTGAGGGACACGCAGAGACCGCGCTGGGCCTGACCGGTGCGAATGATGCGCACGTCGACCTGGGCGACCCGGCGGCGCTGCGCTTCGGTGGCAAGGCGTACTCGATCGAGGCGTGGGTCAAGCCGACCGCGTACGACCGGCCGGTGCTGTCCCGGGGCGGGGAGTACCGGCTCGGCCTGGACGCGGGCGGGGCGCTGCGCCTCGCGCACGAGGGGGCCGCGACGGCGGTCGTCTCCGCCGAGACCGTCCCCAAGGACGTCTACACGCACGTCGCGGCCACGTTCGACGGGACGACCGCGAAGTTGTACGTCAACGGCAAGGTGTCCGGCAGCGGGGCGTTACCGTTCACGCCGGCCACGGGCGTGAACACCCTGATGGGCAAGCAGGTCTCCGGCACCACCGCCGAGCTCTTCGCGGGCGACCTCGACGAGGTACGGGTGTGGAGCCGGGTCCGGTCCGCCGCCGAGCTCGCGGACGACATGAACCACCGGCTGGTCGGCAACGAGGCGGGCCTGGTCGCCTACTACCGTTTCGACGAGGGCTCGGGTGCCACCGCCTACGACCAGAGCGACCGGGCCCTGCACGGCACGCTCAAGGGCGACGCGAAGTGGACCGGCTCGGACGCACCGGTGGGCGACCACCCCGGGGTGCGCCGCGACAGCTTCGTCCTCAAGGGGCGCACGGTCGAGTCCGGCATGTCCGCCGTGATCTACCACCAACAGGAGAACGTCTCGGCCGGCTACCGGCCCGATCCCAAGCCCGCCAAGCGGCAGGCCCGGGTGATGCTGGCGTTCGCCGCCAAGTACGGCCAGGAGCCGGCCCTGGTGAGCCTGGACTTCGCCGTCGGCCGCGACGGCCGGCTCGCCCAGGTGCCCGACGTACTGGACCCCGCGGTGCTCCGGCGGCCGGTGAAGGGCCAGGACTCTGAGCAGGTCAGCGCCCTGCAGCAGTTGATCCGGCAGTTGGAGCCGGAGGTGGCCGCCCTGCCGGTGGAAATTACCCGGCTCACTGCCACGGCCGGTCAGGTCGCCTACTGGCAGGGGGAGCACGACCGGCTGCTGCCCGGGTTGGAGCGGCTGGAGCGCCAGTATCTGGCCGAGAAGGACGTGCCGACCGCCTGGAACTACGCCCTGGAACTGAAGACCCCGCGCGAGGTCGACGGCCAGGTGCTGCGGTACTTCAACGCCCCCATCCACACGTCGGTCCTCGTCGTCCTCGCCTCCTTCCGCTCGGTGGGCTGGCGGCTGGAGGACACCGGCGAGAGCCAGAACGGCAAGCCCTACTACTGGCTGGTCGGCAACAACCCGAACAACCTCGACCTGCATGTCCTCAAAAACTCCTCGGCGCAGAACACCATGCTGGACACGATCGTCCGCGAGCCGGGCAACCCCTTCGCCCAGTTCCAGCTGACCGCCGAGGGCGAGTACACCCGCATCGTCAACCGGGGCAGCAGGCTCGCGCTGGGCCTGCCCGCCTCGGTCCCGGTGCCCATCCCGGTCCAGTCGAGTGAGTGCCTCACCGGCGACTCCGGCCTGATCCGGATGGTACGCGTCTCGCTGCGCTCGGGAGTGGACACGGCCTACCTGCAGGCCAAGCAGGAGATGGACACCGTGCGCGAGCGCCTCCAGGAGGCGAAGACGGCCGCGCAGCGAGTCAACGAGCTCCAGCTCAGGCTGACCGGCAAGCAGGCAGAACTTAAGGACGCCCAGGAGAAGCTGGCCCGCCTGTCGACCGCCCTGCAGGGCGACGACGACCTGACCGTGGCCATGCCGCTGATCTCCGTGGACACCACCGGGCTCAGCCTCTCCGGCGGCCTGCTCGACTTCGCCCGCGGCACCGACCGGCCCGCACTGCTCGACAGCGGTACCGGCGCCGTCGTGCTGTACTTCCGCGGCGCCAACGAGCAGTTCTTCGCCGTCTACTACGACACCGCCGTCACCCGCGGGACCCAGCGGCTGACCGGCAACGGCGGCACACTCAGCTTCCTCGCCCGCGACCCGGGCGTCCTGCTGGACAACGCCGTCATCAAGGTGTCCGACGGCGACGCCCCCGGCCGCTGCGACCTGACGATCACCGTCGGCGGCGATACCGAGACCTGGCGCTCGCTGCCGCGCAAGGCCGAGCACATGGCCGCCGCACTGGCCGGGCAGTCCGGGCAGACAGTCACGGTCGGCACCGTCGCCCAGGTGACCGGCACCACAGTGGAGTTCACCGCAGCCATCACCACCGCGGTCGCGGCCAAGGCCCACCTGCAGATCGGCGCCAACGGGTACGCCGCGTCCGCTGAAGCCCCGGTCGGCGCCAAGACGCTGAGCCTCACCGGGTCGGGCACGGCGATCAAGCCGGGCGACACCGTCACCGTGGTCGGCTACGACTGGGCCCGCGCCGAGTCCACCCGGGTGGGGGTCCTGCTCTCCGCCGGCTCCCGGCTGATCACCCTGAACACCGGCGGCGCCGCCTCCGTGCCCAACGGCACGGCCATACCGGTCACCGGCGGCCGCGGCTGTCGCTGGCGGGCCGAGATGCCCGGCCGCGCCTTCCTGCTCGACGGCAAGGACCAGTACCTGACACTGCCCGTCGCCCAGCAGAAGAACGCCGCCCCCGTCGGCGACCTGACCCTGGAGGCCTGGGTCAACCCCGAGGTCGGAGGGGGCCGGATCGTCCACGCCAGGACGGACGGATCGGGCTACTCCCTGGCGCTCACCCCGGCCGCCCTGCCGGCCTGGCAGTTCGTTAACGGCACCAAGGCCCAGCTGACTCCCTCGCTCGACCTGGCGAACCGGGACTTCACCATCGAGCTGTGGGCCAAGCGCAACCAGTCCCGGGGCCGCGTCGAGCCGCTGCTGTTCCACGGCGCGACGGACGGCCGGGTCGACCAGTCCCTGCACCTGTGGTTCCACCCCGACGAGACCTTCTACTTCTCGCTGTACGGCGACGACATGAAGACCACCCAGGCCTACCCGGACCTGGAGTGGCACCACTGGGCCGCGGTGTACAAGAACGTCACCCGCGAGCAGATCCTCTACCGGGACGGCGTCGAGGTCGCCCGCCGCACCGCCACCGGGGCCTACACCGGCAACGGCCCGCTGATCCTGGGCCACTTCCCGTTCACCGGCGACTACCTGGACGGGCAGATCGACGAGGTCCGGGTCTTCGGGCGGGCCCGCACCGCTCAGGAGATCTCCGCCGAGCGCAACCAGCGGCTGTCCGGCCGGGAGCCCGGACTGCTCGGCCACTGGACCTTCAACGAGCCGAACAGCCCGGCCTCGCCGATCAAGGGCTACCAGGTGGTCGCCCGGGTCGGCGACCGGGTGCTGCGGTCGGCCGACCGCTTCCCGTGCAACGAGTGGGCACACCTCGCCGCCAGCTTCACCCAGGCCTGGGCGTTGCGCATGGACGGCGGCGAGGGACTCTCGGTGGCCTCGCAGGACTCGCTGAACGTCCTGGAGGACCTCACCATCGAGGTGTTCGTCCAGGTCGACAAGGTGGGCGCGCCGATGGCGTTGGTCACCAAGGGTTCGGCCGTCACCGGCGGCCGGGAGGGCGTACCGTACCAGCTGGGCATCCTGGCCGACGGCCGGGTGGAGTTCGCCTTCGCCGAAGCCGACGGAAAGCCCGTCCGGTACGTCTCCGACCGGGCCGTCAAGCCCGGCGCCTTCCAGCGGATCAGCGTGGTGCGCCAGCGCCGCAAGGCCGAGGTTTCCGCCGCCACCAGCACCCAGGCGGCCACCGCCGGCCAGCCCGAGCAGGACATCCGCTTCTACCTCGACGGCGCGCTGGCCGGCACCTACGTCTACGACGGGCCGGGCGCGCAGTCCAACAGCAGCGACCTGGAGATCGGCCGGGGCCTGCGCGGCATCATGTGCGAGGTGCGGCTGTGGAGCTCCGCACGGACGTTTCAACAGCTCGGGCAGGCGGTCGCCGTGCGAGAGAAAGGGCTGCTGGCGCGCTGGGCCTTCGAGGAGAACGCCGGCAACGCCACCCTGGACGCCTCCGGCTCCTTCCCGGCCAAGCTGCGCGGCGCCCGCTGGACCCGCGACGTCGACCCGGCGGCCAGCCCGCTGCGGCTGTACCGAAACGGCGAGCCGCTGCTCGCCACCACCGCCCCGACCCCGGCGGACCTCCTCCCCTACGGCGACCCGCAACTCACCCTCGGCGCGCGGCTGGAGGGGGGCAAGCCCACCGAGCTGCTGACCGGCACGCTGG
Organism: Streptomyces sp. NPDC041135; assembly: GCF_055592085.1. Taxonomy (NCBI): domain Bacteria; kingdom Bacillati; phylum Actinomycetota; class Actinomycetes; order Kitasatosporales; family Streptomycetaceae; genus Streptomyces; species Streptomyces sp. NPDC041135. Next base: position 8,664 of record NZ_JBVIYZ010000036.1, read on the forward strand.
AGGAGGTGCGGATCTGGCGCACCGTGCGCACCCGGGAGCAGATCCTGGACAACCTGTTCACCCGCCTGCGCGGCGACAAGCAGGACCTGCTCGGCTACTGGACCTTCGACCGGGACTCCACCGCCGCCACCACCACCTCGGTGCGCGACGAGGGCCTGCGCGGGAACAACCTGGCCTTCTCCACGAAGCGGCCGCGTATCCTGCTCTCTACCGCGCCGGTTTCCACCGACACCGCCCAGGTCCGCTCGGCGCTCGCCGACGTCCGCACCCCGTTCCACGACACCGTCTCCGGCGCTCCCGCCGCCTCCGAATACGCCGACCTTCAGTTCGGCGCCAAGGGCGAGACGCTGGGCGTGCTCAAGCGCTGCTACGGCTTCGTCCGCGACGGCCGCTGGCACCTGGTCACCGGCTACAAGGTGGGCGACTTGACCACCGAGTGGGTCGGCCAGGCCCAGTTCGACCCGCAGCTGATGGGCTACATCGAGGGCGCCCCGCCGGTGCCGTCGGAGAACCTCACCGGCAAGCCCGACGGCTTCCCCTCCGCCTCCTCGGTGGAGTTCACCGAGGCCGACCAGGTGGTGCACAGCCTGTCCGCCAACAAGACCCGCAGCACCAACACCGCCTTCAACGTCTCCTTCGGCCTCGAGACAGTCGCCGACGTCATGACGGTCGCCGCGCCCCTCGGCTTCGGCACCGCCAGCCCGCTGGCCGAAGGCCAGCTCAAGATGGCCGTGACGGCCGGCCTGGAGTTCTCCAACACCTGGAGCGAGGACACCACCGTCAGCCAGGGCAAGAACACCGCCCGCAAAACCAAGCTGGAGCTGACCGGGTACACCGAGGACGCCGCCAACGTACTGAACTCCGACCTCGGCCCCCGGTACGTACCCGCCAACACCGGCATGGCGCTCGTACAGTCGCAGACCGCCGACGTCTTCGCGCTGCGCCTGGCGCACACCGGCGCCCTCGTCGCCTACCGGATGCTGCCCAACCCGGACATCCCGCTGGACTGGAACATCGTCCACTTCCCGATCAACCCCCGCTACACCAAGCAGGGCACCCTCGACGGCGGGGTCGGCTTCGACGCCTTCGGCAAGGTCACCGACCCCGACTACCCCACCGCCACCACCTACGGCGAGTACAGCTACTTCAAGCCCCGCGACGCGTACGCGCTCAAGCGCCGCATCACCCGCGACCAGCAGCGGCTGCAGGCCTTCTACCAGTCGATCTCGACCGACGTCGGCCACAACTCGGGCACCGAGCCGGCCGAGACCCAGGCCAAGGCGGTCCTGCGCTCCATGGGCATGTCCGCCGAGCAGCAGGAAAGCGCCCGCTCCACCACCGGCAGCGCCGCCGCCACCGGCTTCTCGCACCGGGACCTGGTCAACACCTACGTGTGGACCGCCCAGGGCGGCTTCTTCGCCGAAACCACCGAGGCCACCGACGCCGTCAGCGAGACCACCTCCGGCTCGTACAACTTCACCTACTCCTACGGCGGCAACTTCGACCTGAGCTTCGGCGCCCTCGGCCTCGGCTGGGCCTTCCACCTCGACGCCTCCCGCGGCGGCGGCTTCAGCACCACCCGGGCCAAGAGCAAGGAGTCCTCCCGCAGCTTCGGCCTCGAGGTCCAGTGCGCACCCTCCAACGACCTCCAACGCCGGGACGGCAACGGCAAACCCCTGTACGACGCCGCGGGCAAGCCGGTCCTCGTGCCAGGCAAGGTAGACGCCTACCGCTTCCTCACCTTCTACCTCGGCGAGACCAGCGCCAACTTCGACGACTTCTACCACAAGGTGGTCGATCCGACCTGGCTGCAGGGCAGCAACGCACCCGACGCGGCCGCGCTGCGCCAGACCCGCCAGAGCTCCGCCAAGCCCCCGTGCTGGCGCGTCCTGCACCGCGTCACCTACATCAGCCGGGTCCTCGCACCCGTCCCGCCGCCCGGAGCGCCGCCGCTGGAGAAGGCCATGCGCACCGAGAACATCGCCAGCAACTACGAGCTGATCAAACGCCTCGAACCGTACGTGCGACCCGCAGCCACCAGCTCGGCCGACCTCGCCGCCGCCACCCGCAACGCCCTCGCCGCCCACCTACCCGAACTCCTGCCCCACGCGGCCGAGATCACCGAATACCTCGGCCACTACTTCGGAATGGAGAACTGAACCCCCCGGCCCGGCCCCCCGACCCACCCGGGGGGCCGGGCCCTCGGGAAGAAAACGTGCGGCAAGCACCAGATCTGGAACGTACCGTTCCCCAGACAGCGGCACAGGGCGGGGTGTACCGCCCCTATGACAGCCACGCTCACGGCAGATACCGCTCTACGGCAGTGAGCCCGCCAGCGCTCAGCACCTGACCAGCGGAAACACCCCGGCCTGATATATCGCCACTGACAGCAAACTGCTGACACCAAACCGGCACATCGCAAGCTGGACGCGAAGGACGTTCTGGCGGCCGCGGAACGCTTCCCGTGGGCCGTGGCCGCACCCGGCGAGCGGCACTGGCCGGACGGCGGTGACTTCCTGGACGTCGCCCTGAGCGCGGTGCGCACCGAGGAACGCGAGGGGTACATCGAGCGCCTGGAGGCGTTCGTGGAGCAGCACCGCGCCCGTCTGGAGGAGATGCTGCGCACGCACGGGCCGGGCAGCATGCCCGCCTCGCACGGCCGGTACGCGCTGATCGGACAGCCCGAGACCCTGGTCATCGTGGAGCGGATGGAGAGTGCCCCGTTCCTCCTGCGCGACCAGTGGGAGAAGGAGCTGGAGACGGTCTTCCTGGACGGGCTCGGGTTCGTGTGGGGGCCGCGCATCCCCCTCAGCCGGTGAGCAGCCGGGAACGAGCAGCGGGGCCGGGCAGGGTGATCCTTTCCGGCCCCGCTGTCGTCGGGTCAGCCGAAGTCGAGCGTGTCCTGGGCGAAGTCGGCCGGGGCCGGGGTGGGCGGGGGCGCCGGTGGGCCGTCAGGGCGGGCGGCCTTCCAGCGTTCGGCCAGCTCGTCCTTCCAGCCCTTCGGCGGGGGCCACGGCACGCCCCAGGCGGCGAGCTGGTCCCGCCTCCAGCCGCCAGCGGGCGTGCGGGCGGCTTCGATCTCTTCGGGTGAGGGGAGGTACGTCATGGATGGTGAGCGCTCCGTGTTCAAGAGTTGTCCCGCAATGCGGTGACGGAAGACCGACAGGTCAGATGCCTTGCTCAGAGGGAGCCACCCCCCGGGCATGGGAGAGCTCGCAAGTGAGGGAGGTTGAGCACCGACGGGGGCGTAGTACATCTCGGCACGTTCTTCCCACACGGTCGACTTCAAGGCGACCTGCTCGTCGAACACTTCCTTCCGAAGGTTGAGCATCCCGGCCTTGTTCAGTGCCCGGACGAAGTTCAGGAGTTCGATTGTGCCGACCATCGCCCAGGCCACTAGGGGTACAGCGGCGCGAAACCGGTCGCGCAGTCCGAAACTGTCGCCTTCCTTGCGTCGCTCTGGGTCGTGATGCACCACGTCTCCGTAGATCCAGGCCATGGCCAGCCCATGCGCATCGAGGTCACGCTCTTCGCCCGTGGACGTGTCAGCGACCATGACCCAGTAGCCGGATTCGTCGCGCGTGGAGGGGCTTACCCGTGTTCGCCACTCAGCGCGTGCGGCTCGTATCCATGCCGCATCTTGTGGCGCTGCTCGGCAGGTGTAGCCCAGAGCCGAGAGCGCCTTCATGTGAAAGCAGTCTTCCTGCTCCAGCAGGATTGGCCTGATACGCGCTGCCGCTGATTCGACTACTTCCTCGGGCGGGAGCTCGTACGAGATCCGGACCTCGCCGCGGTCGACACGGACGTTGATGCTCATGCGGGTCAGCTCGACAAGGGCGTCCCAGTCGGCGGCCAGCGAATGCTCCTCCACCCTGCGGGCCCTCAACACGAAAGCTTCCAGCAAGCGCTGGTGCTTCTCGTCAAGAGTTTCCGTCTGCCCGCGGCTCACGCTTCCCCCCTCGCATCGATCGCTTCCAGCATGACGTGCCTTCTCCGTCGCATCCATCCAATTCGCCGGGCTGGTCCTTGTCAGAAGGAGAAGCGCGGCTGGTCGGAAGGCGTGCCCTGGCTCAGCGGCGCAGGCGCGAGAGCCAGCCGGTTGCCTTCTGCTCCGGCACGGCCGGCTCCTGCTCCTGGCGCGTCGCGTTCGGCCAGGCTTCCTCCCAGTCGGTCCCATGTCGCTGGTCGCAGTCCCCGCACAGGGTCGGACGGGCCTTCGGAGAGAGGCGTCCCAGCCAGTGCACTCCACCGCCTGCCACCGCTCGTACGTGAACGCTGCCTTGCACTCGGTGCAGCGAGGACGGCGGGCGTACGTAGCGCATGAGGGCATGCTGTATGGATCTCCAGGGCCTCAGCTCTTGCCGGCCCCGCTCAAGAACAACTCTTCGAACCGCTGATACTCGCGGCGCAGGCTGCCCTTCCCTGTGTAGGCGGCGTGCGTTGCAAGGAAGAGACGCGGTCCCGCCCAAGCACCGTTCGACCACAACTGGATCAACCATGCCGGAGCTGTGCCGATGTCCTGGGACAGTTCAACCCACACCGCCGTGTCGGCAGCATGCTCGCCGTGAGCCATCGACGAGCCGCTCGTCCAGGCGTACCCCTCGATGCCGATACGGCGCTCAAGGTTCTCGCTGAGCCAGTCAATCGAAAGGGGTGTGATCTCGGAGGTGCGACGGCCCCTCTTCACAGGCCAGCCCCGGTCCTTGGCGTAAGCCAAGATGTCGCTGATGTCCTTCGCAGGATCGCGGTTGGTCCCGTGCGCGTCATCCACGTCGCCGTCGTTCTCAACGAGCTGGTCGGCATCGGTATCGCCGCCGAGCATTTTCCTGAGACGGATACCTGCCGAGAGTCGTGCGAGGCGACGCGTCAGGGCACGTTGCAGGCGCTCGTCAGTGCTGATGGTCGGGTCGATTACCGCTGTGGCCCACAGACACGCCTCGAAGACGCCACGCGCGACCGAGACCGCGCCCATCAGCGATTTCTCTGCACGAAGCAGGACGGCGAAACCCCGAAGCTGATCGGCGGCGCTGAGGATGTTGACCGCTGATTCATACCGGATAACCATTGCGGCTGGTTCGGCGCGGTCACCGAGCATGACGTCCGGGACCTTCACGTCCTCTCGCGCCGGGCTCATACGCTCCGATTTCCAAGGCTTAAGGCCCAGTTGCGTGAGACCGTTGGCTATTTCGTCGACCGCTGTCGCAAGCGCGTCGCGACGCGCATGTGCCTCCCGCCTGCCTTGGCGCAACTGGACGAGGATATCCATCGCCCACGCCTCGCTGTCCTTGCTCGTATCGCCTTCGCTTGTCACACGCCAGACCTTGCCAGATGGCTCCGACCAGGAAGTAGCGCTTATCCGTCCCGTGGCCCTTCGCGGCGACCGCTACAGGGTGGTGGACTCCTGGTTTGCCTACGACGGCGACTTCGATGACGGCCTGCACATCTTCCTCGAACCGGTCACTGCGGAGCCCCGTCTCCTGCGGCTGCAGGGGACGGGGCTCCCGGCGATCGCTCGGAACCCTGAGGACGGGCTGGTTGTGGTCGGCGCCGTAGACCCGGCGGCGCAGCATCTGTTAGCCATCGCTTCAACGGTTACGGCTCCTCTTCCGTGTCTTCGCTTAGATGGTTCATGGCGAAGGGGATCTCTTCGGGGTGAGTAGCTGTACGGGTTAGTGCCCAGGCTGTGCGTGCGTCCATGCCGGGTCCGTATGCGGCTGCCAGACGTCGGGCACGCCATGTGGTCAGCGGTGCCAGCAGCCATCGGGTCAGTGGGAATCTGACGCGCTGGTGTCCTGTAGGGGCCTCATGACCGGGGTTCACCGGTGCCTCCGGCAGCGCTGGTGTCCGGGAAGGAGCTGGCTGCTTCTTTGAGCGGGCAGTGGGGTTCGGAGCACTGGGCGTGGTTGCAGCCTCGCAGGTTGGCCAGGGCGAGGCGTGCTTCGATCAGGGCGTGGTCGTCTTGGTCCGGGCTTCCGTACAGGAAGCGGGACATGGCGTCGAGGGGGGTATGGGCGTTGCGTACGTCGGTGAGGATGCCGAAGGTGGCGGTGCGGTCCAGTCGGCCCTCGTGAGCGGCTCGGGCCCAGCCGAGGAGGACCTGGTGTGCGTCGTCGCGTACGTCTGGCTGTCGCAGTGTCTGCATCCAGCCGTTGATCAGGAAGTCACGGACGGCTGGGACAGCCTGTGCTGCGCTCACCAGGGTGTCCAGGACGTTGGATGCGGGGTCGGTGAGCGCTAGGAAGGCTCGAGGGCCGGCGAGGTGGGTCTGGTATCTCTCCAGCCAGGTCTCGACCGTCTCAACGATTCGTTGGAACCCTTCGGTGCTCGTGGCGGCGTGGGCCGTCAGGGCGGTCGCTGCGATGCGAGTTGCTTCGTCGTCGACAGCCAGGATGTGGCGTAGCCGGACGAGGGCCATGTGCGGCCATCGCATGCCGTAGCGGCCGCTGCATGCCCGGGCGACCACCTTTCGCCGATGTGCGTCGGGCCTTTTCGCCCAGTCCAACAGTTGCTTGTGGGCATCCCGTGCGAGTTCTTCTGTCTCCGTGGCTTGGGTGATCAGTGCGGTGACGATACTGAGGTATTGCTCGTCGGGGGAGGTGGTGGCCCAGGTGTCGAGGAGGGTGAAGAAGGGGGATTCGACCTCCGTGATGGACAGCTCCAGCAGACGGGTTCCGATCTGCTCTGTCCATGCTCTGGCGACGCCGTCGGGGGCGGTGATGCGGGTGAGCCACGTCGTGGTTGCGTCTCGTTCGTCGGCCCAGTGGTGCCAGTCCATGCGGATGGCGGAACGGGCGAGGCCCGGGCGGCTGTGGAATGCGGCTGTGTCGTTGGAAGTGATGTCGACACCGACGTCTCTCAGCCGACGCCGGGGGCTCCGGCCTTCCCGGTACCGGCGCGCAACTGTCTCATCGCGGCCGCCGAACTCGGTTGCTGCCTTGATGCATCGTTCGATAGGGGCGCCCTCGAGGTAGGCGGCGGCGAGCAGCATCACTCGGTCCTGGCCGCGGGTGCCTGTGCCGGTGAGCGTCTGCTCCAGGAAATTGGTCCATAACAGGACCTCTTCCCGGATGCGGCGGAGATCGTTGACTCCCTGCTCGTGCTCTGGTGAAGAGGGTGTGTCTCTGCGTTCGACCGCTTTGGCTAGCCGTTCAGGGTCAATGCCGCGCAGGCGTTTGGCGATTGCGACAGCATCATCCGGGCTGACACTGCGGGTGATGAGGTCAGCCAGGACGCCGGCGGTTCGGTCGGTGGCTGCTTGGCGAAGCAGGCCGCGTGCCATAGTGCGCTGGGCGTCCTGCTGCAGCCATCCGGCCTGCCCGTGGCTGCCCCAGTGCGCAAGGTGGTTCCGGGCGACTTGGATAGCATCGGGGCGTACCGCCTCAATCTCGTAGCGGCTGTCGCCCCGCCAATCCCGCTGGTTACGGGTGATGACCAGGCAACTGCCCGCGTCGTGGAGTTCTTCCGCCCAAGTAATGAGGGCGCGGGCGGCGTTCTCGGAGAAGAAACGCGAGGTCGCGTCGATCAGGTAGCCGTGCCCGGTGATGGGCTCGGGTAGGACTTCCCGTTCCGGTGCTTCGTCCTCGTCCCAGTCGGCTGCCAGGTAGAAGAGCTGCGGGGGTCCTGCGGGAGTGGAGAGATGGGTGTGCAGGGCGCGGACTGCCGAGATGCGCCGTCCCGTGCCGCGTTCCCCCACGATGACTGCGAGGCCATGAGTAGCGAGCAGGTTCGCTGCCCGTTGCGGGGTGGGAGTGTGCGCCCAGACAGGCTCCAGGGCGGCCTCTTGGTCCACGTGCGGAATGGGGGTGACCGGTAGTTTGGGTAGCCGAGTGATGTTGATGTTGCCGAGGTTGGAGCCCCCAACCTGGACAGTAGGACCGGTGTTGCCGACGGCAGACTGCCCAACAGACGGCGGGTTGGTGGGTGGCTGGGGCGCGTCACGCCCGTTGAGCGTTGTCACCTCCGCTCCGTGTTCAGGCTGCCGGAGTTGTCCCTGCCGATCTGAATGACCGAGCCGGTGTTGTTCTCTGCGGTCTGGTTCACCCCGCTCTGCGGCTCTTTCGGCTTGCGGCGCGCCATTGCCGCCAGCTCCTCGGCTGCTTCGGGGAAGTCCTCCACCAGCGTCAGCAGCCGCCGGTTCCACCTCTCCCGCAGAGCCGCTGGATCCAGCGTGGCCGCCTGCACCTGATCGGCATCGAGCCGGGCGAGCTGGCGTTCTTCCTCCTCCTGACCACCGCGCCGGAAGAACCGAGCTGCCAGCGAGCGCATCGACGCCCAGCTCTCCTTGGTCATCTCCGCGACCAGTGCAGCTGCGGCCGCCCCCGCCAATCCCACCAACTGTGCCTGCTCCAGCACGGCCCTCTCCCCCATCCAAGATCCGCTAAGTGACTAAACGATCACCTACTGCAATCAGGAAGGGTCTCAGAGATGCCGATATAGAGAGACAGAGTCCGTGAGAATGACTGAAACCAGACGTCCGACAGCATCACGCTACTGACGTCACCAAGACAGGACGAAGGCAGCTCACCGGCGCTTGATTGCAGAGCGGCGTGATCCGCCCGGCCGTCGTCGACCTGATCACCCGACTCCCTTGTAGGCAGTCGACCCCCTAAACCTCTTTCGATAGCGCAAGGCCCGGACCAGGCGTCCGGGCCTTCGTCGTGCCCCGGAATCTTCTCTCCCGGTCGCTGCTGTCCGGGTCCCGGCCTCCGGCCCTACGGGGTGAAAGAGCCGGGCCCGCCAGGACGAGAGGCAAGCACCTGCGCCCTGTCACTGTCCCGCCCGACCTATCGAACTCACTCCGGAGGCAGTACCGATGACCAGCCGCCAGACACCCGGGGCAACAACCGCACCGATCGCCGCTACGCTGAACACGCCACCCTGGGCCAGGGCCGAGACCCCACGGGGACGCTCTCAGGCAGAGAGCCGCAGCAGGACTGCCGACCGCGCGGCACACACCCCCGCGGACGACACCACGCAGGTGTCCGCTGTCCTCGATCCCTCTGCTCAAGGGAGCAGCACAATGACCCGGGACAACGTTCCCGCGCCCGTCCAGCCGCCTGACCCCGCGCCCGCCCCGCAGCAGCCCGCTGTCGGTGCCGGCCTGACCGCCGCGATAGGCCAGGGCGCCGCCGAAGGTGCCGCCCGGTCCATCACGGCCCGGCTGGTGGACAAGTTCCTCACCAACCCGCCCGACTGGCTCAGAACCCTGTGGCACGCGCTACCGAAGCCCTGGGAGTAGCCGCCCCGGCCGGGCAAGACGGACCTGCCCGGCCGTGTCGCCGCTCGCGCGTCAGCCGCGGAAACGGGAGAGCCAGGTGCCGCCGGCCTTCTGCTCGGGCACGGCCTGGCCCTGCTTTTCATGCCGGGGCTCGTCCGGCCAGGCTTGTTGGGCGTCGGTGAGGTACCGCTGGTCGCAGTCCCCGCACAAGGTCGGACGGGCCTCCGGAGGAAGGGCGTCCCAGCCGGTGCGCTCCACCGCCTGCCACCGTTCGTCCGTGAACGCCGCCCTGCACTCGGTGCAGCGGGGACGACGGGCATAGCGCAGGAAATGCTTCCGCTCTGCCCAGTCGGGAAGCGGATCCGGTCGCTCCTGCTGGTCGGCCTCGTGGGCGTCGGCGACGGCTGCGTGCTTGCAGCTGTCACACAGGTGCGGGTGGGAGTCCTTCGGGGCTCCCCAGTCCTTCGCCTGTCCCTGTGCCGCCTCCCACCGTTCGTCGGTGAACTTCGCCCCGCAGCCGGTGCAGACGGGACGACGGGCCTCCCGCTCGGCTGCCTGCTTCGCCGCCTGCTCCTGAGCCGCCCGGCGCGCCTGTGCCTGGAACTCCTCTTCCCGGACCCTGGCCGCTTCGCGGGCACGGGCATCGGCCACCTCACGACGGGGATTGCCGATCGCCTCCCGCAGGGGCTGCATGTGGTCGCGGCCGAAGCGGAGGAACACCGATCCCTCCGGACCGTGCTCGCGCAGGTTCTTCAGGCCGGTCGCGATGATCGGAATCCTCCCGTCGTAGGCGTGGAAGCCCGTATGCCGCTGCCCCTGCCACAGGTGACGGGTCAGCTCTTGCAGGCGCGGGATGGTGCGGTTGGGGTTGCGCTCGCCGATGCGGTTGAACACCAGCAGGAAGGGCGGGTGCGTCTTGTCACCGGACCAGGTGTCCGGCGCGCTCCAGCGGGTGCGCCACATCGGGCGCTCACGGCCGTCGGTGTCCTTCACCTTCCGCTTGAAGAACCGGGCGTACTTCTCCAGCTTGTCGGCGAGTTCCTCCGCGGTCTCGTGGCAGTTGTCGACCTCGATGAACAGCAGCGGCACACCGTCCTGCGGAGCGGTGAGCACGATGTCGGCCTGGGCGCCGCCCTTGCCGGGCGCGTTCCACGTGCCGGTGGCGGGCAGCGACACCTCGGTCCCTCGTTACCCAGCAGGACCAGATGGTTGCCGGTATGGGCAGCGGTATCAGCCACCGGGATCCATCTCTCCGTCCTCGGGCCGTGGTGCGCTGCGAATACCTGTACGAGCGGGAGGCAAGAACCAGCGAACAGGACCGTGTCAGGCACCACACCGTGCACCAGCGACTGCGAGTGAGCAACATCGGTACCGGCCCGGCAGATCACGTGCGAATTGACATTGAACCACTCGGCGACGGCGATTCCCCCAGCGTCGTGGACTCATCCGAGGGCGAGCACGGAGTGACGGTTGAGCGGCTCCTCGACCACACCCACATCGACTTCCCGATGGTTCTGACCTTGGCTTCGGCCCCCCAAGCACGGCTCAGAGCATGGTGGGAGGAAGACGGCGAGTCGTTCGAGGCCACCCAGTTCATCAGTTGGATGTGACCCCGCTTCCCGCCCCGCCTGGCCGCCACACGCTGGGGACGCTGCGGGAGCTGGGCATCGATTGGGCGTGACGCCGCCGTCCGGCCATTGAGCCGGACGACGCGAAGCCCCGAGACACGATCTCGGGGCCCCTCGCCTTTTCACTGTTCCTGTTCCGGTTACCCGCCGGCTCAGTCTCTTCGGACTGGCCTTGCGGCTGCGCCAGGGTTTCGGGAGAGCAATACTGAAGACCTGTGGATCAGTCGCGGGTTGGTGTGCGAAGGGCGTACCTTCCCGAATGATCCTGTGATGGTCATCGAGTAGTCCGATGTTGGTGCGTGGTCGGGAAGGCACGCCCGTGCTCACGGTAGTCAGAGTGCTTCATGTTGGGGCTCCCGGTCGGCGTCCGAAGGACAGCACCGGGGTGCCGGCGACGTCCGTCCTGATGCACGCCGCCAGCTTGTCTCGGTGCTCCCCCAAGGGCTCATAGCCTGCGTCAGCCGACGCTGTCTGGAGAGTGCAAGAACTGGCAGACAGGGGCGGGCGATGCGGGAGAACTGACGCTACGAACTTCAGGGGGCCAGCCCTGCCGACTGGTCGCTTGGAGAGGCGGACGTGGGACAGATCGAGCGGGGGCTTGAGCGCGCTTTGCGCACCCGGCCCATTCCCTCAAGTACCGGGGTCCGCCTGCGGTTTTTGCTGGCGACGCACCAGGGTTCCACCCGGAAGGTGGCCACGTTGCTGAGGGTGTCGCAGCGCACTGTGCAGCGGTGGGTGACGAAGAAGTCCGGAGCACGTCGTCTGCCGGATCCGCTGCAGGTCCGGCGATTGAGGAAGCGGTGTCGGCTCGGTGGCAGCCCCGGATACGGGCCCGCCGGCGTGCCCAGGCCGAGGCAGAAGGCTTCGTCTTCCATACCCGGGCGCGATTCGGGTTCGCCGCGCCAGCAGGGTCTTCGGACGATCCGCGGGTGCGGTGGGGCACTCAGTACTTGCCGGGAGAGGTCGCCCGGGAACTGTTCGCCGCCCGGGATGCCGGCGCGGGCGAGGAGCAGCAGACGGTGATCCTGGCTCGCGCGCTGGGACACGCCTACTTCCGCGAATGGGGCCGCCGGGCCCACGGTCTGCGCATCGCCTTCAGCGACGTCGAGTTCGCCGACTTCTCGATCGGCTGAGTGTGCCCCGTCGAGCAAAACCCTTCAGGGTGTTCAGCGTCGCGAGGGCCGGACGCGACTGGCCGGAATCGCTTCGTACCTCTCGGCTTCCTGCCGCTCGCGCCAGTCCCACTCCACATGGCCGGCCGGGCCTTTGCGGCGGGCCGCGGGTGGCTGAGGCGGGCGAAGTCTGGCCATCTCCGCCATGCGCAGCAGGTGCCCGCAGTCGCCTGGCGCGGCGAGCAGCTCCTGGTCTTCGCCGGATACGAGCCGGGTGAAGCAGGCCGCGGCCCGCAGGAAGGTGCCTGCCCAGGGTGGTACGGGGTAGGCGGCGCAGCCGTCGGTGTAGCGGGCGCGGTGGTGCAGGGCGAGCGTGGCCACGGCAGCGTCGTAGTCGCGAGGGCGGGCGGTGGCGAGTTGCTGGAGGGAAGCGCCGGTGAACAGCGCGGCGGCGACGGCCGCGGCCAGGCGAGGATGTGCGGTTGCCGCGTGCAGCCGGTGGGCGACTCGCTGGGCGGTGTGCGCGGTGAGAGGGGCGGGTGGTGGGCGGTGCCGCCAGGCGATCGGCGGTGGCCTGCACGGGACGGAGCAGGGGCGGGGGCTGTCGTAGGAGACGAGACGGTCCAGTGCGGACAAGGTGAGCCATCGGCTGCCCGGCCCAGCAGGCTCGTCTGCGGGCAGGGGTTCGGTGATAGGCGTGCCGTAGTAGTGGCGGCGGGCGGCCTCGAAGTCGGCGGTGAGGGAATAGTCGGCCGTCCGCAGGGCCTGGTGCAGAGCGGCGGGAAGGTGCGGGCGGTGGCAGACCAAGGTCAGATGGAGACCAGTGAAGGCCTGTAGCTGCAGGAGGCGCATCGCGCGGCGGGTGGTGAGGCGGTGCGCGCGCAGGACGGTCAGCCGGGTGACGGGCAGGGCCGTCACCCAGGCGGCAGCGGCTTCCCAGGCGGGCTGACGGCCGCCGAGAAAGCGGCCCGGTAGCAGGGGCGGTTTGCCCAGAGCGGCGAGAAGGTCGTGGGCGAGGCCGGTTTCGCTGGTGGTGCCTGGGCCGGGGTGCAGGGTGATCCGGCCGGACGGCGGATGGTCGGCGGCCAAGGCGGTGTGGGTGTGGATCGTGGTCGTCGCCTGGGTCGATGACCACAGTGACGGACGGCGGTAGCACGGCAAGCGGCATGGCGGTGGGGTGGTCAGCCAAGGCGGCTGAAGACCCAGCGCAGCAGCTCCTGGTCGACGCGGGCGCGACCGGTGCGTGCCAGGGCGGTGCGGGTGTGGGCGGTCAGCTGGGCCCAGGCGCGGAAGTTGCCGTGTGCGGCGTGGCTGTCGGCGAAGGCGATGCCCTCGGGGTCGGCGTCCGCCCAGACTGGGTGAACAGAGGGATGGCCTCGAGGACCTCATCGGGGTTGAGGCGGGTGAAGTGCTGCCAGATGAAGATGCGGGAGGAGAGCATCGGTTCGCGGCGCAGCACGGTGTGGCAGCCCGCGCCGCCGACGAAAATGATCGCGAGCTGGGTTGAGGGTTCGTCCCACAGGTAGCGGAAGTATTCGAACGCTTCCCCGTTGAGCCACTGGGCCTCGTCGACGAGGAAGGTGCGGGGGCGTTCGGCCAGGGCCATCTTCAGCAGGCGGTCGAACTCGCTGGGGTGGCGCGGTGGCTCGCCGGCCAGGTCGAGGGCGGTGAACAGCTCGTAGCGCACCGCGCGGGCGGTGGGCCGGGCCCGGAAAGTGATCTTGCGGACGTCCTCGCCGGCGGGTTCGAGTTCGCGCAGGCGGGTGTTGACGGCGAGGGTCTTGCCGAAGCCGGCGCCGCCGTGGATGCACATCATCGCGCGAGCAGCGACGGTGTCGGTGATGTTCTCGCGGGCGGTGAGCAGGGCGCGGGTGGTGACCACGGAGGCGTCGGGCAGGTCAACGTACTGGTAGGTGGCCGCAGTCACGAGGCGTCTCCGTATTCGTCGGTGGCGGAGGGTACGGCCTGTCCGGCCGGGCCGTCGGGAACTGCAGGGGCGGAGTCACGGCCTGGCGGGAGCGGGGCGGGGCGGGCCGGCGTGGTCAGCGCGGCCAGAGAGGGCGGGGTGCGCCAGTCGGCCGGGGGCGCGGCGTGCGGGATGACGTCCGGCAGCAGTCGGCAGTCTGGGCGAGTCCGGCCTCGGCCTGCGCACCGGTCAGCGCGCCGAGCCGCCGAGGGGGCTCGGCCTGGGTAGCGGCGGCATAGCGCTCGCGCCGCGAGGCCTCCAGGTCCTTCTTCAGGCGGCGCGCACGGGCGGCCCGCGCTTTCCGTACGGCACTGACCTGTTCCTCGGTGGCCTGATCGGCCAGGTCCGCGGGACCGAGGTAGCGGCCAGTGGCGGCGTGGTAGACCTCGATGCGGTGGTCGTGGTGGGGCATGAAACCGATACGGACCTGAATACCGGCCTGGCCGGTCATCCACGGACCCACGTAGTCGCGTTTCCTGAAGCGGATGCCGCGGGTGGTCAGCATGCGGGCACCGGCGTCCTCCAGGGTGAACGTCCACAGATCCGCGGCCGGCACGTCCCGCAGCGGGGTGGGATCGTCCTGCCACGCCTCGAGCGGAGTCCTGCCCCGCAAGGGCGCGGGCTGATGTTCGGTGTTCCACCACCGTGTCCAGTCCAGCAACCGGGCGGTGAAGTCCTCGAAGCTGAGCAGTACCTCGTCCTTCGGGCGGGAAGGGCGTTTGCCGGGGCGCGGCTGGCGGGCGTAGCCGGGCAGCGCGGCCAGCAGCATCGGCTCCACCGCCCGGTTCAGGCCCTCGACCGTGCCCTTGAGGTGCGGGGTGTAGGCGGGCAGGTCCTCCACCGTGACGTCCAGAAGATCGAACGCGGCGGTCACCGTCCGGGACAGGAAGTCTTTGCCGCGGTCCACCCGCACCTTCTCCGGCAGGCCACCGAACGGGCCGTAAGGGTCTTCGCGCAGGACCGCGGAGCGCAGCGCGGCCAGCACCGACTCCCGCGACGGATGCACCGGGGTCACCGCGACACCGGTGATCGCGTTGGTGGCGCAGTCCGTAAACCACGTGATCCACGGCCTGCGAGCCCTGCCCTCGACATCGACCAGCACCGGCGCCTGCATGTGGTCGGTCTCCCACACCTTGTTACGCCAGCCCCGCGGCCGTGCCAGGAACACATCATGCTTACGTGCCTCGCGTTCACCGCCAGCGAGCCCGGTCCGCTCCCCCAGCGTCAAATCACGACGGATCGCCCGGTGCAGCGTCGGGATCGACGGAGGGGACTCGTCCTCGCCCCTGGCCGCGCGAGCGGTCAGTTCGCGATGCACC
Source organism: Streptomyces sp. NPDC041135 (assembly GCF_055592085.1). Lineage (NCBI taxonomy): Bacteria > Bacillati > Actinomycetota > Actinomycetes > Kitasatosporales > Streptomycetaceae > Streptomyces > Streptomyces sp. NPDC041135. Next base: position 23,906 of record NZ_JBVIYZ010000036.1, read on the forward strand.
GCCGCGACGTTGCCATTCCACAGCATCAGCAGCGCCCGGACCTCATCAGTAACCGTGAACCGCCCGGGATACGCGGCCCGCTCCCCCGGTGCCCGGGCCGCAGCTTCGTCCCGCTCGGCGGCCGCCAGCCACCGCCACACCGCACGCTCCCGCACCCCCAGCACGTCTGCCGCCGACCTCACCTGCCCAGTGGTGAGCTTCCCCTCCCGCCGCAGGGCCAGCAGACGGCGCACCGCCGGCCCCCGCAACGCCCGAACCGACACAGCCGGCAAAGCCCCGCTCGAATCACCACCCGCCCCTTCCGGGGCCGGACCCTGCTCTCCCTGATCCACGCCCCCTAGCACACCAACACCCATTCGGCCAGCGGATCAGAACTCACGAAACTGAGACAGCGTCACCCCTCATGCAATAACGCCCCAGGACAGCAATACCCCGCGGTTCACTCACGCCCAGGACAGTGGCCCCACGCCTCGGAACCGCCACGACCAGCAACAACACACCCAGACCCCACTGTCTCTCACCTCACTGTCCCACAACCGAGAGATCGCCAAAAAGGTTCAGTGAATCGACTGCTAAATCTCGAACCGAACAACCACACCGGGGCGAAACGCCTTTTCCATAGCCCACCCCAGACACCAACTCCCCCACCCACCCCAGCAATCACAATCGAGAAGCCTCGCCAGAATTTCCTGGCGAGGCTTCTCGATTCTTTTTCTGTTTTTGATTGGTTCAGTCAGACTCTCGCCAGGATTTTACGGCCCGTCGGCACAGGTCGAACGCGAAGGAGCCGAAATCATTCCCGAGCCTCTCCATGCTCTCGCGGTCCACAACTCCCGGATTCCAAACGAGGACCGGATACTCGCCTCTTCGATCCATCTGAGAGGAATCGAGGACAACTAGACCACCCATTCCATCAGACATCACAACGATGAGGTCAGATGGCATTCCGTACCGGCTGCGAGCTTCCAGAGTCTCCATTACGGAACCCAAAAGCTTCTGCCCCATCGAGGGCGTCTGATATACGCCTAGGAATTCTTCACCAGCGATATCCCAGGTTCCGAACTCTTCGATCAGACGACGGTACGAGGGAGGAAAAGCCGCACCCAGATCACTCTCGGCGGCGGCCATTACCCCCGCGTCACACCCATCGGCGTGATTCGCGATGTCATCGTTCCCTCGAACCAGCTCGATCAGTCGCTCACTCGCCTCGACAGCGTTCATCATCCACCAAATCCTGTCGCTCGGTCCTTCCAGTACTGCGATTTCCAGGCTCTGAAGGCATCTCGATCGATTCCACTGGGAATCCTGGTGCCTGCCTTCCAATGCAGCTGCCTGTAGTTGTCAAAGTGCATTGACTGTGTCACTTCGGCGATCGGCCCGTCCTGCGTCTGAAGCATATGATGAAGGTTCAGTGGCTTGTCATCCGGACCATACGGGGCCAGCCCTTGCTTCATTCTTTTGAGATTGCTTCGTCCGTACTTGTCTACAGGTGAATAATAGTCCGGATTCACCAGATCGTCCCGCTGATAGATTCGCTGCCCGTTGTATTCGGTCGGTGACCATTTACCACTGCCGCCCCCACTCGCAGCCCCGTCTGCCTCGCGGAAGGCTCGACCAAGTTTATCCGATCCCGAGTCGATCATCCACTTGCCGAAGACGACGCCTCCACCTCCGGTAGCGATGGAAGGAGCTCCGACGGGACAGAGCACTGCAGTTCCGCATTCAACTATGCCGGATACACCGAGGACGACACCGAACGCTTCACTAGCAGATCCGAATAGGGTCTGGGTGAGACCGCCCCAGAAGTCACCGTTAGTCGCCAGGCTGGAGAGGTAGTTACCCGCGTCCGTGGTTGAGTCGTCAGGGCCAGCGACTGGCTTACAAACCTCGGTCAGCCCTGTTCCATTGCATTGGTAATAAGGGCTGCTGTCCGTGTCACCGTCACTTTTCGTATGGGCCGTACCGCCTGTACCGCCACCTAGGCGCCCATCTCCATATTCTTTGCCATGCTTCTTTTCCCACTCTTCCAGCGATTTTGTACCGCCGCACATGCCGTCCTGCATGCATGCGGCCTGGCCTGTCGGGTCGCTGGAGGTGACCGGTGTGTTGTTGGCGTAGGTGTAGCCGTTGAGTGACTGGTGCTGGTCCAGGGTGAGGAGCGGGTCGACGCTGAGGAACTGTCCGTTGGCGGGGTCGTATTCGCGGGCTGCGATGTGGGTGAGGCCGGTGGAGTCGTCGGCCGGTTTGCCGAGGAAGGCCTTGTCGTCGGGCCAGGTTGTCGGCTTGGTGCCTCGTGGGGCGCCGAAGGGGGTGCTGTATCGCTTGGTGACGGCGTAGGTCGTTGCGTCGAGGGTGATGCTGGAGGTGCCGTGGTGGTCGGCGGCCAGGAAGCTGAGTTTGGTGCCGGAGACGCCGGATGTTGCTGTGCGGACTGCGATCGTCTGACCGTTTGCCGTGTAGTAGCGGGTTCCGGTCAGGGTCTTCGTGGTGCCCTTGGTCGTCAGGCGGAGTTCTGTGCCGGCGCCGAGGTAGAGGATGGTGTCCCCGTCTCCCTTGGCTCGGCGTATCAGCAGCTCGCCACTGGCGTCGTAGAGGTAGTTCGTCTCCTTGGTGCTCTCGGTCAGCTTGGACAGGTTGCCTTCGGTGTTCCAGGCCAGCGTCTGCTGGGCCGTGGGGCCGGGGCGGGTGATGGTGTTGCCGCTTTTGTCGTAGGTGTAGGTGCCGGTGCGGGCGCCGGTTGTCTTGTCCAGCGTGTGTGGCTTGGTGTCTGTCGTGTCGTCATAGGTGTAGGTGGTGGTCTTGTCGCCGGTGGTGCTGTGCTGGATTTCCGTGTTGCGCTGGCCGGCGCCGGTGTAGGTGTATGAGGTCCAGTAGGGGGCGGCGCCGTCGAGGTTGGCCGCCGTGCGGCCGGAGGTTGCGCAGTCTGCGGTCTTCGGGGTCCAGGCCTCTGTTATGCGGCGGTTGCCGTCGTAGGTGAAGCACTGGTAGTCAGCTTTGGTCGTGCCGCCCTGGGTGGTGGCGTCGAAGATGGAGGTGACGTTGCCGGCGTCGTCCTGGGTGAACTTCAGCTCCTGCGGCATGTAGCCGTGTACGTCGTCGGTGACGTAGGAGCGGGTGAGGCGGCGGGTGCCCTCCTCGTAGTCCCAGTTCAGGTAGGCCTTCTTGGCTGAGGATGAGCCGTCCGTGCCGAGTGTGAGCTGGCGCAGGTCGCCTTGGGGGGAGAAGGCGGCACCTTGCAGGTAGCCGGTGGTGCCCTTGGAGGTGAGTTGCTGGCCGAGGGCGTTGGAGGTGTAGGAGACTGTTTCGGCCGTCAGGCCGCCGGCCGCGGGGGCGGAGTACTGGGCGGTCGTGCCGTCCAGGTTGTAGCTCGTGCTGAAGGAGAGCGTCTTTGCTATGTAGCCGCCGGAGACCAGGGGTTCTGTGTCGGGCAGGATCAGCTGGCTGCCGGTGACGTGGTACATGGCGTCATAGGCGGTGACCTTGTCGGTGTAGGCCTTACCGGTCGTGCTCGCGCCGCCGTCGTAGCGGACGGCGGTGTCCTGCTGTCCCTTGGCGAGGGTGTCGAAGGTCCAGGCGGCGAGCTTGTTGGCGTCGGTCTTGTCGACCTGCCACATGCCTGTCTTGCGGCCGAGGGTGTCGTACTCGAACAGCAGCTTCTTCGCGGGGTCGTCGTTGGGGGTGGTGCTGATGACCTGGTCGAGGTTGTTGTACTCGGTGGCGTTTTTGCCCTTGTCGGGGTCGGCCGCTGTGACCTGCCGGCCGAGAAGGTCGTAGGTGTAGGACCATTTGGTCTTGTCGGGGCCGGTGACCGTCTCGGGTTGGCCCGCGTCGGTGTAGGTGTAGTCGGTGGTGGTGTAGTTCGTGCCGGTCGGTGTGGGGCCGGCGTACTCGCGGCGCTGTGTTGTCTGGCCCAGGGCGTTGGTGACCACGGCGGTTGCCTGGCCGCCGGCCGGTGCGGTGCTCGCGGTGGTGTCACCGGTGTAGGTGGTGTCGGTCGTCCAGCGGGTGACGCCGTGGACCTTGGTGACCGCCTTCGTGGCGCGCCCGGCACCGTCGAAGGTGGTGTCGGTCTGGATGGGCGCCTGGCCGCCGGAGATTTCCGCGGCCGTGGAGCTGGGCAGCGACGTGCTGTCCCAGATGTCTGATTCCTGGGTGACGGCCAGGCCTCGTGCGTCGTAGAGGGTCAGGGAGATGAGCCGTCCGCCCTGCGGGGACGGTGTCTGGACCTGGCGGGAGCGCAGCAGGGAGTCGTAGAACTCGTAGCTGGTGTTGTATCCGGAGCCGTCGTTCTTCAGTGTTCCGGTGGCGACCCACGACATGGCCGAGCTGGTGACCTTGTAGTCGTAGGTGTAGTTCGGGGTTTTGCTCAGTGCGCGCAGGCGGTTGGGCAGCCATACCTTGGTGACGCGGCCGAGGCTGTCGTATTCGCTTTCGGTGACCTTGAGGTTGGGGTCGGTGACCTTGAGTTGTGCGCCGGTCGCGAAGTCGACGGTGGTGGTGGTCTTGTACTTTTTGGCGTCGAGGACATCCGTCGATGTCAGGGGGCCTGCGCTTTGCGGTGTGTAGATGGTGGAGGCGATCTGCAGTCCGTCGGTGTTCTCGACGGTCAGGGGGCGTCCGAGGGTGTCGTACGTCGTCTTGGCGACTTTCTGCCAGGTCGGAGTGTCGTCGCTGCCGTAGCCCTGGGCGCGGCCGGTCCAGGTGGCCTCGCCCTTGGTCGGTGTCTGCGAGGCCGACCACGTGGTGGCGGTGGGGTTGTCGTAGACGGTCGCGGTGTCGGAGATGACGTCCCCGGCTCGCTTGGCGTCGGCCGGCAGGTCGAGGGATGCGTCCGTGGTGGCGCAGGTGGCGGCGACGGTCCGGGTGCGGGAGGGCAGGGAGGTGATGCCCTTGGCGCTGTTGCGGGCGTACCAGGTGCGGGTGCACTTCTCGTCGCCGGTGACCGAGTCATCGCCCTCGTCTTCGACTGTCTCGGCCATGCCGTAGTCGTCGTAGGTGGTTTTCACCGTGTGGACGCGGTCGTACGGGGTGAGTTTGCTGGTGATGTTGGTGCGGGTGTGGGTGGCGGCGGTGCGCACGTAGTACGCCTCGGTGTCCGCGTAGGACTTGTGCTGGGTGGCGGTCCGCTTCGACCACGGGTCGCTGATGGTGCCGGAGACTTCGGTGGCGCCGTCGTAGGTGACGGACTCGCGGGTGTAGCCGGCGTATGGTTCCGAGTCGGTGATCGCGGCTGACTTGATGCCGGTGACCTCGGCGGTTCTGCGCTTGTCGGGGTCGGGGGTTTTGCCGTCCGGGCCGAGCAGGCGGTCGCCGTTCATGCCGCGCATGTAGACGGTGACCGTTTTGCTCTGTGTTGCGTTGGAGACGCCGGTGAGGTGGGTGACCTGCTGGTAGCCGCGCCAGATGGACCAGGTGCGCTCCTTGGCGGGTGTCAGCGGGTTGTCGTCGTAGTGCCAGGCGCCGCCGCCGGTGTACTGGTAGCTGTGCTGCACGGCTTCGGAGCCGCCCTGGGGGTCCGTGCTGGACACCGAGCTGACCGGGTATTTCTGGAACCAGTCGAGGATCGGGTCCTTCTCGCCGTTGGGTGACCAGTACACCGGGTAGCAGCGCTTGGTGTTTGTGTCGACCTGCGGCTTGGTGCCGGCTGCGGTGCAGTCTGCCTCGAGGTAGGTGGCGATCGTCTGGGCGCCGGTCTCGGAGGTGACGGTTTTGAGGCGGGGCTTGTTCAGCGGCAGGATGTCGTCGGCCGCGCCGTCAACGCGGTTGGGCAGCATCACGTGGCCGAACCTGACGGGGTCCAGGGAGAGGTCCGTGCCGTGCTTGCCGGTGTGCTTGATCTCGTCGAGCCACAGGGACTGGTCGGTGGAGTCCCCCGTGTCGCCGGGGTCGAGATACAGCTGCTTCAGCGACCAGGTGTCGACCATGCCGGCGTCGAAGCCGGGGGTGGAAGCCGCCGCGTTCCAGGCGTAGGTGGTGATGGCGGTCAGCCGCTTGCGGGTGAAGAACGTGGGGCCGACGTTGCCGGTGCACTTGTCGCCGTCCTTGCAGATGGCGTCGAAGGGCACGTCGGGCCAGTTGTCCCGGGTGTCTTCGGTGAGTGAGTCGCAGCCGGTGCCGGAGGCCAGGCAGCGTTCGTCGTAGGTGAGGACGACCTTGTCGGAGGCTGCGGGGGTGGCGGAGAACAGGGCGTCGGCGCGCTGGCCGTAGCGGATCTCCTTGAGGTAGCCGCCGCGGACGTAGTCGGTGCCGGTGTTGTCGTCGCCGAGCTTGTCGTAGTTGTTGTGCTCGGCGGTGTACCAGTAGGACATGGCGTTGTTGTGGGTGTCTTCGACGTAGTCGAGGTTCCACCGCCAGGCCTGGTTCTTGGAGCGGTCGGCGAAGGTGTCACCGCTGGTGAAGCCGGGTTCTACGGGGTCGTCGCCGAAGACGGGCACGGTCCACACCGAGTTGGTCCGGTCGCTGTCGGCGGCGCCGTCGAGTTTGTTCAGGCCGAAGACGTACTTCGTGCCGTCGCCGGTGACGACCGTCCAGTATTCGCCCTGTCCGTCGACGCCGGTGGTTCCTTCGTCGCCGTTGTCGGCGCCGGTGGAGTGGGTGACGGTGGAGGCGTCGTCGTCCTTCAGCCGCCATGCGCCCGTGGTGTCGTCCTTGACGAGTTCGCTGGCTTTGCCGTTCAGGACGAGTGAGGCGTTGTCGTACTTCCAGCACAGGTCGTACTTGCCGTCCTGGCCGTCGTCGTCGCAGGAGCCGTACTTGCGCTCGATGTAGGAGGAGGTCAGGTCAAAGCCAGTGCCGACCTGGCTGCCCTGGTTGTTGGAGTTGGCCGTCTGACCGTCGACGGCACCGGAGTCGTATGAGATCGACAGATCGGGCTGGGGTCCCGCGGCGGCCGGCGGCACCCGCAGGGGGTAGGACCAGGTGAAGGAGCCGGAGGAGCCGCCGGCCTCCCATGTCGAGGCGGCCGACAGCGGGGTCGCCTTGTAGTCGCCGGCGCCTGACTTCGTGCCCGCCGCGAGAGCCAGCATCATCGCCTGCCCGCCCGAGGGCAGGCTCACAGGCGCCGAGATGCGGTCGCTTTCACGGTCGTTGACGGACGGCAGTTCGGTGCGCGTGCGGCACTTGGCGTCGGCCGGGTGCTTGACGGAGCAGTCAGGCAGGCGGGTGAGCTGGAGGCGGCCTGCCCAGTCACCGCCGTAGGCGGAAGCGAAGGCCGAGTAGTCGATGCCGAGCCGGGCCGTGCCGCCGGAGCCGGGCGCGGTGACCTTCAGGACGACGCCCTTGACGCCGAGGCGTGCGGCCGCCGTGTGGTCCAGCACTTCTACGGTGACGGACTTGGCCGCCCTGCCTTTGCCGGGCGGGGTGACGGTGACGGGCAGCGAACCGGGCGCAGCCCTACGGCTTCCCTTGCCAGGGACAGTCATCGAGGCTTTGCCGGCGCCGGGCCAGGTGACCTTCTGCTGCTGGTCGTGGCGGGCCCGCGCCGCCGCGATGCGGTCGGCCTCGGCGGCCTTCTTCACTGTGGCCGCGGCCTTCTTGTTCACCTTGGCGGTGAAGGGGCTGACCGCGGTGGCGTGCGGGGCCTTAAGGGTGGGCCGGCCCAGTGGGTCGGTGCCGGCGGCGAAGGCGACGGGCGTGAGCAGCCCGGGCAGGAGTGCCAGGCCGGTGGTCGCGGCGATACGCCGGGCCCAGCGCTTGCCGGGCCCGCGGCCTGCAAAAGGCCCGGGTATGCCAAAGGGATTCATGATGGGTTCTTCCTACGCGGCGCCCGATCGTGTAAGGCCGGGCGCGTGTCGTCGAGGATGAAAGACGCGGGGGCAAGGGATGCCAGGACGGCGTGGTGAGGCCGGCGGGCGGCCCGCCGTCAAGCGGGCCGCCTTGCCGGCGGTGGGTGCCTAGATGCTGTCTGGGCTGTCCAGCACCTGGGAGCGGATCTGGTCGGTGGTCATCGCTCCGGTCCAGATCCTCAGGTCCTGCAGCCCTCCGAGCAGGTAGTTGCCCGTGCTGCCACCCGTGGTGCCGCGTCCCAGGCTGAGTTCGCCGCTGCCTTGCTGCGGTGTGGTGAAGGTGGCCGTGTCGGCGGCCTGGTCGAATTCCCCGACGTACAGGTGCAGCTTGCCGTAGCGGGTCTCGGCGTTGGTGCTGTCAGCCGGGTCGGACCACTCCCAGGATTCCTGCGCGTCGAACACACCGGTGATCTGTACCCACGAGTCGGTGAGAGCTACGTCGCCGGCGGGGACTTCCGCGCTCTGGCTCACCTTGCCGGTGGAGTCGACCGCGGTGCGGGTGAACTTCCACTGGTACATGTCGTCGGCAGGCTTGACCACCCACAAGGCCCACGAAGATTCGGCGCCCATCCGCTGCGCTGCCACCTGAGCCTTGTAGCCGACAGGCTTGGCCTTGAGTGCTTCGGAGTCCAGGCGGACACTGGCCGAGACGGTGAAGGAACCCGTCTCATCCACCACCGGCCCGGTGGAAGCGGCGTACTGACCGGTGCCGTCCAGGAACAGGGCGTTGTCGTCCTCGTTCACCGCAGCGCTACTGGGAGAGAGCTTCATGGACGGCAGCGGGTAGGCCGTGTTCTCGGCGATCTCCGAGCCCTTGGCCGAGGTGGCATCCCACTGCGCGACCAATTCGTTGGCCGGCACCCCGTCCTGGCGCAGCTGGGCTTCGTCGGCGACCTCAGCAGGCTGCAGGGCGCGCTGCCACACCGCTACCTCGTCCAGGAGACCGAAGTGGTATTGGCCGAAGGCGCCGTCGGACAGAGAGCGTCCGAACTGAAGGCCGCCGGTGGCCGCCCAGGGGGTATAGGTGGATGCCGTCTTGGACAGCAGGACCGGCTGGCCCTGGGGCTGGCCGTTGATGAACAACTGGATGGTGTCGTTGGTGGGGTCGGTGTCGGGGAGGTTGTCGTCACCTTCCGTTTTGAACACCCCGACCACGTGCGTCCACACGTTCAGCGGCGGATTGTCCTGGTCGGCGAGGGAACGGACGACAACCGGAGTCTTCTGGTCCTTGTCCGTCCGGTTGAACACCCACTTCTTGTAGGAAGCTGAGTAGTACAGCGCGAAGGAGCTTCCGGCAGTGCCAGGCTCGGACAGCACCACGCGGTTGGCAGAGGCATTCGACAACTGCACCCAGGCCGACACCGTGAAGGAGTCCTTGGTGTTGACCGCCGGGCCGGTGGTCGAGGCGTATCCGGTCTGCTGAGCGGGATCGGTGGTGTCGTCGTTCAGGCGCAGCGAGTAGTCCGCCTCACCACGGCGCGCGCGGGTCGACCAGCCGGTTCCCGCCGCACCCGCAAGGGTGGCGTCGTGACGCGTGCCCTCGGTCGCAGTGTCCTTGGCCGTCATCGTGCCCGAACCGGGCACGCCGTCCAGATGCCAGCGCCCCACTGCTCCCTGGGCGGGCGACACCTTGAAGACGAAGTCCTGGGGCGTCCCCCACCGCTCGTAGACGTCCTTGGCCCACACCGTCAGCACCTGGGTGCCGCCAAGCCGCGGCGTCACGTCCTTCACCTGGGCTGAAAGAGTGCCCGAGATCGTTTTCTCCGCTGTGGTCAGCAGCTTGTACTTGTAGGCGGTGATGGTCGTGTGACCGGAGGCGTCGATGTCCCCGGTGTTGGGCTGGAAGGTGAAGGATCCGGCGATACCGGGGCCGCCCTTGCCGTCACACACCGTCGCGCTGCACTCGGTGTACGGGGAGCCGGGCGTGATGCGCGGCGCCTTCGGCGCCGACGAGTCGATCTTGAAGTAACACCAGGAACTGTAAGAGGACCACAGGTCGCCGCTCGTGCCGTCGTAGGACCAGTGGGACTGGGTGCGGGCCCTGTAGCGGTACAGGCCCTGATCGGCGCGCTCGCTGGTGCGCATCCTCTCAACTGTTCCGTCGGGATCCCAGCCTGTGTCGGGCATGTGCCCAGTCCATACCTGGTGCCAGGACGCATCGTCACCGCGCTCGACAACGTACTCGGCCTGGAGCGAGCCCTCCTCGTCGCCCTCGTGAGACTCAACCTGTGTCTCCACGGTGGCCTGCATCATCGGGTCCTTGCGCGTCACCACCAGCGAATTGGTGGAGGACTTGTTGCAGTACCCGGTCTTTCCCTCACCCGGGATGATGCCGACACTGGCGGGCACGCCCGGCTTGTAGGCGAACACCACCTGCAGCTCGGCGCTGTCGTCGAAGCGCTTCCAGGCCCGCGCGTCGCTCTCGTCCTTCGCGCGCAGCATCATGGTGAGCCGGCTGATCTTGCCGTCCGCGAACGAGCGGACCGTGCTCTTGAGGTTCTCGTCCGACTCGTCGGGGTTATCGTTGAACTCCACCCAGGCGTCCGGCTGGTCCGGGCTGCACAGACTTCCGCGGCCCGCTGAGATGTAGCGGTCGCCCATTAGGTCCAGTTGCTTGGGACCGGGCCAGCGGGTGCCCTCGGAGATGTTGTCGGTGCGCACCAGGTCGACCCAGTGAGGGTCGCAGTTGAACGACCACGTCTCGCGGGCGCGGAAGGTGGCGTCCAGAACGTACTTGCCGGCCAGCTTGGTCGGAGCGAACTCGAAGTACATGCGGTCGACGTAACCACCGCCGCAGTAGTAGCCGTCGGCGTTACCGCACTTGCCGACACCCTTGTCGCCGTCGAACATCCAGAACTTGTCACCGTCCGAGGAGATCTTCGTGCGCTCCGAGACACCGAGACCGACCGAAGGGTCGATATATACCGGGTAGACCGTGTCCTTGCCGCGCAGCAGGTCAAGGTCGGGGTGAACAGCGACCGCGCCGTCATCCACCTTCACCGGCAGCACCGCCGTCGCATCACCCTCCCCCGGCTGCGAGGGATCGTCCTGCGCCGGGCCGTTCCCGGACACCGACACGGTGGCATCGCTGCGCATCAACTGCGTCTGCGGCCCGGACTCCTCATCACCGGCGGAGTCCCACATCTGCCCCGCAGGACCCCGGAAGACGGCGTTGCCGTCCTCGTCGATGGCCCGCAGGCCCCCTCCGGAACCCGGCACGACAGACAGCCCGTCACCGGATGCGGCAAGCCTGACCTGCTCCAAAGCTGGGTTCAGCGCTGCCTGAGGCGTCTTGACGACAAGAACTTCCCGATAGCTCTCTGCCGTAGCCGTCAGCTGCAAGTCCACGCCGTCGAAGACGTTGGCATAGGTTGCCGTTGCCCCGTCCAGAGTCGGCTCCGGCAGAGCACCCGACCAGCCCAGGGTGATCGACCGCCCGTCCTTGCCCATACGGATCATGTCCGACCCCGTACCACCGCCGGAGAACGACAAGTCCACCACGGCCCCCTTGGGAGCCACCCGACCGTCCGCACGGCGCTCAAGCAACGGATCGACCGCGCCCCAACTGCCGTCCTTCTCCTTCACCCGCTGCGGCGTGGTGGCCTGCGTCAGCGTAAACGAGCCGTCCGGATTCGCCGTCGTCGTGGAGTACTCGGTGCGATCCGCCGTCACCTCCACCGCCTCCCCGGACGCCTGGGCCCGGCTGGACGCGGTGGCCTCATCAACCGTCCCACTGTCCACCGCTCCCACCGCCGCCATCGGCACGCCAGCGGCAGCCGGCAGCCCCGGCAGAACTGACAGCACGAGCGCGGACGCCACACCGCCCAGAAGGCAGACGCGTCCTCTTCGCACCCTCCGCGCCGGCCTCTCGCCGGGCCGCTCACGCTTCACCGAATCCCCCCGCATATGAACTTTGTAAAGGACCCGGGCAGTAAACGTGCGGTTACCCGCAGCAGTCAATCAGCTGTGTCCCAGATCACACAGACGACTCGCGAAATGCCCTGACCTGCACAGACAAAACAAGCCACCACTCCCGAGGTTCCAAAAGAGGGCATTCGCAGAGACACGCACCCAGCCCCGGACGACCAGAACTCCACAGCCAAATCGACCAGCACAACACGACCCAGACAGCCACAAAAACGACTTACCAGCGGCACTTGTCCCACATCTTCCTATGGACTGCGAACAGGGCCTTTTCGAAGCATGTGCTGGTGGGACATAGCCGACGTGACGATCCGACCGTTCACGGAGTGCGGAAATCCGAACGCGGATCGTGGACGACAAGTCGTGGGCGATGATCGAGCCGTTGCTGCTGCCGTGCCGGAAGACGGTCCCCAGGGGCCAAGACCGGCGGCGGCTCCGGCTGCCTCCAGAGCATCCCGTTCATCCTCCATAACGACATAGCCTGGCAACTACGGCTCATGCCATCGGACTTCGGCCCAAAGGGCGGTTTCCTCTCCTGCGGCAGTGCACCTGCTGGTAACCCTGGCGCACCGGGTACACCGCGTCGGTACCGTCCGCTCGACATCGCTGGTGGCACCGGCGCGGTGAAAGCGGCCCAAGGTGGCGCAGTCACCCGGCAGTGAGCTCATGGGCTTCCACGTCCGTGCGGGCCTCCCTCAACGCCCGCAGCGCCATCAGGTCGATCGCCCCCTCCCTCCGACCTCCGGCTCCTGCTCCTGCTCCTGCTCATCCTTCTCGAAGCCGGTGGCCGCACGCGCGAGCAGCCGCTCGGGCATCGTCACCTGCCTGGTTCGCGACGATGTCGTACACCCGGCCCCACACAGCTGTAACGGTGAGGTGCTGGTGATGCGCAGCTTCTCCCACCGCACTGGCGCGCCCAGCACGCTGCTGCTCGGTCGGTACGACAACGGGGGGCGGCTTCAGTACACCGGCCGCAGCACCACCCCTCGCCCGAGCGGCCAGTACTGCGGTCACCGGCCTGCTCACCACGGCGCGGGGTGGACATCCGTGGACGGGGTGGACGCTCTCCGCCGGGTGAGGCAGCCGGGAGAGGCCGTCCGTCACGCTGGTCGAGCCCGCGCTGGTTGGTGGAAGTCGGTATAGACGTCGCGCGGAACGCCGGCGGCCGATGGCGGCACCCCGCACGCTTCCACCGCATCCGCTCAGACGTCGGCGTGGCGCAGGTGCCGTTGTTCGGAACGGGTTCCGCCTTGTTCTAGTGCCGGAAGCTGCTGCTTCTGCGCCCTGAACTTCCGGTCGTGCTAGGCCGCACACCTGACCGAACCAGGTCGGATCCCGACTGGTTTTCTGCGTCTCACGCACGTTGAGCAGCATTGCTTGGATCGTTTCTTTCAACAGAAAAGGAAGGAAATGGTCGCGTAGTGAAAAAGGCCATGGCCGACACGCGGAGCGACGGAACCCAAGGAGATTTCTGTCGTTTCGGCAAACGAAAATCCGTTGTCCTGGGGCAACCGAAGTTTTGGTCAGCAGTGCGGCATATGGGTGATTCGCTTATCGCACTGTGTATCGGTACGTTCACCCACAGGTGCGTGCGGGACCTCGCACAACGTCCTTCAAACCTCGTTCGAAGTCCCGCACGCTCACGGCAACCCAAAAGGAGTGCCCCATGGGGCGATCTACCCTCCGGCGCCGCCGGGTGAAACAACCATCTGGCCGCTTCACACGCAAGCGTAATGGCCGTAACGAAAAGTTCCGTTACGTGAACCGCTTGTCGGTGGTCTTCTAAAAGTGGACCAGTCTCCGACTTTGAGAATTGACCCCCTTCCGGGGTCTGGCTCGTTGAGCCAGACCGGGAGGATGGGTG
>NZ_JBVIYZ010000037.1:0-33685 GCF_055592085.1 Streptomyces sp. NPDC041135
TGGCCGCCCTGGCCTGCTACAAGTCCGGCGAACGCTCGCGGCTGATCTACCGACCCTGCCCGGACGCCCGGCCCGACGGGCGCAAGAGCTTCTCCCGGAAGGACTACCGCGACCTGATCCAGACCGCCCACCAGCAGCTCGGCGGCCCGATCGTGCTGGTCTGGGACAACCTCAACACCCACCTGACGGCCGGCATGCGCCGCTACATCGCCGACCGCGACTGGCTCACCGTCTTCCAACTGCCGCCCTACGCACCCGACCTCAACCCGGTCGAAGGCATCTGGTCCGTCCTGCGACGCACCACCACAGCCAACCGCGCCTTCGCCGACCCCGACGACCTGATCACCGCAGTCCGACGCGGCCTGCGCCAGCTCCAGTACCGCCCCGACGTCCTCGACGGCTGCCTCACCGGCACCGGCCTCCGGCGCCAGCCACCATGACGACATCACGCATTCAAGGGTAGTAACAACTTCCTGATCCGCGTTAAGTAAAAGATACTCTATATACTGAGATCCTCGATATGCTATGCGCGGGGTGTTTTATATTCGCTGCTGTCCAGCTCTCGAGAAGAGTTTGATCAGCGAGCGAGCAGACCAGGTAGGCAGTAAGAGCCACCGTCTGCCCCATTGGAGGGTATCGTGCGCGCAAGAAATTCGCGAAAGCAGTTAATGGCCGTCGTGCTGAGCAGTATTTTCGCCGCTGCGGCGTTACCTGCCGAGTCGGCTTACGCGGATACGTTTGATCACAACATTCAGCAAATAGACTTTCTTGCGGACACGGCTACGAACGTCGGCGTGGGCGACAAAAGCGGCCAAGTGATTACTGTGGACGGCGTTCGAAGGGCTGTTATTGACAGGATTCTGCGAGACCCACTAGGACGCGAAATAAACTTCAGAGGATGGAACACATCCGGAGAGGTGAAACTGGCGGAGAATTCTTTCAAGCCTTTCAAGAGTACCAGCGATGCAACTCGTGCCTTACAGCAGATGCGTGATAAAACTGGCGCGAATGTAGTTCGTTTCCTCATCTCGTGGGAAGGCGTCAACCCCAAGCCGGGGGTTATCGATGAGTCCTATCTGTCCGATGTGCTTGCCCAGATGAAGGAGGCTGTCAAACTCGGTATATACGTGGTACTCGACTGGCATCAAGATTTGTACTCACGTCACAGCTTCCAGAGTGGTGATGCCTGGGTGGGGAACGGAGCCCCCAGATGGGCCGCCAACCTCAAGGACGGACCAGACTGTGTGCCCATCTGTGTTGTCTGGGGACAGAACAACCAGCAGAATGAAACGGTCCGCAAGGATTTCCGGGACTTCTGGAAAAACTCTCCCATGTCGGACCTGCTTCTGCAGCCAGTTGACCAGATTCCGCCCGGAACGCCAGTGGAGCAGACGCGCGTACAGGATGCTTTTCTATGGCAGATAGGAAAGACGCTGGATTTTATTCGCAACCATGCCAGTTGGCCAGAGCTTACGCATCTGATCGGTATCGATCCATTCAACGAACCCGTGGATGGCGGGGTCGCGGGTAACGATCCAGCCAAGTTCGATAACGAATTTCTTTGGCCGTTCTACAAGAGAGTACGTGCGCTCCTTGATGGCAAGGGTTTTGGTGGGACACTGGTTTACGCTGAACCGCTGGTCTTCTGGAATTGCCAGCTGCCTACGTTCTGTCCGCCTACTGGGGGAAGCTACCTGAAAGATATCCCGAGATCCGGATTCGTCTTTAATTCGCACTTCTACGACGCGGGAAGACAGTCGATTCTCAATCTTGACGGAATCGACAACAATACGTATCTGCCGAATATGCAAGATGTTCGTGATCAAGGTAGATTTCTTCACATGCCGACATTTTTGTCAGAGTTCGGTAATTATACAAGAGACCAGGCCATCGGAGGGTCGGACGACACTGACCGCATGATCAAGGGCGTCTATCAAGGAATGGAGCAAAGTGATCTGCAATTCCGCAAGACGGGATCTACCCGAATAGACGATTACACCCCATATATTTCCGGCACGCAGTGGCATTGGGATCCGTATTTCGACCAGCATCATGAATTGAAAAATGGTGACTCGAACGACGTCGTGACAAGCGGTGATGCATGGAATGGTGAACGATTTTCCGTCTCGAAATGGAACAGCCAGAAAGGAGTCCAGTTCAACAATGATCCCGACGGCGCCATGCGTGCCTACCCGCGGGCCGTCCAAGGTGATATGGCGACTGCGACGTACAATGACCTCTCGAAAGATTACTTTGATGCCGTACTGAACTGGAATGAGATACAGCCACAAGGCACAAAGAGTCACTATTTCAATGACAGTAAATTCATCTTCGTGTCATGGCGAGGGCGAAAGACCGGTGCTCCCACGGAGATATTTCTTCCGCCTGCTTTCAAGAGCGGTCACACGACGATCATCACCGAGCGGGCTATAGCAGCGAATCGTAAGATCAGCAACGTGCCGACAAGTGAACCAAATGAAATAGACTTCATGACAGACGCCCACTCAAGCGTCTCCAACTCAGCCGATCCACGGAACGATAGCGTTGGGCATCGTGTTCTCATCTGGGATGACGACAGTACACAGAACCCGGATACTATGCACTATGCCCTTATTGTGGCAGACGTTGGTACCGAAGCCAATCTGGCAACTGTCCAGGCGCAGTTGAATAAATCTGTCGTCCAAGACGGGCACAATCCGGTCAACCTGGTTGGTCAACTGAACGAATAATCCTTCTCTGTTCGGTGGTCGCCTTGGCCTGCCACAAGGCCGGCGAACCCCCGCGGCTGATCTACCTGCTCCGCCCGGATGCCTGGCCCGACGGACGCAAAAGCACCTGTAAGACTGCGGCGACCTGATCCAGACCGCCCACCACCAACTCGGCGGCCTGATCGTCCTGGTCGGGGACAACCTCAACACGTACCTCACCGCCGGAATGCGCCGCTACATCGCCGATCGCGACTGGCAAACCGTCTTCCGACTGCCGTCCCCGCAACCCGTTCAAGGGCAGCTGATCTGTTCCGCGACGCACGACGAGCATGTTGCCTGGCTGTTGTACGAGCACCGGCGGACCCGCAACACCCGCTGGCGCCAGCTCGGCTGCTTCGACCAGGCGCTGCTCACACTGGTCCACATGCGCAAGAACGAGACGTTCGCTCCCGTGCGACTCCGGGTCGCACCCATGACCTCACCGCAGCCCGCGCCCACGGCGTCGTCCAGGCATGCCTCACCCGCCAGATCCTTGTGCCGACAGACCGTGCCTACCAGGGTGCCGGCGCCACCTTCCGCACCCCGTACTGCCACCACAACGAAGTTCAACCGCGACCACGCCCGACTCCGAGCCCCCGGCGAACGCGCCTTCGCCCAACTCAAAATCTGGCGGCTCCTGCAGCGAGCCCGCTGTTCCACCCGCCGCATCGGCACAGCCGTCCAAGTCGTCCGCACCCTGCTGACCTGCGCATATTCAGGACGAAAACGGTTCAGTGACCCTAATCACCACATTAGGGTCGTCAACTGAATCGACATTGGATCGCTGAACTGTTAGAGTATGCGATCATTCCTTCGGGCTCGTGCCCTCCACGTGAAAAGGCGATGCCATGGCTATCCCCTCAGCTACACCGAGGCGGACAGCATAGTGAGCTGTTCAGTAGCTGACCTATAGGCCACCTGCTGTGCTGTACCTCGGTGCGCAGAAAGATCTCGAGGTATGCGACATTTCTGTCGCATCAACGCACCCGGAGTACCCCTTGTCGCAAGACTCTCAGTCCGCGTGGTACGCGGATTTCTTCACCGAGCTGCCCAATGCCTTCTGGCGGGCAGCCGTTCCCTCCGAGATGACGGCCGCGGAAGTGGACTTCGTCATCCGGGAAAGCGGTCTCCAACCGCAAGCACACGTGCTGGACGTTCCATGTGGCAGCGGTCGGCACAGCCTTGAATTGGCGCGTCGCGGTTTTCTCGTCACCGGCGTAGACGTGTCGGCCGAGGCCCTCGCGTTTGCCAGGCGGGCGGCGGAGGCCGAGCACTTGCCCCTGACCCTGGTCGAGGCCGATATGAAGACGCTGCCGATCCAGGTACAGGCAGACGCTGTCATCTGTATGGGCAACAGCTTCGGCTACCTCGAGCATGAGGACACCCGCAGGATGCTGACCGACCTGTATGAAATCGTCAGCTCGGGTGGCTGCCTGGTCATCGATTATGGTGCGGTGGCCGAGGCCCTGCTGCCGCACATGGATGAGGATCTTCCCATGTCGGCTGGCGGGATCCAGGCAGAAGCGACGAACGTCTACGACGCCCCGGGTGGGCGCATGTTGTCGTCGTTCACCTTCCGGCGCGGCGGGCAGGAAGAGAGCGGCACCTCCGTGCAACACGTCTACACGGCCGCCGAAGTGGCTCGACTGACCGCGGAAGCCGGTTTCAGCGACATCTGCATGTACGGGACCACGGATGGTAGCGCGTTTACCCTTGGCAGCCATCGACTGCTGCTGGTAGCACACCGCGCCTGACGGTTCGGCGGGTGACAGTCGGTTCGTGCGGCTGTCACCCGCTTCGCGCGTTCTCAGCCTTCAACGGGTCTGTCAAATGACCGGCTAACAGGGCGGTTGGGTCTTGGCAGGCGGCTGAGAGCCGGCCGTCGAAGGTGCGGTCGAAGGCGTTCAGGGTGGTCTTCCAGCGCATGGTCCAGCGGGCGTGGCCCTTGCCGGTGGGATCGAGCGACATGATCGCTATGTGGACGCACTTCAGGGCGGCCTGCTCGATGGGGGAGTGGCCGCGGGCCTTGACCGCCCGCCGGATCCGCGCGTTCACCGACTCGATTGCGTTCGTCGTGCAGACAATCCGGCGGCTCTCGGTGTCGAAGCGGAGGAACGGGGTGAACTCTTCCCAGGCGTTTTCTCCCAGTTTCACGATCGCTGGATACTTCCGGCCCCCGGGCGTTGGCGACCTCGCCGAACCGCTCCAGAGCGGCCTCCTCGATCGGGGCCGTGCAGACGGGCTTGAGGAGGCGGGCGATCTTGTCCCAATCCTGGCGGGCGGCATAACGGAACGAGTTCCGCAGCCGGTGGACCACGCAGGTCTGCACGATCGTCTGCGGCCAGACCGTCCCGACCGCCTCGGGCAGGCCCTTGAGCCCGTCGCAGACCAGCATCAGCACATCGTTCATGCCGCGGTTCTTGATCTCGGTGAGGATGTGCAACAAGGCGGCGGGACAGTTGTGGGACGGCGCCCTCGATGCCCAGCACGCCTTCGGCGACTTCGACGGCCACCGGCCCGCCCTCCTGGCAGGCCACGACGCCGTCGACGAAGTGAGGTGACCCCGGCGGTGTGGACACGCTGACAATAGATCTTGTAGATCCGAGGGAAGGTGTCCTGGTGGGAAGAAAGTCTCCGTATCCGGTGGAGTTCAGGAACGATGCGGTCGCGTTGTACCGCGCGGCGGGCGGGAAGCGCACGTATGCGGCGGTCGCGGCGGATGTCGGGGTGACCGGCGAGACACTGCGGAGCTGAGTGCGCCAGGCGGACGAGCAGGCGGGCCGCGCCGGCGGCAGCGGGGGCCAGGCCGGAGAGGGCCGGGATGAGGAACTGGCCCGGCTGCGAGCGGATAACGGTCGGCTGCGCAAGGCGGAGAAGGAATGGGAACTCGAGGGGGAGATCCTGCGCCGGGCGGCGGCCTATTTCGCGAAGGAGATGAAGTGAAGACTGCCGCTGGGACTTCGTCTCCGCCCATGCCGAGGTCTACGGCGTTCAGCGGATATGCCGGGTTCTTCAGGTCTCGCGCTCGGGCTACTACCAGTGGCTCGCCGGCGCAAAGGCCCGGGCCGCTGCTTGGCCAAGCCACAACATAAATAGCCGGAGAACCCATGCCGCTCCTGCAGACCTTCCCGGGAAGCCGTTGCCGACCTCACCAGTCTGCCCGCGCGGGGAGGCATCGGCTGGTGACAGCGTGGCCAGTCAGGCGTCGCGTTGAGGACCGCGGCGTATGCGCCGCCGAGCATCATCGCGGTGGCGCCGGCCATCCAGCACAGCAGGAGCCACCTGCTTATCAGCCAGGTTCCTGCCGACACCGGTCACGGGGATAGAGGTGCCGCTTGACCGATCGTGGGAGCCCTACCGGTCAAGCTTGGCGCGCGGATCGGTGTGGACCCCGCTGGGCAAGCCCACCGCACCGAGGGCTTGCCCAAGGTCCGGGCTGTAGGACGGAGGCCTTCCAGGGGCGTGGCATCACCACCTGGGACGAGGCGGTCCGTAGCCGGCCGATACCCCTTGGCCACCCGTACAGCGGAATTTTGAGCCTCGCACCCTTCGAGCGCGCCGCCCCGCTTCTCTCGCTCACAGGGCCTTGCGCAGGCAAAGATAGGTATGGATTGCTCATGCGTCAAACGATGCAATTCGGTTCTATATAGTTGTCCACCGCTTCTAGCGTCAGGATTTTCGGGCGCATGGCCATGCTGTTTTTCCATTTCGCCCATCTCGTTTTTTCGAAACCCTCCATTCGAGTCGGGCAACTCCTCGCCATCCCTTGGCACGGTCCGACTGTTCAAAACTTCTCCCCCTGAACGCTTTGGAGATTCAAGTGTCTTTCGCTAAGCGCACTCTTAGGGCTGCAGCAGCAATTGCGGCATCGTCGGCCTTAGTTGTCGCAATCGCTGGATCGGCTAGTGCAGCACCCTCTTTCACCTTAGATTGTGGCCCTTCGAAGAATATCTACGACTATAGCAACTTCAATATTCTAGGAGATCTACAGATCTGTCTAAATAACCTCGACGGGAAGCAGTCTGAGACTGTGTTCGTCACCAACGTAACTGATCATGATGTGACTCTTAGTTATTTCTCGGTGAAGTTTGAGGGTGTTAGCCCCCCCGGCTCTCCTGGAGGACAATTTGTTACCCTCGATGAGTTTCCCGTACCTCCCGTACCTTTCGGGCAATACACGCTTGCCGCAGGTGCAACGTACATGTACACAACGGTGAAGCTCAGCACCAACTACACCAAGTTCCGCGGGGTGGCTGGTGTGTCAATTGGCAGCACATACTATGGCCAGGGGCGTGCTGATGATTATCACGATGCGGGAAGTTACTAGTCTCAACGCCTATCCCCAGATCGGCGTCGACGCCCCGCACCGGCGCCGCGAGCGCTACCCCGAAGCCGTGGGCCGCTGACGCGGCAGAGGGCTGGGCAAGCACCAAGAAAGCCTGGGCCAGCCATTCCATACGGTTTAGGCCACACTTGCCCGGGTGGGATGGAGGACACTATCGGTTGCGGTCAACTCCGGTTCCGGACGGCGGCGCAGCGCAGGCCATAGCCGGTCACCGACCGGTAGGAGTTGCACGGACCGGTCACGGGAACTGACCTGCAGCGTGACCGGTCACGGGAACCGGATTGATCACGCCGGGGCAACAGGTGAGGCGACGGGCTTGTGCGCTGTCCTGGCGGCCGGCGTACTGGCGCAGGCTGCGCCGGGTAATCCCATAGAGGATCAGGGGCTTCGTTGGACCGGTGCGCGTGCTGCTGACAGGGGCCGATTGATCGTCTGCCGGGTCGGGTTGAGGTCCTGGTGCGCAAGACGTCTGATCGGCGTGGCCGCCCAGGCGCGGGCCCCGATGTAGGCGCGGTCGACGAGAACGGGAACGCCCTGGCGTTCGCAGATCCGGATGACACGGTGGGCGCGGGCCGCGGTCAGGTCGTGGGTGCGGCCGGGCAAGAAGTCGGCCCGGCTGTTACCGCCGCGGTCGCACTCGGCGAGGGCGTCGTCGGGCAGGACGTACTGGGGATCGGTCTCCCGCAGAACCCGCAGCAGGCCGGTCGTTCGGCGCGAGGGGTGATTGACGACAGCGGTGACGTAGGCGTGGGCGGTGCCGACGGATATGCCGAAGCCGGCGGCGATCTGTGTGAGCGTGTCATGCCGGCGAAGGTAGATCAGGGTGACGAGAGCACGCTGGTGCGGCCGGCGCTTGTAGCGGCGGTCACCCTCACGGGTGTCGATGAGCATGGCTACCCACTCGACCAGGGCGTGAGGCAGGTCGAGTGAGGCAGGACCAGGAACCAACGAGGCTCCTGCGCTGATGAGTTGAGACGTTGAAACCTCTCCCAACGGCACAGGAGCCTCGTACGTTGCGGGACGGCGACTGGTCATCCGATCAATGGCCACTCTGAAAACGGTCAGTGCAGCGGTGGCGCAGGGCCTGGTCGCGGTATGGGACCGCAGCCTGGCGTCCAGGGGCCCGGCGTCACTGCCGCTGCTCAGCGACGAGCTGTTCGTCGTGTTGGAGCGTGGGCTGGCCAGGGGGCCGGTGGCACACGGTGTGAGTGGGCGTGTTGGTGGCATTGGGTGGGTGTCAGCGGGGTGGGGGTGTTGAGTGCCTGGTCCGGGGTTTGTGTGGGGATGGGTTCGCTGTCATGGAGTGACCAAGCGGCTGCTGTTTTCTGATCTGTGTGGGGTGGGTCGGCTGTTGTGGGGGTGGCTGTTCCTACCTGCTGCTCGTTCGACAGTTGCGCCCAAGTGGCCGGCTGCTTCTGTCGCTCCAGCCACCGGCCGATGTCGTCGCCGTCCATGAGTACGCCGGGCTGGATCTCGGGGCAGGCTGCCGTCGGCTTCGACCAGGTCCGCCAGGACGCGGTAGTGCCGTTGCCAGTCCAGCGGTCACGGGCAGTCCCAGTCCGGGTCGATCGCGGCCAGCTGCGCCGCACGCTGTTCTGCCCGCTTCGGGTCCTTGCCCAGGCCGTTCTTCGCGCCCTTCCGTCGCAGGTTGGCCATGTGCTGCCCGATCGGCACCGGGACGCCGTCGGCGGGGTCGATCCAGACGGCATCCTGGCGGGGTGCGAGGTGCCCGGTGGCCCGCCGGTACGACCTGAGTGCGGCGAGCTTGGCCTCCCACGCCTCCTCGCCGGGCTCCCACACCATTCCGGCCTCCGGCAAGTCGAGCAGTTCCTTGCGGCGCGGCTCCAGCTCTCCGGCCCGCAGTGCCTTCCTCTGCTGATGCACCCACCTCCCAAGGGAAAACGACTTCGTGACGCCGACTTCGACCGCGGTGTCGTAGGGAACGGCGTAGAGGCCGGTGATCTCTCGTTCTCCTTCCGCCACCGCAGCAGGGCCTGGTAGCCCTCCAGCCACACCAGCGACTCCGGCCGGTAGACGCGGGTGCGCAGGAAGGCCGCGATGGTCGCGGCGTCGCGCGGGCTGGAGAAGTGCAGCAGCGCCGCTTCAGCAGCGGCCTGCGTGTCGTCCTCCTGGTCCTCGCCGTCACCCTCGCCGCCGGCCCCGACGATCTGCCCGTCCTCGTCTCGCCGGATGTGGACCTTGCGCTTGCCGCTGGTGAGCGCGCGGGAGGCGAGCTGCTCGACGAGTCGTTCATCGTGACTGCGCAGGTCCTGGAGGACGGCTACGAGGGGGCGGTACGAGGCGCTGGCGACCCTGCCGGTCGGGTTCTCGCCAGGCTGGAGGAAGACGGGCACGATGATGCGGGCAACCTTGGTGGAGCCGTCGCGGTTGAGACGGAGCGCCCGGCCGATGTTCTGGACGATCTCCACCTGCGAGCCGCGGGTGTCGGCGAAGCAGACGGCCTCCACCCCCCCGCTCGCCGGTGATGTCCACGCCTTCCCCGAGCACGCGACAGCTCGCAAGGAACGCCCGGTGCACCCGCCGGCCCGAGGCGTCGATGCCGTTGGCGAACTGGCGCAGTACTTCGCGTCGCTCGGCTACGAGGTGGTCGCCGCATAGCCAGGCGGACCAGACGCGGTCCGGGGGTACGTGGCGGCCGGCCTCGAGTTCGTAGAACTCCGCGTCGATGGAGGACTTCGGCAGTTTCTCCGCCTTCGCCAGGTCCTCATCGGAGGCGTCGATCATGCGCAGAGCACGCTCATCCACTCGCCGCATTAGCCGCACCGTCCAAGCCATCCACGTACTACTGACCTGCGACTATTCAGGATATAAGAGGCTCACTGACGCCGAACTTCATGAAACGCATCCGGAAAACCATGCCGAAATTCATTTTCTTCTCATGATCTCGCACAGCTGAGCGCGCGATTGTATTCCCAGCTTAGAATAGACCAATTGTAAGTGATTGGTGACGGTGCGGGGTGACAAGTAGAGCCTTTCTGCTACTTCTTTTGCGCTGAGACCGAACGCCACCAAGTCGGCGATCTGGAACTCTCGCGCACTCAATTGACGTGCCTGCCGTGCGTTTCTCAGTAAAGGCGTCTGTGCGCCCTCAACCTTGGCCTTGGATTTCTCGGCAGCGACGAGAGCCCGAGTAGCCTCCCGCATACGGCCCTCAGCATCGAGCACAAACGCGGCCCGGGTATAACATTCAGCAGCCATTAAGTCTGTCCCCATGTCATCGAAGTCTCCTCCGAGACAGATCAACGTCTCAGGGTTCACTTCCATAAGCGCGCAACAAAATTCAGCCCGCTTGCGGGCCATCAGACCGTCGCAGTCGCGAGAAATAGATGCAATTCGGCGCGACGCCTCCACCGCACCCCCGATCCTGGTCATTTCAGACAAGAGCATCGACTCTGTAGCGATCGCTCCCCTTTTCCGTGCGGCATGCGCCGAGTCTTCCAGAAGACCTAACGCCATATCTGGATTACCTTGGGACACGCTAATCCAAGCAGGCCCCAAAGTATCCTCACCCGCCAACACATCGAGCACGGGGTATTGTTCGGCTTCATCCCACAAACATTGAGCAGTATCCAGATCTCCGAGTTGCGCTGCCACTGCTGCTTGGCCTGCAAGCGCATACCTCAAGTGTCTCATGTGAGCATTGTTGCGAGCGAGGACCGCTCCTTCGCTATACCACTTACCCGACGAGGCCGGATGGCCAGCCAGCCATTCGACTCTACCTAGGAGCAAGCACGGCCACACTATATTTCGTGATGCCTCAGACTTAAGTAGCATATTGAAAGACCGTAGACCATATAATCGCGCCTCCTCGATTCGCCCAAGCTCTCCGAACGCAAAAGTCATTGCATTAAGGTGCGAAGCCGGGTGGGGGGCTGCAGTAAGATCGCTCAATTGGGAGTAGGTATCGTAGGACTTGCGCGACAATCGAACTGCTGACTCCCCTTTACCTGCCAGAGTCAATGCAACGCTGCGCATAACGCTGCCAATAACTTTTGCTCGGATCCGCATCGGCTCATCTTCTGCTTCTGAAAGATCGATCGTCTCGATGCCCTGGCCTATTTGCCCACCCATAATGCGAAGGATACTTTCATTGACCTCAAGCAGCTTCCTCAGTTCAGGAGAGCTAATTGCGCTCTTCGCTTCTCTATTCATCTCCAATGCCTTCTCCGGGTCAGCACTGCCTAGTCCCAGAGCCATGCTTCCGGCGAAGGCTGCCGCTGTGCGTTCCTCATCCGTCGATGCTTTTTCATACGCTTCGGAGAGCTTTCGCTCCGCTAACTCCCTTTTCCCTAGTTCGAGGAGGGATTCCCCGTACAAGAGGCGGGACGCGTGCGTTGTCTCATCCTCGGCCACGGCTGACAGCAGTTCTACAACCTGGCCATAGTCGTGGGCTCGCCGCGCGATCATGGCGGCATTGATCAGGGCCTCCCCTTTCGCCGTTCCAGTTGCCGACAGACTCCAGACCGCTGCTCTGACGGCATCCTCACTACGCCGGAAATTAAAGGACTCGATATACTGGATGCTCGCGTCGTATATCTTCGCCCTTTCGTTTGGCGTTATGCGAGACTGGAGCACCTCTCCATACAAAGGATGTCCAAGGATGCATTGAATACGACGACCATCGGAGATCACTCGGATCAGGCCATCGGATTCGAGCTTCTGAAGCAGCCGATCGGAACACTGTTCGCGCACGTATGCCAGAGGCATAGGTTGACAAAGGGCCAGCAGGTTGAGAACTTCGAGTTCGCAGACTCCTAGTCCTGTAAGTCGCCGCTCGATGAGCTGAGTCAAGCGATCGGCTCCCGCGAGTTGACTAGGACTCTGCAGCACCCAAATGCCGTCAACAAGGTTAAGTGAACCTCCTTCTAAGGCGGCGGATACCATCTCTCGCAGGTAAAGAATGTTCCCACAAGATTTCTCATAAAAATGTCGCAACGCGCTTTCCGCAAGAGGGCTGCAAAGTGTCCTACGCAGAATGCAATCAGTCTCCTTCTTGGTGAATTCCGACAAGTCGATACGCGCCATATTGGGATATGTGAGAATGGATCTTACTCCGTCGTCAAGTTCCACTCCACCACGAATTGTGGCTACCAAAAAAACGGCTTGCGCGCTCATCAGATTCGTCAGGATGAGACAAGACGCCATGTCGAGATTTTGCAGGTTATCTAGAAAAACGAACCACTTTCCGGCTTTCCGTCGTCGAAGCGCAGTGATCGTGCGGGCTACGTCCTCTACAGCGTCGGACAGATCGACACCAGGCGGCAGCATAGGACTGATCGCGCCCAGGGGCATTGATTTGACGTCGACTGTGGCAATTAATTGGACACCGGGAACCCCCTCACACGCTACGATCTTATAGATCTCTTCGGCCAGTCGCGTCTTGCCGACTCCAGCAGGTCCCTGAATGATAAGACCGGGCGCGTTTCCGGCAGCACGCACGGTCTGAAAGAATGCTATCTGCCGCTCGCGTTCAGCTAGGTGCCATACGACATCTTTCGGTGAACGGACCATCGTCCTACCCCCCGTCCAGCGGAACGTAGCCATCAGTATGGTCTGGCGTGGCAGTCATTCGTACGCATGTGCACGGTACCTCTTCTGCCGGGCTGAGGAAAAGGGGCGTTGGGTGCCAACTCTGGAAAACCGGCCGAGTCCAGTATTTATGGCCGAGAAGAATCGAACATGTGGTTTACACTTCACGTATGGCGGCAAAGCTTGTGGGCCCCCGAGAACCCAACTCGGTAGTGAGCCTCTTTCATCCTCGGCTCGGCATGATGCTTTGAGTAGCTCTGACCTGCGGTGATGTTCTGGATCTTCACTCCTGGGACTCCAGGATGAAAGAGGTTCAGTGAGGTTTTCTCAGCGAGATGATCTCGCGGCCGCTTGGACGTGAAGCCGGCTGCGGACAGGCGTGAAGCCCCTGGTAGGACAGGTCTCTCTCACAAGACCGCCTGTTCACCGGGGGCTTCACGTTGGTCACCTATGCTGCCATGCTCGACGTTCCGCGCCACGTCGTTCAGATGCTGGCGAAACTGCTGGCCGCTCACCAGCGCCGGATCGGTACGCCGAAGGGTTCACGAGCGCTGGGCCCGTTCGGCAGGCGGCCCTGGTACTGCGCTGGTTCCGAGACCGTTTCGTGCGTGCATTGCCTGGCCCGGGACGTCGGCATCTCGCAGGCCACCGGCTACCGATACCTGCACGAAGGCCTGGATGTTCTCGCCGAACAGGCCCCTGACCTGCACCAAGTCCATGCCGAGTGCCGAGAGAATGGCCTGACCCACCTGATCCTGGACGGCACACTGAACGTCTTCAGCGCGGCCACTGATCGGGTGACGCCGGTGAGGTCGAGGTGAGGGCCGCAACGCACAAAGCCCCCGTGCCGTTGGGGGAGGTGTTCGAAGTCTCAACCCATCGGCACAGGAGCCCTGTTGGTTCCCTATCCTGCCGCACTCGACCTCCCGCATGCCCTCGTCGAGTGGGTCACGATGCTCATCGTCACCCGTGAGGGTGACCGACGGTGCAAACCCCCGCCGCACCAGCGGGCGCTCGTCGCTCTGGTGTACCTACGCCGCCACGACACCCTCACCCGGATCGCCTCCGGCTTCGGGATATCCGTCGGCACCGCCCACGCGTATGTCGCCGCTGTGACCGGCCTTCTCGCCGAACGGGCCCCGGGCCTGCTCAAGACTCTGCGCGAGCACGATCCGGAGTTCGTCCTGCTGGACGGGACCCTCGCCGAGTGCGACCGCGTCGGCGACAGCCGGGCCGACTACTCGGCCAAGCACCGCCGGCACGGCGTGAACGTCCAGGTCGTCACCGACCCCGCCGGTGAAATCTGTGGATCTCGCCCACGCTGCCGGGCCGTACCCACGACCTGACCGCAGCCCACACCCACCGCATCATCCGGATCTGCGAACGCCAGGGCGTCCCCATCCTCACCGACCGCGCCTACCAAGGCGCCGGCCCCTGGGTCACCACCGGACTCAAACAGCCACCGGGAGGTGAACTCACCCTCACCCAACGCGCCGTCAATCGGGCCCTGGCCGCGGCGAGAGCACCAGTCGAACGCGGCGTGGCACGGCTGAAGTCCTGGCAGATCTTCCGCAGGTCCCGGATCAGCTCCAACCGCATGACCGTCATCACCAAAGCTGTCCTCACCCTGGAGAGGCAATGCTGAAAACGCTCAGTGAGCCTCTTTCATCCTGGAGTCTCAGGAGTGAAGATCCAGGACATCACCGCAGGTCAGAGCTACTCGAGTCATCGTGCCGAGCCGAGGATGAAAGAGGCTCAGTGAGCCTCTTCGACTCGAGCCTCATCGAGGACAGGAGAAAGGGTCCTGACCTGCACGGATGCTTCCTGAACGTCACCCGATCGGTGGGCAAGTTGCAGAAGCTCAGTGAGCCTCTTCAACTCGAGCCTCATCGAGGACAGGAGAAAGGGGCCTGACCTGCACGGATGCTTTTAGAGCGCCACCCGATCGGTGGACAAGTTGAAGAGGTTCATTGAGCCTCTTTCATCCTCGGCTCGGCATGATGCCTTGAGTAGCTCTGACCTGCGGTGATGTTCTGGATCTTCACTCCTGGGACTCCAGGATGAAAGAGGTTCAATGAGCCTTTTCAGCTTGACCCCGATCGGGTGACAGGCTCAGCAGTGCAGGCTTCCGATCCAGCAGGTCGGCCGGTCGGTCAACGCCCGAGTGCACATCACTCTGCAGGGTGGTCGCTGAAAAGGCTCACTGTCATGCGGTTGGGGCTGCTGCGAGCTCTGCGGAAGACGCGCCAGGATTTCAGTTTCGCGACGCTTCGCTCGACCGGTGCTCGTGACGCTGACAGGGCCCGGTTGATCGTCCGCTGGGTCGCGGTGAGGTCCTGGTGCGGAAGGCGTCTGATCGGCGTGGTCACCCAGGAGCCGGACCCGATGTAGGTGCGGTCGGAGAGGATGGGCACGCCCTGGCGTTCGCAGATCCGGATGATGCGGTGGGTTCGGGCCGCGGTCAGGTCGTGGGTGCGGCCGGGCAATGCAGGCGAAATCCACAGCAGCTTGCCCGCAGGGTCGGCGACGACCTGCAGGTTCACGCCGTGGCGGCGGTGCTTCTGGGAGAAGTCAGCCCGGCTGTCACCGACCCGGTCGCACTCGGCGAGCGTTCCGTCGAGCAGGACGTAGTCGGGGTCCGTCTCCCGTAGGACCCGCAGCAGCCCGGAGGCCTGGCCGGACAGATGGCCGACGACGGCGGTGACGTAGGCGTGGGCAGTGAGCCTTTTCCAACCTCACGTCTATGCTGGTCAAAGGCGTGTCGGGCAGCGACAACGCCGACCAGTGGCAGGCCTGTAACCAGCAGATCCACAGTCGGCCGCCGCGCCGCGAACGCCCCGCCGGCATGGTCGACGTACCCGGCGGCCAGGTTGGAAAAGGCTCAGTGCCGACGGATATGCCGAAACCGGCGGTGATCTGCGCGAGCGTGTCGTGCCGGCGAAGTAGACCAGGCCGACGAGAGCGCGCTGGTGAGGCGGGAGCTTGCAGCGGCGGTCACCCTCACGGGTGACGATGAGCATGGTTACCCACTCGACCAGGGCGTGCGGGAGGTCGAGTGCGGCAGGATAGGGAACCAACGAGGCTCCTGCGCTGATGAGTTCTCTCAACGGCACAGGAGCCTTGTGCGTTGCAGAAGGCCACCCCGTCACCCAACCGGTGACCACTCTGAAAACGCTCAGCGAGAACGTGTCCGAGTCCGGGACCGCCGAGCCCACGAAGGCTGTGTCGGTGAAGGCCGTGGAGGATTCGGGGGTGTGCTCCATGGATCCGAGGCGAATTCAATTCAGTCGGTCAGTGGAACGTGTGAGTAGGCTTTGCTCTACTCAACCCGACCGGAGTGGTGAACCCTCTGTACGGTCGGTGAGCCACGAGCGCATCCTCACGAGCGATCGTCACACCGGCATCTCACCAACGAGTCGAAGAGGTTGATGGCCGATGGCGATCAGAGGATATTTACGGCCCCACTTACGATTGGGGGTGGTTGCGGTGAGCGCGGCAGTCGGCTTAGTCATTTCCGGTGTTCCTGCTGGCGCTCGCGACTATAATGACGCACGGGAGATTCTTGACCCGAATAGTCCCCCGCAGTTTCCGGCCGGGGCGTCGTTGCCATTGCCGGATGCGCCGGTTTCGGCCGGCCCGGGGAAGGTGGGGACGTTGCCGGGGTCGGGAGCGGTGCTTCCTTCCGGCGGATACACGTACTCGATTCCACTGGACGTGCCTGATGGCAGGGCCGGGATGCAGCCAGCGTTGTCGTTGGAGTACTCCTCGCGATCGGGCACCGGCTTATCGGGCTATGGGTGGAACGTGTCGGGCCTGTCGCGGATCACGCGGTGCGGGCAGGTGCCGGTGACGGAGGGACAGCGGACGGGTGTCACGTTCACTGGTGCTGATCGATTCTGTCTGGGCGGGTCGAAGCTGGTGCTGGCCGGGTCCACGGACGACAAGAGCACGTCGTACGGCGCCCTGAACGCGCAGTATCGAACAGAGACGGACAGCTTCTCGAAGATCACGGTCGCCGGAGGGGGCTCCGCTGAGGGCCCTGACAATTTTACGGTCATGACGAAGGACGGCCGGATCGAGCGGTTCGACGCGGTGATGGCCAGCCAGTCCACCGACCGTGCTCTGCGCACCGTTGCCGGGGCTTGGTCGAGCGAACAGGTGACCAAGGCCACGAAGAAGGTCGCGTGGCTGCTGAAAAGCGTCAAAGACCGTTCAGGCAACGAGATCCAGTATTTCTACGACACGCCGACGGGTGGTGTCGCGGAATTCATTCCGCTGAAGATCACTTACACGCATGGTGCGGGCAAGTCGGCGGCACGGTCCGTCGACTTCGTGTATGAGGACCGGCCCGCCGGGAGCGTCGAGGTCGGTTACCAGGCCGGGGTGAAGACTCAGATCTCGAAGCGGCTGAAGCAGATATCCATGTCCGCTCCGAATCCGAGTGCCACCGAGGTGGTGTGGAAGTACACACTGGACTACGGCGCGCCGAGCAAGTCGGGTGCCGTTCTTCTGCGGTCGGTCACGAAGTGCGGCTCGAAGGGTGGCTGCCTGCGGGCCAGGACGTTCACCTATCAGGACCCTCCTGCGGCGCCGACCTTCACGGAGTCGAAGATCGCCGGCCTGTTGCTGCACAACGGGCTCGGCGGCTTGAAGGTCGGTGACTTCAACGGCGACGGTCTGGACGACGTGCTGGTCCAGGCGGCGACGTCGGGTGACGGCTCGACACCTCCGTCGTGGGAGGCCCGTCTGGGCTCCTACGATGGTGCGAGTGCGGAGCCGCTGGGACGGCAGGTCGCTCTCGACAACACCGGCTGGGACCGCTCCGCCCAGATCAACCGTGTGCGGGCGATGGACTACGACGGTGACGGCGACGAGGATCTGATGGTGTCGACCAAGGTGCCGAACACGGACCAGGTCCAGTCGCAGTTCGTCAAGTGGGATGCGGCGGCCGCCAAGTTCGTCTCGGACGGGAACGGCTCGTGGCGTGCCGGCGCGAACGATTTCGGTGATCTCAACGGTGACGGTCTGATCGACCACATGCTAGCTTTCGCCCCGCTCGCACCGGAGAAGCTGGGCTGGCAAGCGCGGTTGAACAACGGCACGTCGAACCCCTTCATGCAGTCCAAGGTGCTGACCCCCAACACACCGTTCGACTACCTGACCGGCTGCTCCTCGCGGGTGATGGATCTGGACGGTGACGGCAGAGCCGAGCTCGTCGCGAACAAGACCGGTCTTGAGACCGACCCCTGTTTCGGCAACGAGTTCAACAGCGAAAACGCGAGTGCGCTGAGCGTGGACGAGTCCGGCGCCGCCCGGACGACCCAGTACGGCTCCAAGACGGCCGACGGGCGGATGGCCTTCAGCGGGCCGCCGTTCCTGCACGACTACCAGACGGTCCTCACGGACGTCAACGGTGACGGCCTCAAGGACGTCTGGCTCATTCCCTCGAGCAAGACCTCCTCGCTGACGGACGAGATCCTCATCAACACCGGCCGCGGTTTCGTCCACGTGGGCAGTGGTTCGACGGCATGGAACGGCAGGAACCTGCTTCCGGGAGCCGACGTCAATGGCGATGGCCACGACGACACCTTCTACATCGTTGCACCCGGACCGGAAGGCGGCGACATCAAGCTGTCCCTCACCGCCGGTACCACGAGTGACGTGACGGTGGCAACCGGCGGTCTGACCGGCAACCAGCTGACGTCCCAGATGCAGCCGCTCGTGGGGGACTTCAACGGTGACGGCATGGTCGATCTCGTTCGCCTGGTTCCGCACACCAGCGGCGACCCGGGCGATCCTCCCTCGCCCACGCAGATGTCGTGGGATCTGAAGGTGATCACCCAGACCTCCGACCCCGCTCGTGACCGGATGGTCTCGGTCGGCGACGAGGGGACGGGCTACCGGTCGGAGACCGTGCACTATTCGCTCTCCTGGTCCGACCACCCGGACAAGAACACCGACTACACCTGCTCCTATCCGCTGGCCTGCGAGAGGCACGGCACATTGGTGGTCCGAGTGGTGGACCGCCGCTCCCACCTGGCCGACACCAAGTCGGATGCACCCGCCCGCATCTTCTACTCCTACGAGGACCCGGTAAGGGACCTTCGGGGCCGCGGGGGCTTGGGGTTCGGGACGTTCCGCATCTGGGACCCCCAGCGTCCACAGGAGACGACCTACCGTTACAAGCACGCGGACAGAACCGCCGACGGGAACTACTATCCGGGGGTCGACAAGCCGCACGAGGTGTTCACGGTCACTCCCGTGCTCACCCAGCAGCAGGTGGCCTCCGGTGTGAAGGACGATGTCACCACTCGGGTGAAGCTGACGACGTACACCCCGACCACAGTCAAGACGAGCGCTTCCACGTACGTGGTCAGCAGTGCCAAGACGGTCACGGAGGAGTGGGAGCAGAAGACCTCCCTGTCCTACGTCGGATCGATCGGCTCCACCCAGACGGCGCATGTCACCGGTGTAAACAAGAGCAGCGCTCTGACCGGCACCCGGCAGTTCACGGACACCGTGACCTACGACGGGTTCGGCAACGCGATCAGCGGCACGAGCACGAACAGCAGTGCCATCGACCAGGCCACCTGGACCACCGACTACGACAACCGCCTCGGAGACTGGCTGATCAGCCTTCCCACCAAGACTGCGGTCACCCGAACACGTGACGGTGAGAAGGTCACCCGCACCCGGGAGTACCACTACGACAGCCTCGGCCGCCCCGACCAGCTGTACATCGAGAAGGACAACACCGATGCGAGCGTGCGGCAGCTGACCACCACGCGATACAACAGCAGCGGACTGCCCACCGCCCTGGTCGTCGACGACGACCAGACGATCGACGAGACGACCGAGACCGGTCTTCCGCAGCGTGAGACCCGCATCGAGTACGGCACGTCGTTCCCCGGCCAGCCGGACGAGCAGGTCTACCCGAGCCAGATCTGGTCCAAGCACACACCCCTGGCGCAGCGGCCCTCCACCTGGTCCGCCATCCACCCCGCCTACGGAGTGCCGGTGGCGAGCCTGGACATCAACAAGGTCACCGCCTCCGCCACCTACGACGACCTCGGCCGCGTCACGCACACCGAGCAGAGCGGTGCGGCGGCGGCCGACTACACCTACGCCAACCGCGCCGACGCCTTCAAGGGCTCCAACGGCCTCGGCGTCACGGTCACTTCCGCCGGTATCACCTCGAAGGTCAACACCGACGGCCTCGGGCGCGTGCTCAACTCCTCAGCCACCGGTTTCGACGGCACCGTCAGCAGCACGTCACGGTCCTACGACGTGCTCGGCCGGGTCGTCAGCCAGACCGAACCCTCACCTCAGGGCACCACGGTGGTCGACTTCGACAGCCTGAACCGGCCGGTGAAGGTCACGTACCCGGACAGCACCGAGACCACCGCCGATTACGCCTTCACCAGCGTCAAGTCCTCGACGACCATCACCGACCCCAGCACCTTCGTGCGCAAGGCCGAGACCAACATCCTCGGTGAGACCGTCAACAGCATCGACGTCCTCGACAAGGCCGACGGGACACACGATGACATCACCCAGACGTTCATCTACAGGCCCTTCGGCCTGATCGGCTCCGTCCAGGACGACAAGGGCCACTCCACCCTCCACACCTATGACGTACGCGGACGGGTCACTAAAGCCACCGAGCCGGACCGCGGCACCAGCGACATCACCTACTACGGCACCGGTGAGATCAAGACCGACACCGGCACCAACCTCACCAATACCGTCTACGACGACCTGGGCCGGCCACTCTCCCAGGTGAGCAGCGCAGATGGCACCACCAGCTACACCTACGACAGCGCGGACAACGGCATCGGGAAGATCGCCACCGCCACCAGCCCGGACAAGATCACCACGGCGTACCGGTTCGACTCCGCGGGCCGCCCGGCGGGCAACGACACCACCGACACAGGCAACGGCAACCGCCTGTACTCCACCGACGTGACCTACGATTCCCTGGGCCGGCCGGCCACGCTAGCCTACCCCGACCCCGACGGCACGGGCGGCGCACCCCGGTTCAGCGTCCAGCAGCACTACAACGCCAACGGCCACCTCGACAAGATCACCGACATCACCCCCGGCCGTACCCCCGCCGACCTGTGGACGGTGCAAAGGCGCAAGCCGAACCTCGCCCTCGACACCGCGATCCTGGGTAACGGCACCGACAAGATCACCCTCACCGACACCTACGACACCGGCACCGGCCGACTGCACAACACCGCCGCCACCGGCGCGAACGCCGTCAAACTCCAGGACCTCACCTATACCTACAAGCCCAACGGCCTGCTCGAGACCCGGGTCCAGAACGACACCACCACCGGCGGCGCCGCACGTACCGAGGCATTCGGCTACGACAGCCTCATGCGCCTGACCAGCTGGGACCTGACCAACGGCACCAGCCCGAAGAGCAGCACCGATTACAGCTACGACACCATCGGCAACCTCAAGACGGTCACCAACACCGCTCAGAACCTGAACGAGAGCCACACCTACGGCAGCCCAACGGGCACCCAGCCGCACACCGTCACCGACAACGGTGCCTTCACCTACGACGACCGCGGCCGACAGACCTCCGGCGGCGGCCGGACCCAGGTCACCTACACATCCTTCGACTTGCCTCGAACCGTCAAGACCGGCACCGGTACCACCACGTACAAGTACGACGCCTTCGGCCGGCGCGCCAAGGAGACCAACGCCACCACCGGCACCACCACCTTCTACGTCCCCGGTCTCTACGAAGAACGCACCACCGGCGCCGCCGTCCGGCAGATCTACTACGTCACCAGCCCCGACGGGCCCGTGGCGCAGGTCAACCACGACAGCACCACCAACACCAGCAAAACCCTCTACCTCCTCACCGACCGTCTCGGCTCCACCACCAGCGCGGTCGACACCACCGGTGTCGTCAAGCAGACCAACTTCTACGACCCCTTCGGCGGGCGCATCAACCAGAACGGCACCCGCGTCACCACCCCCTTCACCGGACCCGTCACCCACGGCTTCACCGGCCACGAAGACGACTCCGAAAACAGCCTGATCAACATGAACGGCCGCGTCTACGACCCCACCGTCAAACGCTTCCTCACCCCCGACCCCATCGTCTCCGACCCCACCAGCAGCCAGTCCTGGAACCCCTACAGCTACGTCAGGAACAACCCCCTCAACCGCACCGACCCCAGCGGATACGAAGACTGCCAGATCACCAGCTCGCAGTTCGAGAGCCGCACCGAGTGGAGCACCACGACGCTGTGTGTCTCCGACGAAGGCCAACAAGACGGCACCCCCGCCAACGCTGACCGAATCGAAACCATGGCCGCCCAGAGCGGACCATCCAGCCTGACCGGCATACCGCAAAGCACCGGAGACATCGCACCCGCCACCGCCGACGAAACCGGACAGGTGAATTGGCAGGCACTGGGACGTGACTGTTTCGCCTGCAACTCAGCGGACGACGATCCCGCGCACGCAGCCCTGACCTCGGCCAACAGCAGAGTGGGATTCTCTGGCGACAACGAGTTGATCGCTTCGCTGACTGATCTGCCCTCCAAGGAGGATGGCCCCGGATATAACTACGCATACACGTGGAACGTCGGTTCTCTCGCTGCCGGGGACACTCCCGAAGCAATGATGAGCAAGTTCCAAGGCGATCCGAGTCGCGTCTTTCCGTTTACGTTGGCTCCCGGTGGAAGCAGTGCAGCCACTTCCCCTTTGGCAATCTCTCTGGGCGCGCAGATCGATCTCATAAACCCGCAAATCGAGGGATTTTTGGTCGGAAAGGGATTTCCAGCCCTTACCCACAATGGTGTTGAAGTGAGCAGCGTAACACCCACGAGCTTTACCTTCAACACGTTGGCAAACCATTTCGATGGACCGGACGCGAAGATCGACTTCAGCGCCTACGCCGATGGCGGTAAAGTCATGTTCATGCAGCGGGGATACGCCCCGAACGTTTCCAACGCCACGGGAGTAGCGGCAACCCTCATAACATCGGGCTGGTCCTGGCGCAGCCAGGCCAGAGAATTCTCGAAGCTCTCCGGAGTATCGCCGTGGCCTGGTATCGGCAACAATTTCCCCAACCTCGTCGATACGGCCACCCACTGAAATTCCATAGGATCATCCATCAAAACTTCCGAGCGGAAATGACTTACTTTTCCGTCAAGGAAACCCTCTTGCTCTGAGAGCTCGTAGCGGCCCGCCGGCAACCCTGGCGGGCCGCTTCGCGATTCGAGCCCCCAGAGAATGAGATTGCCTCAACGCAGACCTTCCCAGGGATCGTCGAGGTTCCTCCCGAAACCAGGCGATCTCGCTGGGCAGCCCCGCCTCCGGACCGGTCGAGGCCCAGGCCGCGGAGCCCTAATCCGTGTCCCGGCCTCATGCTGGTGAGCCCGGACAGCCATGGAAATCGACCGACACTGGCCACTCGACGCCACCCGGCCTACCTTCGCCTGAGCGGCCCGCAACATCCGGTCGGACATCCCATTTGCGGCCCACCTGCGAAAGAGTGTATGCACCCTGTCTGCGAGGCCTACTCCTGGACGGCGGCGCAAGTCGATGCAGCCATGACCGAGCGGCTCGGAGTGGATCAGCAGGGGTGCAGCAACGTGACGTCCTCGACCTGGCCTGTTGCCGACGTGCGGGGCTGCCCAGCCTGGCGGTGGCGGCCGTGGTCCGCCCGCAGGTGTGGGTGGCGGTCGTGGACTGAGACGGGCTCGGGGTCCGGCCCTATGGGGAGGAGGTCGCGCAGACCGCGCATGGCTTCGTTCACTTCAAGCGGCAGCGTTTGTTCAGCAGTCTGGGGGCAGTTGGTGATCCACTGGCTCGCTGATGTTCACGAGAAATGAAGGCGGTCTGATGTCCGAGCGTCCGGGATGATCGGGGAGGAGTTCGGATCCGCGAGGGAAGGAACAGCGCGATGGCGATCAGAGGATGGAGCCCGGAGAGGACGGCCCGCCTTGAAGCGCTCGTCGACGAGTGCCGACCGCTGTTGGCCGGGGACGGCGGGATGGCTGCCGTGCAGTGGCTGCTGAGTGAGCGCCGGGTCGAGGTGCTTGATGCCGTGGTGATCACGCGTGAACTGCTGGGGGCGGGTCCCACATCGCTCGCGGAGGCGAAGACCATCGTTCTGACGAGCCCAGGCAGAGGGCGTGAGCTGAGGGTGCACGAGCAGTTCATGGACGGCTTGGAGCAGAACGGTGCCCTCGGCCAGTGACAACCGGCTGGTCAGCGCCCCGCCACCTGCGAAGGGTAGCGGGTTGAGAGGCAGCTGTCAGACGGCCTTGGCTGGTGCTTCGGCCCGGGCCCGAGCGGAGGCGAGCCGGAAGGAGTCGGTGCCAGTCTCGATGATCGTGCCGTTGAAGGTCAGGCGGTCCACGATGGCCGCGCAGAGCCGGGGGTCAGTGAACGTCTTCGTCCAGCCGCCGAAGGACTCGTTGGAGGCGATGGCGACGCTGTTCTTCTCCTCGCGCTCGGTCAGCACCTGGAAGAGCAGTTCGGCACTCGGCCATCAGAAGTTCGGCGAGGAAGCCGCGGTAGGTCATCTGGTCCTTCACCGCCCGGTCGGCGATGTCGGAGAACTCGTTGCGGATCGACGGAAGCCGCAGCATGCGGCAGGCGGTGTCGATGGCGGCGTCGGCGGCCTGTTCGGTCAAGCCTCGCTGGCGGGGCAGGGTCACTGGGCTTCTCCCTCTCGGTGGACGCCGTCGCTGGCGCGACGACGTCGGAGCAACGGTCATAGGGGGTCACCGAGGGCAGCGGCCTGGTGTCCGGCGGCAGATGGGCAGGACGCCACTCGTGTGCAGAAAGGTCACGTTTCCCGGTGTCTGTCCCGGACCGGTGACGGGCGATTCGTCCTCGGTTGACGGTCTTCTCGGTGGGGGTCAGTTCCTGCAGGGGTCTGCGTTTGATGCCCGTGGTCAGCCAGGGGCCACCGCCCTGGTAGGCGAGATCGGCCAGGACAGGGACGCCCTGGCGCTCGCAGATGCGGATGATTGGGTGAGTGCGGGCGGCGGTCAGGTCGTGAGCCCGGCCCGGCAGCGCGGGCGAAGCCACAACAGCCGGCCTTCCGGATCGGTGACCACCTGCACGTTCACACCGTGCCGGCGGTGCTTGTGGGAGTAGTCCGCGCGTGAGTCGCCGACCCGGTCGCACTCGGCGATGGTGCCGTCCAGCAGGACGAAGTCGGGGTCGGCCTCGCGCAGGACTTTCAGCAGACCCGGTGCACGTTCGGCGAGCAGGTGGATGACCGCGCTGGTGTAGGCGTGGGCGGTGGACTCGCTGATCCCGAACCCGGCAGCGACCTTCGCCAGGGTGGTGTGCTCGCGCAGGTACACCAGTGCCACCATCGCGCGTTGGGACGGACGAAGCTTGCAGCGCCGGTCACCCTCACGGGTGACGATGAGCATGATGACCCACTCCACGAGCGCATGTGGCAGGTCGAGTGCGGCAGGATAGATGACCAACGAGGCCCCTGAGCAGTGTGGTTGAGACGTCAGACATCTCGATCAACTGCCCGGGGGCCTCGCTCGTTGCGCTTCACGGACCGTCACCCGATCGGTGGCCCGCTCGAAGAAGCTCATTTATGGGGCAGCGCTTTAGGGAAGCTTACCGCAAAAGGAGCTGAAGCAGAATGCGCCAATGCTGGTTTCTTGACCATTCAGTCCATTCTTGAAACCTTCGACGTGTGGACCATGAGAGAGGTCGAAAACATTATGATCCATGCCTGAATTTTTGATCATGTCTCCGCCATTGAAAATTTGGATATCCTGGTCAAAGAATTTCGACCTGGGGGCCAGCGTTCCTGCCGCGTCCCCATCTACGCCGCTTCCAATATTGAAATTGACTCCCGGCTTTGAGGCGGCCGAACGTTCTGCCGCTAGTCTAACGAATCGCTTATCAGTTATTGTGTCGAAGGTGATGAGTCCTGGGTTCTCTCTTACTCCTACTGCCTCACCCGCGTGATTCACGTAGAATACTCGCTGTCCGGGAAGTCCCTCGATCCTTTGAGCCACTGCGGCTGCGTCGTCGGCTAGCCCGGTAGTGGGTCCAGGTACAAGTGCTTTTCCTCTGCTTCCGGCCATTATTTCGCTCGTTATAGTTGTTGCTTCCGTGGCAATTGCTTGATTGGATGCGGTGATTTCGGCGAGTAGGGTGTCCATGGCGCTTGCTGCTTCGGCTATGGCGATTCTTTCAGCGATGAGAGGTGTGGCGCTGGGGATGAGCCAGATGGCTTGGCCGGCGATTGCGTCGCCCCATTTGTCGTTCCAGTAGAAGTCGCTGGGGTCGATGTAGCTGTCGGCGGCGGCGCCGGATGCTCCGTCCCAGAGTGCGTCGTTGGGGATGGCATTCCCGGGGCGTGCGTCGGGAGCTGTGCGGCCGCCTGGGGAGCCGACGAGGAGGTTGGTGGGCCCGGTGTAAATGCCGGGACTCATGTCGAGGCCGGTCATGTCGCTGTAGCTGGCTTGGAAGCCGCCACTTTGGACGCAGCCGGGACCGTCGATGACGGGGCCGCAGCCGCTTTGAGTGGGGACGGCTGCTGCGTTGTCAGCGGGCTGACCGTACATAAGTCCGATGCTGTACTCTACGCCGCTTATGTCGCCGCCGGGGATGCCAGCGCCGTAGCCGGAGGTGCCGTCGGTGTTGGTGGTGTAGGGCTCGTATCCGGTGGGATCGGTGTAGTTGGTGGGGTTGGCGTTGACGTAGGTGTAGGGGTGGTTGGTGGTGATGGGGTCGGGGGTGTTGAAGGTTTTGGAGGCGGGGTCGTAGGTGCGGCCGTTCATGTTGATGAGGCGGAGGTTGTTTTCCATCTCGTGGCCGGTGTAGCCGTGAGTGATATCGCCTGGGGTACTGGTTGCGGGGGCGCCCGCGACGGTGATGGTCTGACCCCAGGGGTCGTAGAAGCCGGGGTTGGTGACGGTGCTGCCGGTCTTGTCGGTGGTGGCGGCGGTCGATCCCTGCTTGTCGGTGAGGGTGTACTCGATGGTGGTGGTGGCGCCGATGGTCACAGCCTGCCCAATGCCGTTCGGCAGGTACTGAACGTACGTCACCTTGCCGTCGGAGGTGGTGCGCTTTTCGAAGCCGCCGGCGTAGACGGTGGTGGCGTTATCGGGATCGGTCTTCTTCACCCGGTTGCCGAAGGCGTCGTAGAGGTAGCTGGTGGTTTTGCCGTTCTTGTCGGTGATGGTGGTGGGGAGGTCGAAGGCGTTGTAGACGGTGGTGCGGAAGGCTTTG
Source organism: Streptomyces sp. NPDC041135 (assembly GCF_055592085.1). Taxonomy (NCBI): domain Bacteria; kingdom Bacillati; phylum Actinomycetota; class Actinomycetes; order Kitasatosporales; family Streptomycetaceae; genus Streptomyces; species Streptomyces sp. NPDC041135. Next base: position 26,890 of record NZ_JBVIYZ010000037.1, read on the forward strand.
CCTGCGGCGTCCTTGGCGAGGGTGAGGCGGCCCTGCGTGTCATATTCGTAGGTTTCGGCACCGCCGAGGGTGGTGGCTGTGGCGGCGGTGAGGGCGTGGGGGCCGGCCTTGGGGTCGGAGCTGCCGTGGGTGCGGGTTTCGGTGGCGGGAAGGTTGTCGCCGGTGTTGGTGACCTTGGTGAGGTTGCCGAGTGTGTCGTAGGTGTAGGTGCTGGTGCGGGGGATGTTGGCGTTGTTGGTCAGGGTCCAGGAGGCCAGGCGGTTGAAGTCGTCGTAGGTGTAGGAATCGACGCGGTCGGCCTTGCCGGTGGAGAGGTCGTTCTGTGTGCGGGTGTGCAGGTTGCCGTCGTCGTAGTAGCCGTAGCTGATGTCCTGCAGCTTGCCGCCGGTGCCGGTGGTGGTCTGGTTCTCCAGGCGTCCGGTGGTGGGGTTGTAGGCGTTGGTCTGGCTGATGGCTCCGGTGGGGCCGATCTTCGCGCTGGTGAGGGCGAGGTCGGCGTTCATGGCATCCACGTGCCACAGCGCGGTGCCGGGGGCACCAGTGGTGGTGTCTTTGATGTCGGTGAGGTAGCCGTAGTCGTTGTAGGTGCTGGCGAGCTGCATGCGGCCGGCACTGGTCTGGGGGTAGGTGGCGGTGGTGGGGCGGCCGAGGGTGTCGTAGGTGGTGTCGTTGCTGTAGACGGTTCCCTCGACGGTCAGGTCGGTGCCCAGGGTGCGGCCGAGGCTGTCGTAGCGGAAGGCGGTGGTGACCTTGTCCTCGACGTTGGTGGCGGTGGCCAGTTGGCCCTTGCCGTTCGTGGCGGTGTCGAAGACGAAGGTCTGGGTGGTGTCCTTGTTGGCGCCTGCGTCGTGGTGTTTGGCACCGGTGAGGCGGCCGAGGTCGTCGTAGGTATGGGTGATGGTGTTGTTGGACCCGTTGTGCGTCAGGGTGTCGACCAGGCCGTCACCGTAGTAGGCGGTGGTGACCTTGCCGCGGTCGGGATCGCTCACGGTGACCGGACGTCCGAGGACGTCGTAGCCGGTGGTGGTGGTGTTGCCCTTGTCGTCCGTCGACTTCAGAACCACACCGAAGGGCCCGTACTGGGAGGTCGCACTCGCGGTGGCCGCGGTCTTGTCGGGCTTGGTGTAGTGGTGGACGGCCTTGACGGCGTGTCCGGCGTTGTCGGAGACGATGTCGCTGGTGCGGCCGGCGATGTCGGTGGAGGTGATGGTGAACGGGTCGGGGTAGGAGGTGGTGGCTTCCTTGCCGTCCGCGGTCACGATCTTGATGACCCGGTCGAGGGTGTCGTAGTAGGTGTGGCTCTCCCCGGCCGTGGTCGTGGTCGTGGTGGGCCGGGTGGTGCCGGCCGCCCGCCCGAGCCGGTCGTAGGTCTGGGCGGTAGTGATGGTCTTGCCGTCGAAACCGGTCACCGCGGAGAACCGGGAGCGCCCGACCTGGTCGGTATAGGCGGTAGCGACGGCGTTCTTGCCAGCCGTGCCGGTGGCGGTGGTGGTGGCGACAGCTGTGCCGATCATCTGACCGGTGCTGTCGTTGACCGGACTGTAGGCGGTGGTCACCTTCGGCGCGCTGTCGGCGGTCGCGCTGGTGGTGCGACCGAGATCGTCGAACGCGATGCTCGACTGCACCCCGTTGATGTCCTGGGCGGCGACGGTGATGCCGTAGGCCGGCTGTACTGCGGACCAGGACGAGGGCCGGTAGGCAGCGTTCGCGTCCGCGCGCTCGGCCCAGACCTGCGAGGCATAGAGGTCCTCGTCGGGCTGGCCGGCGAACACGGGCTCGTATTCGGCATGGACGATGCGGTCCGGGCGGCCCGGTGCAGAGGCCACCATCTTGGTGGGCACACCGTTGGCGCCGATGGTGGTCACGCTGCTGGAGCGCACATCGTCGTCGGGGTTGTCCTTCTCCACCTCCACCCGGTAGACGCGGCCCAGCGTGTCGGCGGTGTAGTCGGTGTGCCGGGTGACCGGCGCAGCCGCCTTGACGGAGACCTCCGCACTCGCATCGGCAGTCACATCGAGTGCACCGCCGCCCTGGCTTGCGGCGACCTTGAAGGTGTTCGCGGTCGCATCACGCACCACATACACACTCTTGTCATCCAGGCCCGCGGCCTTGCTGAACGCCGACAGAACGACCTCCTCCCCATCAGCCAGGCCGTGCCCGGTCAGCGTGAGCGTGTCCGCCGAGGCGCTGAGCTCGACCTGACCGATCGCCTCGCGGGAGGTGACCGTGGTGTCGGCGGGCACCGCCACCAGCCAGTTCGAGAGCCGTACGGCACTGTGGTCGAAACCGTTGACTGTCTCGCTGGTGCTCAGCCCCTTACCGGTGCCGGAGGTAACCGAGGTGACCTTGGTCTGGTTGCCGTATTCGTCAAACTCCGAGGTGGAGGTGACGGTGCGGTGCGGCGCGGAAGCAGTGCCCACCAAGTGCTGCTCCATGTTCGCGTTCGCCACGTGGTCGGCAGTCCAGTCGACGGCGACGTTCGCCTCCGCCGAGGTGGCAACCGTCTTCTGCGGCATCACCTGGTAGGTGGAGACGCTGTTGAGCCGGGTCTGCGTCGTGATGTCGTAGGTGTTGACGGTCTTTTCCACCCGGGCCTTGGCCGTGGTCGGCTTGGCCGCTACCTGCTCGTCACTGAGTACCGGGGTGGTGGTCGTCACCGTCTTGGGCAGGTGCGCGAACGGGTAGACCCGCCCGCCGTTGGCACTGGTGCGCTTGTCGAACGTGGTGACCGTCTCGGACGGGCGCGAAGGATCCCACACCCTGAACGTGCCGAACCCCATGAAGCCCTGTCGGCGGTGCATCACCGGATCCTGATATGAATAGTACGTACTGCGCGGCTTGTCCTTGTCGTAGCCGTCCTCGTGCGAGGTCAGCTTGCGCACCACCGTCATACCGCCCCGCACACACACCAGCGGCGCGTCGCACGTGTTGTCGGCGATCTTCGACGGCTTCTCCGCCCAGGTGTTGGAGTACTCCACCTCCACCCGCGGCCTGGGCGCGTTCTCGTCCGACACCGCCGTGATCCGGTCCGGCTGCGACGCGTTCTGCGTCATCACGGCTAGCCCGCCGTCGTTCTTCACGATGTCCAGACGGCCGTCACCGTTGAAATCACCCAACCGCGAGAACGGACGGCCGTTCATCATATCCGCCTGGTACTGACCGGCCGATACGTTCATCTGGTAGTTCGACCACGGACGCGTGGCATCGCCGTTACTGCCGTTCGGGAACAGGATGTTGATCCGGCTTCCGCCGCCCGCACCGACGCTGATCGCGTCGTCCTCCGGCTTGTCCTTGTCCTTGCGGTCCACCGACAAATATTCGTTGTAGAACGAGACGATGTCGTCCCGCCCGTCGCCGTTCACGTCACCGATCTGCAGATCAGCCAGATCATCATGCGCGACAGAAATCCGCTTCAGATCCCAGTGCAGACCACGGCCGGTGTTCCACAGCACCATCGACTGCTCATACGTGCCGTCCGACTTCCGCGCCGTCGGCACCATCAAGGTGTCCTTCAGCCCGTCACCGTTGAAATCACCCTGGAACGACTTCCAGGAAAACAGAGGATTATCGAACTCGTGTTCGTAAGCCCAGTCCGCCGGCCAGTTGGGAACACCAGTGGGCGTGTTGTCCATGCCCTTCGACGGCTGAGGGTTGAGAAAAGGATCGGCCGAGAACCGCTTGACCAGGTCGCGCGTGGAAGACAGGTGCTGAATCTGCTCAGTACGCGTCGGGTCCGAAAGACCGGCGTTGATACTAGATGCATCGTATTGCCACGAATCGTTACAGAAAGAGTTATCAGTACTGCTGTACTGATAATCCGATTTACCGTCGCCGTCCATGTCCCGTGCGACACCGGGGGCACAGGCCGTGTCGAGGCCGCCAGTGGGGGCCTCGAACTGGCCGCCACCCTTGTTGATCTGGACTTTGATGAAACCATTGACTGCGGTCTGGTTGGTGTTGTCATCGCCCGGGAGCGGGTCGGGGGTGCTGGCGATGCGGTCGAGCAGGCCGTCGCCATTCACGTCCGCCCAGTCCTCGAAGTAGGCCTGGCCGAACTGGATGCCGGTGGCCACAAACTTTCCTGCGGTCTTGTCCCAGCGCAGTACCTTGTCGTGCAGTCCCTCGTCACCGTTGACGGAGTAGCGCACCACGTACTCGTTGACGCCGTCGCCGTCGATGTCCACCGGACGACTCTCGTGCACCCGGCCCTCGGCGCCGCTGGGCCATGCCCCGATCCCGGCCCCGGCCGCGTCCTGAAGCGCCTTCTCCGACGCCAGCGGATCGACGGTGCCGTCGGCCTTGCGGGAACCCCCCAGGACCGCGCTCTGCTTGGGATGGGAGCCGCCGGTGCTGAAGACCAGGTCGTCGGCGCCGTCGTCGTCCAGGTCCTGCACATTGGTCGCGGCCCAGTTGTTCATTGGCCCGGAAGCATCCAGTGGGAGCGAACCGCCTCGCGTGGTGGTGGTGAACAGCGGGGCGTCCAGCGAGTCGGACCAGGTGAACTTCTTCGCCGGCAGGCAGCCGCCCTTGGCGCCGCACTTCTGCACCTGCGACAGCACACTGTGCCGGTGCGAGGTGTCCACCGGCAGGTACGACAGCTTGTAGGAGTGCACCAAAGCCGTCGCGCCCGGGTTCGGGGCATACATGTCCACCTGCGTCAGGCGCTTCGACACGCCGTACCGCACACCCGAAACATAGCTGAACGACGGATCGGGCCGATCCTCGTACCGGAACTCGACCCGGCGCTCCGCCTCCTTGCCGTCACCGTAGGTGTAGCGAATCTTGTCGAGGAGGAATTCCTGCCCCTTCGTCACCTCCTCGGTGTACTCGTACCCCATCTTGTTGCCCGAACGGTCCGCGACCTCCGACAACAGCCACGTCACCCGCGGCGTCCCCGTCACCTGATGCCGGCCACTGGGATCGAACTTCGTCTCGACCGAACCGTCCGGATCGAAGTTACCGCTCTCGTCGGAGGAGATCCGCGTGAGCGACTGCAGCGACACCCCGTCCTCCGCACGCTGCGCAACTCGCGCCTCATACGTGAGCGTGCGGCCGTCCTTGGCGAAGACTAGGAACTTGTCCGGTCCCGTCGCCTGCGTACCGCCCACAGCTCTGATCTTCTCGAACGGGCCGCTCTCTGTGCGGTACTCCGAACCGTCCCCGCCATACGCGCCCGATACCAGGATCAGCTTCTGCCCGTTCAGGCAGAACCTGTCCTTGTCGTCGTAGTGGACACCTGTCCGGGAACCTTCTGTGTCCGGAGCCTGGCCGCACCGGCCCAGCTGGTCGCCCATACCCGCAAGCGACCACCCCAGCCCCAGCACACCGTTCCCGCCGCCGCTGGAGTATCCCAACGACAACGACGGTGCCATCCCCGCACGACCCGCCGGAACATCCAACGGAATACTGTACGAGAACACACCGTCCGCGGACACATTCCCCGAACCCGGCAGGAAACCCGCCTTCGCACCCGCCGATGCAGCACTACCGCCATTGGGCAGGGAAAAAGGCTTGGGCAGGGTCGGCGGACCGGTAGCGGCCAGAGCCGGAGTCACCGACCCGCTGATCACACTCGCCACAACCACTGCCGCCAACGCCCCGCTCAAGGGACGCCAAGCGCGTCTTTGTGAATGCATTAATAAATCCAAACTGCAGGAAGTCGGGATCGCCGCAAAGCGGCCGGAGGTGCATGTGACACCCCACCCTCAATTAGCAAGGAAAAGAAACGCCATGCCTTGAGCATCTGTTGCTCAATGAGCCTCTTTCATCCTCGGCTCGGCACGATGCCTTGAGTAGCTCTGACCTGCGGTGATGTTCTGGATCTTCACTCCTGAGACTCCAGGATGAAAGAGGCTCAAGTTGGCCCGTTCTGGGCTGCGACGGGCAAACTCCCCCCGTCGCAGCCCAGAACGGCGCTCAGTGGCCCCCACAGCCGATCATGAAGGCTCCGCTCCCTCGCCGCCCTGGCGAAGGACACCCAGCACAACCCCGCCCGTGCATCGCAGCGCCGGATCGGAGACGAGCCGACGGTACTCACCCCCGAGACACCGGCGTTCATTGAGCTACCTGCCAGGATCTACCCATGGAGATATCGGAAGGCGTGGCTGCCCTGTGGGCAGCTGGGATCGGTGTCGCGGCGTCTGCCGTGGCATTGCTTATATCCGGCCGAGCCGCCCGGCAACAAGCAGAAATTGGGGCACGAGCACAGCTAGAAGCTGTGCACATTCAGGCCGCCCAGGCCCATTCGCAAGAAAAAAAAAGACGTCAACAAGTTGTCTGCAGTTCGAATCCAATGTCATTACCGCCATTGACGTTTTTTTGGAGGAAGTTGGTAAGGTGCTCGATTAAATTGGACAGAGATGGTCGGGTGAGAGGCTGAAGTAGATTGCCGGTAGGGCACTCCCGACTTTCAGCGGGGGTATGGTCTGTCTCCATAGCCGATCTGGCTCTCATTTTGAAGCACAGGACTGGTGGGGTAGCGTTGCGGGGGTGTCCAGGCATTGCCAAAGCTACGTGCTGCATCACTTGATGCAGGGTCACCTCGGCGCCGAGCGCGGGGCGTTGACGGCCTCACGCCCCATCCTCCCCGCGCTGCTGCTCGGCGGAGCCGGTAGGGGCGGGAGCGCAGCGGACGCCCCTGGTCCTGGACGCGCAGCGGCCAGGACAGGATTGGAGCGGAGCGGAAATCCGAATTCTCGCGAAGCGAGAATTCCTGAACACGCGGAGCGGGTTCAGCGAAAGGCGCGCAGCGCCTTTCTGGGATTGCGCGGAGCGCAATCCCGCTGTCCTATCGCGC